>RXIY01000005.1 GCA_003963405.1 Hyphomicrobiales bacterium
TGCCGCCGCCGGTCTGCTGCAACTCGACTTCGATTTCCTTGTCGTCGATCTCGCCGTCGCGCAGCCTCTTGCGGAAAGTCTCGCGCGTCGCGGGCGAGGAGGCGGGGCCGACGAGCGCGTCGAGAATGCGTTCTTCGGTCGCCTTTTCGGCGCGCGCCTGCACTTCCTTGCGGCGGCGCTCCTTCACCATGACGATCGCGACCTCCATCAGGTCGCGCACGATCTGCTCGACGTCGCGGCCGACATAGCCGACTTCCGTGAATTTCGTCGCTTCGACCTTGAGAAAGGGCGCATTGGCGAGGCGGGCGAGGCGGCGCGCGATCTCTGTCTTGCCGCAGCCCGTCGGGCCGATCATGAGAATGTTCTTGGGCATCACCTCTTCGCGCATCTGCCCTTGCAGTTGCAGGCGGCGCCAGCGATTGCGCAGGGCGATGGCGACGGCGCGCTTGGCGTCGCTCTGGCCCACGATATAGCGATCGAGCTCGGAGACGATCTCGCGCGGCGAGAAATCGGCCATTTAGATTTTCTCCACCACGATATTGTGATTTGTGTAGACGCAAATGTCGGCGGCGATGTTCATCGCGCGCCGCGCTATGGCCTCTGCGTCGGCCTCCGTGTCGATCAGCGCGCGGCCGGCGGCCAGCGCATAATTGCCGCCCGAGCCGATCGCCGCGACGGCGCCGCCCTCCGACGTCTCGGGCTCCAGCACATCGCCCGAGCCCGTGAGAACGAGCCCCACATTCCTGTCGGCGACCAGCATCATGGCCTCGAGCCGGCGCAGATAGCGGTCCATGCGCCAGTCCTTGGCGAGCTCCACGCAGGCGCGCATCAGTTGTCCCGGATATTGTTCGAGCTTGGTCTCGAGCCGTTCGAAGAGGGTGAAGGCGTCGGCGGTCGCGCCGGCGAAGCCCGCGATCACGTCGCCCTTGCCGAGCCGGCGAACCTTGCGGGCGTTGCCTTTCATGATGGTCTGGCCGAGGCTCACCTGGCCATCGCCGGCGATGACCGTCTCGCCCTTTTTCTTCACCAATATGATCGTCGTCGCATGCATCGATCGCGACTTCTCGTGTTCGCTTTCCATTCCCGAGCCATCCCGCGCAACATGTTAGGCGCATGTAGGGGCTTCTCACGGCCCGAGCAAGGGCGCGGCCGCTCCCCATCGGCAAGAGGGTTAAGGCGCGGAGAGGCTTTTTCTAAAGGTAACGGACAAGCTTGTCGCGCCCGCCCGCGGGCCAGATGGATTCGGGCGTTCACGGGTGGCGGAAAGGCGACGAAATTGCTACAAGCTGGCCGCTCGCGGCCGGCGGCTCTTTCGGCGGCGGCTTTCCGGAAGGGCCTATTCTCAGATGCGCAGCGCCACCATCGAGCGCAAAACCAAGGAAACGACGATTACCGTCGCCGTCGATCTCGACGGCGCGGGCAAATCCGACATTTCGACGGGAATCGGCTTTTTCGACCATATGCTCGACCAGATCGCCCGCCATGCGCCGCTCGATCTGACGGTGCTCGCCAAGGGCGACCTGCATATCGACGGCCATCATACCGTCGAGGACGTGGGCCTGGCGCTGGGGCAGGCGGTGGACCGCGCGCTCGGCGACCGCAAGGGAATCGCCCGCTATGGGGACGCCCATGTTCCACTCGACGAGGCGCTGACCCGCGTGGTGGTGGATGTCTCCGGGCGGCCCTTTCTCGTCTATGACGTTGCCTTTCCGGCCGAGCGCATCGGCGCTTTCGACACGGAGCTGATGCGGGAGTTCTTCCAGGCTTTCGCCGTGCAGGCCCGCATCGGGCTCCACATCGACAGCCTGAAGGGCGTCAACAGCCACCATATTGCCGAAAGCGCCTTCAAGGGTTTCGCCCGCGCCTTCGGCAAGGCGGTGGCGATGGATCCGCGGCGGACGCAGGGCGAGGCGCCTTCCACCAAGGGCACGCTGACCGCCTGAGCGGCGGCTGGCGACAGGTCCCTTGAGGAGGAGGGAGGGCCAATGACTTCTTTTACCGTTCATGTCCCGCCGGAGCGGCCGGGCGAGGGGCTGGCCCCGGAGAAGATCGTTTTCCTGCGCGACGGCTTCTCGACATCCGCCTTCGTCTTCGGGCCCTTCTGGTTTCTGTGGAAGCGCGCCTGGCTGCCGGCCTTCCTGTGGGCGGGGCTGCTCGCGCTCGTCGCCGGGGCGGGGGCGCTCGCGCGCATTCCCGCCGACGCCATGAGCCTCGCGGGCCTCGCCGTCTCGCTGTTTCTCGGATTCGAAGCCGGCCGCATCCTCGCATGGTCCCTGGCGCGGCGCGGCTATGTCGAAAGCGACGTCGTGATCGGGGAGAATGAGGAGGAGGCCGAGGCGGTCTATTTCGAGCGGCTGCGGGCGCGCGGCGCGCAACCCGCCCCCGCCGTGGAGACAGGCGCGTGACGACGGCGATCATCGATTATGGCTCGGGCAATCTGCATTCCGCGCAGAAAGCCTTCGAACGCGCGGCGCGCGAGTCGGGCGCTTCCTGCGCCATCAGCGTGACGAACGACCCCGAGACGGTTCGGAGGGCGGCGCGCGTAGTGCTGCCGGGCGTCGGCGCCTTCGCCGATTGCCGCCAGGGGCTTCTCGCGCTCCCCGGCCTCTATGACGCCGTTCACGAAGCGGTGATCGCGCGCGGCGCGCCTTTCCTGGGCATTTGCGTCGGCATGCAGCTCATGGCGGCGCGCGGCCTCGAACATGGCGAGACGCCCGGCCTCGACTGGGTCGGCGGCGACGTCGTCGCCATCGAGCCCGGCGATCCGTCGCTCAAGATTCCGCACATGGGCTGGAACACGCTCGCGCTGACCCGCGCGCATCCGGTCTTTTCCGGCATACCGACGGGCGAGACGGGGCTGCACGCCTATTTCGTCCATTCCTATCATCTGACGCCGGCCGACCCGCGGCATGTGCTCGCGACGACGGATTACGGCGTCCCGCTCACCGCCGCCGTCGCGCGAGACAATCTCGTCGGCGTCCAGTTCCATCCCGAAAAGAGCCAGAGGCTCGGCCTCGCGCTCATCGCCAATTTCCTGAGGTGGCGCCCGTGATTCTGTTTCCGGCAATCGATCTGAAGGAGGGCCAGTGCGTCCGCCTCGCGCAGGGCGACATGGATCGCGCCACCGTCTTCAACGACGATCCGGCCGAGCAGGCGCGGGCCTTCGAGGCGCAGGGCTTCGAATATCTGCATGTCGTCGATCTCGACGGCGCCTTCGCGGGCGCGCCGCGCAACGCAGCAGCCGTCGAGGCGATCCTCTCCGCGCTGACGATTCCGGTCCAACTCGGCGGCGGCATTCGCGACATGCGCACGCTCGCGGGCTGGCTCGACAAGGGCGTGACGCGCATCATTATCGGCACGGCGGCGGTGAAGGACCCCTCCTTTGTGCGCGAGGCGGCGCGGGTCTATCCGGGCCGCGTGGCGGTCGGCATCGACGCCAAGGACGGCATGGTCGCGGTCGAAGGCTGGGCGCGCACGACGCGCATGTCGGCGCTCGACCTTGCAAGAAGCTTCGAGGACGCTGGCGTCTCCGCCATCATCTACACCGACATTGCGCGCGACGGCATTCTAACGGGCCTCAACATCGAGCAGACGCTGGCGCTCGCCAATGCGCTGACGATTCCGGTGATCGCCTCGGGCGGCCTCGCCTCGCTCGCCGATATCGAGCGCCTCTTGCAGCCCGATTGCGCCCGGCTCGCCGGCGCCATCACCGGCCGCGCGCTCTATGACGGGCGTCTCGATCCGGCAGAGGCGCTGGCGCTGATCAGGCAGGCGAGGGCGTCATGACGCTCGACGCCCGTCGATGCTGCTCGCGAGTCCATATCTCCCCGCATGGGGGAGGTATGGCGGCCCGTGACGCAGGGTCGAACTCTCTCGCTGGGGGCCTGACATGCTGAAAGCCCGCGTCATTCCCTGCCTCGACGTGAAGGAAGGCCGCGTCGTCAAAGGCGTCAATTTCGTCGATCTGCGCGACGCCGGCGATCCGGTCGAATGCGCCATCGCCTATGACGCCGCCGGCGCGGACGAGCTCTGCTTTCTCGACATCACCGCGAGCCACGAAAACCGCGGCATTCTTCTCGATGTCGTGCAGCGCACGGCGGAAGCCTGTTTCATGCCCCTGACCGTCGGTGGCGGCGTGCGCACGCTCGACGACATTCGCAAGCTGCTGCTCGCGGGCGCGGACAAGGCGTCGATCAACACCGCGGCCGTCGCGAACCGCCAGTTCGTGCGCGAGGCGGCGGAAAAGTTCGGGTCGCAATGCATCGTCGTCGCCATCGACGCCAAGCAGGTCGGCCCGGAAAGATGGGAAATCTTCACCCACGGCGGGCGCCGCCCCACGGGCATAGACGCCGTCGATTTTGCGCGCGAGGTGACGGCGCTCGGCGCGGGCGAAATTCTCCTGACCTCCATGGATCGCGACGGCGCCAAGATCGGCTTCGACATCGCCCTGACCCGCGCCGTGGCCGACGCGGTTTCCGTTCCCGTCATCGCCTCGGGAGGCGTCGGCAATCTGGATCATCTGGTCGCCGGGATTCGTGAAGGCCATGCGACGGCGGTGCTCGCCGCCTCGATCTTCCACTTCGGCGAGTATACGATCCCTCAGGCCAAGCGGCACATGGCCGCGGCGGGCCTGCCGATGCGGCTCGACGGTTTGGAGGCGTGACAATGAGCGAGGCTTTCGCGGCAGCCTTCCTTCTATCGGGAACAGCGGCGGCAATGACGGGGCGGGAGAACCGGCGATGAGCTTCACCCTCGACGATCTCGCAGCGCTCATCAGATCGCGCCGCGCCGACGACGCCTCGACCTCCTACACCAAGAGCCTTTTCGACGCCGGTCCGCCGCGCATCGCCAAGAAGTTCGGGGAAGAAGCGGTGGAGGCGGTCATCGCCGCCATGGAGGGCGACCGCAAGGCGCTGACGAGCGAAGCCGCCGACGTGCTTTATCATCTTCTCGTGCTGCTCGAGGCGCGCGACATTCCGCTCGGCGACGTGCTCGCGGAGCTGGGGCGGCGGACGGCGCAATCGGGCCTTGCCGAAAAAGCGTCGCGCGGAGCCGGAAAGTGACTCCGCCCGGCGCGCTCGAAAATGACGGGGCGATCTCGCCCTATCGCCATTTTTTGCGCGCCGAATGGGCGTCGCTTCGCGCCGATACGCCGCTGACGCTGACCCTCGACGACCTCACCCGGCTGAAATCGGTCGGCGATCCGATCTCTCTCGAGGAGGTCATCGAGATTTACCTGCCGCTGTCGCGTCTGCTTGCGCTCTATGTCGCGGCGACCCAGGGGCTCTTCAAGGCGACACAGCGGTTTCTCGGCGCCGAGGACGGCAAGGTTCCCTATATCATCGGCGTCGCCGGCTCGGTCGCCGTGGGAAAATCGACGACCGCGCGAATCCTGCGGGCGCTGCTCTCTCGCTGGCCGAATACGCCGAAGGTGGAACTGATCACGACAGACGGTTTTCTCCTGCCCAACGCCCTGCTCGAGCGCGAAGGGCTGATGGAGAAAAAGGGCTTTCCGGAAAGCTACGACAACAAGACGCTGCTGCGCTTCCTCTCCGCTGTGAAGGCCGGCCAGCGCCATGTCTGCGCGCCGGTCTATTCGCATCTCGTCTATGACGTGGTGCCGGGCGAGACGACCTGCGTCGATGGTCCCGACATTCTCATCGTCGAAGGAGTCAATGTGCTGGCGGCGCGCACCTCCCGGCAGGCGAAGGAAATTCCCTTCGTCTCGGACTTCTTCGATTTCTCTGTCTATCTCGACGCGGGCGAGGATCTGCTGGAGCGCTGGTATGTGGATCGCTTCCTGAGCCTGCGTGAAACCGCGTTCCGTGATCCGCGCTCCTACTTTCGCAAATACGCCGATCTTTCCGACGAGGAGACGGTGCGCGTCGCAAAAGACATCTGGACGCGCATCAATCTCGAAAACCTGCGCCAGAACATCGCCCCCACGCGCCCGCGCGCGAGCCTCATCCTGACGAAAGGCGCCGATCACAAGATCGAGGAAGTCGCGCTGCGGAAGTTGTGACGCGGTGGTTGGGCGCGCATCCCTCCCCGCAAGGGGGAGGGATGCGAGCGGATAGGTTCGGCGGTCACGAGAAAACGCTTACGCGCTTCCCACCGTCCGCAATACCGGCCGCGCCGGGCCATGCGTCGGCGTGCCGTCGATGGTCAGCGACGGACCGTCGGCGGAGATCTCCACCGTCGCGCCGTCGACGATCTCGCCGGCGAGCAGCCGCTCGGCCAAAGCGTCCTGCAGCTCCTTCTGGATGACGCGCTTCAGGGGACGCGCTCCATAGGCCGGGTCGTAGCCCTTGTTCGCGAGCCACTCGCGCGCCTTGGCGTCGAGATGCAGCGTGATCTTGCGATCCTCCAGCAATTTCTGAAGCCGCTTGACCTGGATGTCGACGATCGCGCCCATGTCCTCGCGCCGCAGGCGATGGAACAGGATGATTTCATCCACGCGGTTCAGGAATTCCGGCCGGAAGTGCGCGCGCACCACCTGCATCACTTCGTCGTGCACGGCGGACGAGTCCTCGCCCTCGTTCTGCATCACCAGGAATTCCGAGCCGAGATTCGACGTCATGATAATGAGCGTGTTCTTGAAGTCGACCGTGCGGCCCTGGCCGTCCGTCAGACGCCCGTCGTCGAGCACCTGCAACAGCACGTTGAACACGTCCGGATGCGCCTTCTCGATCTCGTCGAAGAGCACGACCTGATAGGGCCGGCGACGAACGGCTTCGGTCAGCGCGCCGCCTTCCTCATAGCCGACATAGCCGGGCGGCGCGCCGATCAGACGGGCGACCGAGTGCTTCTCCATATATTCCGACATGTCGAGCCGGACCATCGCCGTCTCGTCGTCGAAGAGGAAGTTTGCGAGCGCCTTGGTCAGCTCCGTCTTGCCGACGCCCGTGGGGCCGAGGAAGATGAAGCTGCCGATCGGCCGGTTCGGGTCCTGCAGGCCGGCGCGGGCGCGGCGCACGGCGGTCGAGACCGCCTCCACCGCCTCGCGCTGCCCGACGACGCGCTTGGCGAGCTCCTCCTCCATGTGGAGAAGTTTCTCACGCTCGCCTTCGAGCATCTTGTCGACCGGGACGCCGGTCCAGCGCGACACCACCTGCGCAATGTCGTTCGCCGTCACGGCCTCCTCGATCAGCGCGCCCTTCGCCTCGGCGCTCTCCGTGTCGGCGAGCTTCTTTTCGAGGTCGGGGATCAGGCCATAGGCGAGCTCGCCCGCGCGCTGATATTCGCCACGACGCTGGGCCTGGGCGAGTTCGTTGCGCGCGGCCTCGAGCTGTTCCTTCAGCTTCTGGGCGCTGCCGAGCTTGTCCTTCTCCGCCTTCCAGCGCGCGGTCAGCGCGGCCGACTTCTCTTCGAGATCGGCGAGCTCGCCTTCGAGCTTGGCGAGCCGGTCCTTGGACGCCGCGTCGGTCTCCTTCTTCAGCGCCTCCTGCTCGATCTTGAGCTGGATGATGCGGCGGTCGAGTTCGTCGAGCTCCTCGGGCTTGGAGTCGATCTGCATGCGCAGACGCGACGAAGCTTCGTCGACGAGGTCGATCGCCTTGTCGGGCAGGAAGCGGTCGGCGATGTAGCGGTTCGACAGGGTCGCCGCGGCGACGATCGCCGAGTCGGTGATGCGCACGCCGTGGTGCAGCTCGTATTTTTCCTTGAGACCGCGCAGAATTGAGATCGTGTCCTCGACCGTCGGCTCGTCGACGAAGACCGGCTGGAAACGACGCGCGAGCGCCGCGTCCTTCTCGACGTGCTTGCGATATTCGTCGAGCGTGGTCGCGCCGACGCAATGCAGCTCGCCGCGCGCCAGCGCGGGCTTCAGCAGATTGGACGCGTCCATCGCGCCATCCGCCTTGCCGGCCCCGACCAGCGTGTGCATCTCGTCGATGAAAAGGATGATCTTGCCTTCCGCCGCGGTGATTTCGTTGAGCACCGCCTTGAGGCGCTCCTCGAATTCGCCGCGATATTTCGCGCCGGCGATCAGCGCGCCCATGTCGAGCGCGAGGAGCTTCTTGTCTTCGAGCGATTCGGGAACGTCGCCATTGACGATGCGCAGCGCCAGCCCCTCGACGATCGCCGTCTTGCCGACGCCGGGCTCGCCGATCAGCACGGGATTATTCTTCGTGCGGCGCGACAGCACCTGCACCGTGCGGCGAATTTCTTCGTCACGGCCGATCACCGGATCGAGCTTGCCCTCGCGGGCCGCCTCGGTGAGATCGCGGGCGTATTTCTTGAGGGCGTCATACTGGTTTTCGGCCGACGCCGTGTCGGCGGTGCGGCCCTTGCGCAAATCCTCGATCGCCGCGTTGAGTGTCTGCGGCGTCACGCCGGCGTCGCGCAGGATCTTCGCGGCCTCGCTGTCCTTCTCCAAGGCCAGCGCCAGCAGCAGGCGCTCGACGGTGACGTAGGAATCGCCAGCCTTTTGCGCAATCTGCTCGGCGTTGGCGAAGAGCCGCGCCGTCGCGGGCGCGAGATAAAGCTGCCCCGCGCCGGAGCCGGCGACCTTGGGAAGCTTGGCGAGCGCGGCTTCGGTCTTGGCCAGCGCCTCACGCGAATTGCCGCCCGCGCGGTCGATGAGACCGGCGGAAAGTCCCTGCTCGTCATCGAGCAGAACCTTCAGAACATGCTCGGGCGTGAACTGCTGATGCCCCTCGCGGGTGGCGAGAGACTGCGCGCTCTGCACGAATCCGCGCGCGCGTTCGGTGTATTTTTCGAAATTCATCTTGTTCCCTCTCGACCTCGAGGCGAGCCCTCACAGCAGCGCGCCTCTGTCTTGGATCGTTGGCCCCTTTCGGCGGCCATCGGGTCCGATATGGGGAGGGTTTACGGGGGTTAAAGAGGGGCAGACGCGAAAGCTCAGCTGGAGCGGCCCGCCGCGACAAAGGGGCGCGGCTTCGGGGAAGGCGTGCTTGACAAAGGCGGCCTTCTACCGGTCATCAGGCCCATCCGCCGCCAGCCCGGAGCCGCCATGCGCCTCGCCCGTCTCTATCGCTATCCGGTCAAGGGCCTCTCGCCCGAGCCGCTTTCCTTCGCCGATCTTTCCGCCGGCGGCTATTTCCCGTGCGATCGGCTTTTCGCCCTGGAGCACGGCCCCTCGGGCTTCGATCCCGCAGCCCCGACGCACCAGCCCAAGATCAAATTTCTCATGCTCATGAAACAGGGTGCGCTGGCGGGGCTCGCGACCCGCTATGACGAAGCCTCGGGAGTCCTGACCATTACGCGGGACGGACGTGAGGCCGTGCGGGGCGATGTCCGGCGCCCGGAGGGCCGTGCGGCCATCGAAGCGTTTCTGGTCGACTATCTGGGGGAAGAAATTCGGGGTCCCGTCAGGCTCCTCGAGGCGCCCGCCGGCTTTCGCTTCACCGATTCGGCGTCTGGATTCGTTTCCTTGATCAATCTCGCGAGCGTCGCCGCCGTCGAGGCGGCGCAGGAGGCGCCCGTCGATCCGCTGCGCTTTCGCGGCAATCTGTATATCGAGGGGGTGGAGGCCTGGGCGGAGGCGCAGTGGCCCGGCCGCAGTCTGAAGATCGGCGGCGTCACGCTCGCTGTGCTGAAGATGACCGATCGCTGCGCGGCGACCGGCGTCGAGCCGGGGACGGGTCGGCGCGACATGGATCTCGTCCAGACGATGCGCAAGAGCTTCGGCCACATCGATTGCGGCGTTTACGCCCGGATCGAGAGCAGCGGCCGCATCGCCCAAGGCGACGTGCTCACGCTGCTGTGAATTCGAAAGAGCCGCCTCGAGGGGCGGCTCTTATCATCGGATTTCTATCAGAAGCGGTCCGGCTCGAAAGGAACCTCGGTTGCTTGCGGCGCTTCCTCGCGGACCTCGCCGGCGGCTTCTTCTACCGCCGCGCGCGGGCGGCGGCGGCGACGGGAGCTCAGGTGGAAATTCACGCCGCCTTCGTGCTCACGGGGCTGCCCGCGCTCGGCGGGCGCGAAGCCGACTTCGACCGTCTCCGTCTCGCCGGGCCCTGCCGGGTTGCGCGCCGGAGGCGCGGTGATGAAGGAGGGCAGCGTCGGCGCCGGTTCGTCGGAAGGCTCCGGCCGTTGAAAACGCCGCTCGCGGAAGCCGCGGCGCGGTTGCTGGTCGCCCTCGGATCCGCGCTCGCGGAAAGGCGGACGGTCCGGCCGCGGCGGGCGTTCGCCACGCTCCATCCGCTCGGGGCGCTCCATACGTTCAGGTCGCTCCATGCGCTCAGGGCGCTCGGCGCGCATCTCGCCCATTGGCCGCTCCTCGAAGGGCTGCGGCTGCGGCTGGGGCTGGGGCTGCGCGAAATGCGGCTGGGGCTGCGGCTGATTATACGGCTGCGCCTGATAGACCGGCTGCGGGAGGCGCTCTGAGAGCGGCGCGAAGCGGTCGGGCAGGGCGGCGAAATCATCGTCCTCGTCGACGTCGATCTCCGCTTCCATGGGCGGGCGGCCATAGCCATTGGCTTGTTGCTGGACCTGCTGGGCCGCAGCGATCAGCCGGAAATAGTGCTCGGCGTGCTGAAGCAGGCTTTCCGCCATGATCGTGTCGCCCGAGGACTGGGCGTCGCGCGCAAGCTGGAGATATTTCTCGGCGATATGTTGCGCCGTGCCGCGAATCTTAACGTCGGGACCATTCGACTCATAAGAACGGGTCAGCGGGTTCGGGCCCTTGCGGCCGCTGCGCCCCCGCATGCGCTTGTTCTGTCCTGGTCTCATCCACTCCCCCGAAAGCTTCGCGCGCTGCGGCGCAAATAACGCTATGACCGCGTCCGCGACGCGCCGTTCCTTCCCGCCGAAGGATAATCATCCGGCCTGCGGCTCAAGCGGCGCGCGCGGACGGATCGCTTACAAGGGCGCCTGGCCGCGCCCGTTTGATCTGCCGTCTTTCGCTGCGCGCATTGGGGCGACGTCGTGGCCGCATCGCCATCGTTCGATCGTTCCAATGCGAGCCGGCGGATTTCATCTGCCGCGCATCTTCAAGGAATGCGCGTGGCGACTCTGGCCGTCGCCCCAATCCACCGGGATCATGCAGCTTACACGCCAGCCCTTGCCGGCCTTGCCGGGGTGTCCGCTTGCGAGGCGGCCCCGCGAATAATCGAGATCCTCATCTCGAATGTCGGTCAGCTGTATTTGCAAAGACTATAGTGGCTTGACCCCCCTGCGCCAAGTGCGGCGGCGCGTCGACGCGGAGAAAAACCGACCGGTGTAGCGAATATGTCACGACCTTGGCCGCACCGGTCGAGCGGCCACGACGCGATCGCGCCCGGCGGCGTCGCGCGCGATACGCTCAACGATGAACCCATGGGCGCCAAGCAGCGCCGCGACGCTCGCCGCCTGGTCGAAGCCGACCTCGAAGGCTGCAAGGCCGCCCGGCGCCAGCAGGCGGCCCAAATCGGCGATGATGTCGCGATAGCAGACGAGCCCATCGGCGCCGCCATCGAGCGCGAGCGCCGGGTCGTGAAGACTCACCTCCGGATCGAGCGCGAGGAGTTCGTCTGCCCGCACATAAGGCGGATTTGAAACGACCACGTCGAAAGGCCCTTTCAGCGACGCGCCCCACCGCCCGCGCACCACTTGAGCGCGCCCACTGAGGCCGCAGCGGCGGAGGTTTTCGCGTGTGGCGGCGCAGGCGTCCGGCGAGAGATCGACGGCGAGACCGCGCGCCAGCGGCAATTCGCTCAGCAGGGCGCAGAGGATTGCGCCCGAGCCTGAGCCGAGATCGACAATCGAGAGCGGCGCGTTTCGGTCTCCGACCAGCGCAAGCGTCGTCTCGACAAGAGTCTCCGTGTCCGCCCGCGGATCGAGCACATTGGGCATGACGGCGAGATCGAGCGTCCAGAATCCGCGCGCGCCGAGGATGCGCGACACCGGCTCTCGCGCCGCGCGCCGCGCCGCGAAAGCCGATAGCCGGAGCGCCTGTTCCTCCGTCAGAGGCGCATCGGGCGCCATGGCGAGCTCGAGCCGCGTCAGCCCGGCCGCGGCGCGCAGGAGCAGGCGCGCGTCGTCCCGCGCCTGCGCCGGCTCGACGCCGCTGTCGACGAGACAGGCGACGACGCGCGCCACGGCTTCGCCGCGCGAGGGCGCCTGTGACGCCGCCGGAGAGGACGCAAGGTCGCCGCGCACTGTCCCTTACGCGTTTCTGGCGATGAGGGCGCTCAGCCGACGCGCGAAGGCCGCGGGGTCGACGGGCGAGTCGCCATCGGCGATACGCGCCTGATCGAGCAGAAGATGCATAGCATCCGCAGCGCCGTCGCGACCGCTGCCGCGCAAGGCGGCGGCAATCGAGACGATGGCCGGATGCTTGGCGTTGATCTCGAGAATGGGCTTGCCGAGCAACCCCTTCTGTCCGCTCTCGGCGAGAAGGCGCGCCAGCTGCCGGTCGAGGCCCTTTTCGGAGGCGACGAGACAGGCGGCGCTCTCGGTGAGGCGCGTCGAGACGCGCACATCCTCCACCTCTTCGCCGAGCGTGTCCTTGAGGGCCGCGACCAGCTCGCCGACGTTCTCAGCTTCGGGCGGGGCTTCTTTGGCCGCGTCTTCGACGAGCGGAACGAGGTCGATGTCGGCCTGTCCCTGGGTCACCGACTTGAAGGGCTTGCCCTCGAAGCCGAGCGCGCTCGTGACCCAGAAGGCGTCCACCGCATCGTCGAGCAGCAGCACTTCCACGCCTCTCGCCCGGAACCCCTCGAGCTGCGGACTCGTCGCGAGCCGTTTCGCATCGTCGCCGGTGATGTAATAGATCGCCGTCTGATTCTCGCGCAGATCGGCGACATAGTCCTTGAGCGTGCGGGTCTTGCCTTCGGACGTCGTCGAGGCGAATCGGGCGATCGTGAAGATGCCGTCGCGGCGGCTCGGATCCTCGTGCAGGCCCTCCTTAATAACGGCGCCGAAATTCTCCCAGACCGTGGCGAATTTCTCAGGCTCGTTCTCGGCGAGCTTGCCGAGCTCCTGCAAAAGCCGGGTCGCAACCGCCTTGCCGATCGCGGCGAGGACAGGGCTCTTTTGCGCCATCTCGCGTGAGACGTTGAGCGGAAGGTCGGCGCTGTCCACCACGAGCCGCACGAAACGCAGCCACGCCGGCAGCAGTTCGACGTCGCGCGAGATCAGCACACGGCGCACATAGAGCTTGGACTTGCTCTTGCGGCTCGGCTCGAAGAGGTCGAAGGGGCGCGCGCCCGGGACGAAAGCAAGGACCGTATATTCAGTGCGTCCCTCCGCGCGCCAATGCGCGACCAGCGCCGGCTCGTCGAAGGCGCCCGACAGTTGCCGGTAGAAGTCCGTATATTGCTCGGGCGTAATCTCGGATCTGGGCTTGGTCCACAGCGCCACGCCGTCGGCGATGCGCCGGGGCTCCTTGCCCGGCTCCTCGATGAGGTCGATCGGCGTCGAGACCGCGCCGGAATGCTCGCGCACGATGTTCTCGATTCGCCAGGGCTCGAGGAACTCGTCGCTCTCGGCGTTGAGATGCAGCGTGACGCGGGCGCCGACCTGCGGCGCGTCCGCGAGCGCGAGCGGCGCGATCGAATAGGTTCCCTTGCCCTGGGACGACCAGAGCCAGGCCTCGCTCTCGCCGGCCCGGCGGGTGGCCACCTCGACGAGGTCCGCCACCATGAAGACGGAATAGAAGCCGACGCCGAATCGCCCGATCAGCGACGAGCCCTCGGCGGCAGTTTCCTTGCCGAGTTTTTCGAGAAAGGCGCGGGTGCCGGAGTTGGCGATGGCGCCCAGCGCGCTGATGAGCTCCTCGCGCGACATGCCGACGCCATTGTCCGCGACAATGATCTGGCGCTTCGCCTTGTCCAGCGTGACGGTGATCAGCGGCGCGCCCGCTTCAGCCGCGAGCTTCTCGTCGGAAAGCGACTCGTAGCGCAGCTTTTCGCAGGCGTCGGCCGCGTTCGAGATCAGCTCGCGCAAAAATACCTCGCGCTCCGAATAGACGGAGTGCGTCATCAATTCGAGGAGCTGCGCGACATCCGCTTCAAAGCCATACTGGGCGGCTTGCGGCGCTTCGGTAGCAGCGTCGTTCGTCATGGGGTCTCCAAAATCGCGAATCGGCTCCGTGCGAGAGCCCTCTGGCAAGAACACGAACGCGGCCGCCTCGGGCCGCGCAATTTCAAATTCGTCATTCGGGGCGGAAATACAAGGCGTCGGCCCGAAAAGACAGGGTCGGCGCGGGATTGCTCCCGGCCGACCCGTCCATCGCCACGACGTTTGATGACTTGCGGCCGCACGATCCCGGGGGGCTGGGGGGCTGACGAAAACCGGAAAAGCGCGTCCAAGCCTGTCGCGGCAATGAGAGGAGATATTGTCCAAGTGGTTTGACATGCAAGGGGCTCAATGCAGGCGGAATTGTGAAATTTCCTTTTTACGGATAAGCTTAAGATGATGGTTTGTCGCCCTTGCGACAGTGTTGCGACAAGAGGGCTTGCCCTGAGGTCGTCATCGCGCAAACATGACAGAAGACAGCGGGAGAAGTTCGCATGGCGGAGTCGGAGACGACGGAGCCGAGCCGTTCTCGCCCAGCCTTGGTTGTCGTGGCTGGGTCCGGCCACGCGGGGCGGGGCGATCAATCGGGACCATCGGCTCGGGCGCCCGCCCAGGTGTGTTTCGACCGACGCGAGTTGAACCTGCTCTTCAATCTTTACGGCGCGAAGGTCGCGGCCGGCGAGTGGCGGGACTACGCGCTGGACTTCACCCCCGCCAAAGCCGTCTTTTCCATTTTCCGCCGTTCGAGCGAGGCGCCGCTCTACCGGATCGAGAAAAATCCAGAGCTTGCCCGCAAGCAGGGAGCCTATGCCGTCATCGCGGCCTCCGGCCTGGTGATGCGCCGGGGACACGATCTATCCCGCGTGTTGCGCGCGCTCGACCGCGGCCTGCGACTGGTCGGCGCGGAATAGCCAATAAAAAAGCCCCGCGCTTGGGCGGGGCTTTCGGTTTCGTCTGACGTCACTCCGTCAGTCGTTGCGCTGGCCGAAGAGGAACAGCAGCGACTGGAACATGTTGATGAAGTCGAGGTAGAGCGACAACGCGCCGAAGACGCTCTTCTTCTGGGCCACCTCGTAGCCGTCGCCCTCGTAATACATGTCCTTGATGTTCTGCGTATCCCAGGCGGTGAGGCCCGAGAAGATCAGAACGGACAGGATCGAAAGGGCAAACTGAAGGCCGCTCGACTGGAGGAACAGATTGACCAGTCCCGCGATGACGAGACCCCAGACGCCCATCACCAGGAAGGAGCCGAAGGCCGACAGATCGCGCTTCGTCATGTAGCCGTAGATGCTCAAACCGCCGAAGGCCGCCGCCGTGATGAAGAACACGCGGGCGACGGATGCGCCGGTGAAGACCAGCAGCAGCGAGGACATGGACAGGCCCATGACCGCGGAAAAGGCCAGAAACAGGTTCCTCGCCGTGGCGGCCGACATGACGTTGGCGCGCGCGCCCATGATGAAGACGAAGGCGAGCGGCGACAGAATCACGACCCAGCGCAGCGGCGTCGTGAAGAGCATCTGGCCGAAGGGCGACAGCGCCACCAGCTTGCCGCCGACGAACTGCGGGTTCGCCAGCATGAACGTGCCGAGGGCGACGAGGCCCGTCACGGCGAGGCCGAGCGTCATGTAATTATAGACGCCGAGCATATAAGCCCGCAGGCCCTCGTCGATCTCGGCCGTGGTCGACCGGGCGACCCCGCGGCCGTAGCCGAAGCTCGAGTTGCGGTCGTAGTGAGACATAGCGATCCTCTCGATCTCCGAGGCCCAACGGGCGTGCGGATTTTCGCCCTCGCCCGTGGCCTCAACCATTATGGCTTCCAGCAATATGGCTTGGCCCGAATTGGGTGGCAAGGCGGGTGCGGATGAACTCTTGTTAAGGTGGCGCCTTGCTTAACGGCTGGAGTGGCCGGCCCTCGGGCGAATTTGCGCCGCGTTTCGAAAGGCCGCGTCATATCGCTGATTTCGCACGTGCGAAGGGCCGCTCGCTTGCTCCCGAGACGCTCTGCGGCCCGCCGGGTCATATGGCGCGCGCCGTCCCATGGGCCGAGGTCAGGGCCCGAGATCCCGACTGCGCGGCATGTTGCAAAGCCGCATAGACGACCGATTGTCGCACCCTTGCTGTACGGGTGGAATACGCTAACATCGAGGAAATGGCGTCGCCCGGTCTCGCCAGGGCGGGGAATTGCGCGGCGCGTGAACCTTTAATCCTGAGAGTCGCGTGTCTTTGTCACACGAAGGCCAGGAGGAGAACATGAGTGGCGACGCTTCCAGTTCGTTTCACATCTACATGAGGCCGTTTGCGCGCCTGGCAATCGCCGCGGCGCTCGCCGCCGCGGCAGGCTTCTCGGCCGCTCCCGCGCAGGCGCATGGGAGGCTCGGGGCCGCCGAGGGGCGTTGCCGTCTGTTCATCGGCCCGGATATCATGCACTTCACCGGCTATCTGCCGGAAGCGTCGAAGAACGAGTTCTGCGAGGACATCCCCTCGACCGGCCCCATGATCATGGTGCTCGACGCGGAGCAGGAAGAGCTTCGCGACATGAAGATCGAGCTGCGAATCATCAAGGATGTCGGCGGCGAGGATAGGGAGAACGATAATCTCGACGCGGTGACGGTGGCCTACCAGCCGCCCAAGGTCTATCCGACCGGCACCGTGAATTTCGAGCACACCTTCAACGAGGGCGGCTATTTCGTCGGAATCGTGACTGTCACCGGCGATCATGGCGAGCGCTGGGTGTCGCGCTTCCCCTTCTCTGTCGACCGCACCTTCATGCGTGACCTGCCGGTCTATCTGACGCTCGGCCTCGGCGTCGTCGCGGCCTTTGCAATCTATCTCATCCATCGTCGCCGCAATCCGCCCCCGCAGATTTCTACCGCTGCCGCAGCCTTTAGGCCGCCGGAACGGACTTTCGACCTTCCGGAGGAAACGGATGCGGCGGGTGGCGCGCCGGAGGGGCAAGGATCGTCGGGCGAGGGGAAAAATGAACCGGCCGCGGACAAGCGCGACGACGATCACGACGACTCGGACAATTACAAAACTGCGGCGGAGTAGGCGGGCGCTCTCCGCTTCCCCAGGAAATTGGAGGCGGCCGCCGTGGCCGCCTCTTCATCTTTACTCATCGCCGCCGTCGATCTGGCGCCCGATAATGGCGATGGCGCGCTGATAGACAGAAGCCGCGTTCCAAGCCTGAATCGCGCCAAAATTGGGTTCGCCCGGTTGATACCCGGCGCCAGCGCGCCAGCCATGGGCGTGCAGGAAATTCGCCGTCGCCATCAGCGCGGCCGCCGCATTGTCGAGATTGCCGCCCCCGCCATAATTCAGAATGTTTTTCGGCAGGAACTGCGTCTGGCCGATTTCACCGTGCATGGAGCCTCTCGCGCTGGGCGAGAGCGTTCCGTTGTCGATCAACTTGAGCGCGGCGTAGAGCTGGTCTGTAAAATAGTCGGAACGGCGGCAATCATAGGCGAGAGTGGCGACTGCCGAGAGCGCGTGCTGATTCCCGTGCACCGCGCCGAAGCCGGTCTCCATGCCCCAAATGGCGATGAGCGGTCCAGGCGGCACGCCGTAACGCTGCTGAATGGAGGCGAAGAGCGCCGCCTGCGAGCGTTTGAGCTGCCGGCCCCGCGCGACAATGATTGACGCGCCGCGCTTCGCCATGAACTGGTCGAGCGATAGGCGGAAACTTTTCTGACCCCGATCGGCGGAAATGGTGGCCGCATTGTAATGCGTGTTCATCAGCGCGGCGATGCCGGCCTGACCCACGCGCTCCTGCGCCTCTTCCGCGAAATTCTGCTTCCAGTTCTCGAAGCCGCCCGGCCCGTTGCCGCATTGGGCGGCCCCTGCAGGAACCGCGCCCGTCAGGCCCGCTGCAAAAGTGAGCGCCGCCGCGCTCAGGCAAATCTTCCTCATCGGGCCTCCTCCTCGGGCTCGGCGGGCCGAGCCGCGCCAATCTCGCGAGCCTATCTAATTTTGTCTTCGCGGCAACCGTTTGGCGTCGGGTCTTTCATGTTCGCATATTGTTCTTGCGAGAGCGGGCGAGGCCCGTTATTGTCAAGTTACAGGTTTGATTTTGGGAGCGTCTCGGGATGGCGGTCAGGGTGGCGACGGTCGCTTTCGAGGGCGTCGAGGCGCGGCCCGTCGACGTGCAGGTTCAGATTTCTCCAGGCACGGTCGTTTTCAATGTCGTGGGACTCGGCGACAAGGCGGTCGCCGAGTCGCGCGAGCGCGTGAGGGCCGCGCTCATCGCGTCGGGCCTGGCGCTGCCCGCCAAGCGCATCACCGTCAATCTGGCGCCTGCGGACATGCCTAAGGAGGGCAGTCACTACGATCTGCCCATTGCGCTCGGCGTCATGGCTGCGATCGGCGCGATTCCCTCTGATTCGCTGGAAGGCTTCGTCGTTCTCGGCGAGCTTGCGCTCGACGGCGCGCTCACCCCCGTCGCGGGCGTGTTGCCTGCCGCCGTGGCGGCGAATGCGCGGGGGCAGGGACTTATCTGTCCGAAAGAATGTGGTCCGGAGGCGGCCTGGGCCTCGCGAGACATGGACGTCCTCGCCCCGCGCTCGCTCATCCAACTCGTCAACCACATCAAGGGCGCCCAAGCCCTGGCGCGCCCGGAGCCCGCCATTCGAGCCCGAGCCGTCGAAATGCCCGACCTCGTCGACATCAAGGGCCAAGAGAGCGCCAAGCGCGCTTTGGAGATTGCGGCTGCTGGCGGACATAATCTCTTGATGAGCGGCCCGCCGGGGGCGGGCAAATCCATGCTGGCGGCGCGGCTTCCCTCGATCCTGCCGCCACTCACGCCCCGCGAGCTGCTGGAAGTCTCCATGATCCATTCGGTTGCGGGGCAGATCGCGGGCGGCGAACTGACGGACCGTCGGCCGTTCCGCGCGCCGCACCATTCGGCGTCCATGGCGGCGCTCGTCGGCGGCGGGACCCACGCCCGGCCCGGCGAAATTTCGCTCGCGCATCACGGCGTTCTGTTCCTCGACGAATTGCCCGAGTTCCAGCCGCAAGTTCTCGACAGCTTGCGCCAGCCGCTCGAGACAGGGGAAGTGGCCATCTCGCGCGTCAATCATCGGGCCGTCTATCCCGCCCGCTTCCAGCTCGTCGCGGCGATGAATCCCTGCCGATGCGGTCATGCGCGCGATCCCGGCCACGCCTGCCGCCGACAGCCGAACGAACGCTGCGTCGCGCAGTATCAGGCGCGCCTCTCCGGTCCGCTCCTCGACCGCTTCGATCTTCAGATCGAAGTGCCGGCCGTTACCGCCGCCGACCTTGTTCTTCCTCCTCCCGCCGAGGGATCGCGCGAGGTGGCCGGCCGTGTCGCCGACGCGCGCGCAATCCAGCGCGACCGCTATGGGGCGCTGGGCCTTTCGGGCGTCACGGCCAACGCGGCCGCGCCGGCGGCGGTCATTGAGCGCGCCGCCATGCTCGACGCGCCAGGCACGGCGCTCATTCGAGAAGCCTCCGAGCGTTTCGCGCTCAGTGCGCGCGGCTTCCATCGAGTTCTGAAACTGGCGCGCACAATCGCCGATCTCGACGGCGCCAAGGAGGTGTCGCGCCCCCACCTCGCCGAGGCGCTCGCCTATCGCGCCGGCCTCTCGGCGGGACGCATCGCAGCGTGACTACGATGGACGCCGTCCCCCTCCTGTCTCTGGGAGCCGCGCTGGCGGTCGCATTGCTCATCCTCTCTCGCGCGCAGAAGCAGGTCGCGGCTCTCCGGCGGGATGTCGCTGAAATGCGCGCCACGGCCGCGGCCCGCGAAAAGATGGAAGCGGCGACTCGGGCCAGGTCACGCTTTCTCGCTGTCGTGAGCCATGAAATTCGCACGCCGCTCAACGGCGTCATGGGGCTTGCGCAGCTCTTGGGGACGACCCGGCTGGACCCGGAGCAATCGAGCTATATTGCGGCGATCTGCGACTCATGCCGCGCCCTGGGCCAGCTCATCGACGACATCCTCGATTTTTCGAAAATCGAGGCCGACAAGCTGGAATTGCGCTGCGAGAGCTTTGCTCCCGCGGCTTTGGTCGAGAGCGTCATCGAATTGCTCGCGCCGCGCGCGCAGGCGAAGGGGCTCGAAATCGCGTGTTTCGTAGCGCCCGATTGCCCGCGCGAGATCCTGGGCGACGCGGCGAGGCTGAGGCAAGTTCTGATCAATCTGGTGGGCAACGCGGTGAATTTCACCGAGCGCGGCGGCGTCGGCCTGCGGCTCTGGCGCGAGGGAGAAACCCTTCGCATCGACGTGCGCGATACGGGCGCCGGTGTGCCGGAGCAAGCGCGGGAAGCCATCTTCGAGGATTTCACGCAGGTTGACGCCTCGGCGACGCGCCGGCAGGGGGGAACGGGCCTCGGGCTCGCCATCTCGCGGCGGCTGGTGCGGCTCATGGGCGGCGCGCTCGTCCTTGCGCAGACTTCCGCCGAGGGATCGACCTTCTCTCTCGCCTTGCCGGCGACGCTCTCCCATGTTCAGAGGCCGACATCGCGCCCCCTCGATGGGCGGCGCGTGATGATCGTGGGGGAGAGTGTGATGGAGGCGCCCTATCTCGCTCAGACCCTCGAGGCGGCGGGGGCCTCGGTCGTCGTTGCGCCGGCCAGGGATGCGCCGGCGCGCCTATCAGATGAAGAAGCTTTCGACACCGTCATCCTCGACTGCGCGCTCGGCGCGGGACCGGTCGCAAATCTGGCAAGCCAGGCAAGGTCCGCGCAAGCAGGACGGCTGTTTCTCCTTTTCTCGCCGCTGGAGCGGCGTGCTTTCGGCGAAACGGCCCTGCGCGATTTTGACGGCTGGCTGGTGAAGCCCGTCCGCAGCGCCTCGCTCGTGGCGTTGCTGGCGCGCGCGCCTCTCGACGCCCATGCGTCCTCATTCGCCGCCAGGCCTGTTCCTGCTCTGGAGGATATCGACGTCCTGGTCGCGGAGGATAATGACATCAACGCGCTGATCCTGATGCGTTGGTTCGGCAAGCTCGGCGCGCGAGTCGCGCGCGCCCATAATGGCGCGCAAGCTCTCGACATGGCCGGCCGCGCGAGGGAATGCGGCGCGGCTTACGATTTGATCGTCATGGATCTGTTCATGCCCGAGATGGACGGCCGAGAGGCCGTGCGCCGCATTCGGGACGGCGAGTTCCGAGCCGGCGCGCGCCGGACGCCGGTTATCATGCTCACAGCGAGCGGTGGAGAAGGAGATTTGCGCGAAGCGAGCGACGCGGGAATCGACGCCTTTCTCAGAAAGCCTGTGGAACTCGCCGTCTTGTCGGCGACGATCGAGTCGTTGCCGCTCGTTCGGCGCCTGCACGGCTGCGACGCGCATGCCGTCGGTCATGCACCGGTTGGCTTTATCGTTCCGAACTCGCCCGAACGATAATCCTCGACCGCCTGCCGAAGTTCTTCCTTCGTATTCATCACGAAGGGGCCTTGCTGCTCAACAGCTTCGTCGATCGGCTCGCCGCTGAGCAGGAGCGCCTTGCAATCCGCCTGCGCCGAAAGGATGATATCGCCTCCGTAGCGTTCGAAGACGACCGTCTCGCCCGAGCACGCGTGGCCTTCGCCGTTGATGACGACCGGACCATCGAAGACGGCGAGGACGAGATTGTGTCCTTCTGGCAGGGAGAAGGCGGCTGTCTTTCCCTCATCGAGTCGTACGTCCCAGATATTGATTGGCGTCGACGTTTGCGCCGGTCCTCTGGCGCCTTCAAACTCTCCGGCGATCACGCGCAGCAGCCCGCTGTCGTTGCGCAAATCGATGCGGGGGATATCTGCGTCGAGAAGAGTCTGGTAGCGGGGCGCGACCATTTTCAACCGGGCCGGCAGATTGACCCACAGCTGCGCGATTTCCAGGCGCCCGCCCTGACGCGAAAAATCCTCCGAGTGATATTCCTCGTGGAGGACGCCAGAGCCCGCCGTCATCCACTGCACATCGCCTGGACCGATGAGGCCGCCAGCGCCGGTGGAATCGCGATGCGCCAGCTCTCCGTCGAAGACGATGGTCACGGTTTCGAAACCGCGGTGCGGGTGCTGGCCGACGCCTCTGCGGTGATCCGAGGGCGGGAAATCCATAGGCCCGGCGTAATCCAGGAGAAGGAAAGGGCTGACGCGCTCGCCATGTTCCGCATGCGAGAACAGCTGGCGCACGGGGAAGCCATCCCCAACCCAGCGCATCGTTTCCGGCGGTGGATAAACGCCAATGATTTTTCTCATGTCGGACAATTCCTCCTGGGTTCTATTTCGGTTCCCTCAGGCGCGAAATCAAACGCTGCGTCTGCGTCCGACGCCGGCGAGCCTTGACGGCGGGCGCAGGAACACGAACAAGGCCTTAGAGCGACATCATAGGGATTTTCAAAATGGCCTGGGTCATTCTTCTCATTGGCAGCCTGTGCGAGGTCGGCTGGCTCGTCGGCATGAAATATGCCGAAGGCTTCACGCGGGTATGGCCGACCGTCATCATGCTGTTCTTCATGATCGCCAGCGTGGGCTGTCTGGGCGTCGCGGTGAAATATATTCCCGCCGGCACGGCCTATGCCGTCTGGACCGGCGGCAGCGTCGCCGCCGTGACCGTCGTGGGCGTCTATCTTTTCAACGAGCCGGCCACCCCGATGCGTCTGGCGTCGATCGCCTTGATCATCATCGGTATGGTCGGCCTCCGCTTGAGCGGCGTGAACTAGAAATAGCTTTCGAGAGTTCCCCGGCGGCGAACGTCGAGCGTCGCGCAATGGAAGGCGCCGCCGAAGGCGGCGTAATGCAGGAAGGGCACGGGGATCGGCTCGAAGCCCCATTTCTCGACCTGCCGCATCATGTTGGCGTGATGCGGATCGACGATCATGCGCTTCTCGTCGATCATCAGAATGTTCATGCTCAGCCATTTGCCGCACATGGACGTGATCTTGAGGATGCGATCCTCGATGGGGTCGGGCTCGGGCGCGACGAGAATGTCCCATTTCTTGAGAATGTCGGGAAGCTCGTCGGGATTGATGTATTCGGGGTTGATCAGGATCTTGCCGGGTCCGAGCGGCAGGATGGTCGTATCGATATGCATTGGGTTGGGGCAACGGCTCTTGATCTCATGGATGCGATAGCCTTCGCCCAGATGGCGCCGAAGCCAGTCGATTCCCATGGCGTTCGTCACGTTGGAGCGCGTGACGAAAATGTCCCGCCCGCAGCGAAAGAAGTCGGCGGCGTCGAAGACCGGCTCGAATTCCGTAAGGATGTAACGGATGGGCTCGCCTTTTTCTGGCAATTTGAAATTGGGGTCGAAAAGCTCGTCCGTGAGCTGCGGCTTGGGAGCCGAGGTCCAGCGCGCGCCGCGGCGGAAATAGTCCTTGAGAACCGGTCGATAGGAATGGGTTTCGAAATAGCGGCAGGGCCAGGCCATGGGCGTTTCGAGAATCTCCTGGCCGATCACGAGCATCGAATCGCGCGGGCAGGAATTGCAAAAGCCCCGCGACGACCAGTCGGGCGTGGAAAACTTGGCCTTGTGATTGAAGGGCTCGGGCCGGGTGACCGTCACGCCCAGCGATTCGAGAACCTCGATGAAATTGTCGAGCTCCTGTTGCGCCGGCTCGATCATGAATTTCGGGAAACGGAATCCGGCCGCCAGCGCCTGCGCGCGCGCCGCCATGCCGGGGATATTGCAGGTCACGACGGGATGATCGGAGGGGATCGTGGAGCCTTCGAGCCGGCCGACGATGATCTCCTCGAGCGGGTCCCATTCATTGTGGGAGTTGACCGGACATTCGTCCGTGACGGAATCATGCAATGGCGCGTGAACATTCATGCAAAAGCCCTCGGTCGTGCCCCTTTTTGCCCAGCTCAAGGCTGCCGGACAGCGTTGAATATGGCTCGTGAACGGCGTATGTCCACCGCCTCTTGCAATTCCTTCGGCTTTCACTCTATATGCGGCACTCCTGAACCGCCCGGCAAGTAGATGGGCTGCCGTGGCGGTTCTTTTCGCTCGCGCGAAACGCGCCAACAAGGTCCAGGACGGGCTCGGCGCGCCAGAAACAACGGGGCCAGTGGCCCAGGAGAGCAAAATGCCCAAGCTGAAGACGAAATCCGGCGCCAAGAAGCGCTTCAAGATCACCGGGACGGGTAAGGTGGTCTATGCCCATCAGGGCAAGCGCCATGGCATGATCAAGCGCACCAACAAGCAGATCAGGAATCTGCGCGGGACGAATGTTCTGTTCAAGACGGATGGCGACAACGTCAAGAAATACTTCCTGCCGAACGGCTGACCGTCCCTTTAACGCAGAATTCTTCCCAGGAGTTTCGTCATGGCTCGCGTGAAACGGGGCGTCACGTCCCACGCCAAGCACAAGAAAACGCTGAAGGCCGCCAAGGGCTTCTATGGCCGCCGCAAGAATACGATTCGCACCGCCAAGGCCGCGGTCGATCGGTCGATGCAATACGCCACGCGCGACCGCAAGGCCAAGAAGCGCACCTTCCGCGCATTGTGGATTCAGCGCCTGAACGCCGCCGTGCGCGAACATGGCCTGACCTATTCGCGCTTCATCGACGGCCTCGCCAAGGCGGGGGTCGGCGTCGACCGCAAGGTTTTGTCCCAGCTCGCCATCGAGCAGCCCGAGGCCTTCGCGGCGATCGTGGCTCAGGCGAAGGCGGCTTTGCCGGCTGCTGCGTAACCGTCTGAAAAGACTGGTTTTTGAAAGGCGTCCACCGGTCTCCGGCGGGCGCTTTTTTGATTTATTCCAATTTTTCGCGGATCAAAAGAAGCGGCTCGATTGTTGCACCTGTCAGAGGAGGTAGACAGGAGTAACGCTCATGAAAGACAAACAGAAGAGCGGCATTGTCGCCGCTGCGCTCGGCAAGGTGCTCGACGCCGTGCGCGCTCTCCCCGGACCCGCCCCGGTTTTGAGGCCGGTTCCGATTCCGGTGCGGCGGCCGACCGCTCCACGCCGGTATTAGGATATGTGCATTTCTTCGCAGCCCTCGCGCCTGCGCCGGACATAACTGTCTTCACACGCATTGCGGAGACCAACCGACGCAGGCGCCTCCGCGCCTTTTCTCCTCCCTCCCCAGCGGGCCTGCCGCGCCGTCTCGACGCGAGGACCGCGCGCGGCTAACACTGTCGAACATGGCGGCGCAGGAGGAGGCGGGCATCGATGAGCCAATATGACGTGATGGTCATCGGCGGCGGACCCGGCGGATATGTGGCCGCGATTCGGGCCGCGCAGCTCGGCCTGAAAACCGCGGTGGCCGAGCGCGAACATCTTGGCGGCATCTGCCTCAACTGGGGCTGCATCCCGACAAAGGCGCTCCTGCGGTCCGCGGAAATTTACAGGTTCGCAATTGAAGCCGCACAGTTCGGCGTGACGGGCGCGAGTGCGGGGTACGATGCGTCGCGCATTGTAGCGCGCTCGCGCGAGGCGGCGGCTCGTCTCAACGCCGGGGTCGGCTTTCTGCTGAAAAAGAACAAGGTCGACGTGATCTGGGGCGAGGCGCGGCTCTCCGGCAAAGGCGAGGTCAAAATCGGCGCGCCGACCAAGCCTCCCGTGACGCCGCAGCTTCCCGCCCCGAAGACCATCCTGGGGGAGGGCGACTATCGGGCCAGTCACATCATTATCGCGACCGGCGCGCGGCCGCGCGTTCTGCCAGGCCTCGAGCCCGACGGGCGGTTGGTCTGGACCTATTTCGAGGCGCTGAAGCCGGAGCGCTTCCCCAAGTCCCTGCTCGTCGTCGGCGCCGGCGCGATCGGCGTCGAATTTGCATCATTTTTCCGCACGTTTGGCGTCGAGGTCACCCTCGTCGAGGCGCTGCCGCACATCCTGCCCGCCGAGGACGCCGAGATCGCCGCCTTTGCGCGTAAGAGCTTCGACAAGCAAGGCATTGTCATCCGCACGGCGACGACGGTCGCGGGGCTGGAAAAAAAGGCGGACAGCGTCGTTGCGAGGCTGAAAGGCGCGGACGGCGCCGCCGATACGCTCGAGGTCGAGCGTGTGCTGTCGGCGGCGGGCGTCGTGGCCAATGTGGAAAATCTGGGCCTCGAGGCGCTCGGCGTCGCGCTGGAGAAGGGCGTCGTCAAGACGGACGGGCTCGGCCGGACGAGTACGCCGGGCATTTACGCCATTGGCGATGTCGCGGGCGGACCGATGCTCGCCCACAAGGCGGAGCATGAGGGCGTCTCCTGCGTCGAGGCGATCGCCGGCCTGCCAGCGCATCCGCTCGACAAGACGCTTGTCCCCGGCTGCACCTATTGCCATCCGCAGGTGGCGTCGGTGGGGCTGACGGAGGAGCGGGCGAAGGCGGAAGGCTTCGAGATCAGGGTGGGGCGTTTTCCCTATCTCGCCAATGGCAAGGCAATTGCCCTCGGCGAGCCGGAGGGGCTGGTCAAGACGATCTTCGACAGGAAGACGGGGCGTCTGCTCGGCGCGCATCTCGTCGGCGCCGAGGCGACGGAGCTCGTTCAGGGTTTCGTGATCGCCATGAATCTGGAGACGACGGAGGAGGAGCTGATGAAAACCATCTTCCCCCACCCGACGCTCTCCGAGACGATGCACGAGAGCGTGCTCGACGCCTATGGCCGGGCGGTTCATGTCTGACTGCTGCGCCTTCTGATCCTGTTGAGCAGACACGGCAGGACATCCACTCAGGCACGCGGCGCGCCGGAGATGAAGCGCATGCTGTCCGCGCACCGCGCGGCGCCGGCGGGCGAAGTCGCCTGACCGGGCCGCGGCAGGGCGGGCAGGGCGCCGGCGCGGGTCTCTCCGGCGCTTTCGTACAAGTGGCCAAAAACGGTTATGTTTTCTAATCGAACCGCTTTTCGGCGATTCGTGCCGCGCCGACGCTTTTTCGCCGTCGGCGCCCGTGAAAGCCGCATGAATGGGTGAGCGCCGTGACGACCGAATTTCAGGGAATATTCCTCATCCTGGGCATTGCGGTTCTGGCGCCCCTCGCCAGCCGTCTTCCGCTTTTCGCAACCGTTCCGGTCGTCGCGATCGAATTGATGCTCGGCGTTCTCGCCGGCCCGAGCGTCATGGGCCTCGTCGTCAACGACGCCGCGATCGAGTTTCTCGGCAGGTTCGGCCTGGTCTTCCTCTTTTTTCAGGCCGGCTTCGAATTCAAGATGAAGGAGCTGGGGCCGGGGCCGTTGCGGATCGGTCTCCTCGCCTGGCTCGTCTCCATGCTCGTCTCCGCGCTGTTCGTGGCCGCGCTCTATCTTGTGGGGCTCGTGCGCGCGCCGGCGCTCGTCGCCATCATTCTGCCGACGACGGCCTTCGGCATTCTTCTGCCCATTCTGCGGCAGGCGGGCGAGCTGACCACGGATTTCGGCCGCTATGTCATGGGCGCCGCGGCGATCGGCGAGCTCGGCCCGCTTCTCCTCGCCTCCATCGCGCTGGCGCAGGAGAAGCACCACTTCCACCAGACGCTTTTGAGTCTGCTCTTTCTGCTCATCGCCGTCGTGAGCGTCTTTCTGCTGGCGACGCTGCGCTCTGACCGTCTCTCGGCGATCATCCTGCGATGGCTCGGCGACAGCGAGCTTCTCCCCGTGCGCGTCTCGCTGCTCGTCCTTCTGGGCTTCGTGTCGCTTGCCGGCGTCATGGGCATGGAAGCGGTTGTCGGCGCCTATGCGGCCGGAATGGCCGTGGCCACGCTCGTCGACGGCACCAGAGCGCAGGCGCTCGAAGGCCGGCTGAAGACGATCGGGGCGGGTTTTTTCGTTCCGGTTTTTTTCATCGCCAGCGGGATCGAATTCGACCTTTCCGCACTGTTCGCCAGCCCGGCCAGCATCGCCCGCCTGGTCCTGTTCTCCTTCGCCTTTGCTTTCGTTCGCATGGCGCCGCTCGCGCTGTATCGCCGCGTGCTCGGGCCGAGGGACATGCCGGCGCTTGCGCTGCTTTCTGCAACGACCTTGCCCCTCGTCGTCGCAATCAGCTATCTCGGCGCGCGCTCGGGGCAAATATCGGGTGAAAACGCCTCCGCGCTTATCGGCGCAGCCGTCGTCACGGTGACGGTTTTCCCCACTCTCGCCCTGTCGTTTCGCAGTGCGAGCAAGGCGTCGAGGCCCGCAGGCCCAATCGAGGCCGCCGCCACTCGGCTCGCGGGCTGGATGTCCGCCGAGGGCGAGAAGCTCTTCGAGCTCGTGGCGCAGAACTGGGCGCGCTTCAACGAGCGCCGCCCGTGGAGCGGCTGAACAGCTCCACTCCGGGGAGGACGAACAATCGCCCTCGATCCCCTTCGGCGCGCGGGAGAGCGGAACGGTGACTTGAACGCCGCCGTGAATCCCCTACCTCCACTTTGAGAAATGAAAAAGGGTTCCCCCATGCGCCTCGGCATCGCTGCGTCAATCGCTTTCCTGATCTCCGCCACAGCCGCGTTCGCCGCGCTGAAACCGGGCGATCCCGCGCCGGACTTCGCGGTGCTGGCGGCGCAGGGCGGGAAGGAGTTCACTTTCTCGTTGAAGGAGGCGCTGAAGAACGGTCCGGTGGTCGTCTATTTCTATCCGAAGTCCTTCACCAGCGTCTGCACCGAGGAGGCGCATGAGTTCGCCGAAGCGATGGATCAGTTCGCAGCGATGAAGGCGTCCGTCATCGGCATATCGGGCGACGGGATCGAGACGCAGCGCGAGTTCTCGACCAAGGAATGCCGCGACAAGTTTCCGGTGGGCGCGGACCCGCAGTTCAACGTCATCAAGGCCTATGACGCTTCGTTCAGCCTGCCTGTCGCGGGGCCGGTCTTCGCCAATCGCATTTCCTATGTGATTTCGCCCGAGGGGAAAATCCTGTCAGCCGTTTCCGACTCGGGCGCGACGAAGCATATCGAGAATGCGCTGGAGACGGTGAAAAAGTGGACGGGCGCTCAAAAATAGGCCGGGAGTCGCTTTTCGCCCTCGTGGCCGGGACAAGCCGGGCCACGAGGGCTGAGTGAGGGTTTTTTACGCGCTCTTC
Source organism: Hyphomicrobiales bacterium (assembly GCA_003963405.1). Classification (GTDB taxonomy): domain Bacteria; phylum Pseudomonadota; class Alphaproteobacteria; order Rhizobiales; family Beijerinckiaceae; genus Methylocystis. The sequence goes on from RXIY01000005.1 coordinate 28,851, forward strand.
TCCGGCAGGTTCAGCCGGATATGCAGCTCGCGCAGCTGCTTCATCGTCGCTTCCGAGGGTGCGCCCATCAGCAGGTCCTCGGCACGCTGGTTCATCGGGAAGAGCGTGACCTCGCGAAGATTCTCTTCCTCCGCCAGCAGCATCACGATGCGGTCGACGCCCGGCGCGATGCCGCCATGCGGCGGCGCGCCATATTGGAAGGCGCGATACATGCCGCCGAATTTTTCGATCAGCACCTCTTCGCCATAGCCGGCGATTTCGAAGGCCTTCTTCATGATTTCGGGGCGATGGTTGCGGATCGCGCCCGAAGAGAGCTCCACGCCGTTGCAGACGATGTCGTATTGATAGGCGAGGATGTCGAGCGGGTCTTTCGTCTCGAGCGCCTCCATGCCGCCCTGCGGCATCGAGAACGGATTGTGCGAGAAGTCGATCTTCTTGTCCTCCTCGTTCCACTCGTACATCGGGAAATCGACGATCCAGCAGAATTCGAAGACGTTGGTCCTGGAGAGGCCGAGTTCATTGCCGACGCGAATCCGCGCCATGCCCGCGAGCTTGGCGGCGGCCAGCTCCTCCCCGGCCGAGAAGAAGACGGCGTCGCCGGCCTTCACGCCCGCCTTGGCGGCGATGGTCGCCTGCACGTCGGCGGGGATGAATTTGGCGATCGGCCCCTTGCCGACGAGCGCGCCATTCTCCTCCTCGAAGATGATGTAGCCCAATCCCGGCGCGCCTTCGGAGCGCGCCCAGTCGTTGAGCTTGTCGAAGAAGCTTCTCGGCTGGCTCGCGGCGCCCGGCGCCGGAATCGCGCGCACGGTCTTGCCGCGGAACGCCTTGAACGAGACGCTCTCGCTCTCGAACTCCGCCGAGAGATCGACGATGACGAGCGGGTTGCGCAAATCCGGCTTGTCCGAGCCATATTTCAGCATGGCCTCGCGATAGGGGATGCGCGGGAACTTCTGCGTCACCGGCTTGCCGTTCGAGAATTCCTCGAACACGCCGCGCAGCACCGGCTCCATCGCCTCGAATACGTCTTCCTGCGTGACGAAGCTCATCTCCACGTCGAGCTGGTAGAACTCGCCGGGCGAACGGTCGGCGCGGGCGTCCTCGTCGCGGAAGCAGGGCGCGATCTGGAAATAGCGGTCGAAGCCCGCGACCATGAGCAATTGCTTGAACTGCTGGGGCGCCTGCGGCAACGCGTAGAACTTGCCGGGATGCAGACGCGAGGGCACCAGAAAGTCGCGCGCGCCTTCAGGGCTGGAGGCGGTGAGGATCGGCGTCTGAAATTCGAAGAAGCCGCCCTGCTTCATGCGCGTGCGAATCGAGTCGATGATCCGCCCGCGCAGCATGATGTTCTCGTGAAGCTTCTCGCGGCGCAGGTCGAGGAAGCGGTATTTGAGGCGCGTGTCCTCGGGATAGTTCTGGTCGCCGAAGACGGGCAGGGGCAATTCGCCCGCAGGCCCAAGCACCTCGATCTCGGCCACGTAAATCTCGACCTGGCCCGTGGGCATGTCGGGATTCTCCGTGCCGGCCGGGCGGCGGCGCACCTCGCCGTCGAGGCGGACGACCCATTCGGAGCGCAGCTTCTCGGCCTGGGCGAACGCCGGCGAATCGGGGTCCACGACGCATTGGGTCAGGCCGTAATGGTCGCGCAGGTCGATGAACAGCACGCCGCCATGGTCACGGATGCGGTGGCACCAGCCGGAGAGGCGGATTTTCTGACCCGCGAGCGCCTCATTGGGCTCTCCGCAGTTATGCGAACGGTAGCGATGCATGGGCCGCTTTCGGTTTGGAAAAATCGAGGAATTGCCGGGAGGGCCGGCGGCTGGGCGCCAAGAAGCGCAATGGCCTCGCCGCTGTCAAGCCGAGCGGGCGGGCGGGGGGAGCGCAGGCGGGGCCGCTCACTTCCTGAAAAACGCCTCTGCGGCGGCGGTCGCGGCGCGTTTGGCCTGCGCGGCTTCTTCCAGCCGGGCGACTTCCGCTTTCAGCGCGGCGATCCGCTCGTCGAGCTCGCCGAGCGAGAGAAGGTCGAGCGGCTGGCCCATCTCATGGGCCGGGCGGGGGCGGGGCGCTTCGTCTTCCATCATCATCCGCCTTCAGATGGTCGGTCGGGGCGTCCAGTCTAGCTTGGCTTGGCGGAATTGCGAGCGGATCGGGGCGCGGGCGGGCAGGCAGACGCCTGAAAAAAGAGCCCTCGCCGCCACAATTCATCCGCCTATCTGCTATTGTGCGCCCGCGAACCCGAACCGGGTTCGGCCGGAGAGGGCTCACCCGGCGTGGCGGGAAGACAAAAGCAATGACGAAATGGGTTTATCGTTTCAGCGCCGGCCAGTCCGAAGGGTCGGCCGCCATGCGGGATCTTCTCGGCGGCAAGGGCGCCAATCTTGCTGAGATGGCCGCGCTGGGCCTTCCCGTGCCGCCGGGCTTCACCATCACCACCGAGGTTTGCGCCTATTTCTACGCCAACGGCCACGCCTTTCCGGTGAACCTCGAAGGCCAGGTCGAGGCCGCGATGGCGGAGGTCGGCCAGGTGGCGGGCCACGCTTTCGGCGACTCGAAATGGCCGCTTCTCGTCTCCGTCCGCTCCGGCGCCCGCGCCTCCATGCCCGGCATGATGGACACCGTGCTCAATCTCGGCCTCAACGACGAGACGGTCGAAGCGCTTGCGAGCTATTGCGGGGACGCCCGCTTCGCCTGGGACTGCTACCGCCGCTTCATCGAAATGTATTCGTCGGTGGTGCTCGGCGTGGAGCATCACATCTTCGAGGACGCGCTCGAGGAGATGAAGGACGCCAAGGGCTTCACGCTCGACACGCAGCTTTCCGCCGCCGACTGGCGCGAGGCGGTCGCGCGGTTCAAGGCCATCGTCGAGGCCAATGCCGGCGTGACCTTCCCGCAGGACACACATGCGCAGCTCTGGGGCGCGATCCGCGCCGTCTTCGCCTCATGGATGAACCACCGCGCCATCGTCTACCGGCATCTGCACAATATCCCCGAGAGCTGGGGCACGGCGGTCAATGTGCAGGCGATGGTCTTCGGCAATATGGACGCCAATTCCGCGACCGGCGTCGCCTTCACCCGCAATCCCTCGACCGGCGTGAAGGAGCTTTACGGCGAATATCTCATCAACGCGCAGGGCGAGGACGTGGTCGCCGGCCTGCGCACGCCGCAGCCTTTGACCGAAGTCGCGAGCCGCGCCTCGCCCGGCGAGAAGATTTCGCTCGAAGCCGCCATGCCGAAGATTTTCGCGGAATTCACGAAGGTCGCCGACAGGCTCGAGCGCCATTACCGCGACATGCAGGACATGGAATTCACGGTCGAACGCGGCAAATTGTGGATGCTCCAGACCCGCAACGGCAAGCGCACGGCCCGCGCGGCGCTGAAGCTTGCCGTCGACATGGCGAATGAGGGGCTCATCACGCGCGAGGAGGCGATCCTGCGCGTCGAGCCGACCTCGCTCGATCAACTGCTGCACCCGACCATCGACCCGGCGGCGCGGCGCGACATTCTGGCCACGGGCCTGCCGGCGTCGCCCGGCGCGGCCTTCGGCGAGATCGTCTTCAGTCCGGAAGAGGCGGAGACGCTCGCGGCGTCGGGGCGCAAGGTCATTCTCGTGCGCACCGAGACGAGCCCCGAGGACATTCACGGCATGCACGCCGCGGAAGGCATCCTCACGGCGCGCGGCGGCATGACCTCTCATGCGGCAGTCGTCGCGCGCGGCATGGGCAAGCCCTGCGTCACCGGCGCCGGCGCGCTGCGCATCGACTACGAGGACCAGAGCTTCACCGTCGCCGGCAAGCGTTTCGTGAAGGGCGACAAGCTGACGATCGACGGCTCGGCGGGCCATGTGATCGCCGGCGAAGTGAAGATGCAGCGCCCCGAGCTCACGGGCGAGTTCGCCGTGCTGATGGGGTGGGCGGACGAGATCAGGCGGCTCAAGGTGCGCGCCAACGCCGAGACGCCCTCCGACGCGCGCGCCGCGCGCCGCTTCGGCGCCGAGGGCATCGGGCTCGCGCGCACGGAGCATATGTTCTTCGAGGGCGAGCGCATCGTCGCCGTGCGCGAGATGATTCTCGCCGACGACGCCGAAGGGCGCCGGACGGCGCTCGCCAAGCTGCTGCCCATCCAGCGCGAGGATTTCAAGCACCTCTTCGAGATCATGGCGGGCCTGCCGGTGACGATCCGCCTGCTCGATCCGCCGCTGCACGAATTCCTGCCCCATACCGATACGGAGCTCGCCACGGTCGCCCGCGCCATGGGCGCCGATCCGGTGAAGCTTCGCCGCCGCGCGCTGCAACTCTCCGAATTCAACCCCATGCTCGGTTTTCGCGGCGTGCGCCTCGCGGTGGTCTTTCCCGAAATTGTCGACATGCAGGCGCGCGCCATCTTCGAGGCGGCGATCGAGGCCAGCATTGCGACGGGCGAACCCGCCCGCATCGAGATCATGGCCCCGCTCGTCTTCACGCGCGCCGAACTCGATCTCGTGAAGGCGCGCGTCGAGGCGATGGCGTCGCTCGTCGAGAAGGAGACAGGCATTCGGCCGGGCTATGAGATCGGCACGATGATCGAATTGCCGCGCGCCGCGCTCCGCGCCGGCGAGATTGCGCCGTCGGCCGATTTCTTCTCTTTCGGCACCAACGACTTGACCCAGACGACGCTCGGCATCTCGCGCGACGACTCGGCCTCCTTCCTCAACGCCTATGTCGAAAAGGGGCTCTTGCCGCACGATCCTTTCGTCTCGATCGATCAGGAGGGTGTGGGCGAACTCGTCGCGCTCGGCTGCCAGCGCGCCCGCGCCGCGCGCCCGGACATTGCGCTCGGGGTCTGCGGCGAACATGGCGGCGATCCGGCGTCGGTGGCTTTCTTCGAAAAAATCGGAATCGACTACGTCTCCTGTTCGCCTTTCCGCGTTCCGATTGCGCGCCTCGCGGCGGCGCAGGCGGCGCTGGGGCGCAAGGCCGAGGGAACGGCCTGAGCCGCCCCCTTACGCGCTCTCCAGCTCTTCTCCAAGATGATTGGATTCGAAGCGCCGAACCATCAGGCGGACGAGGTAGAGGCCGAATTCCGGGTTCTGGAAATAGAGCTGCTCGAACTGCTCATAGGTGATGGCGAGGAGCGTGGCGTCGGTGAGGCACTTCGCCGAGGCCGTGCGTTTGCCGGTCCTGGTGAACAGCGCCATCTCGCCAAAGATCGCGCCCGGCTCGAGGATGACGCCGCGCTCCGAGATTTCGATCTTTCCCTCGACCACGAGAAAGGCCTGCGTGGCAAGCGCCCCTTTCTCGAAGACGTAATCGGTCGCGCGGAAGCTTTCTGGATGCATGAAGGGCTTCAGCCATTCGAGATTGAGGTCGGTGGCGCTCGCCTGGCGCACGCTGGCGATGAGCCGGCGCATTTCCCGCAGGCGCGTGAAATTGAGGGGGAAATTGATCGCGTGCTTGGTGATCGTCGGCAGGTTGCCGGTCGCCAGGCCGAGGGTCACGCCGAGCACATTGGCGATCATCGCCGCGGCGCGCAGCGGGATCATGCGCTTGAAATAGGTGGAGCCGACAATGGCCGCGGCCTCAGACCAGGCCAGCATGGTCAGGGCAGTTACCCCCACATATTTGCCGGTTTCAGACGCGGCCCAGCTCGTTACGGCGTCGATCAGGCTCTCGGTCATTATCCCTCCGCATTCTCGAAAAAGTCCGGCTCTTCCCTAATACGGGAGCCGGCGTTTTTATAAGGCCTATCGGGGCTCGACATTCATGTGCGCCTGCGCACATCTGAACCCATGCGACAGGCGACCCGAATCATCAGGATCGAGACCAGCGGGCGCGGTTTCTACGAGGTCACCGCCACGCTCGCCGACTTCCTGCGCGGCGCCCGCATGGGCGAGGGTCTGCTCACGGCGTTCTGCCGGCATACCTCGGCTTCGCTGCTCATCCAGGAGAACGCCGATCCGAGCGTCCTGTGCGATCTCGAAGCCGTATTTTCGCGCCTTGCCCCGGAAGGCGCCGCCTATTCGCATGACACGGAAGGCCCGGACGACATGCCGGCGCACATCCGCGCCGCGCTGACGCAGACTCAGTTGTCCATTCCCGTCATCGGCGGCGCCCTGGCGCTCGGGACGTGGCAGGGCGTCTATCTTGTCGAACATCGCCGCCGCCCGCATCGCCGCGAGATTGCGCTGCATCTCATCGGAGAGTGAGGCGAGGCGGCGAGGGGGCGGCGCCTCATTCTGACACGCAGGCTTGGCCTGAGCCGAAACGCTTCTGCAAGCATAACGGGTTGATAATCACGATCGGGAAAAGTGATTGCGTGTGCGTCGGCGGCCACGCCGCCGTCTTTCAGCGCCGTTGGATGTTGGGCCAGCTTATGCGTCGACAGTCGAAAGGGCGTCGGAGTGCGGACGTCAGGACCCCCTGGGCGCTCGGCGTCATGGCGCCCTGGGCGCTGGGCGTCGGGGTCCTCGTCTCCTTCACCGCAAGCGCCGGGCAGGACGCGGCCGGCGACTGGAATGTCGCGCCGCTCACCGCCCGCGCCCGCGCCGCCGCCAAACCGGCAACCTTTCAGCTCGCTTCCTTCGGCGAAGCGGCGTCGGGCGAATTGGGGCTTTCCGGCCAGAGCCGCGCGCTGGTGCAGAGCGCCCGGCTGATGGTCGGCGCGCCGGACGATCTACGCGCCATTCCCGACGAGAGCGAACCGCACGTCGATTTGAAGCCAGATGTGAAGAATTTCCCCGAGGTCGACCGCACGCACAAGGGCGACCCCATCATCGCCATGCGGCCCGGCTTCGAGACGCGCGTCATCGATCCTGCCGCGCTGGGCCTCGCCGAGCCGGCGCGTCTGACCTTCCGTATCGAGGGAAAGCGCGCCGCGCGCACGAGCCTCGCGCTTGCGCCGCGCGGGCCCGTGCCCGGCGACGATGCGCTCTACGAGGCGGAAGCCGCGCGCGCCGAGGCGCTGACGACGACGCAGACGCAGAAATCCACCGCCGCCGCCTCGCCGGCGCAGACCGCCTCGACCGCCACCCCGCCGGCCCTCTCGAACGACGGCGCCGCATCGCCACCAGAGGGAGCCAAGCCGGTTGCGAAAGCCGCCGTCGAGGCGCCGCGCGACACGGGCTCCAAGGATATCGCCGAGCGCGTCCTGCATGGCGCGACGCCCGCCGTTGCGCGCGCCGTGGCGCTCGGCTCGTCAACGCCGGCCCAGCCTGACGCACTGCCGATCGAAGTCTCTTCCTTCCCGCGCGCGACGCTGGCGCTCGGGGCTCCCGGCAAGGCGCGTCCCGATTACGCGTCGCTCGTCGACCGTGACAACATGGACCGCGAAAGACGCTGCCTCGCAGAGGCGGTCTATTTCGAGTCGCGTAGCGAGCCGGAGGCGGGGCAGGCCGCGGTGGCGCAGGTCGTTTTGAACCGCGTGCAGAGCGGGCTTTATCCCGCGAGCATCTGCGGCGTCGTGTATCAGAACCGCAATCACTACAAGGCGTGCCAGTTCTCCTTCGCCTGCGAAGGAAAGTCGCTGCGCATCACCGAACAGGAGTCCTGGGCGACGGCGGTCCGCATCGCCAATGAGGTGATGGACGGCCGCACCTACATCACCGACGTCGGCCGCTCGACGCATTACCACGCCACTTACGTCAAGCCGCGCTGGGCGCGGGCGCTGACGCGCATGGACATGATCGGGCGTCATATCTTCTACCGGCTCAAGCCCGGCCAGACGTAATGCCGGCGCCAGCTTGTCGTGCGACGAGATCAGCCGCATGAAACGGCTTCTCCTGATCGCCCTCTGCCTCGCGCTCTCGACGCCCGCCCTCGCGGGGCGCTGCCGCCTGGAGCGGCAGGCTTTTGCGCCGGCCGAGGATCTCGAGGCGATCGATGTCGAGCTGATCGGCCAGGCGAAAAAGCGCATCGACTTCGCCGCCTATGTGCTGACGGACCTGCGCATCGTGAAGGCGCTGGACGACGCCGCCGCGCGCGGGGTTCGCATCCGCCTCTATCGTGACGGCGCGGACGTGCACATGCCGAAGGCGCTCGCGGAGGTCTATGACAGTCTGGCCGCGCGGCCGAATGTCGAGATCAGATATAAAGGCGAGCCCGCGCCGCTGATGCATCTGAAAGCCTATTCTGTCGACGGCAAATTCATGCGCGACGGGGCGGGGAATTTTTCCCACTCGGGCCTGACGCGGCAGGACAATTCGCTCATCGTCCTGCGCTGCCGCGCGGCGGTAAAGCGATTCAAGCGCGCGTTCGAAGATATGTGGCGGCGGTAACGCGCCGGTCTCACTCGATCAGCCGCGCGCGCACGAGCCCGCGCACCGAATTGCCGAGAAAGAAATCGCGCGGCAAGTCGGGGAGATGCAGAACAGCCTCCTTCGCCCGGCCGCTGGCGATGAGATTGGCGCGCAGGGTTCCGGGCAACACTCCACAGGAAAGCGGCGGCGTCAGCAGCAGACCGCTCTGCGGCGCGAAGAGGTTGCAGCGCGCGCTCTCGCAGACTTCGTCCCGTTCGTTGAGGAAGAGAACCTCGTCCGCGCCCCGGTCCTTCATGGCTTGGGCGAGTTCGTCCTCGTAGAGGGCGCGTCGCGTCGTCTTGTGACGGAGCAACGGATCATCGGAGGAAAAGCGGCGCTGCGCGACGACCACGCGCCAGACGGTTTCAGGCGGGATGGGCTCGACGGGCGTCGCGCTGGTTTCGATGGAGCCGTCGCGGGAGAGGACGAGCCGCACCCGCAGCCGTTCGGGCGGAGGCGCGTTCTGCTCCTTCTCCCGTGCAGAGCGGGGCTGGGGAGGCGGCGCGACAGCGGCGTCGAGCGCCGCCCGGACTTTCCCCTCGTCATAGGCGAAGCCGAGCGCGGCGCTCGATGCGGCGAGGCGCGCGAGATGTTCGGGCAGCAGATCGAAACCGCCCGCGCGCGTCCACAGCAGCGTCTCGATCAGCCCGAAGTCGTCGGCGCGCCGGTCAGGAACCGGGCCTTGATCAGACATTCCTCATACTCTTCGCGGGCACGCGAGTCGGCGACGACCGCCGAGCCGACATTGCAGACGAGTTCATGGTCGGGGAAAATGGTGAGCGTGCGGATCGCGACATTGAAGCGGATGTCGCCGTTGGGCGCGATCACGCCGAGCGAGCCGCAATAGACGCCGCGCGGCGCGCATTCGAGGTCGCGGATGATCTCCATGGCGCGAATCTTGGGCGCGCCGGTGACGGAGCCGCAGGGGAAAAGACCCGTGAAAAGCTCGGCGAGCGAAATGTCGTCGCGCAGCCGCGCCTCGATCCCCGAGGTCATCTGATGCAGCGTCGGATAGGTCTCGATGGTGAAGAGGTCCGTGACCTTGACCGAGCCGACTTCCGAAAGACGCGAAAGATCGTTGCGCAGAAGATCGACGATCATGAGATTTTCGGCGCGCGACTTCTCGTCCTCGACGAGATATTGGGCGCGCGCCATGTCCTCGGTCGGCATGACGCCGCGCTGCGCGGTGCCCTTCATCGGCCGGGCGCGGATGGCGCGGCCCTGCGCCTCGAAGAAGACCTCGGGCGACAGAGAGACGACCGTCTCCTCGCCGAGCGCCACGACGCCCCCATAGGCGACAGGCTGGCGCTTGCGCAGGGCGCCGTAGAGCGCCAGCGGGTCGCCGTCGAAACGGCCATAGAGCGGGAAGGTGAGGTTGATCTGATAGACGTCGCCGGCGAAGATGAAATCCCGGCAGGCGCGGAAACGCTCAGCGTAGTCGCTCTCGCTCCAGGCCGGCGTCAGAGCCACGCGCGGGGCGGGGCCTTCGGCGGGCGGCAGCGTCCAGGGCCGGGGCGCGCGGAAGGCGCCGAAGAGCAGCAGCGGGGTGCGCGAGCGCGGCGTCGTCTGGGTCGAAAACTTCGGCTCGAGCGCATAGCCGAGTTCATAGCTGGCGTAACCCGCGAGATAGAGGCCCCTTTTCGCGGCGGCCTCCATGCGGGCGAAGGCGTCCTGGACCTCGGCGGCCTCGCGGGCGACGATGATCTCCTCGGGCGCGTCGAAGAGCTGCGCCCGGCCGCCGTCGCGTCCGTCCTCGAAGACGATGTAAGGCCGCGCCGGCGCGTCGGTCTGCGTCGGGGCGTCGGTGCGGGCGGCGGCGTCAGGCATCTGGGGCGAAGCTCGTTTCACTCTGAATGTTACAACGATCGCCCTCACCTATGAAAGGCGGGGCGTTTGCGCAATCTCGATTTCCGGCCGGCCCGACACAGGTTTTGATCTTGGGGGCGGCGCGGGCTATGGAGAACCATGTCAACCGCCTCGCAACCCGCGCAGCCGCTGCGCCTCCTTTTCATCGGCGACGTGCTCGGCCGCTCCGGCCGCGCGGCGGTGATCCGCTACGTTCCGCGCCTGCGCGAGAAGTGGGCGCTCGATTTCGTGGTGTGCAACGGCGAGAACGCGGCCGGGGGCTTCGGCATTACCGAGGCCATTTGCGAGGAAATGCTCGCCGCCGGAGTCGATTGCGTCACGCTCGGCAATCACGCTTTCGACCAGCGGGAGACGCTGGTTTTCATCGAGCGCCAGCCGCGCCTTTTGCGGCCCATCAATTATCCGCCCGGCACGCCGGGCCGGGGCGCCAATCTCTTCGCCGCCGCGCGCGGCCAGCAGGTCCTGGTGATCAATCCCATGGGCCGCGTATTCATGGACGCGATCGACGACCCTTTTGCCGCTATGGAGCGCGAGCTCGGCGCCTGCCCACTTGGGGTGGGCTGCGACGCCATCGTGGTCGACATGCACGCCGAGACCTCGAGCGAAAAGATGGCCATGGGCCATTTCGTCGATGGAAGGGCGTCGCTCGTCGTCGGCACCCATACGCATGTGCCGACCGCGGACGCACAGATCCTGCCCGGCGGCACAGCCTATCTCACCGACGCCGGCATGACCGGCGACTATGATTCCGTCATTGGCATGGACAAGGAGGAGCCGCTGCGCCGCTTCATTCGCAAGACGCCGGGCGCGCGCTACGAGCCGGCCAATGGCGAGGCGACGCTCTGCGGCGTGGCGATCGAGGTGGGGCGGGACGGGCTCGCGGGCATGATTTCGCCCGTGCGGCTCGGCGGCCGGCTGCGAGCCGAATGGCCGCAGGAATGGGGCGCGCCCTGATTTCCGGCCTGTTCAGCCGCGCTTGCGTCCATTAAATTATCGGGCCGGATGACGGCGCGGCGGAGCCAGCAAGATGAAGTGGGAAGATCTCCAGACCTCTGAAAATATCGAGGACCGCCGGGGCGAGGGCGGTGGCATGTTCGGCGGCCCGTCAGGGGGCGGCGGCGGCATCGGGCTCGGCACCATCGTCATTCTCGGCATCCTCGGCTGGGCCCTCGGCATCAATCCTTCGCTCCTGATCGGCGGGGCCGACATGCTGAGCCGCATGGGCGGCGGCCACCGCGTGGAGCGGGAGGACCGCACCCGCGAGGCGTCGCAGCCGGCCGATCAGATGGGGCAATTCGTCTCCAAGGTCGTGGGCTCCAATGAGCAGGTCTGGTCGCAAATCCTGCCGCAGCAGGAGGGCGTTGCGTTCCGCGCGCCCCGGCTCGTGCTCTTCGACGGCGCGACCAGTTCGCGATGCGGGACCGCGCAATCGGCGATGGGTCCGTTCTACTGCCCCCTCGACCAGCGCATCTATCTCGACACCTCCTTCTTCCGCGACATGAAGCAGCGCTTCGGCGGGGGCGGCGATTTCGCCTATGCCTATGTCATTTCTCACGAGATGGGGCACCACATCCAGAATCTGCTCGGCATTCTGCCCAAGGTGCAGCGCGCCCAGGCGCGCGCCGGCAGCCGCGGCGAGGCCAACGCCCTCTCGGTTCGCGTCGAGCTGATGGCGGATTGCCTCGCGGGCGTGTGGGCCAACAATGGCAATGCGCGCCAGCACTTCCTGGAGGAGGGCGACATCGAGAAGGCGGTCGCCTCGGCCCAGGCCATCGGCGACGATCGTCTCCAGCGCGCGCAGCGCGGCTATGTGGTGCCCGACAGCTTCACCCACGGCTCTTCGGCGCAGCGTACCGAATGGCTGCTGCGCGGCCTGAAGAGCGGCCGGATCGACGACTGCAACACCTTCAATCGGTGAGAGCTAATAGGTTCGGCGCGCGCGGCAGGAAAGTTCCGCGCAGCCGAGCTTTCTGGCGAGCCTCCCGAGATCGGCGGAGGCGGCGGCGCGCAGCGCGCTTTTCGGGGCGATGACGCCCACCGGCTCGGACAGGCGCGGCGCGAGACGCGTCAGCAAGGAATGCGGCGCGAGACGCAGCACCAGGACAGTGTCCGGCGCGCCATGGACGAAAACATCGTCGATCTCGTCAATGAAGCCGCGCTCAACGGCATTGCCGGCGCAAAGCAGAAGAATTCGGTCGCGGCGCGCGGCGTCCAGGCCGCGCGCGAGACCTTCTTCGGCCGTGGCGGTTTCGACGAGCGCGCAGCCGGCTTCGTCGGCAATGGCCTCGAGTCCGCGCTCGGGCGCGCCGACCAGCACGGCGTCCGCCACGAGGCCCTGCACGCATGATTCGACGAGAGAGGCGAGGCTGCGCGCAATGGCGTCGCGGCGCAGCGGGGCGGCGGGCTTTCCATGGGCGAGGATAACGGCGGTCAGCATCGCCTTTTCCATAGCTGAAAGCGCGGCACGGCGAAATGTGGCGCCAAATATTGAGGCGCAAGCGTCACGGATTGGGCGCCGCCCATTGCGCGGACCGCCGCCATCGGTCACCATCCGCGCATCATGCCGCTCAGTCCCTTCCCACTCGAACTTCTGACGACCCAGCAAATGGCCCGCGCCGATCGCCTCACGATCGACAGCGGCGTGCCGAGCATGGATCTGATGGAGAACGCCGCCGTCGCGATTGCGCGCGTCGCGAGCCGCATTCTCCAGCGCACCAGCGGGCGCCGCGTGCTGGTGCTGTGCGGGCCGGGAAACAATGGCGGCGACGGCTATGTCGCGGCGCGGCTGCTGCGCGCGCAACGCTACAAGGTGCGCGTCGCGTCGCTCGTGCCGCCCGATCAGCTTCGCGGCGACGCGGCGCGGGCGGCGGCGGGATGGACGGGCACGCTGCTTCCGGCGCAGGAATGCGATTTTCACGGCGTCGATCTCGTCATCGACGCGCTGTTTGGAACCGGCCTGGCGCGCGATCTCGATCCGGCCGCGCAGGCTCTGGTGAATCGCCTCAATCAATGGCGGCGCGAAACGAAGCAGAACGTCATCAGCGTCGATATTCCCAGCGGCGTCGATGGCACAACGGGCGCGATTCGTGGCGCGGCGGTCGAGGCCGACGAGACGGTCACCTTCTTTCGCGTCAAGACCGGCCATCTGCTGCTGCCGGGGCGCTCCCGCTGCGGCCGGCTGACCTGCGCCCATATCGGCATCCGGTCGAGCACGCTCGAATCGATGGAGGTGAAGACCTTCGTCAACGCCCCGGCGCTGTGGCTGTCCGCGCTGCCGAGGCCCAAGGTGGACGGCCACAAATATACGCGCGGCCATGCGCTGGTCGTTTCCGGCGGCGCGTCCTTCACCGGCGCGGCGCGGCTCTCGGCGGCGGCGGCGCTGCGCTCGGGCGCCGGCCTCGTCACGCTTGCAAGTCCGAGCGACGCGCTGCTCGTCAACGCCAGCGCGCTCACTTCGGTGATGGTGCGGCCCGCGGACGGCGCCAGGGGCCTCGCCGCCGTGCTCGCCGACGAGCGCAAGAACGCCGTGGCGCTCGGTCCGGGCCTCGGGGTGAGCGAGGCGAGCTGCGAGCAGGTCGAGGCGGCGCTGACGCCGCAGGCCTACCGCCGGGCCGCCGTGCTCGACGCCGATGCGCTGACGAGTTTCGAGAGCGACCCCTTCCGGCTGTGGCGGGCGACCCGCGCCGCTCCGGGGCCAGTCGTGATGACGCCGCACGCGGGCGAATTCGTACGGCTCTTCGCCGAATGCGACAATGATCGCGCCAACCGCTCCAAGCTGGACAAGGCGCGCGACGCGGCGCGGGTGAGCGGCGCCGTCGTGCTTTACAAAGGCCCGGACACGGTCGTCGCGGCGCCGGACGGCCGCGCCTCGATCCAGAGCTGGGCGAGCCCCTGGCTCGCGACGGCGGGCTCGGGAGACGTGTTGACCGGCGTCGTCGCGGGACTTCTCGCGCAACGCATGGACGGATTTCTCGCAGCCTCCTGCGCAGTTTGGATGCATGCGCGCGCCGCGGAAATTTTCGGGCCCGGCCTCATCGCCGACGACATTATCGCGACCTTGCCGCAGGTATGGCGCGACCTCTGCGGTGAGATTGTCTGATCCGATGATCGCCCGTCACGAAATAGTAATGCTGCTGGCGTCAGAAAAGAAAATTGCTGTGGCACTATTACTTGCATCTTGTGCGCCTTGTGCTGGCAGTCACGCGTGACTAGACTGAGCTTCTGGTCTGCGAGGGTCGCAGGCAAAAAGGCGAATTCGTCCTCGCGCCAGATACGGGACGACAATGACGGGCGTCGAATGCGGTCACACGAAAAACTGCTGCTCGAAAACAAGGCCTGGGCCGAAGAGAAGAAACAACGGGAGCCCGATTACTTCGAGCGTCTCGCCCATGGCCAGCAGCCGGAGTTCCTGTGGATCGGCTGCGCCGACAGCCGCGTGCCCGCGGACATCATCGTCAATGCGGAGCCGGGGCTGATCTTCGCGCATCGCAATATCGCCAATCAGGTCATCGCGACGGATTTCAACTGTCTCAGCGTCGTGCAATACGCTGTCCAGGTTCTGAAGGTGAAGCACATCATCGTCTGCGGCCATTACAACTGTGGCGGCGTCAAGGCGGCGCTGTCGCATCAGCGGTCGGAATTCACGCTGCTCAACAAATGGCTGCTGCACGTGAAGGATGTCTATCGCCTTCACCGCGAAGAACTCGACGCGATCAATTCCTTCGACGACAAGGCGAACCGGCTCGTCGAGCTCAATGTCATCGAACAGGTCAATTCTCTGTCCTATACGTCCATCGTGCAGAACGCCTGGAAAAGCGAACAACGGCCGGCGCTGCATGGTTGGGTCTACGCCCTCGATGATGGGCTTTTGAAGCAGCTCATCACGCTGGGGCCGGAAAGCAAGATCGACCGTATCTACGAGTGGGACGAGTAAGTCCTAAAGCTCAGCGAACAGGAGACGTCAAGCCGTGTTGCGCAAGCATCTCGACTATTACATGCGCTATCTTGATCACGACATCCCCGCTGGCGTGGTCGTATTTCTGGTGGCGCTTCCGCTCTGCCTCGGCATCGCCGTGGCTTCTGGCGCGCCGCCCTTTTCCGGCGTCATCGCGGGCATCGTCGGCGGGCTGGTGATCTCCGTCTTCAGCGGATCCCAGCTCAGCGTGTCCGGCCCCGCAGCCGGCCTTACCGTCATTGTGGCGGGGGCGGTGGACAAATTCGGTCTCGGCGGCATGTTGCTCGCCGTCGCGCTCGCCGGCCTCATCCAGATCGGCATGGGATATGCGCGCGCCGGCGTCATCGGCGCCTATTTCCCCTCGGCCGTCATCAAGGGCATGCTCGCCGCGATCGGCCTCATCCTCATCATGAAGCAGCTTCCGCACGCCGTCGGTTACGATGCGGACAGCGAGAGCGATCTGTCGTTTCTCGAGGACGACGCCAATGCGACATTCTCCTTTGTCTGGTCGTCGCTGAATTCGATCTCGGCCGGCGCTACGATCGTGGCGCTGGCGTCGCTCGCCATTCTTTTGTTCTGGGAGACGTCCAAAATCAGGGACCACCGGATTCTCTCTCTGGTTCCGGGTCCCCTCGTCGCCGTCGTCTTCGGCGTCGTCTTCAATCTTCTGGCGCAGACAGTCTTGCCTGTCCTCGCCATCGCGCCCCAGCATCTCGTCACGCTGCCGCAGATCTTCGGACTTGCACAGTTCGCAGGTGAAATCCGTTTCCCGGATTTCAAAATGCTCACGGACTACCATGTCTATGTCACGGCCGCGACGCTCGCCCTCGTCGGCAGTCTCGAAACATTGCTCAGCCTCGAGGCCGTGGACAAGCTCGATCCGCTCAAGCGCACGGCGCCGACAGATCAGGAACTCAAGGCGCAGGGCGTAGGCAATTTCATCAGCGGCATGATCGGCGGCCTGCCGATCACGGCGGTGATCGTCCGCAGCTCCGCCAATATCGACGCCGGCGCGCATACCAAGGTCGCCTGCATCGTTCATGGCGTATTGCTGCTGCTAAGCGTCATGTTCCTCACGACCGTGCTGAACATGATCCCGCTCGCCTGTCTCGCTGCCGTGCTGCTGCTCACCGGCTACAAGCTGGCGAAGCCGAAGCTCGTCATAGAGCAATTCGAGAAGGGCTTCGCCCAGTTCGCGCCTTTCGCCGTCACCATCGCGGCGATCCTCCTGACCGATCTCCTCAAGGGCATGGCGATCGGCATGGCGGTGGGCCTGTTCTTCGTGCTCTACGGCAATTACCATTCGGCTTTCACGCTCACGCGCGACGGCAAGAACTATCTGCTTCGGCTCCAGAAGGACGTGTCTTTCCTCAACCGGGCGCCGCTGCGCAACCTTCTCGCCGACATCGAAGACGACAGCTATGTCGTCATCGACGGCACGCGCGCGAATTTCATCGACCACGACATCATGGAGACGCTCGAAGACTTCATGAAGGCCGCGAGCGACAACAATATTCGCGTCGAGCTGAAAAACGTCCGCGGTCTCGCCGCGCCGGCGATGGTCGCGGCCTGACGAGCATCCCTGCGAGCGAAGTGAAGCGCCTCGCTCGCAGGGCCGGGCCCCGCCTTCAACCCGGCGTGAATTTCTCGAAGACGATCTGATCCGCCCATTGCGCCGCCATTTCGGCCTGCGCAAGCGAGCGCACCGTCCATGTCGTCACGGGTATCCTGAGCGCCTGCCGCGCGAGGACCGGGATGGCGTGGGGCAGATCGGCCACGCTCCATGACAGGAAGTCCGGGCGCGTGCGCGGATAGTGCAGGAAATGCGTCATCTCCGCGCGCTGCGCGGGAGAGAGCATCGGCCAGTCCTTCTCATCATAGCGGGCTTCGCCGACCATGCCGAGCGGGACATGGGCGACGCCGAGCGCCTCCGCGTTCGCGCGCAGAAAGGCGATGGGCGCCGGATCGAAGCTCTCCACGACGACCCGGCCTCGATAGGCCGAGAGAAGTTCGGCGGCGCGTCTGGCTGCGCGGAGATCGCCGTCGAAATGACTTTTCAGCTCGACGACGAGCGGCGCGCCTCCGGCAATCGCAGCGAGAAAGGCGGCGAAGGTGGGGATGGTCTCGGACGACCCCTTCAGCCGCAGGCGGGAGAGCGCCTGCGCGTCGCGGGCGTCGACGCGCCCGCTGGCGTCTGTGAGGCGCTCCAGCGTGTCGTCGTGAAACACGACGAGGTCGCCGTCCCGCGTCGCCTGCACGTCGCATTCGATGGCGTAGCCCTTGGCGATGGCGGCGCCGGCGGCTCCCAGAGAATTCTCGATGACGCCGGCGGACGCCTTGTGCAGTCCCCGATGGGCGATCGGCCGGGCGATCAGCCAATCGAGCGCCGGCGCCGTCATCACAGAATCTCGAAGACGGCTTCCACCTCGACGGCGGCGTCGAGCGGCAATTGCGCGACGCCCACGGCGAAGCGCGCATGTTTTCCGTTCTCGCCCAGCACGGCGGCGAAGAGATCGGAGGCGCCGTTCACCACTTGCGGCACCTGGCCGAAGTCGGGCAGGGCGTTGACATAGCCGCCGATCCGCACCGCCCTGAGCGACGCGAGATCGCCGACGGCGACGCGGGCCTGCGCGAGCACATTGAGCGCCGCCTGCCGCGCCGCTGCCTGGCCATCCTCAAGCGACACCGCGCCGCCGAGCTTGCCCTTGTGGGCGGGATCGATCCCATTCGCGCCCATCGGCAACTGGCCAGAGACGAACAGCAGCCCGCCCGCGTGCGCGTAGGGAACGTAATTCGCCACTGGCGCGGCGGCAGCCGGCAGGGTCAGCCCGAGGGCGGCGAGGCGCGCGTCAGGGGTCTCGTTGGCGGAACTGATCATGACTATTTTCCCCGAGAAAAGGTTTGCTCCGGCGCCAGCCTGACCCTAATTTCAGCCGACTTGCGACGCAATGGCGACGCTGCTGCACCGTGGTGAAATCTTCTCATGAATCGCTCGCGCGCGCTTCTCGCCGCCATTTTCGCCGCCGGACTGACGACCGCCGCCGCCTCGGCCGAAGGCGCGCTGCCACTCGCGAGCCATCGGGCGGTTTATGAGTTGACGCTCGACAAGGCGACGGGCTCAAAGGCGCCGGCGCAGGCGCGCGGCCGCATCGTCTTCGAATTCACCGCCTCCTGCGATGGCTATGTCCAGAACTTCCGGCAATTGACCGAGTTGCAGCCAGCCGAGGGAGCGACCAAGCTTTCGGACATGATGTCCGCGACCTTCGAGGCGGTGGACGCGAGCGATCTTCGTTTCAGGGTGGAGACCAAGGTCGACAACCGGCTCAGCGAGGCGACCGACGGCAAGGCCCGCAAGGAGAAGGGCGAGAAGATTTCCGTCGATCTCGTCAAGCCGAAGCGCGAACATCTCTCGCTCGACGGCCCGGCCTTCTTCCCGAGTGAACATCTGGTCCACATCATCGACGCCGCCCGCGCCGGCGAGCAATTGCTGGAGGCGCGCGTTTACGACGGCACCGGCCGCGGCGACAAGACCTTCGACACGCTCACCGTCATCGGCAAGCTCATCGAGGCGCAGGCGCCGGAAAAAGCCGCCGCGCCGCTCGCGGGCATGAAACGCTGGCGCGTCGCGGTCTCTTATTTCGAGACCGGCAAGCGCGACGGCCAGCCGATCTACGTCCTCTCCTTCGATGCTTATGAGAACGGGATTTCCCGCGCCCTGTCGCTCGATTATGGAGATTTCGTCCTGAAAGGCGAGATGAAGGAGCTTGCCGTGCAGCCCGCGACGGTCTGCAAGAAATAGCTTTTTAATGTCGACGCGCGGACGCGTCTGATCGGCAAGCGCGCGGCAAGTTTTGCGCGCCATGCTCGGGTGACGTCCGAGCGCATCCTGCGCCCGTCGCGAAGGGATGTTCCGATGACCACCGCCGGCGCTTATCTTTCGGTCAGCAAGAATCTCGACCGATGGCGCGCCATCGCCGCGAAGACGCCGACGATTGCGCTGGAGACCAAATATTTCAAGGCGAACATTGGCAAGGCGACCTCCATCGAGGCGCTGCTCAAGAACAGGCGGCTATTCAACTATGCGATGAAAGCCTTCGGGCTCGGCGACAGGACGGACGCCATCGGCATGATGCGCAAGGTGCTGGAGCAGGGCGTCGACAGCAAGAAGGACCTCGCGCGCACGCTCAACAACCCGAATATTCTCGCTTTTGCGGAGGCCTTCGATTACGCCGGCGCCAAGGCCGATGTCGGCTCCGGCGATTTCATCAAGACCGTGACGGGGCGCTATATCGAGCAGGCGATGCAGGCCGAACAGGGCCGGCAGAATCCGGGCGTGGAGCTCGCGCTCTATTTCCGCGACCATGCGCCTCAGCTGACAAGCATCTATGGCGTGCTTGCCGACAAGAAGCTGCTCGAGGTCGTGCAGACCGCGCTCGGCCTTCCCGCCGCTTCCTCGCGCCAGCCCATCGACACGCAAGCGCGGCTGCTTGGCGCGAAAGTCAAGATCGACGATTTCAAGGACGCCAAGAAGCTGGACGCGTTCATCGCGCGCTTCGCCGCGATGTATGATCTTGCCAATCCCGGCGCGGGCTCGGGCGTCTCCACGAACGCCAACGCCATTTTGTACGGCGCGTCGTTCCTGGGCTCCGATCAGCCGGTCGGCGTGGACGTGTCGCTGCTTTTGCGCCGTCAGAACGCCGCGCGCGGCTTCTAGCTTCAGCGGTCGCCGGACGAACTGCCGCCGTTCAGGCCGCCGTAGAAGCCGCCCCAGCCTGCGCGCGGCTTTTCCTCACGCTCTGGCGCGGGCTCGATGGGCTTCTCCAGAAAGGAGCGGCCGCTTTTCCTGGCGTTCTCAGGTTTCGTCCCGACCGACGCGCGATCGCGCGCCGCCGAGGCCGTAGGGGGAACGAGCGCCACAGCGAGGAGGGCGAGGAGCGTGATCCGAAGGCGCATGGCGAAAAAAGCTCGATGGGGCTTGCGCCTTCCTGCCACCGGGCGCAAGAGCGCGCAAGCGCCGCCGTGGCGGCTCAGCCTGCGCTGAGGCTTTCCTGGCCCCGGCGCATCAGGGCTCCGATCAGGCTGGCGAGCAGGACAGACAAGACGCCCGTCATGAAGATGCCGTCGAAGGTTCCCGCGCCGCCGATCGAGAGAACCGGCGCGCCGAGGCGCGTGAGCTTGTCGAGATTCAGAAGGTCCGCGCCGATCAGCACGCCGAGGCTGCCGCCCGCATAAGCGAGGGGCGCCGCGTGGCGCCAGGAGACGAGCAGGGCGACGAGGGTCGCCGCCAGCGGCCCGACGAAGATCGGCAGAGCGATGCCGATCCCGCGCACCGGCTGCGCATAGGCGTAGCAAACGGCCGTGACGCAGGCGGCGGCGATCAGGCCGCGGCCCCAGAGGTGGTTTTTCGACAGCAGATAGATGGATAGAACCGTCGGTATGACCGCGCCGCCGACGTTGACGGCGAGGAGCACTTCCGGCGCGGGCGAGAAACTCGGCGCGACATAAGGAACGCCGAAATAATAGATGATCTGGTCATGCTCGACGAAGGTCTCGCTGCCGAGCACGGCGAGCGGAATGTTCACATAGCTGCCGAGAAGCGACGCCAGCAGCAGATAAACCGCCGCGCCGGGACTGACGCCGAGCTGCACATAGACATATTGCAGAATGCGCAACTGGATCAGAACCGCGAGAACGACGACAACTCCGACGAGCAGCATGAAGAAGGGAGGCGCGACGGGCAGATATTGGGTTTCCCCGAAATGCATTTCGCTGTTCCTCCGGCTTGGAGTGAACATGGGGCGGGGGCGCGGATCGTCCAGAATTGGGAACGGCATGGATCACGCGCCCCGCTGCGCGCCGATTTCAAAAAAATGTCATGCGGGCAGGAACGCCGGGCTTCCACGCAAGTTCTGTTTGTGCGGTCCGAGGAAAGCGTTCATTCGCGATCCGGCGACGACCGCAAACGGCCCGCTCCCTCCAAAAGAGGGGCGGGCCGTTAACATGTTTGCATTCGACTGTGCGCTTGGTTTCTCGACAGGAGCCACCCGGCTCCGGCGCCCTATATCAAGCGCGCCGCCAGGCCGGCTCGCCTCAATTTATGGATGAGTCCATGATCTCTTTGAAAACGGCCATTACCGCGGGCGTCCTGTCGTTTCTCGCGATTTTTCCTTCAGGCGCCGCCGAAGAGGCGCCCCCGAACAAGAAAGGCGCCGAAGAGCAAGCCCATGCGCGCGCGCTTCCGGCGGAGACGACCACCAACCACGTCGTGATGATACCGGGCGAAAAGATCGCCTTCACCGCGCGGGCCGGCGCCGTGCGATTGCGCGACGCGCAAAGTGACGCGCCGCAGGCCGACGTTGCTTATGTTTCCTATGAACGCTCGGGCTCCGATCCGCAGACGCGGCCCATCATGTTCGTCTTCAACGGCGGCCCCGGCGCAGCGTCGGCATGGCTCGCGCTCGGCGCCTTGTCGCCCTGGCGGCTGCGGTTCTCGCCCGACGCTGTGTCTCCCTCTGCGCCGCCGACGCTCCTGGATAATGCGGACAGCTGGATACCCTTCGCCGATCTCGTCTTCGTCGATCCGCCGGGCACGGGCTTCAGCAGGATACTTTCAGACAGCGAGGAGGTGAAGAAGCGCTTCTATTCGGCGCAGGGCGACGCCGACGCGCTCGCCGTCGTCGTCCGGAAGTGGCTCACCGCCCACGGCCGCCTCGCCTCGCCGAAGTTCCTGGTCGGCGAAAGCTATGGCGGCTTTCGCTGCGTGAAACTCGCGGGCGCCTTGCGGGAGCACGAAAACATCGGCGTCGAGGGCCTCTTTCTCATTTCGCCGGCGCTCGATTTCAGCTGGCTGCTTTCGGGCGGCAATCCGCTGTTGCGGGCGGCGCTGCTGCCGTCTTTGGCGGCGGTCGCGCGCAATGCGAAAGGCCGCGCCGACGTCGCCGACGCCGAGGCCTATGCGGCCGGCGAATATGCGATCGATCTGCTGAAAGGCGCCAAGGACGCTCAGGCGCTCGCGCGCATGAGCGCCGCCGTGGCGCAGTTTACCGGTCTCGACCGGGCGCTTGTCTCGCGTCTTGGCGCCCGCATCGATGCGCGAACCTTCGCGCGCGAACGCGCACGCGACGCCGGGCGCGTGCTCAGCGTTTATGACGGGGAAATCTCAGGCTGGGACCCCGATCCCTTCTCGCCGGACGGCGATTGGGCCGATCCTTTACTGCAATCCTGGCGCGCGCCTCTCGGCGCGGCCATGACGCGTCTGATCATCGAAAAGCTCGGCTGGCCGATCGGCGAGGCGCGCTATTCCGTTCTGAGCGGCGAAATTTCCCATCAGTGGCGTTACGGAGAGGAGGGGCGCGCCAATGCAGAGGTCATGTCCGGCCTGCGCGAGGCGCTGGCCCTCGATCCCCGGCTGAAGACCTTTGTCGTGCACGGGCTTTACGATCTGACGACGCCTTACTTCGCCACCAAGCTCATGCTCGATCAGTTGCCGGATTACGGCGACGCCTCGCGCGTTCGGCTCCTCGTGCTGAGAGGCGGCCATATGCCTTATCTCTACGACGACTCGCGCAAGGCCCTGCGCGACGCGGCTAGAGGCTGGCTGGAGAGCCATTGAGGCGCAGCCGCGCGAAGTCCGTTGTTGCAGTGCATCGAGATCATTGGGTAAGTTCAGGGACGCCGCTCACGCGGTGGCCTCGGAACCGGAGCTGGAAGTATGGCTGGGAAGCAGAATTCTCTCTTGCAACACGCGAAAGTGCGCTTTGAAGACGCGCGGCGCCAGCTCGGATTTGCGGCCATGGATTTCAGCATTCCCGACGACCGCTTCCTCGAGATGCGGGCGGAGACGCGGCAGATGCAGGACGAAATCCGGAAGCTGGAGCGTAAATCGAAAAGCCTTTTCAGCCTGTTCGGTTTCTGATCCAGCCGGGCTTTTCGTCAGCGAGGCGAGCTTTATGTGGCGACTGATCGTGCGCGTCGCCCGTCTCGTCTCTTACGAAACTCCGGCGCTCAGTTAATTTTTCTTGCGCATGTCGCTCATGCGCCGACAACGAGAGGCCGGCATGCGGCCGGAAGGAACGTCGCGTTTCGTCGTTTTTCTGGCTGCGCTGTTGCTGGCGGCGCATCTGGCGCCGACCAGCGTCGGCGCTGTCACCGCCCATCAGGGCCTGATGGTCTTTACGCTCCGTTCCGGGATCGCCGACGGGCGCATGGTGTTTCTCGGCGTCGGCGGCGATATCGATGGCAAGGTCAACCCCGATCTCGTCTTGCGCGAAGGCGAGATGGCTCAGATCAATCTGATCAACGGGGAGGGCGCCGAGCACGACATCGTCATCGACTTCTATGGCGTGCGGTCCAACCGGGTGGTCGGAAAGGGCGCGAGCGCGACGGTTTCGTTCCTTGCCGACAAGACGGGGTCTTTCGCCTATTTTTGCGCAATTCCCGGACATCGCGAGTCGGGAATGCTCGGAAAGGTCAGGGTGGAGCCGGGCAAGAGGATCTCGCCGCCTCCAATCGGCGCCGACATAACCCGCGATCCTTCCGATGTGCCGCCGCCGGTCCATCGCGGGCCGAAGACCGTCCGTTTCGATCTCAAGACGATCGAACTGAAAGGACGCCTCGACGACAATACGAGCTATCAGTTCTGGACTTTCGGGGGGAAAATCCCCGGTCCTTTCCTGAGGGCGCGCCTTGGCGACATGGTGGAAGTCCACTTGCACAACGATCAGTCGAGCGTGCTGGCGCATTCCATCGACATGCACGGCGCCATTGGACCGGGCGGCGGCGCGCAATTCACGCAGACCAATCCCGGAGAGGAAACCGTCGTCAGCTTCAAGGCGACGACGCCGGGCCTCTTCGTCTATCATTGCGCGACGCCGAGCATAGCGAACCACATTGCAAATGGCATGTATGGCCTCTTGCTCGTCGAGCCGGAGGGAGGCCTCCCCGAGGTCGACCGCGAGTTCTACGTGATGCAGGGCGAGCTTTACACGACGAAACCATTCGGCGCGGCCGGCGAACAGGAAATGAGTTACGAGAAGCTCGTTTCCGAGCGGCCGGAATATTTCGTCTTCAACGGCGCTGTCGGCGCACTGGCGAAGGAATATGCGCTGCGCGCGCGGCTGGGAGAAACCGTCCGCATCTTTTTTGGCGTGGGCGGTCCGAATTTCCCGTCGTCCTTTCACATTGTCGGGGAAATCTTCGAGCGTGTGAGAACGTCATTTTCCGACCTGCCCCGAAAGGACGCGCAAACGGTTTCCGTGCCGCCGGGAGGCGCCGCCATATTGGAGTTCAAGGCGAGACACGGGGGGCGATACGCTCTCGTCGATCATGCGATGTCGCGCGCGGAGCGCGGTCTCGAAGGCGCCTTGATCGTGGAGGGGCCCGTCAACGACAGTCTCATGCATCAAGGTCCCGCGTCGCGTTCGAGCGCCAAACGGGAGGATGCGTCCCGCTAGGCGCTCGTTATTTCGCAGGCGCATTTCCC
This sequence comes from Hyphomicrobiales bacterium, assembly GCA_003963405.1. Taxonomy (GTDB): domain Bacteria; phylum Pseudomonadota; class Alphaproteobacteria; order Rhizobiales; family Beijerinckiaceae; genus Methylocystis. Next base: position 53,421 of record RXIY01000005.1, read on the forward strand.
GCCGCGAGCGGGTCCATCGGCTCCGCAGGGGGCGGCTCGGCGTACAACTTCAATTTGCTGAACTGGCCCCCGCTCTGCAAGACGACTTCTTTCGGGTTGATCGAGGTCACGGTCCAGGAATCGACGAGGTCGCCGACCTGGCGCCAGGCGCCCGCGGGCGTATCCGTCGAGATCAGGAACGCCTGGGCGGTCGTCTTGTGCCGGATGATGGCGGTGACGCTCAGCCCGCTCGGCGCGTCGGAGACGGCCGTCATGTCTGTGGGGGCCGCGGCGCTCTTCGCCGTGGGTTTGCGGTTCTTGGAGAAGATGGGCCGCGACAGCGACTCCACATCCGCCGACGCGGGCTTGGGTGGGTCGAGTTCGACCGCGGCGAGCGTCGGCGGCGTCCAGTCGGGCGCGCTCGCCTCGCTGTCGGAGCCCATGGGACCAAGCATCGCGTAAAGGGCGAAGAGCGCGGTGGCCGAGGTCATCGTTGCAAGCGCGGCGAGCACGATCCCGGAGAGCGGAGAAAGCTGCATGTGCTTGAGGCCCGAAAGCCGGGACCGCGCATTGTGCAGCAACTCCGAAACGCGAATTTTCGCCTCTTCCGTAATCATGGGCGGCCCTTTTTCGGGGCGCCGCCGAAGACGTCGAATTGCGCCTCGAGTTCGTCCGCCTGCTGTGGCGCGCCCCACAGCATCGCCTGGCCGCGCACAGACGCCGCTGTGATGATGAGGAGGGGCGGCTCACCCTCCAGGGCGCGCGCGAGCGCATGAATATTTTCGTAGGATCCCTGAATATCGAGGCGCGCGCCGACGAGCGTCACGCCCTGAAAGGGTTTCGGAGGGAGCGTCTGAATTGATCGTACCGTGACCTGTGAGGCCTCGGCGAGCGTCTTCAGACGAGCCTGCAGATTGGCGTCGATGACGCCGTCGCTGTCGCCGTCGAACAGCTCGCCGCGCGCGTTGATGTCCGATATCTGCTGGGCGTAAGCGTTGATCTGCTGCTCATGCGCGACGACGGAGGCGTAGCGCGCGAGCGTCTGCCGCCGCTCGGCGATGGCCTCGGCGCCCGTCGCGACCATGCGCCGCGCGGGTTCGATGATTACGAGATAAAACAACAGCAGCGCCAGCAGATTGACGCCGGCGAAGGCGGCGCGGCGGCCGGCGGGCGAATGGCGGAACGATTTGAGGGCCGGCGGCCAGTTCTCGCGCCGGCTCATTTGCCGCCCTCCGGCTTCCTGTGTTCGAGTTTCGCTTGCAGCGAAAAGCCTTCGCGCTTTTCCTTCGGGTCAGGCGTGATGGGCGCGGTCAGCCCCGCGTCGCTGAAGAGCGGCGATTTGTTGAAGAGCGCGGGCAAGCCGACTGCCGAACTCGCGAAACCCGCGATATCGACCGCGTGTTCGTTCGGTTTGGGCTCGCTCAGCCGGAAATCGGTGACATAGGCGCTGTCCGGCAGGATACGGGCCGTCTCCTCCCACAGATCGGCGAATTGCGGGCCGTTGCGGCGGGCGATCCGCAGGACCGAGAGAAGGCGGCTCTCGGAGGAGGCGCGATCGACGACCTGGCGCACGCGCGCGGCGCGCGCCGACATTTCCTGTATCTTCCCGTCGAGCTCCTCGGCGAGCGCATTCTGACGCCAGAGCGTGGCGGCGACGCCGATGATGAAGAAGCCCGCCGCCGCCGCACAGAGGCCGAGTGCGAGATTGCGGAAGAGATGCGAGGTTTCGCTTTTGGCCGCGAGGGTGATGAGCGGCGTCTGCGCCCCGCCGCGCGGGTCGGCGGGGCGGACGAAGGCGATATCGGAGAAGGCGAGCCCGGCGCGCTCGACGGCGCTTTCGGCAATATCGCGCCGCAGGATCCACAAGGTGACGCGCAGCTTGTCGGGATTGCCGGGATGTTTCGCGGCTGTGTGGCCGTAAAGCACCTCGGCCAGCCGAAACGGCGTCTTGCGCTCGATGTCTGCAACGAGAAGCTTCGGCAGGCTGGCGGCGGCGGCGCTCGGGACGTCGAAGCGCCGTACGAAAAAGGCATCCGATTCTATCTCCAGACCGATCCGCACGGCGTTGCGCGCGAGGCCGCGGGTCCTCAGCGCCTCTTCGAGCGTGGAGGAAGCAAGCTCCTCTCCCGAAAGGCGCCAAAGCCGCCCGCCGCGCGCGTCGATACACCAGAGATCGGGATCCCCCGCTCTCAGAATCAGCTGCCGGTCGCCTCGGTCCGTAAGCCAGGCGGCCGTCTCGGGTGGAAACAGGCTGAAGAATTCGCGCCGGTACCAGGCGAGGAAACGAAGCGCCGATGTCCTGACCGAACCTTCGAGGATCTCTCTCGTCCAGAACTCGCTTGCCACCAGAAAGACCTCGGCGAAAAGACGCGGCGCCAAAAAGCGCCAAAGGCGACGCGAACTTAGCTTTCCCCGCGTGGCCCGGCAATCGCGCCGGCGCGCCTGGGCTAGCGGATGAAGGGCGCGCTTTTCAGCTGCAGTCGGCGCTGCTCGCGCGTTTCGGCGTCACTGGCGGCCGCGCCCTCGATCGCGCCGAGGGCCGCGGCTGCGAATGTCACTTCCCCCGTAAAGGGCTTGCGCTTGGAGAAGGGAACGAACCGGTCGGGCGCAAGAATGGCGGCGTGTTCCTGCGCAGCTTTGGCCTGGAGAGAGACGCCCTCTTTCTCCTCGTAGGATTGGGACACCGGGTAATAAGGGAAGATGCGGCTCGCGGTCTCGACGGCGAGCGTCGGCGCCGCCTCGACCCCTTTCGTGGAGGCGACCATTTCGACGCCGAGGGCCATGGGCGCATAGGCCGTCGCCTCTGCGGGGGCGTAGGACAGGACGTCCTCGACCGGCGCGTCGCCCTGAACCGGCTCGCAAAGATGGAAATGCAGCCGGCACTCTGTCGCGGCGGCAAAGCGCGGGGCCTTCTCGCGCATTTGCGCGCGCGCGTTCGCGAAGGCCGCCGCGCACTCGCGGGCGGCGAAGGCGCCCGAGGTGACGCAGGCGTCGCGCGTGGCGAAGAAATAGGTCTTGCCCGGCGTCGCCGCGAAGGCGGCGGGGGATAGGGCGAGCAGGAAGGCGCACAGGAAAAGGCCGCGCAGCGTCGTGGCGCGCGCGTCTCGAGTCGCTGCGGCGGATGCTTCTGTCCTCGACATCTTACTAAAGCTCGGCGGAAACTCGGCTGGTTGAGACTTGTGCCTTGCGAGTGCATTCTACTCTCAAATATGGCATTCCGTGGTCAAGCGCGGCCGACGGTCGAGCTTGTGTCTCTTTCACAAGAAAGGTTCCCGATGGAGGCGCGAAGCCAGATGGCGGGAGCGGAAGTGATGCTGGACGCCGACAGCCCGGTTTTCGCGGAGGCTTTCGGCGCCTTTCTGCTCGCCCAAAAGGCCATCGACGAATTGGCGCTGCAACGCTCGCGGCGCGCGGCGTCGCAGAGCGGAGAACGCTTCGATCACGTGCTGACGAAGCTCGGCCTCGTCTCCGAGGCGGACCTTTGCGTCCACCTCGGCAGATTTCTCGAAATTCCGCAGCTGGAGGCGCGCGATCTGCCGCTCGAGCCGCCGCTGCGCGATGAAATCCCTGAGAAATTCATTCACGCCAACAGGCTCCTGCCGCTCTCGGTCGATGACGGACGCCTCTTGCTCGCCGTGGTCGATCCGCTGGATCCCGAGCCCGTCCGGGCGCTCGCCTATTCGACCGGCCGTCAAATCGAACTGCGCCTCGCGTCGCCGGCGCAGTTCGAAAAGGCGTGGTCATCGCTCTATGGCGCGCGTCAGGACGGCGTGTCCTTCGTCGATAACGACCTGCGCGCCAATGACGCGAGCGAATTCGACCTTCAGCGTCTGCGCGACATCGCGAATGAGGCGCCCGTCGTACGTCGCGTCAATCAGATCATCGCCGACGCCATCGAGGCGCGGGCTTCAGACATTCACATCGAGCCTTCGCTCGACGCCGTGCAGGTCAGATACAGGATCGATGGAGCATTGCGCTCGGCCGAGACTTTGCCGCCGGGCCTCAAGGCGGCAATTGCCTCGCGCATCAAGATCATGGCGAGGCTCGACATCGCCGAGCGCCGCCTGCCGCAGGACGGGCGCATCAAGCTCGCGATCCGCGGCGTGGACATTGATTTCCGCGTTTCGACGCTGCCGACCGCCCATGGCGAGAGCATCGTGCTGCGCATTCTCGACCGCAGCCAGATCGCGCTCGATTTCGACAGGCTCGGATTCGAGCCCGAGACGACGGCGCAATTGCGCAAGGTGATGCGCAATCCCAATGGAATCGTGCTTGTCACGGGTCCGACCGGCTCCGGCAAGACGACGACGCTCTATACGGCGCTCAAGGAGCTGACCAAGCCCGACGTGAAGGTCTTCACCGTGGAGGACCCGATCGAATATCAGCTTGCGGGCGTCAATCAGGTTCAGGTGCAGCCATCGATCGGCCTCGACTTTCCCAGCACCTTGCGCGCGATCCTGCGTCAGGATCCCGATGTCGTCATGATCGGCGAAATCCGCGACGCAGAGACGGCGCGCATCGCCATTCAGGCCTCGCTCACGGGCCATCTCGTCTTTTCGACGCTTCACACGAACAGCGCCGCCGCTTCGATCACCCGCCTCATCGACATGGGCGTCGAGAATTATCTGATCGCCTCGACGGTGAAGGGAATTCTGGCGCAGCGTCTGGTGCGGCGGTTGTGTCAGTCCTGCGCGGCGCCGCTCGAGACGCGCATGCAGATTCGCGCGCAATTCGCTGGAGAATCCTTCGCAGCCGCGCGAGATCGCCTCTCGTCCCCAAAAGGCTGTCCGCAATGCCGCAACCTGGGTTATTCTGGGCGCTCGACGATCGCGGAGCTTCTTGTCATGAACGAGCGGATGCAGCGCCTCGTCTGTGAAGGTGCGCCCGACGCCGAGCTCGAGGCCGCGGCGCGCGCGAGCGGCATGGTCACCATGTATCAGTGCGGCATGGGCAAGGCGTGGCGCGGCGAGACGACCATCGAGGAAGTCGCGCGCGTCACGCGGATGGACTGACGCTCATGCCGATGTTCAGATATCGCGCCTATAGCGGCTCCGGCGATCTCGTCGAGGGCGAAATCGAGGCGAAGAGCGGAGACGAGGCCGAGGATGCGCTGTTTCGGCGCGGGCTCACGCCCTTCGAGACGCGGGAGGCGAAGCCGGCGTCGTCCATCGTCAGGCTTTCCTTTGGCAAGAGCGCGCCCAATGCCGCGCAGATCGCCTCCTTTACCCGTGAATTCGCCACGCTCGAACAGGCGGACGTGCCGCTCGATCAAAGCCTGCGGATTCTCGCCGCGCAGAGCCCGACCGAGGCGCTGCGAAAGCTCGCGCAGGAGATCTTGACGCATATCGTCGACGGCGCCTCGCTCTCAGACGCGATGTCCCGCCGCCCGGACGTCTTCTCGCCCGAATACATCAATGTGGTGCGCGAGGGCGAGGCGGTCGGCAGGGTCGGTCCCGCGCTGCTCGACCTTGCCGAAATGCTCGAGCGGCGCCTGGAGCTCAAGGCGCGCATACAGAGCGCGCTCATCTATCCCGCGCTGCTCATCACTCTCGCCATCATCTCGACCGGCGTGGTGCTCGGGACGCTCGTGCCGAGCATCGCGCCCATCTTCGCCGACAATGGCAAGGACATGCCGTCGGGTCTCCAGTTCATCCTCGACATCGAGGCCAACTTTGGCGGCATTGCCCTCGCGCTCGGCGCCATCGCCGCGGCGATCGCGCTCTTCTACAAGATGGCGCAGACGCGCCCCCATTTGCAGATCGCCATCGCTCGATTCTACCTCCGGATTCCGGTCATCGGCGGCCTGCTGTCGCAATTCGCGGCAGCGCGCTTCTCCCGCACGCTCGGCTCCATGCTGAAGGCGGGCGTGCCGCTTCTGCAAGGTTTGGAGAGTGCGCGCGTGGCTGTCTCCAACAAATTCTTCAACAATGAACTCGCCGACGTCATCGAGGCGGTGCGCGGGGGCTCCAGCCTCAGCGGCGCGCTCGCGGGCGTGCCGCATTTGCCGCCGGTCGCGGTCCAGATGATCACGATCGGCGAGGAGACGGCGCAATTAGGGGACATGCTCCTGCGCGTCGCCGCCATGTTCGAGCGACAGACGCAACGCTCGATCGAACGGGCGATGGGCCTGCTTACGCCCATCCTGACGATTACCATTGCGGCCGTCGTGGGCGGGCTGATCATGACGGTGATGGACGCCGTGCTCAGCATCAACGATCTTGCGGCGAAATGATGCGGCGCGGCGGCAAAGGGCAGGGGCGGCGGGCGGGTTTCACCTTGCTCGAGTCGCTCGTGGTCATGGCGGTGATCGCGCTCGTCGCGGGAATGGCGTCGCAGTTGCTGCGCCCGCCTTCCGGACGCCTGCGGCTCGAGACCGCGGCGCGGAAATTCTGCTCGACGCTGCGCGCGGCCCGCGCGCGCGCCATCGCCCTCAACAGCGAAGCTTCCGTCTTCGTGGATCTCTCCAGTAAAACCTACACGTCGCCCGTCGGCGCGCCCGGCAACTTTCCCGCCGACGCTCTGATTACGCTCGAAGTCGCAAACACACAGCAGGCGTCGCCGCGAAGCGGCATGATCGCCTTCTTTCCCGACGGCGGTTCGACAGGCGCCGTAATGACCCTGCAAACGTCGGACGCGCGCGCGCGCATCGCCGTGAACTGGCTGACGGGCGACGCCAAATGCGCCATCCTCTGAGATCGAGGCGGGGCTTCTCGCTGATCGAGGCGCTCGCCGCTTTCGCGATACTGGCGATGGCGCTCGGCCAATTGCTCAACGGCGTGAGCGGCGGCGTGCGCAACGAGGCGCGCGCGGATTTCCTCCTGCGTGCGGCGCGCCAGGGCGCTTCGCAGCTCGACGCGCTCGGCGTCGGCGCGCCGGTCCCATTCGGCGAGTCGAGCGGCCGCTATCCAGATGGGCTTTACTGGTCCCTCTCTGTCAGGCCGGGGACGAGCGCCGCCGATCCCTCCGGGCAGGCGATCGCGACGAGCTTCCATGCGCGCCTCGTGATCCGAAAGCCTTCGGGCTATGGTGAGACCCTGACCCTGTCGTCCCTCAAGATCAGACCCGTCGAGCAGCGGCAGCCGCGATGACGCGACGACGCGACGGTTTCACGCTTCTCGAGCTGCTGCTGGCGATCAGCATTCTCTCACTGATCACGGCCTCGATCATGGGCGGCCTTCACCTCGGCCGCCGGAGCTGGGAGACGACCCGCTCAAGCGAGGCGCTGGACGAGATCGAGGCCGCGACGCGGGCCGTGTCCGCGCTCGTCGGGAAGAGCTTTGTCTTTCTCCCCGATCAGACCGGGTCCATGCAGCCGGAGCCGCCGCCGATCTTCCGCGGCGCCGCCAATGGCTGCCGCTTCGTGATGCTCAGCGAGGGCGGCGCGCAATGGGGTGGCCTGATCCTGACCGAAATCGGCGTCGACCGCGGGCCGACCGGCGATGAGCTCGCCGTCTGGACGAAGGTCTATCGGCCACGAGAGGGGCTCGCAGCGAAGCGCGAGACGATGCGCAAGACAGTCGTTCTCGAGGGGCTCGCCGGATTGCAGATTTCCTATTTCGGCGCGCAGCGGCAGGATCAGGCGCCAGCCTGGAGCGCCGCATGGAACAGCCCCTATGCGCTCCCGGCCCTGATTTCCATCAAGATCGGCGCGCGCCGGTTTGGTCGAGTCATCGAGGCGGCTTCCACGGTGGCGATCCGCCAGCAATAGCGAGAGCGCAACGCTCAGCCGAATTCGAGAGGGCCGAAGACCCAGGCGAGCCACAGGCCGAGCGCCAGATGCGGACCGAAGGGCAACGGCGCGCGCGCATTTTCGAGCGTTCCCTCGCGCAGGGCGATGGCGGCGGCGAGAAGTGCGGAGAGCGTCGCGTAGATCAGGCAGCCCGGCAGCCCCTCGAAGCCGAGCCAAAGCCCCGCGACGGCGAAGAGGCTCGCGTCGCCTTCGCCGACGCCCGGCGCGCCGCGGAGCGCCTCATAGGCAAGGGCGACACCCCGAATGGCGACGTAGCCCGCGGCGGCGGCGGCCAACCGCGCGGCGGTCTCCTGTGGCGACAGGAGGAGCGATGTCGCGAGTCCGCAAAGCCCGAGGCAAAGGAGCGGTCCGTCTGGAATGACGAAGTAACGAGCGTCGAACAGCGCGACCGCGCAAAGTGCGACGAACAGACACAGGCTTGGCAGTATGAGCCAGCCCAGGGCGGCGCTCTGGGCGAACAAGGCGCCGAGCGCCACGAGCGAGAGCCATGCGGCGGCTGTCAGCGCCCGCCCGCCCGCCTGCCCGAGCAGGATGCCGCGCGCCAGGGGCGCGAGTGCGCGGCGGCGGCGGCGGCAAACGGGCGCCCCCCGCCAGCGGCCCGCCTCGCCTGCGAGATTTCGGAGCAAGAACCTCTCCTCCCATCGCTCTGTTGATCGTCCGTGGGGGTTTGTGCGAGTTTATGTCTCGGCGTCAACGGCAGGAGCCCTGTTGAACGCCGTCACCATCTTGCTGAATTTCAACTGAATCGTTGCAATTGTAAGACCAGGATGTTACGAAATCGGGTCGATCGTCTCGTTTATAGAAGCTTGGCAGCTGATGTCGCGTCATTCCCAAAAGCGGGTGCAGGCCTTCGATCAATCAATGGGTTCTTGTCTTGCGTTTGATCCCTCAAACAACTGCGCTCGTTTTGGTGATCGCCGCTCTCGCCGCCTGCAACTCCTCGACCGTATCCGGCGGGCCGCCCGTGGCGGAATGGAACGTTGCGCCAATCTCGCGTGAGCCGGTCGGGGGAGCGGGGGGGTCGGCCGTGCCGCTCTCCTCGAGAAATCAGGCGAGGGCAATCGTTGCGACCGGCACGGGCCGGCTGATCGGCGCGGGGAAGACCCGCCAGCCGGCGCAAGAGCCGGTCGGCGAGGACGGGGTGACCCTCAACCTTGTCGATCTGCCGATCTCCCAGGCCGCGAAAATCGTCATCGGCGACATCGTCGGCGCCGACTTCGTCGTTGATCCCAAGCTCGACGGCAAGGTGACGGTCCATACGGCCAACCCGGTGCGCAAGAGCACGGCGCTCGACCTTTTCCAGTCTGCGCTGCGCGTGTCGGGGGCCGCCGTCGTGAAGGCCGGCGACATCTACAAGATCGTCCCCAGCGACCAGGCGGCCGTTTCGGGCGAGGTGATCTCCGGCGACGCCCTGCCGCCCGAGGCTACGCCGCTCGGCCAGACCGCGCGCGTCGTGCAACTGCGCTATGTCTCGGCCTCCGAGATGAAGCGCGTGCTCGAGCCGATCGCCGAGCGCGGGTCGATCGTGCGGGCGGACGACGCGCGCAACACGCTGACGATCAACGGGTCGGCGCAGGACATCGCCACGCTGCTCGACGCCGTCAGCATGTTCGACATCGACACGATGAAGGGCATGTCCTTCGCGCTCGTGCCCGTGCGCAGCGGCGACGCCGATCTTCTGGCGGACGACCTCAAGAACGTCTTCGGTTCGGAGAAGGAAGGGCCGATGGGCGGCATGATCCGCTTCATCGGCAACAAGCGTCTGTCGTCGATTTTGGTCATCTCGTCGCAGCCGCAATATATCGCCCGCGCCCGCGCCTGGATCGATAAGCTCGACGCGCGCGCCGAGCACAGTGAAAAACAGTTCTTCACCTTTCGGGTTCAGAACCGACCCGCCAAGGAGCTGATGGCGGTTCTCACCTCCGTCTTCGGCTCGAAGGGGCAGGGGGCCGATCCGAACGTTTCCCCGCGCTTCGGCCAGTCGTCCATGTCGTCTGGCGGCATGAACGGCGGCGGCATGATGGGGGGCGGAAGCGGCGGGGGAGCGTCGTCGAGCCCGCTCGGAGCATTGTCCGCATCGGGGCCGACGGGCGGCGGCTCGATGGCGTCTGGCGGCGGCGCGTCCACCGGCGGCGGGCCGTCTGGCGGCGGCGGGTTCGGCGCGGGTTTTGGCGGCGCAGGCGGTTCGCCGAGCAGCATCAGCGGCCTGAGCGTGCCCGGCGACTCGTCGGGAGGCGGTCAGGCCGGACCGACGCCGGCGGTCAGCCTGGACAATGATCGCTACAAGATCGGCGTCGACGACGCCAAGAATGCGCTCATCGTCATGGCGACGCCCGAGGATTATCGCCGCGTTCGGGCCGTCATCGAGACGCTCGACGTGCTGCCGAACCAGATTTTTCTCGAGGCGACGATCGCGGAGGTCCGGCTGAACGACACGATCCGTTTCGGCGTGCGCTGGTTCATGCAGACTCATCCCAATATTTTCGGATTCAGCGGCCTGCGCGGCGGCAATCCGGCAGCCAACGACGCGCTCGGCAACAACCTCCTCGGCACGAATGTCGGCGCGGTCTTCCCCGGTTTCGCCTATGCGTTCCGGACAACGAGCCAGCAGCTCACCATCGACGCTTTGAACGCCATCACGGACACCAACATCATCTCGACGCCGTCGCTCATGGTGCTGGACAACCGCGAAGCCATTCTACAGGTCGGCGACCAGATTCCGGTGCAAACGCTCACCAGCGTTTCTGCGATCGGCAACACCTTCAATTCGGTGAATTACACCAATACGGGCGTCATTCTCAAAATCACGCCGCACATCAGCGAAAGCGGTCGCGTGATGCTCGAGATCGAGCAGGAGGTCTCCAACGTCGATCCCCTGTCGGACCCCACCAGCACGACGCCGCGCATTCAACAGCGCAGGGTCAGAACCCAGGTCGTCGTCAATGACAATGAATCGCTGATGCTCGGCGGCCTCGTGAAGGCCGAGACGGGGAAGAATTCATCCCAGATTCCAGTCGCGGGCGACGTGCCCATTGTCGGCAATCTCTTCAAAAACCATGGCGATTCGATCGACAAGCAGGAGCTGATCATCATGCTCACGCCGCATGTCGTGCGCTCGCTGAGCGAAGGCCGCGAGATCACCGAGGAATACAAGCGCAAGCTGCTCGACATCTCGTCCCGCGCCGTTGGGCGGCCTCACGACATCGAACAATCCTTGCGGCGCACCGTGCTCGACCCCTGGTCAAAGAGCCCCTGGCGCGTCGACAAGGAGACGCGGTGATCAGCTCTCAGCAGTCTGGAACGCCCGCGCCATTAGTGGCGATGATGGCGCGCAGCCGTTCGGCGTATCGGGACTGGCCGCGTCTGATTTCCCTTATGGCGAACTGCTTCCCGCTCTGCGGGCGCAGATCGAGGATTGCGTCTCTTGCGATCGTCTGCCCGCTCGCCAGTCTCGCCTCGGCGTGGATCAGAAAGGAGCTCTGGTCGCCGGGCTGATTGAAATTCGCGGGGAAACGCGGATCGGTCCGTTTCAGATTGTTCGGGTAGGGCGCTGCGATGAGGGCGCGCGCCTCCTCGGCTGGCAGGCCAGCCAGGGCGGCGAAGAGCGCGGGCGGGCTCGAGCGCGCATCTACGCCTGCGCTTCTCGAATGGACGGTCGCAAGGGGCGCGAGCGTGCGAAACAGCGCGGAATCGACGCCGCTCACCTGATCAAGCTCCATCACGGTCTCAAACAGCCCCTGCTTCGGCCCGACGGGCTTGTCGCCGGTCGGAGTCGGGCTGTTCTGGCTCAGGCCGTCGACGGGCGCCGTCCGAAAAGCGACGATCGCGGCCGCGATCTCCCGCGCTTTCGAGTCGTCGAGGCCGAGGCCGACGAGGGCGGCCTGCAGGAGTTCGGGCTGCGACGCATTGAGGTCGATCTTGCCGGCTTCGTCTTCGATGGCCAGGGCCACGGCCGCGCGGTCGAGAACGCAGAATTTTGGCGCGCCGTCGTAAACCGCTTCGCCGGGGATGAGAGCGTCCCGCCGCGAGAGCAGCGCGAGAGTGGCAAGGTTGATCGCGCTTTCGGCGACATAGCTTGCCTCAGTCGCGCTGGCGATGTTGAACGCGGTTTGCAGGCGCAGCCGGCCCGATGCCATGAAGGCCACGACGAGCATCGAGATCAGCCCCGTGCCCCAGATGACCGCCAGCAAAGCGAACCCCGCGCGCCTGGTTTTGGCGCGGGGCGCTTTGACCCTTGACCTCACGCCGCGATCTCGCTCTTGAGACTTACTTGGCTGTCGCGCTGCGCGAGATTGCGCCCGCGGAGCCCTCGCGTCCCTCGGGGCCCATGGACCCGACGTCATAGGGGCCGTTCTGGCCGGGCGCGCGATAGAGATAGGGGTGACCCCACGGATCCTTGGGAACGCCAGCCGATTTGAGATAGGGGCCGCTCCAGGAGGAGATGCCCGCAGGGCGCTGCACGAGCGCGCCGAGCCCTTCCTCGGTCGTGGGATAACGTCCGGCGTCCAGATAGAAGAGGTCCAGAGCGCTCGACAGGTTTTCCATCTGGATTTGGGCGGTCTTCACTTTCGATTCCGAAAGGTAGTTCAGCACGCGCGGGCCGACGAGACCGACGATCGACCCGATGATCGCCAGCACGACCAGCATTTCGACCAGCGTGAAACCGGCGCGCCGCCTCTGCGCGCGCGCCCGGCGGGCGCGGCTCTTCATGAATTTCACGGATTGATCCAAACCCTTCTGCATGTTTCTGTTCCCGTCCTGATCTACGAGGGATTTACCCGGAGACCGGCGCCGCCCGCAACAAACGCCGACCACCCGCCCGGGTGCGGATCAAAGTTCCACGTAAACGTCGCAGCCATAGATCGAGACCGGATTGCCCTCCGCGTCCTCTATCTTGTTCCAGCATTTGCCGACGCCCGATATCATTCGGTAGATGAAGACGCCTTCGGCTTCGACGACGCGCTTTTCAGGGACCCGCTGCCGGCCCAGATAGTTGTAATAAGACACGGCGATCTCGTCGCCGCAGCGGTAGAGGGTGCCGCGGTCGAGGAGAAAGACGGTGGCGCGGTCCTTCGCATGGCTGATGCAGTAGGAATAATGTTTGAGCGCATCGGGCCTGACATTGATGTCGGCGAGGGCGGCTGATCCTGAGCAGGGCAGTGCCCCGGCAAAAAGTAACAAAAATAGTGATCGCCAGGCGTTCGTCAGTCTGTTGGGCTGAAAGCTCCCGTCCATTTCACCTCCGGCGACGCGGCGCGCATGTCACAAGCATGTGTATGGCTGTTTTTCGCGCGGCGCAATGCGGGGCCATGAGGATGCGTCCGACCTAAAGATCGTGACAATTGGCTCCCGGGCTCCCGCCAAAAAAAGAGGCCCCGAACCGCGAGGCGCTCCTTCTCGAAGGTGTCTCTAGTGCGACTTATACTGAAAGACGTTCAAAAAACTGTGGCATAAATAGCACTGAAATCTGGCTTTTTGTCCAGATGGCTTGACCGGGCGACACGCCCATGGTCCATATCCATGCCCGTTACGAAGCGCGAATGATTTGGAGGCTACATTCAAAGGTTGAGAGTTTCCTTATTCTTTGTGCCTCTATCGTCGTTCTGACGACGTCGCTATATCCGCGCACCTAAGCCAATCCTTACGACGGCAGATTCTTGAAGTCTGCTTCACGCACCGTGGTTTGTGGCGCGTGTTGGCGAATACGGGCGCTTGTTTACTTAGCGGGTATTTTATTAATGCCTGCTTAATTGGGAGGGGAGCATGAATAAACTTGGATTTATTGCATTCGCAACGCTGGTTGGCGCTCTGATTTCGGCGACGCCGGGCTCGGCGCAGAGCGTGGCTTTCCGCGGGACCGGCGGTAACGCTGGCGGGGGTAATTCAGGCGAAGGCGCGTGCCCCGTAACGTATCAGCAGCTAAAATCGGCCATGGGCGTTGTCGTTCCCGGTGGACTTGGGAACCCCATGTGGGGCGTGGTGGTGAATCGTAACGGCACCGTCTGCGCAGTCGCCTACTCCGGGGCGACGGTCACGTCCCAGTGGCTGCTGAGCCGTCAGATCGCCGCAGCCAAGGCCTTCACGACCAACGGTCTGAGCCTGAAAAACCATCCGATCCCGACGATCGCTCTTGATCCGCTTGTCCAGCCCGGCGCCGGCCTTTTCAACGTGGCCTTCGGCAACATCCAGGATGCCGCGGCTGCGTACAAGGGTCCCTTCAGCTCGTGGGGCACGCAGAATGACCCGATGGTTGGAAACCGCATCGGCGGCACGATCACCTTCGGTGGCGGCGTTCCGCTCGTGGCGGCGACGGGCGCCGAGCCGGTTGGCGGTCTGGGCGTCTCCGGCGACACGGCTTGCCGGGATGACAGGTTTTCTCGGGCTGTCCGCGGAAAACTGGGCTTGGACAAGGTTTCCGATGGAACGCCTTGCGTCGACCCCGCGAATTGACGGCGTGGACTTAGTGTAATTTTCGGAGCGCCCGCCATATTCTGGCGGGCGCTTTTTTCTTCCCGGATCGGCTCGGTCAAACTCGGAAATGATGCGCCGTGAGCGGCTTTGTTCACCGGGCTTTTGATGGTTGAAGACCCGCGCGACGAGTGAAAGCGCCGTCGCGCCAATCGTCAAAATGTGCCTTTAAGGTAAGGCGAATGGACGTCCGCCGGTTCGATGAACATCCATGATTTCGCATCGACTAGGGATTGGTCGGGACGAGCGCAAACTCAATGAGTTTTCTGGGTGGCCGCACGCAATTGGCTGACAGGAGGGTTGCGCACGGCGCCGGATAGGCGTCCGGCGCATAGGCGTCGACGCCCCAATAGGAGACCGTCATTTTAGCATTGGCGTCCCAGGCGATGGAGACGTAGTTGAAACTCGTGCCGTGTAGGAAGTCCACTCCCTGCGGGGCCCTCGCTGCGTTGGGGTCCCCCTCCCGGTAGAGGACCGACAAGCCCGGATAACCGATAAGGCCGATGGGCGGCGCGCCATTCTTGGTAATTTCCTTGTCATAGGCATTGAGGATTTTCCGCGAGGCGTCGATCCCAAAGCCGTTATAATTGGGATCCATAGCGTTCTGATAAGGACCGACGGCGCCTGCGGGACCGGCAAGAATCTGAATCGTGTAGGGAACCTCGACCCAGGGATTTCCCGCTTTGGCTCCAGCCGGCTGATAGGTGAGCTTCGTCGCGCGAGACAGATGATCGTCCGTCGTCAGGAAAACGACATTCTTGACGCCGTTGTCCGCGATGAACTTCATTATGTCGTTTCTTTCATAATTGTAGCCGCCCACCCAGCTCTTGTTGTCCAGCGCCTTGGTGGAAAAATCGACCCATATGTCGATGGGCGTGGAAAGTGCGACGATTTTCCATTTGACCCCCGCGTCCCGGGCGTCGAGGAGCTGCTGCTTGAACCATGCCAGCTGCGTTTTTCCCAGCATCGTCCGCCTGGGATCGTTTGCGACGATCGGGCTTACGTTGACCATTCGCGCGTCGCGATATGATCTGTCGTCGAGCTGGATATATCGGATATTGGCGCCCCACGGACGCGCGAAGTAGTTTTGGACCGTGCCGTTCGTTCGTGGATCGTCCGGCGCCTGGATAGTCGGCATCGCGCCCAGTAAATTTACCGGAGTCAGGGCGCCCGGTAGTCCGTTCAAGTTTATCGACGTGGCCTGAGTATTGTAAAAGGCCTTGATCATCGCCTGGAAGGAGTTGCTCCTGTTGACGAAGCTCGCCCCTGCATTGGCGCCGGCGTCTTTCAGGCATCGGATCCATCTCGTCTTGGGCGCCGGCGGCGGAACGAGGGGCAGCGGCGACTCCATGGCGAAGCATTGGGAATCCGGCGGAGGCTGGTAGGCCGGATCCGTTTCGCCGTCGAGGTAGTTTTCCTTGATGGAATATTTCGACGCGCCGCCGGAGATCATGGCGTTATAAAGCTCGTGGTTGTCGAGCAGCGTATAGACGCCCTGCGAGGCGAGCATGTTTTTTACGCCTTGCTGCAGGGCCGGCGAGACGGAAAGCTGTCCGGTGGCGCTGTTTACGCCCGTGGCTTCTTCGAGATATTTTCTGTAAAACCTGTTCAGATCGGGTTTTGTCAGGGCAGGACTGAGAGGCGTCAGTTCGTTTCCGGCTTTTTCTTCCGGCGATCCCTTGGCCCCTGGCAGGGCCTCCGAGCCTTTGGCGTTGGTCTCGTAGATGATGTCGCCGAGGTTGACGAACTGGCGCAGGCCGATGGACCCGCCCTGAGCGCCAAAATTATTCAGCAGGGCGTAAGGGCGGTATTTTGCATCATAGTCGCCTGAGAAGCCGATTGCGAAAGGCGCTGCTGTGGTCCTGTCGGGATTGGTCGTGAACTTCCCCGTCTGGCTCCGGTAGATGACGCCATTGCGCGTGACGCTGAAACGATAATAATAGGGCGTGTTCGCTGCGAGTTTGCCGACGAGGAATTTGGCCGAATTGCCGTTGTTGGGGTCGGTGCTGGCGCTCGACGTGAAAATGATCCTGAAAAACGCGGGGTCCGTAGCAACTTCGGCCTTCAGCAATTCAGCCGGGGCGGAGGTCTGAATCGTGCCGTCGGCATATCCGATCTGCGTCCAGATGATCGAAGCGGTATCGGTGACGTCGCCCGCGGATACTGCGACAAATGCCGGACGCAAGGGCTGCGCGCGGGCTTCGAGGCCGCCTATTCCAAGAGAGAGAGAGATCATCGAAAGATGGAACGCGGACCTGAAATTCATACCTGGTATCCTCTCTATATGTGAACAGGGGCAATAGTTCGGGCGGGTGACGATCCGTTAGAATTGCGAAAAAGTGTTTCATATTCAAGAATTAACATTACAGTGAGTTACAAAATGGAGGTATGTTTCAAATTTGCAACACCCGATCCAAGCGAGGGGGGGCTTCTCGCGAGCGCGATGTGGCGCCGCGGATGGGCGCGGAGAAACGGCAAATCAGAGAAATCGGTGCGATTTGGTCTGGGGGCTGCGCGGGGGTGGCGATTTCGGCGTCGATTTCCGGAGCAGGGATCCCGGCGTCCGTGCGCAGCGCCATTGCGGCGCCGATAATGATCTCGCACGGAGCATTCCGGCCGGCCTCGCGACCTGATACGGCCTGCCCGTCGCGCTGTTTGTGAGCAGGGCGAGTTTACATCGCGCGCAAAACGCGTCTAGCTGGCGCCTCCGGAGGTTGTCATGTCCCTACGTCCCTTGCGCGCCGCTTGCCTTCTCATGCTTGTGGCCGTGCTGCTATCCCCGGAGTCGTCGGCGGCGCGGGGCCGGCGCTGGTGGTCGGCCCCTGCGGCCCAGCGCCTCGGGCCATGGGTCGAGGAGGGGTGGCGCCGCGAGGACTGGTCTCGCGCGCCCGCGATACGCGACTGGGGTTTTTCCGCCCCTTGGAGCTACGATCCGGAAACTGGGTATCCCTCCAGCACGGCTGAATATCCGTGGGGCTATACGACTCCCTTCGTCCGCGTCGGGCGCAAATGCATTGCAAACCAAATCAATTATAGCCCCGGCGGCGACTGGGTGCGTTACCAGAGGGTCCAGCCATCCTATTATTGCCGTTGATCCGCCTCGGACCTCGCCGTTCTTTCTGGCGCGAGGTGTAACAAAAGGTAATGTTTGGCGATTGGCCTGCTCTTCGCTGTGTCTTATAGGTTCCGGGCTCCTGTCCGGCGCTTCGAGGCGAAGAAAATGAAGATTATGCAGGCATATAAAAAATTGGGGGGTTTCCCGCTCGTCCTCTGTTCCTTGGCCTTGTTGGCCGGCGCCGCGAATGGCGCGCAACTATCCGACGTATTGCTCGGGGAATTGGCGCGGCTCAGGAGTACGGCCGGCCAGCCTTACGTCATCTGTAAAAACCAGACCTATGCGCTCTGCGCGACCGCGACCTCTTTCGTCTATCAGGAAGTCGCTTACGCGAAATGCCAGGTCAAGCGGGGCGACAGCATCAGCGCGCCGCCCCTGTATTATCCGCCGGGTACGAAGGTTCAGAAAAACATCTGCGATTATAACGCAGAAGGGGCCGGCAACGGTTACATGGTGAGCACCTACAGCCTGCCGTCATCGATTCTGAAGGATAATCCGGCGGCCAATCAGGCGCTTTATACATGCCCCGGCGGCTCCACGGCTGGCTACGCTCAATGCGATGGTGGGACATGCTTCACGAGCACCGTTGGGAAGAGTTTTCCGGGAGTGGGGCAGCTCAAGAACGACGAGATCATGTGCTCCTGCCCCATCACGCAGGCGTCAGCTTCCAGCGCTCCCTTCGGTTTTCAGTTCGTGGGGCCTTATCCCTGCCAGCAGGAGGCTTTCAAGTTCTGCTCGCAAAACGTGCAGAATGGCAGCATCATCCCGGTTGGCGCGCCCCCCGGCGCGGGGCGCTATCTGACCATCCAGCTGACAGGCAAGAACGCCACGCTGAACGAATGTTTCATGAACTAAGACAGACGGGAAGGAAAATCCGGGCGCCACACCGACTGGCGCCCGGAAGCAGCGGACGCATTTGATCAGGCGTTGTTGCGCGCCTCGCGCAAGCGGGACCTCCGCACGCGGTTCTCACAACAAGTCTCTGGATTTGTCTGGCGCTCCCTAGGGGACTCGAACCCCTGTTTTCGCCGTGAGAGGGCGACGTCCTAGACCGCTAGACGAAGGGAGCGGGCGCGGGGGTTCTATAGACTGGCCGGGGCCGGTCTGCAAGGGCCTGACGGCGCTTTCGCGTTCGGCGCTCGCGTGATAGCGGAAGGACCGGCTTTTTTCGGATCGAAAACCATGACGCTTATCGCAGATACGCCGCAAAAAGCGGCCCTCGAGGCTTCGCTTGTCGCTCTCGGGCGCGCCGCGCGCAAGGCGGCGCGGGCCGTCGCGCTGGCGCCCGCCGAGGCGCGCAACGAGGCGCTGCGCGTCGCGGCGGCCGAGATTCGTCGGCAGGGTGAGACGATTCTCGCGGCCAATGCGCTCGATGTCGCGGACGCCAAGGCGCGCGGGACGGTGGGCTCGTTCATCGATCGGCTCACGCTCGACCCTGGCCGGGTCGAGGCCATTGCGCGTGGCGTCGAGGAGATTGCGGCGCTGCCCGATCCGGTCGGACGGGTGCTCGCGCGATTCGAGCGGCCCAACGGGCTCATCATCGAACGCGTCGCGACGCCGCTCGGCGTGATCGGCGTCATCTACGAAAGCCGTCCCAATGTCACGGCCGACGCCGGGGCGCTCTGTCTGAAGGCGGGCAACGCGGCCATCCTGCGCGGCGGCTCGGAAAGCCTGCGCTCGTCGCGCGCGATTCATGCCTGCCTTGTGGCCGGGCTGAAGGCCGCGGGCCTGCCGGAGGCGGCGATTTCCCTGATCGACACGAGCGACCGCGCCGCGGTCGGCGCCATGCTCGCGGGGCTCGACGGCGCCATCGACGTCATCGTGCCGCGCGGCGGCAAGAGCCTGGTGGCGCGCGTGCAGCACGAGGCGCGCGTGCCGGTCTTCGCGCATCTCGAGGGGATCGTCCATGTCTTCGTGCACAAGGACGCCGACCTCGACATGGCCAAGCGCGTGCTGCTCAACGCCAAGATGCGGCGCACGGGCATCTGCGGCGCTGCCGAGACGCTGCTGGTCGACAAGGCCTGCGCAGCGACCCATCTGGCGCCGCTCGTCGCCATGCTGATCGATTCGGGCTGCGAGGTGCGCGGCGACGCTGCGACGCAGGCCATCGACTCCCGAGTTACGCCGGCCGTCGAAGACGACTGGCGCGCGGAATATCTCGACGCCGTCATCGCGGCGAAGGTCGTCGACGGGCTGGAGGCCGCGATCGAGCATATCGAGACCTATGGCTCGCACCATACCGATTGCATCATCACGACGGACGAGGCGGTTGCGCGGCGCTTCATGCACGAGGTCGACTCGGCCATCGTGCTGCATAACGCCTCGACGCAGTTCGCCGATGGCGGCGAGTTCGGCTTCGGCGCCGAGATCGGCATTGCGACAGGGCGCATGCATGCGCGCGGACCTGTGGGCGTGGAGCAGCTCACTTCGTTCAAATATCGGGTGTACGGCGCCGGGCAGGTGAGGGCGTGAATCAGCGGCCGGGCGCGCCGCGTCGATGACGGCGCCTGTCCGCCTGCCGCCTCATGCGCCGGGAATGCGGATCGGGCTTTTCGGGGGCTCCTTCGATCCGCCGCACGAGGGTCATGCGCTGGTCGCGCGCCTTGCGCTCACGAGGCTCGGGCTCGATCGGCTGTGGTGGCTGGTCACGCCCGGCAATCCGCTGAAAGATACGCGCGCGCTTCCGGCGCTCGAGGCGCGCATTGCAGCGGCGCGCAAATTGGCGCGAGACCCGCGCATCGCGGTGACGGGTCTCGAAGCGCATATCGGCGCCCGCTACACAGCCCAGACCCTACGATTCCTGCGCCGTCGCTGCCCCGGCGTCCATTTCGTCTGGATCATGGGCGCGGACAATCTCCTGCAGTTTCATCGCTGGCGCGATTGGGAAGAGATCATGCGCACCACGCCCGTCGCCATCGTCGATCGCCCAGGCGCGACTGCGAAGGCGGCAAGCGCAAAGGCTGTGCAGCGATTTCCGCACGCGAGAATCGACGAGCGCGCGGCAGCCTCATTGCCGACAGCTACGCCGCCGGCCTATGTCTATCTGCACGGCCCGCGCAGCGCGACGTCCTCGACGGCGCTGCGGCGGAGCGCGCCCTGATCACTTCTTGTCGAAGAGCGGGATGATCCACCGCTTGTAGGCCCAGAAGCTTGCCGGGATGCCGACGAAGATTGCGACCCACATCAAGGCGGAGTTGTCGACGCCGTTCTCATAGAAAGTGCCGCCCTCGTGAACCGACTGCGTGTAGGGGTTCCTCACGAAAAGGGTCAGCAGAAACGAGCCGACGACAATCGCGCCGATGATGTAGATGAAGCTTTTCGGGATCAGCATGACCGGCTGGCCCGGCTTCTCATTTCGCGGGGACTGTTGACGATCTTTGCGATCTTCGTTCATGGGGCGCGCTCCTCTGTAAGGCTTCCGGCCCCTAATATGGAACAGACCGGAAGCCCGCGCCATAGAGCGCCGCCGGGGATGTGCCGAGACCTTTCAGCGCCGGGTCTTGGCTCGGCGTTCGAGCATCGGCAGGAACCAGTGCTTGTAGGCGAGGAAGCTTGCCGGGACGCCAATGAAGATCACGACCCAGAGGACCATGTTGGTCTCCATGCCGCGCTCGTAATAGAGACTGCCCTCGGTCGACGCCTGCGTATAGGGGTTGCGCGCGAAGAAGGTCACCAACAGCGACGCTATGACGACCGCAACGGTCCCGTAGACCATGTTCTTGGGCACGGGGAACACGAATTCAGGCTGTTCGCCGCGCCGGCGCGGCGGTGTGGATTGGTTCTGGCGGGTTTCTCTTTCCGACATGGCGCTTCCTCGCTTTCTCGATCAATCTTACGAGTGCGAGGCTTGTGGGGAAGCGGCGCTCTCCGCCAAATCTGGGCGGATCTCCGCCACACGCGCGGGCGTCAGCCAGAGGCTGCGCCGTAAACGTCATAGGCGTCGGCGCGCTCGACCTTGATGGTCACGATGTCGCCTGCGCGCAGCGGGCGGCGGGACGAGACGAAAGCAGAGCCGTCGATTTCGGGCGCGTCAGCCTTGGTGCGGCCCTTGGCGAGTGCGCCGGACGCGCCGCCGCCCGGCTCGTCGATGATGACCTGGAGCCTCTTTCCGACCTTTCGCTTCATCAGCCTTGCGCTCACCGCCTGCTGCTTCTCCATGAAGCGTTTCCAGCGCGCGTCCTTCACGTCGTCGGGGACGGGCGCGAGGCCGAGGTCGTTCGCCGGCGCGCCGGCGACGGGCTCATATTTGAAGGCCCCGGCGCGGTCGATCTCCGCCTCGTCGAGCCAGTCGAGCAGGATCTCGAAATCTTCCTCGGTCTCGCCGGGGAAGCCGACGATGAAGGTCGAGCGCAGTGTGAGGTCGGGGCAGGCGGCGCGCCAGCTTTTGATGCGCGCCAGCGTCTTTTCCTCGTTCGCCGGGCGCTTCATCGCCTTCAGCACATTCGGGGCCGCGTGCTGGAAGGGGATGTCGAGATAGGGAAGAATCTTGCCCTCGGCCATGAGGCCGATGACCTCGTCCACATGCGGATAGGGATAGACGTAATGCAGGCGGACCCAGACGTCGAGCTCGGAGAGTTCTCGCGAAAGGTCGAGAAAGCGCGCGCGCACTGCGCGGTCGCCGAACATGCTTTCGGCGTAGCGCAGGTCGCGGCCATAGGCGCTCGTGTCCTGCGAGATGACCAGCAGCTCCTTCACGCCGGCGCGCGCAAGCTTTTCGGCTTCACGCAGCACGTCGGCGGCGGGGCGCGAGACGAGCGGCCCGCGCAGATGCGGGATGATGCAGAAGGAGCAGCTGTTGTCGCAGCCCTCGGAGATTTTCAGATAGGCGTAATGGCGCGGGGTGAGCTTCACCCCCTGTTCGGGCACGAGATCGACGAAGGGATCATGCGCCGGGGCGGCGGCGCGGTGCACGGCCTCGACCACGCTCTCATATTGCTGCGGGCCGGTGATGGCGAGCACGTCGGGGAAGCGGGCGCTGATCTGATCGGGCTCGGCGCCCATGCAGCCCGTGACGATCACCTTGCCGTTTTCGGCGAGCGCCGAGCCGATGGCGTCGAGCGACTCGGCCTTGGCGCTGTCGAGAAACCCGCAGGTGTTGACGACGACGACATCGGCGCCGGCGTGGTGGCGCGCGAGTTCATAACCCTCCGCGCGCAATCTTGTGACGATGCGCTCGCTGTCGACGAGGGCCTTGGGACAACCGAGCGAAACGAAGGAAACGCGCGGGGCGGTGCGCTTCTGGTCTTCCTGCATCGCGCCCGATTGCCATGGCGCGACGCGGAAGGCAATCGAAAGGAGAGAAAAATCAGGCCGTCAGGGCGCCGACGAGGGCATAGAGCGCGACAGCGGCAAAGATCAAGGCATGAATCATGAACAGAAACTCCTTCTGCCGCGGGGAGCCCGCGGCGACGCGAAGACGAGGGTTGTCGAGAACGGGGCGCGGCCTGCCCGCCTGCCGCCTGGCCCTTTGTTAATATTTGCACGCTCTTAAAGAAAGGTTGCGACGGCCTGGATCGGGTGCGCAAAAAGCAGGCGCGGATTCTCCGGGAGCCACCAGCGCGGCAGCATGAACTACAAGCATATCAGCGGGTTATGCTGCGCTGCAAAAAGCCTTTGCGCTTCGAGCCTGCGCCGATATGAATAGCCGCGCCGGAGCCCGCCGGGCCCCTGCACGCGCCGACGCTCGTTAACGCCGCGCCGGCGGCCGCTTTTTTCAGAAAGACCAAGCCTTGCCGAATTCCATCGTTCTCGGAACCGGATCCTATGCGCCGGAGCGTGTTCTCACCAACGCCGATCTCGAGAAAATCGTCGCCACCAACAGCGAGTGGATCGTCAGCCGGACCGGCATAAGGGAGCGGCATGTCGCCGGCGACCACGAGGCCACCTCGGACCTCGCCGCCGCCGCGGCGCGGCAGGCGCTCGAAAACGCGGGCGTCTCGGCTGCCGAAGTCGATATGATCGTGGTCGGCACCGTGACGGGCGACACGCCGACGCCCTCCTGCGCCGCCTTCGTGCAAGACCTCATCGGCGCCCGGAACGCCTTCTGTTTCGACGTGGCCGCCGCCTGCGCCGGCTCGATCTATGGGCTCACCATCGCGGACCAGTTCATCCGCTCGGGCATGGTCCGGCGCGCGCTGGTCATCGGCGCCGAGACGCTGAGCCGTTTCGTCGACTGGGGCAACCGGGAGACCTGCGTGCTGTTCGGCGACGCGGCCGGGGCGATCCTGCTCGGCGCGACCGAGGAGGAAGGACACGGGCTTCTGGCCGCCACCCTGCGCACCGACGGCTCGATGACGGGCATCCTCGGCATTTTCGGGGGCGGCAGCCGCCGGCCGGTCTCGCAGGAGATGCTGGCGGACAATGGCAACAAGATCAGGATGCGGGGCAGGGAGGTTTACAGGGTCGCGACGCGGCTTCTGCCCGAGGTGGTCGCCGAGACGCTGGACAAGGCGGGGCTGTCTGCGGCCGACGTCGATCACGTCATCTGCCATCAGGCGAACCAGCGCATCATCGAGTCGGCGCTGGATACGCTCGGCGTGCCGCGCGAAAAGTGCTGGATCAACATCGACCGCTTCGGCAACACGTCCAGCGCCTCCATGCCCATCTCGCTGGACGAGGCCCATCGCGGCGGAAAGCTGAAGAGAGGCGACGTGATCGCCATGATGGCGATCGGCGCGGGCATGACCTGGGGAGGCGCGGTCCTGCGCTGGTGAGGCGAGAGATGGAAAGGGCGAGCTTCGGCCGCCGGCCCGCCCTTGTGGAACCGATACGGCAATAACGCCGCCGCAACGCGATCCCGCATCAGGTAACTAGGCCCTCGCGCCCTCGGGGAAAGCGTCCCGCGGCGTTTTAGCGCGGTCAGGAGTGCGAAAGGCCGCTCTCCCCGCCCGATGCGCTAGCCCTTTATGCGCGACTGGTGTAGGCAGTTCGCCGCATGAGGGACGCATGAGCACGGACGCAAACGGACCTAAGAAGCGCGGCATGTTTTCGCGCCTGTTCGGCAGAGGCGCGGAGCCACAGGCGGAGGAGCCGGCGACGCCGGAGGCCGCCGCCGAGGCGGAAGCTCCAAAAAAATCCTGGTGGCAGCGCCTCACGGGCGGCCTCGCCCGCACCTCGCAGGCGATCACTCAGGGCGTCGCCGATATTTTCACCAAGCGCAAGCTCGACGCGCTGACGCTCGAGGAGCTCGAGGACGTGCTGCTGCGCGCCGATCTCGGGGTCGGCGCCTCGTCTCGCATCACCAAGGCCGTCGGCAAGGCCCGCTACGAGAGGGACATCGCCCCCGAGGAGGTCCGCGCCATCCTCGCCCGCGAGGTCGAGTCGGTGCTGACGCCCGTGGCCACGCCCTTCGAGATCGACGAGACCAAAAAGCCGTTCATCATCCTGGTCGTTGGCGTCAATGGCTCGGGCAAGACGACGACCATCGCCAAGCTCGCCTCCAAATGGACGGGCGAGCGCAAGAAGGTGGTGCTGGCGGCGGGCGACACATTTCGCGCCGCGGCGGTCGATCAGCTCAAGATCTGGGGCGCGCGGCTCGACGCCGAAGTGGTGGCGGGCAAGGAGGGCGCGGACGCCGCGGGCCTCGCCTTCGACGCGATCAATCGCGCGCGCGAGACTGAAGCCGATATTCTGCTCATGGACACGGCCGGCCGTCTGCAAAATCGCGCCGAGCTGATGGCTGAGCTCGAAAAAATCGTCAGGGTGATGAAAAAGGCGGAGCCCGAGGCCCCCCACGCGGTCCTGCTTGTGCTGGACGCCACGGTCGGTCAGAATGCCTTGCAGCAGGTCGAGATTTTTGGCCGCACCGCCGGCGTGACCGGCCTCGTCATGACGAAGCTCGACGGCACCGCGCGCGGCGGCATTCTGGTCGCGATTGCCGACGCTTACGGCCTGCCAATCCACTTCATCGGCGTCGGAGAGGGCGCCGACGATCTGGAGCCCTTCACCGCCCGTGACTTCGCCCGCGCGATCGCCGGCCTCGACGAAGATGAAGAAGCGCCGGAGCCGGCGCCGGAAAGCTAAGGTTATGACACAGGAAACGACAACGCCGGTCAAGGCGGCGCCACCGGCGGGACAGAAGAAGAAACTCAATCCGGGACTGAAAATCGCGCTCGAACTCGGGCCGCTGATCGTCTTCTTCGTCGTCAACAGCAAATTCGGCATTTTCTACGCCACCGGCGTGCTGATGGCCGGCGTTCTGCTGACGCTCGCCGTTTCCTGGGCGGTCACCAAACATCTGCCGGCGATGCCGGTCGTCACCGCGATCCTCGTGCTCGTCTTCGGCGGCCTCACGGTCTTTCTGCAAAACGAGGACTTCATCAAGCTGAAGGTGACGATCCTCTACTCCATGTTCGGCGCGGCGCTCATCGGCGCGCTCTACTTCGGCAAGCTTCTGCTGCCCATCGTCTTCGACATGGCGATCCATATCGACGACGAAGGATGGCGCAAGCTCACCTGGCGGTGGGGCCTGTTCTTCTTTTTCCTCGCCGGCCTGAACGAAGTCGTCCGCCACGTCGTCTCGACCGACGCCTGGGTGAACTTCAAGGTCTTCGGCATTCTGCCGCTGACCGTCCTTTTCGCCGTCGCGCAGGCGCCGCTGATCATGCGCCACGAAATCCCGGCGGAACAAGAGGACTCTGAATCGCACTTCTGAACCGGCGAAGGTCGCAAGGGACCGTTCACCATCAGGCTATACTTGCGCCTAACCATGTAATTCGTTGCGCATTTACGGCATAGCTCGAGCATAGCAGACTGGCCGCCATCGTTATTCGCGCCCGCGCCCCGAGCGCGGCGCGCTTGCAGTGGTTTTTCTCATGTCTGTGCGCCACGCATTCTTTCGGCCCGCCGTTCCGGCGACGGTTCTCGTGCTCCTGCTCGGCGCCGCCCAGGGCGGGGCAGCCCGCGCCAATCCCGCCCTTTCCGCCGCGCCGCCCTATCCGGAACAGCAAAGCGCGCTGGGCGGCGGTCTGATCGAGGCGCTTGTCGTGGGCGCCGACCCGCGACCGGTGCGCTACGCCGCGCCGCCCCCCGGCGCGCGTCTCGCGGCTTACGCGCCGGAACCGCCCATGCAGCAGCCGCAACGGGCGCTCGATCCGAATTACGCTCGCGCGGAAGTCTCCTACGACGGCGCCGAGGCGCCGGGCACGATCGTCGTCGATACGCCGCGCAAGTTCCTTTACTTCGTGCATGGCCACGGGCGCGCGATCCGCTACGGCATCGGCGTCGGCCGGCCGGGCTTCGAGTGGTCCGGCGTGAAGGCGGTGAGCCGCAAGGCGGAATGGCCGGACTGGACGCCGCCTGCCGAAATGCTCGCGCGCCGCCCCGATCTGCCGCGTCACATGGAAGGCGGCCCCGCCAATCCGCTCGGCGCTCGCGCACTGTATCTCGGCTCCTCGCTCTATCGCATCCACGGCACCAACGAGCCCGGCACGATCGGGCAGAATGTCTCCTCTGGCTGCATTCGCATGATGAACGAAGACGTGATCGATCTTTACGCGCGCGTTCCGGTCGGAACGAGGGTGATCGTGCGCTAGACCCGCTCCCGGTTGCATTCGGGCGCGCTTCGCGCGATAGACTTGGGCAGGGTTCTTGCTGACGAGTTCTTTCCTTGCCCAGTCTTCTCCGCTTTCTGGTTATTGTCGCGGCCATTGTTGCGCTCGCTTATGGCGCCATGATCGCGGTCGTCTCTTTCGTGACGCCGCAGCCGCGGGAAATGACCTATACGATTCCGGCCCAACGCCTCAATAAATGAGGCGCTGGCCATGATGCCGCCCGCCGCCCGCCAACTCGACGCATTTCTCGACATGCTGGCGGCGGAGCGCGGCGCCGCGCGCAACACGCTGGACGCCTACCGTCGCGACCTCTCGGATTACACCGGCTTTCTTTCACGGCGCGGGCGCGCTCCGGGCGACGCCGCGACAGATGATTTGCGCGCCTATCTCGCGGCGCTCGACGCCCACGGCATGTCGACCGCCACGGTCGCGCGGCGCCTCTCCGCGCTGCGGCAGTTCCACAAGTTCCTCTATGTGGACGGGCATCGGGCCGACGATCCTGCCGCCGCGCTGGAGGGGCCGAGGCTGACGCGAGACGCGCCCGGCGTCATGTCGATCGACGAGGTGGAGCGTCTGCTCGCCACAGCTCGCGAGGGGCTCGACGACGAGAAGCGTCCCTTGCGCGAGCGGCTGCGCGCCGCGCGCCTCCATGCGCTGCTCGAAACGCTCTACGCGACCGGCCTGCGCGTCTCCGAACTCGTGTCGCTGCCGAAAAGCGCGGCGCGGGCGCGCGACGCCTTCATCACCATCAAGGGCAAGGGCGGCCGCGAGCGGCTGGCGCCGCTCACCGGGCGGGCGAAGCGCGCCATCGCGGATTATCGCAAGCTTCTGGAGGCGGTCGCTCCGGCTCTGGCCGAAGGCCCGTTTCTTTTCCCGGCCGACAGCGACAGCGGCCATCTTACCCGCCAGGCATTCGCTCGCGAGTTGAAAACCCTTGGCGTCGCCGCAGGGCTTACCGCTGCCGAGGTCCATCCTCACGCCCTGCGCCACGCCTTCGCCAGCCATCTCCTGCAGAACGGCGCCGACCTGCGCGTCGTGCAAGAGCTTCTGGGTCATGCGGATATCGCCACCACCCAGATTTACACTCATGTCCTCGACGAGCGGGTTCGCGCCATGGTGCGCGACCTGCACCCGCTCTCCGACCTGCCCGCCAAAAGCCGATAGGCCCGCCGTTCTGGCGTTTTTTGCACAGGGGACTGCGCCCTTCCTGCCGTCGCCTTATGTAAGGACGATCCCGAGCAGCGCGTGCAGGAGCGAGTTATGGCCGAGTCGGCGCGCACCTTCTGGAAGGGCCATTTGCGTCTGGCCCTCGTCTCCATCCCCGTGCGTCTGGTCGCGGCGGAAAAGGCCGAGTCCGAAATCCGCTTCCATCAGCTGGACCGCAACTCCAAACAGCGCATCCGCTATCTCAAGGTCGCGCCGGGCAAGGGCGAGGTGAAGAAGGAGGACATCGTGCTCGGCTACGAGGTCGAGCCCGGCAATTACGTCTTCATGGAGGATGAGGAGCTCGACTCGCTGAAGCTCTCCTCCCGCCACACGATCGAGCTGTCGCAATTCGTCGACGCCGAAGAGATCGAGCCCGTCTATTACAATCGTCCCTATTACGTGCTGCCGGACGGCGAAGTCGCCGAGGAGGGCTATCGCGTGCTGCGCGATGCGCTGTGGGCGAAGCACAAGGTCGGCATCGGACAGCTCACCCTGAGGGGCCGCGAGCATCTCGTCGCGCTGTATCCAACCGGCGAGGGGCAGGGGCTCGCACTCGATACGCTGCGCTACGAGAGCGAACTCAAGGACGCCGACGACATTTTCTCGAACATCGGCCGGGAGAAGCCGCGCGAGGACATGGTGCAGATGGCGGAGGATTTGATCGAGCGGCGCAGCGAGCCCTTCGACGCCGCCAAATTCCGCAATCATTACGCCGAGGCGCTGCGCGATCTCGTGAAGGCGAAGCTCGGCCGCGGGGAGACCGTGCCGGTCGAGGAGCAGGTCGAGCCCGGCGCCAAGGTGCTCGACTTCATGGAGGCGCTGAAACGCTCCGTGGCCGCGAGCGGCGGCGGCGAGGCCCCGCCCGAACCGCCGAAGAAGGGGAAGCCGCCGGCCAAAAAGACCGCGGCGACGCCGAAAACGACGAAGCCCGCGAAATCAGCCAAAGCGCCCGCGCGGCGGCGAGCCTGATGCATGCCGGCGCGCGGGCGGCAGACGGACGACGGCGCGCTCGCCGCCTATCGCGCCAAGCGCAATTTCGCCGTGACGCCCGAGCCGCAGGGCGGCGTCTCGCAAGGGCAGGCTCCGCGCCTCGTCGTGCAACGCCATTTCGCGCGGCGCGAGCATTTCGATCTGCGCCTCGAGATGGACGGCGTATTGAAGAGCTGGGCCGTGACGCGCGGCCCTTCCACCAATCCGGCCGACAGGCGCCTCGCCGTCCGCACTGAGGACCATCCGCTCGATTACGGAGATTTCGAGGGCCTGATCCCCAAGGGCGAATATGGCGGCGGCACGGTGATGCTGTGGGAGGATGCGACCTATGCGCCCATGAACGGCGACCCGCTCGCAGCGCTGGAGAGGGGCGAGATCAAGTTTCGCGCAGATGGCGAGAGAATGCGCGGCGGCTATGTGCTCGTGCGCATGAAGCCCAGCGACGGGCACGAGAACTGGCTCCTGATCAAGGAGCGCGACGAATGGGCCGAGCCCGAGGAAAATCTCGTCGAGCACTATACGACGAGCGTCGCCACCGGGCGCACCCGCGAGGAAATCGAACGCGGCGCCAGAGCGACGCGGCGCAAGACGCCGGCCGCCCGCGCCAGGGCCGCCTATTGGTCCGAGACGCCCATCGCCAGCGCGCCGACGCCGAAATTCGTCCTCCCGCAGCTCTGCGAGACGGCGGAGACGCCGCCCGTGGGCGCCGGCTGGATTTTCGAACTCAAATACGACGGCTATCGCCTCGAACTGGCGACGGGCGCGGATGGCGCGGTCGTCTATACGCGCTCGGGGCTCGACTGGACGAACCGCTTTCCGGGCCTCGCCCGCGCCGCCTTCGCGCTTCCCTGCCGCAACGCGCTTCTCGATGGCGAGGCGGTCGTCTTCGACGAGAAGGGGCTTTCCGATTTCGCCATGCTGGTCTCGGCGCTGGAGGCAGGCCGCGCCGAGCGGGTGGAGTTCGTCGCCTTCGATCTGCTCGCGCTCGACGAGAAGGATTTGCGAAGCAAACCGTTGCGCGAGCGCAAGGCGCTCCTGAAAAAGCTGCTCTCGGGCGCCTCGGGCGCCATCCGTTACGGCGATTACATCGAGGGTGACGGCGCCGCCGTCTTCCGGCAGGCGACGCAGGCGGGCGCGGAAGGGATCATCGCCAAGCGCGCCGCCGCGCCCTATCGCAGCGGGCGCTTCGCCGACTGGCTGAAGATCAAGGGCGATTTCCGCGAGGATGTGGTCATCATTGGCTATCGGCTGTCTGAGAAGGGCGAAAGCTTCGCCTCGCTCGTCGCCGCCAAGGAAACGCCGGAAGGGTTGCGCTATGTCGGCCGCATCGGCACGGGCTATGGCGCGCAGACGCGGCGCGCCCTGGAGCCCTTGCTGGCGAAGCGCGCGGGGAGCCGGCCGCCTTATGCGGTCGCGGGCTCCGAGCTCATTCCAAAGGGCGTCGTCTTCATCCAGGCGCCCTTTCCGGCGGAAGTGCGTTTCGGGGGCTGGACCATGGACGGTCAGATGCGGCAGGCGCGATTTCTCGGCGTGCGCGAGGACGTGAAGGCGAAGACGGCGGCCTCCGCCGAGGCGCCGAAGCTTGCGCGCATCACTCACGCCAGCCGCGTCGTCTATCCCGACGACAATATTACAAAGGGCGAGATCGCCACCTATTACGACGCCGTGGCGCCGCGCATGGCGCCGCATCTGGCCGACCGGCCGATCAGCCTGCTGCGCGCGCCCGATAACATTGGCGAGCTGTTCTTCCAGCGCCACCCGCTCAAGGGCATGAGCAAAGGAATTCTGAAGGTCGAGGACGAGGGCGGCGAGCCCTACATCGCGCTCGACGGCGCGCTCGGCCTGCACACGGCGGCGCAGTTCGGGGCCATCGAAATCCATGGCTGGATGTCGCTGGCGCGCGATCTCGACCGGCCCGACAGAATGGTCTTCGACCTCGATCCCGACGAGGAGCTGCCCTTCCGCGAGGTGCGAAAGGCGGCCGCGGACATTCGCGATTATCTCGCGGAGATCGGCCTCGAAAGCTGGCCGCTCGTCACTGGCGGCAAGGGCGTGCATATCGTTTTGCCGCTCGACGGCTCGCTCGCTTATGCCGAAACGGAAGTCTTTGCCGCCGGCTTCGCGCGCGGGCTGGCGCGGCAGGAGCCGAAACGCTTCGTGGCCAATATGAGCAAGCGGCGCCGCGAGGGGCGCATTTTCATCGACTGGCTGCGCAACAAGAAAACGGCGACGGCGATCCTGCCCTGGTCGCTCAGGGCGAGGCGGGGCGCCACTGTGGCGACGCCATTGTCATGGGAGGCGCTGGAGTCGGTCGACAGCGCGAGCGCCTTCGACATCCGCAGCGCCCTCGCCGTGAAAGACTCGTGGCGGGGCTTTTTCAAAACCCGCCAGACGATCCCCGCCGGCGCGCTGGCCTTCATGCGGGACAGGATGGCCTGACCGCGGTCAGGCCGCCAAATCGGCCACCACGGCGTCGAGAACAGGGAAGCCTTCGGAACTCACCCGCAGCCGGTTCTCGCGGGTCAGCTCCACGAGGCCGTCGCCCACGAGTTCGCTGATGCGCGACTGGGAGAGTTTCTTGCCGGTGAGCAGGAAATAACGCTGCGGGTCGATCCCCTCGCGCAGGCGCAGGCCCATCAGCAGGAACTCGTCGCCTTCCTGCTCGGCGTTGAGCAATTCGTCCTCGACGAGGCCGTGGCCTTCTGTCTCGACGCAGGTGAGCCACATTTCCGGATGACGCTCGCAGGCCATGGCGCGGCGCCCGCGCGAGGTCACGATGCGGCCATGCGCGCCGGGCCCGACGCCGGCATATTCGCCATAGCGCCAGTAAACGAGATTGTGCCGGCATTCCGCGCCGGGGCGCGCGTGGTTCGACACCTCATAGGCGGGCAGGCCGTGGCGCGCGGTGATCTCCTGCGTCACGTCCCACAAGGCGCGCTGGGTTTCGGCGTCGGGGATCGTCATCTTGCCGGTGTTGACCATGCGCTCGAACATGGTGTCCGGCTCGATCGTGAGCTGGTAGAGCGAGACATGCTCGGGCGCGCGGGCGAGCGCGAGATCGAGCTCCTTGCGCCACGCCGCCGGCGTCTGGCCAGACCGGCCGTAGATCAGATCGAAGGAGGTGCGGTCGAAGACCGAATTGGCGATGTCGACCGCCATCAGCGCCTCGGCGACCGAATGCTGCCGCCCGAGCCCCTTGAGGTCGATGTCGTTCAGGGCCTGAAGGCCGAGCGAGACGCGGTTGATCCCCGCCGCCTTGAAGCCCTTGAAGCGGGACGCCTCGACGCTCGTCGGATTGGCCTCCAGCGTGATCTCGACATCCCTGGCGAGGGTCCAGTGGCTGGCGATCTGCGCCAGAATCGCTTCGACCGTCGAGGGCGACATCAGCGAGGGCGTGCCGCCGCCGAAGAAGATCGAGCGCACCTCCCGCCCCGGCGCGAGGCTCGCCCGATGCGCCAGCTCCACCGCGAAAGCCTCGACAAAGCGATCCTCGTCCACGTCGCCGCGGCGGACGTGGCTGTTGAAGTCGCAATATGGGCATTTCGACAGACAGAACGGCCAGTGCACATACACGCCAAAGCCGGGGTCGAAAGCATTCCGAATCGTCGCCATGGTCTCCTATATCGCACGAAATCGCGGAAAAATCGCAGGGCGAAGCGGGGGCGACCCCTATATGTCCGCCGAGGACGCTTTTGCGGGAGGCGCAGCCTTGGCCCGGTGTCTCATCGTCGGCGGAACCGGCTTCATCGGGCGCCATATCGCCGGCCGGCTTGCGGCGGCAAGTCATTCGGTGATGGCGGCGGGGCGCGGGGACATTGACATCGCCCGCGACTTTCCCGCTCGCCTCCGGGCGAAGGTCGCGGGCTTCGACGTCGTCGTCAATTGCGCCGGCCTCGTGCGCGACGAGGGCGCAAATACCATGGACGCGGTGCATGCGGAAGGCGCCATGCGGCTGTTTTCGGCCTGCATCGGCGCGGGTTTGGCGCGCTTCATCCATATCTCGGCGCTGGGCGCGACGGCGCAGGGCGAGACGGATTACCAGCGCAGCAAGGGCACGGCGGAGGCGTTTTTTCTGGACGCCGACCCGCATGGCGAGCGCATCGACTGGCGCGTGCTGCGGCCGTCTGTCGTCGTGGGGCGGGGTGGGGCGAGCACGCGCTGGCTCCTGGCCGCCGCGGCCCTTCCCGTCTTGCCGCGCATCGGACGCGACGACTGGAAGTTCCAGCCGGTTCATGTGGATGACCTCGCCGAGCTGGTGACGCGGCTCGCCGAAGGCGCCGAGTCCGCGCGCATGATCGACGTGGTGGGGCCGGAGCCGATGACGGCCTATGAGCTGGAGCGCATCCTGCGCAACTGGCTGCGCCTGCGCCCGACGGGTTCTGTGCGCATCCCGGACCGTCTGTTCGAGATCGCGACCGAGATCGGCGGGCGCTTCACCAGCGGGCCGCTCAATCCCGACGTCATGAAGATGCTGGCCGGCGGCAATGTCTCCGATCCGGCCGCGCTGACGGCGGCGCTGGGGCGTCCGCCGAAAAGCATCCGGACCGCGCTCGCCGAGGAGCCGGCCTCCGACGCCGACCGCCTGGCGGCGCGGCTCCTCTTCCTGAAGCCCGTGCTGCGCTGGAGCCTGGCGATCCTGTGGATCGTGACCGGACTCCTGTCCTTCGGTCTCTATTCGGTCGACAAGAGCTACGACTTGCTCGCCGCCATCGGACTCACGGGGCCGGTCGCCTCGCTGGCGCTCTATGGCGGCGCGGCGCTCGATTTCATTCTCGGCCTCATCCTGCTGCGCGGCTGGCGCCCGGCGCTGATCGGCTGGATCCAACTGGCGAGCATGGCGGCCTTCACCCTGCTGGCGATGGGCCTTCCCGGCGAATACTGGCTGCATCCCTTCGCGCCGATTTTGAAAAACCTGCCCATCGCGGCGGCGATCCTGGTGATGATCGCAATGGAGGCCGACTGAATGGACGTCACGCTTCTCAAGTGGATTCACATCATCAGCGCCACGGTGCTGTTTGGCACCGGACTGGGGACGGCCTTCCACGGGCTCGCCACCAATCTTCGCGGCGATCTCCGCGCCATCGTCGCGGGCGACAAGAATGTCGTGCTCGCCGACTGGCTCTTCACGACCCCCGCGGTCATCATCCAGCCGGCGACAGGCGTGGCGCTCGCGCTCGAAGAGGGCTGGCCGCTCGACAGCCATTGGATCCTGGCCTCGGTCGCGCTCTATATTTTCGTCGGCGCCTGCTGGCTGCCGGTGGTGTGGCTGCAAATGCGCATGGCCAAGATCGCCGAGGCCTGCCTCGAAACCGGCGCGGAACTGCCCGCGCAATACAGTCGCTACTTTTGGTGGTGGTTCGCCCTGGGGTGGCCGGCCTTCATCGCGATGTTGTTCATTTTCTGGCTGATGGTGGCGAAACCGCAGTTCTGACGGCGAATTGCGTGGGTGGCCGGGACGAGCCCGGCCATGACGGGAGGGGAGGGCGCACCACTGCTTGCCACAACAGACTTTAGCTATACAATTCGAGAATGCGCGGGAGCTGGGTTTACATTATGACCAATCGCTCGAACGGGACGCTTTATCTCGGCGTCACGAGCAACCTCGCGCGACGCGCCTGGGAGCACCGCGAGGGCGTCATCGAAGGGTTTACGAAGCGCTATGGCCTGAAACGACTCGCTTGGTACGAACCCCATGACGACATTCGCATCGCCATCCAACGCGAGAAGACAATGAAGCACTGGCCTCGCGCGTGGAAGGTGCGGCTCATCTTGGACATGAACCCATCGTGGCGCGATCTGTACCTAGACCTCGCGAATTAGAGGGGGCTCTCTCCGCGTCATGCCCGCGTTTGTCGCGGGTATCCAGGGTCGTGGCGCCGTCCGGCGTGGGTGGCCGGGACGAGCCCGGCCATGACGGGAGGGGAGGGCGGTTCTCTCCGCGTCGTGCCCGCGTTTGTCGCGGGCATCCACGGGCCGCGTGAGGGCGCCGTCCGGCGTGGGTGGCCGGGACGAGCCCGGCCATGACCGGAGAGAAGGGCGGTTCTCTCCGCGTCATGCCCGCGCTTGTCGCGGGCATCCACGGAACCAGCTCCGCCATGATGCAGAGTCTCACCGCAGCGCAACGGCGCGCCCGTGCGGCGGCGGCTTCGCGCCTTTGTCGAGGCTGTAGATGTCCCGGCGAAACTGCGCGGGTCCGTCGTCCGTGGCCCAGCCGGTCATGTAAACCCAGGCCACAGTCGTCGGATGATCGAGCCTGATCTTTTCCGTGCGGCCCTCTTCGACTTCGTCCCGTAGCCCCGCCTCGTCCCATTTGTGGGCGCCATCATTCAGGAGCCAGGCGGCGAGGTCGTAAACGCCCTCGACGCGCACGCAGCCATGGGAAAGGAATCGATAGTCTCTGTCGAAAAGGTCTTTCCTCGGCGTGTCGTGCATGTAAACGGCGTCCTTGTTCGGCATGGACAGACGAAGCGAGCCCAAAGCATTGTTCGGGCCGGGGTCCTGCCGGAAAGTGAAATGCGCCGCGCGCGCCGCGGACAGGCGCCGTAATCGCCTCGGGTCGACCGCGTGCCCGCGCCCATCGAATATTCTGATGTGCTCGTGCGCGAGATAGTTTGGATTGCGTTTCAGCCTGGGCGCCAGCTCCTTTCGGATGATCGAGGCTGGCACGGTCCAGGCGGGATTGATATCAACGGAGTCGATCCGCGCCGTGATCTGCGGAGAAGGATGGCGCTTGCCGCCGACGATTGCGTCGTAGCGGGCCTGCGTCTCGTCGTCTTCGACAGCCTCGACGGCGGCGGCGGGGAGGTTGACGGCGACATAGCGCTCGGGGAAGCGAAACCGCATTCTGGACAGACGCCCGGCCGTCGCCGCGAGGGCGCGTGCGCGCGCAGCGGGCGAAACATTCAACTGGAGTAACGTCTCGCGCGAGACTTCGCCCGTCTGTTCGAGCCCGACATGCGCCTGGAAGCGTCGCACGGCGTCCGTCAGATCATCGTCCCAGCGCGGATCTTCATCACGCGCCTGATCCTGCGGCAGATAGCCTTCGATCGCGAGCCTTCGGCGCAGCTCGGCGACAGGCTTGCCATGCGAGTCGGGGCCGAGCGGCCGCCGGATATGCGGCCAGCCGCCCGACGCCGCAATATCGGCGTAGCGCCGCGCGGCCTCCAGCGTCGCGCGCTCGGTCTCGGGCCCATAGCTCGGGAGCGCCAGCGACGGCTTTTCCGTCTCTCTTGCCTCCGGGGGCGGCGCTTCGGCGCGTTCCGCGAAGACCGGGGAGAGGTGTAGGGAGAAAATGGCGGCCGCCGCCAGCCGGAAGGCCGCGGCGCAAGACTCTGTTCTCATGGAGGCGCTCCGCCGGCGTATCGCGCCGGCCGTCGCGGTTTTATCTAGCGCCTCTCATTATGACGGGAGCGGCGGCGCGCGTAATTTTTCCCGCGCCAGCTCGCCTTCTATGTCTCGGAGCAATTGGCCGATGTCGGGGCCGGAGCGCGCCTCGCCGGAGGGCTCCAGCCTCACCACGGGATCGCGGGTGCAGAGCCTGAGGCAGTCGCGCGTCGCGAGTTCGAGCCGCCCTTCGGCAAGGGCCTCGGAGAAATTCTCCTTCAACGCCGTCTCTGTCTGCGCCAGCAGGGCGCGTCCGCGTCCCTCGGCGTCGCAACGCGGGCCGACGCACACGATCAGGCGGATGGGTCCGCTCATGCTCCTGCTATTGCCAACTCGGCGCAATCTCGCCGCGAAAACGCTGGCGGAGCGCCCTGGCGTAGTCTTCTCCGACCCAGCCGCGCGGCTCCTTTGACAGCGACAGCAACGCGCAGGCCGCTTCGATGAGTTTCGGCTCGGGATCGTCCTGCGCCTCCGGCCACTCGAGCGCCTCGATCAGCAGCGGGAGGACGCGGGCGTCGTGGCGCTTTGCAAGACCGGCGATGGCTTCGAGGCGGACATTCTCGAAAGAATCGTCGAGCCGCCGCGCAAGCGCGTCGCGAACGCGGGCCGAATCGAGATCGCCCCAGACGCCGAGGCTGAAGGTCGCCCAGTCGCGCACATCTTCGTCTGAGTCGGACATGAGCAGCATCAGCCCCGGATGGCTGGCGGTGTCCTGAACGAAGCAGCCGAGCGCGAAGGCGACGGCATGGCGCAGCACGGGGTCTTCGTTTCCGATGAACCGGTAGATCACGGGGAGCGCGCGAGAGTCCTGGATATGCCCGAGCGCGACGAGCGCGGAGGCGGCGGCGCGCGGGTGCTGTTCCCCGAGCAGCAATTCGATGAGCAATTCGCAGGCTTCGGTCGGAGACTCGTGCGCGCGGCCGGGGCCGACGCCGATCTGCCCCAGAATGTCCGCCGCGCGCGCCCGCTCCAGAGGCCGCGCCGATTTGAGCCACTGCGCCGCCCTGCCGAAGACCTCACGCCCGCCCTGGGATCGCAGGGCGTTGACCGCCTCCCAAGCGCCGTCGTCGTCGTAATCGCAGGCGAGCGTGCGCTCGAAAAGTATTGAGAGGTCTTCTTTCTTCATGGCCGAAACCGGCGGCCCACGCCGCCGTCACACGTCTAGATTTGCGACATTGAGAGCATTCTCGTGGATGAATTCGCGTCTGGGTTCGACGACATCGCCCATGAGCTTCACGAAAATATCGTCGGCCTCGGCCGCTTCCTTCACGCGCACCTGAAGCAGCGAGCGCGCCTCGCGGTCGAGGGTGGTTTCCCAAAGCTGCTCGGCGTTCATTTCGCCGAGGCCTTTGTAACGCTGGAGCGTGAGGCCCTTGCGCCCGATCTGGCTCATCGCGTCGTAGAGAGCGATGGGGCCGGACAGCGGCGCCTCGTCTCCGCGGCGGACGAGCGTCGCCGGCGCCGAGAAGACGTCGCGCAGGCTCTCCGCGCGCTCGTGGAGCTTGCGGGCCTCGGACGAGTTCAGCATGGCGGCGTCGAGGACGACCGCTTGTGTCACGCCGCGCAGCGTGCGCCGGAAGACATAGCCGCCGTCGCGGACCTCGCCCGTCCAGCCCCGTTCCGTCTCTTCGGCGATGGCGTCGAGGCGCTGCGCGACCAGCGCCGCAAGGCGCGCCGCCTCGCCCTCGTCGGTCTGGGGCGCGAGCGCGCCCGCCATGGCGGCCTGCTCCACGACGCTGCGGTCGTAGCGCGAATGCAGATTGCCCATGATGGCGCGGAAGGCGCGCGCATCCTCGAGCACCTTGCGCAGATCGGCGCCGGCGCGGTCTTCGGTCCCCGTGCGCAGCACGGCGCCGTCGAGCAGGCTGTCGATGAGGTAGTCCTCGAGGGCGCGCTCATCCTTGAGATATTGCGTCGATTTGCCCTTGGTCACCTTGTAGAGCGGCGCCTGGGCGATGAAGACATGGCCGCGCTCGATCAGCTCCGGCATTTGCCGGTAGAAGAAGGTCAGGATCAGCGTGCGGATATGAGCGCCGTCGACGTCGGCGTCGGTCATGATGATGATCTTGTGGTAGCGCAGCTTGTCGGCGTTGAATTCGTCGCGCCCCACGCCCGTCCCCAGCGCGGTGATGAGCGTGCCGATCTGCTCCGAGGACAGCATCTTGTCGAAGCGCGCGCGCTCGACGTTGAGAATCTTGCCGCGCAACGGAAGAACGGCCTGAAAGGCGCGGTCGCGCCCCTGTTTGGCGGTGCCGCCGGCCGAGTCGCCCTCGACGATGAAGAGTTCCGCCTTGGCGGGGTCGCGCTCCTGACAGTCGGCGAGCTTGCCGGGAAGGTTCGCCACGTCCAGCGCGCCCTTGCGTCGCGTCAGCTCGCGCGCCTTGCGCGCCGCCTCCCGCGCGGCCGCCGCCTCCACGACCTTGGAGACGACGTTCTTCGCCTCGGCCGGATGCTCTTCGAGCCACTGGCCGAGCACTTCGTTCATCACATTTTCGACTGCCGGACGCACTTCGGACGACACCAGCTTGTCTTTTGTCTGTGAGGAGAACTTAGGGTCCGGCACCTTTACGGACAAGACACAGGTGAGCCCCTCGCGGCAGTCGTCGCCCGAGAGATCGACCTTTTCGCGCTTGGTGAGGCCGGAGGAATCCGCATAGCCGGTGATCTGGCGGGTGAGCGCCGCGCGGAAGCCCGCGAGATGCGTGCCGCCATCGCGCTGGGGAATGTTGTTCGTGAAGGCCAGCACATTCTCGTGGTAGCTGTCGTTCCACCACAGCGCGACCTCGACGCTGATGTGATCGCGCTGGCCCTTGATGAGGATCGGAGCCGAGACGAGCGGCTGCTTGGCGCGGTCGAGCCAGCGCACGAACGCCTCGAGGCCGCCTTCGTAGAAGAGTTCCTCGCGCTTCACCTCGGCGTGGCGGGCGTCGGTGAGGATGATGCGCACGCCGGAGTTGAGGAAGGCGAGTTCGCGCAGCCGGTGCTCGATTGTGGCGTAATCGAATTCGACCATGGTGAAGGTTGCGGGCGAGGGCAGGAAGGTCACTTCCGTGCCGCGCTTGGGCGCCCCGTCCTCGATGGGCGCGTCGCCGACGACCGCGAGCTTGCCGACGGCGTCGCCGTTCGCAAACTCCATGTAATGCTCCTTGCCGGCGCGCCAGATGCGCAGCTTCAGCCACACGGAAAGGGCGTTGACGACCGAGACGCCGACGCCGTGCAGGCCGCCGGAGACCTTGTAGGAATTCTGGTCGAACTTACCGCCGGCATGGAGCTGGGTCATGATGACCTCGGCCGCCGACACGCCTTCTTCCGGGTGGATGTCGGTCGGAATGCCGCGGCCATTGTCGGTGACGGTGCAGGAGCCGTCCGCGTTCAGCGTCACGGTGACGCGCGTCGCGTGGCCGGCGAGCGCCTCGTCGATGGCGTTGTCGACGACCTCGTACACCATGTGATGCAGGCCGGTGCCGTCATCCGTGTCGCCGATATACATGCCCGGACGCTTGCGCACGGCGTCGAGGCCGCGCAGCACCTTGATGGATTCGGCGCCGTATTCCGAAGCGTCCCTGGCCTTGTCGTTCTCGCTCATTTCACCCGCTTTTCCGGAGGCTTGGCCTCATGATTCGTACAGCGCATTTTAGGCTGGATTGCAAGCCAAATGCACGCGGGAGAAAGAATTTTCTGTGTTTACAAACGCCTGATTGTAAACGGGGTTTTTGTTCCCAGCGTGCGCGTTCCCTACTATGGCGGCAGCGCGGTTGCGAGCGTTTTTATTTCGACGCGGAAATTGGCGCCAGCGGAAGCGATCGCCCCGGAGAGCGGAAACGCGTCATTGCAGCGCCTCGTTCAGCGCGTCCAGAAAGGCGTCGCCGTAGCGCGCGAGCTTTCGTTCGCCGACGCCATGCACGCGCAGCAGCTCGTCGAGCGTCGCGGGGCGCGTTTCCGCCATGTCGATCAGCGTGCGGTCGGCGAAGATGACATAGGCCGGGACGCCTTCCTCCTGTGCGAGTTCGCGCCGCTTGCGCTTGAGCGCGGCGAGGACGCGGTCCGTCGCTTCATCGAGGCTCGGCGCCTCCTTGCGGCGGCGCTCGCGCGGCGTCAGCGGATCGCTGCGCAGGAGGATGGTTTCGCGGCCGAAGAGGATATCCTCCCCTCGCGGCGTCAGCGCGAAGCCGCCATGCTCCGCGCTCGCCGTTTGCAGCGCCCCCGCGGCGAAAAGCTGGCGCAGGATCGAGGCCCATTCCTGCTTGCTGTGTTCCTTGCCGGCGCCGAAGGTCTTGATGGCGTCGTGGCCATGGCGGCGCACGGCCTCGGTCGCGTCGCCCATGAGCACATCCGCGATATGGCCGGCCCCGAACCTCTGGCCGGTACGATAGATGGCCGAGAGCGCCTTTTGCGCAGGAATGACGCCGTCGAAGACGGCGACCTTGCCCTGGCAGACGTCGCAGCGCCCGCAGCCCGGCGCCTCCTCCGCGAAATAGGCGAGGAGCGTCTGGCGCCGGCATCGCGGCGTTTCGCAGAGCATGGCGAGCGCCGAGAACCGCGCGTGCTCGATGCGGCGGCGGTTCTCGCCGATCTCCTTCTCGTCGATGCGGCGGCGGCGGAAGGCCATGTCGTCGAGACCGTAGAGCGTCAACGTATCGGCGGGTAGGCCGTCGCGGCCCGCGCGGCCGATCTCCTGATAATAGGCTTCGACGGAGGAGGGCATGTCGGCGTGCGCCACAAAGCGCACGTCCGGCTTGTTGACGCCCATGCCGAAGGCGATGGTCGCGACGGCGACGACGCCGTCCTCGCGCAGGAAGCGGTCCTGATTGCGGTTGCGCGTCTCCTGATCGAGCCCGGCATGATAGGGCAGGGCGTCGTGGCCCTGGTCGAGGAAGTAGCGCGCAAGGTCTTCCGTGCGCTGGCGCGAGGAGCAATACACGATCCCGCTCTCGCCCTTGTGGCGCTCGAGAAAGCGTGACAGCTGCCGCCTCGGTTGATCCTTCAGGACGAAGTTCAGCGCGATATTGGGGCGGTCGAAGCTGTGCAGGAAGAGCTCCGGCGGCGAGGGGAAGAGACGCGCCGCAATGTCCGCGCGCGTCGCGGCGTCGGCCGTGGCGGTGAGTCCAATCACCTGCACATTGCCGAGCGCCTCCGCCGCGCGGCCGATCTCTCGATATTCGGGCCGAAAATCGTGCCCCCATTCGGAAACGCAATGCGCTTCGTCGATGGCGAGCCGCTGCGGCCTTGCGCGGCGCAGTTCGTTGATCAGCCCATCCATCAGAAGGCGTTCCGGCGACACGAACAACAGGCGCAGCTCGCCCGCGCGCAAGGCGCGGCGCGCGTCGTCGTTCTCCTCGCCGCTGTTCATGGAGTTGAGCGTCGCGGCGGCGACGCCGAGCGCGCGCATCTGCTGGACCTGATCGCGCATCAGCGCGATCAGCGGAGAAACCACCACCGTCGGCGCCTCCTCGATGATCGCCGGCAGCTGATAGCACATGGATTTGCCGCTTCCCGTCGGCATGACGGCGAGCACCGGCCCGCCATTCAGCACGGCGGCGATGATCTCGGCCTGGCCGGGCCGGAAATCGTCGTAGCCGAAGACGGATTTGAGCAGCGCGCGCGCCTGCGGAGGGAGTGAGGCCATGTGTGTGGCATAGCACAGGCGCGAACCGGGCCATACCTTGTCTGCGCGGCCGCCGGGGAACGATCGCCAGCCGGATACGTTGATCACAAAAGCCGCGCATCCTCACGCGTTCGGAGGGATGGGAGCTGTGCATGAAAGCGCTCACCTTTCACGGGAAGGGAGACATTCGCTGCGAGAGCGTTCCCGATCCGGGGATAGAGGATCCGCGCGACGTGGTGATCAAGGTCACGGCCTGCGCCATCTGCGGGTCTGACCTTCACATCTATGACGGCGTGATTCCACAGATGCACGACGGCGACGTGCTCGGCCACGAAACAATGGGCGAAGTCGTCGAGGTTGGCTCGGCCGTGAAGAATTTGAAGGTCGGCGAGCGCGTCGTCGTGCCGTTCACCATCTCCTGCGGCGAATGCTGGTTCTGCCAGCATGGCTATTATTCAGCCTGCGAGCGCACCAATCCGGACCACAAGAAGGCCGAGACGCTCTGGGGCCATTCGCCCGCCGGGCTTTTCGGCTATTCGCATTTGCTTGGCGGCTATAGGGGCGGCCAGGCGGAATATTTGCGCGTGCCTTTCGCGGACTCAGGGCCGATCAAGATTCCCGAGTCGCTATCAGACGATCAAGCGCTCTTTCT
This sequence comes from Hyphomicrobiales bacterium, assembly GCA_003963405.1. Classification (GTDB taxonomy): domain Bacteria; phylum Pseudomonadota; class Alphaproteobacteria; order Rhizobiales; family Beijerinckiaceae; genus Methylocystis. The sequence goes on from RXIY01000005.1 coordinate 96,120, forward strand.
GTCGGATATTTTTCCGACAGGCTACATGGCCGCCGAATTTTGCGACATCAAACCCGGCGACACGATCGCCATATGGGGCTGCGGGCCCGTCGGCCAGTTCGCGATCCGAAGCGCCTTCATGCTTGGGGCCGAACGCGTCATCGCCATCGACAGCGTGCCGGAGCGGCTGGCGCTTGCGGAAAAGGCTGGCGCCGAGACGCTCGATTTCCACAAGGTCGATATTTACGACGCGATCCAGAGCATGACCAATGGCCGCGGCGCCGACGCCTGCATCGACGCAGTCGGCACGGAGCCCGATCCGACCGCGAGCCTGGATTCGATGGTGGACCGTATGAAGGTCGCAACCTTCCTCGGCACCGACCAGCCGCATGTGTTGCGACAGGCGATTCACTGTTGCCGCAATTTCGGAACGGTTTCGGTCGTTGGCGTCTATGGCGGCTTCATCGACAAATTTCCGATGGGCTCGGCGATCAATCGCGGTCTGACTTTCCGCATGGCGCAGACGCCCGTGCAGCGTTACCTGCCGCGTCTGCTGGAGCGCGTCGAAAGGGGCGACATCGATCCCTCCTTCGTCGTCACGCATCGCGCCGCGCTCGAGGAAGGGCCGGAGATGTACAAGATGTTTCGTAATCACAGGGACGGCTGCATCAAAGTGATGTTGCAGCCCTGACAGGCCATCAGCGTTGCGCTCGCGCCCTATACTAATTCAGGCGCGCTCGAGGACGCACCGCTCCATGGTCGTGAGGACCTCGCCGCCCATGATCTCGAGCAGCACCCGCACGCGGCCTTTGTCATCGAGGTTGACCAGTTGCCCCATGGCCTGCGCCAGTGGCCCGGAGATTACTCTTACCTTCTCGCCTTCTCGCAGATCCCTACCCAGCGTGCAGAGACCCTGTTCATCGACGCAGTCCAGCAATGTCTCCACGACGCCTTCAGGCACCGCCAAGGGATAATCCCGCCCCATCACCAGGCGCGAGACGCCGCTTGTGCCATTCACGCTTCGCCAGCGATCCCGCTGCAGATCAAGGATGAGGAAGAGATAACCCGGAAAAACCGCGCGACGCACCGTCTTCAATTTACGTGCATGGCTCACTGTTCGCACGGACACAGGCAGGAAGGTTCGGAAGCCTTGCGCATTCAGGTGCAACAGGGCGCCGGTCTCGCGATTGGCCAGGGTTTGCGCGGCGTACCACCGTTCACCCTCTCTCAATAGCTTCGCAGTCGGCTTACGTCTTGCCGCTTGTTCCGCAGGGGTAAATCCCACTTGGACGTAATTCACGCTCGCTCCTCTCTCCAAGCCAAGTCTCAGCTGCCTGCTAATTTCACCAGCTCAGGAGCCTTTCGAGTCATGTTGCAGCTTTCCTTCCATCGAGAGTGCAAGAAGCAGTTTCCTTGTCGCCAATAGCGCCGGCGGGGCGCGGCCCCATCAAGCGACAAGGGCCGCGAGGTCAGCATGTTCGTCTATCGCCGTCGCATACGCTAACCGTAGCAATTTTGCCAAGCCGCAAGGCTTGACCTTTGCAATATTGGCCAGCGCTCCAAGCCTCGGCATAAATGATATTTTCCGAAATGTTATTTCTATTCCGCTTCTGAGACTGTCACGACATCGCCTGTTGCGCAATCGTACTTTGTCGGAATTTGCGTCTCTCGCGCATATAGCCTTGTCTTTCGACGATCTTATTTTCACCTAACGCCGCGACAAGCTGGAGCGTGGCTGAAATGCGACACTCGTCACGGATGAGCAGCGCTCTGCACGGCGCATCGGCGGCCTCGACTCTGATCGTCGATCGAAAAAACCATCACTGCCCGGGCAAGGTGCGAGTGAACTTCAAAACGTCGCGGCGGCGAGCTTCCCCGGCGTCACCTGCAACAGTTCCGCGCGACCGTTCAAAGAGGCGAACAGCAGCGGATCGGCGCCGCTCATCCAGACCTGTCCGCCGAGCGCCTCGAGCTCGCCGAACAGGGCCTCGCGCCTTTTCGGATCGAAATGCGCCGCCACCTCGTCGAGAAGCAGCAAGGGAGCCTTGCCGGTCATCTCGCCGACAAGACGCGCATGGGCCAGCGTGAGGCCCATCAGCAGCGCTTTCTGTTCGCCCGTCGAGCAGTCGCGCGCGGCCTCGTGCTTCGGACCGTGGCGCACGGCAAGGTCGCTCGTCTGCGGCCCTGTGAGCGTGCGGCCGGCGGCGGCGTCGCGGCGTCGCGTCGCCGCAAGCTTCTCGCGGAAATGCTCTTCGACGGCGAGCGCGGGCGCCTCGGCGAGCATGTTCTCCATCTCGCCGTCAATCGCGATTTCAGCCCAGGGGAAGGCGCTCTCTCGCGCGACGATCAGGGCGCCCAGCCGGGCGACCGTCTCGCGCCGGGCGGCGGCGACGGCCACGCCGAGCGCCGCGATCTCCTGTTCGGCGGCGTCGAGCCAGCGGCGATCCTGGACGCCGTCCTCCAGCAGACGGTTGCGATTGCGAAGCGCGCGCTCAAGCCTGTTGACGCGCGCGCCATGGTCCGCATCGACGCCGAGCGCCAGGCGATCGAGAAAGCGCCGTCGCTCGCCGGCGGGGCCGTTGAACAGGCCATCCATCGCGGGCGTGATCCAAAGAAGGCGCAGATGTTCCGCGAAGGCGCGGGCCGAACCGACCGGCGCGCGTTCGATGCGAAACTGGCGTTCGCCGTCAGGCGTCAGCCCATGGCCAAGCTGGATCGGCGCGCCGTCGGTTTCGAACTCCGCGGACACCGCGAAGCCGCCGGCGCCGCCGCGTCTTGCGCATTCGCCGAGTTCCGCGCGGCGCAGGCCCCGGCCGGGAGAAAAGAGCGACAGCGCCTCCAGCACATTGGTCTTGCCCGAGCCGTTCTCGCCGATCAGCGCCACGAGCTGCGCGTCGATCTCGCACCGCGCCTGCGCGTAGGAGCGAAAATCGAAAAGCGAAAGGCGCCGCAGGCGCGGCGCGGGCAGGGTCATCGGCGTGTCAGACCGTCATTGCGGGCGGGACACGCGCTTGCCGGGCGAGAGAAAGCTGTAGCTGCGCGTGCCCACGAAAGAGGCCATGACCGCATCGACCACGGGCTCGTCCGCTCCGGCGGGGGTCGCCCAGTCAACGGTGAAGCTTGCGCCGACTCCGGCGCGGACGTCGTCCTGCGCGATCGTGACCTGCATGGAGGCATAGGGCTTCAGATAGATCGGCGTCGAAAGATAGCTCTCGACGAGCTGTCCTGCGCCGCTTCGGTAGTCGATCTGCTGCACGGCGAGCACATTGGTCGCCGAGGTATTATGGATCGAAAGCGTTCCAGAGAAGTTGAGCCGCGTCACGCCGCCCTGGCCGATGAGCGTCGAATGCAGCGGCACGAAGGTGCGCCCCTGATTGACGAGCTTCTGCTCAGGCGCCGTCGCCGTCGCCTCCGCGCTGACGATGACGGCCGGCTGCTCCCTGTCGCGCGAATGCGCCGCGCTTCCAGTGAACGAGACGGCCAACGCCGCGCAAAGCGCAGGCAGGGGCCGGCTTCCGTATAGAATTCGAGTGCAGTTCATCGGGGAGGGCCTGAGGGCAGGTCGTGGCGCCGGAAGGGCGATTGTGAGATTAATCGCCTCGGCGCCAAAGGTCCAATCCACAGGCCGCCCCCGCGCAACCCATCGCCGCTTTGGCGCCGCGCCCAAAATCTGTATTCTCCGCGCCCCAGGGGTGGAAAAAAACGCGCCCGGCGAGGTTAAATTGACGCAAAGCCTTGACGGCAAGACCATTTTGCTGATCGTCGGCGGCGGGATCGCAGCTTATAAGTCGCTCGATCTCGTGCGGCGGCTGCGGGAGCGCGGCGCGCGCGTGCGCGTCGTCATGACCGCCGCGGCCAAGGAATTCATCACGCCGCTCGCCTTTGCCAGCCTGTCCAACGAAAAAGTTCACGACGACCTCTTCTCGCCCACTGACGAGCAGGAGATGGGGCACATCCAGCTGTCGCGCGCGGCCGATCTGATCGTGGTCGCGCCGGCGACGGCGCATCTGCTCGCCCGCGCCGCGCAAGGGCTTTGCGACGATCTCGCCACCACGCTTCTGCTCGCCACGGACAAGCGCGCGCTCTATGCGCCGGCGATGAATCTGCGCATGTGGCTCGCGCCCGCAACGCAACGCAATGTGGCGACGCTGAAACAGGACGGCGCTCTTTTCGTCGGGCCCGAAGAGGGCGATATGGCCTGTGGCGAATATGGACCCGGCCGCATGAGCGAATCGCTCGACATTGTCGCCGCCGTGGAGACGGCGCTGAGAGCCGACGCGCGCCTCCCTCTGCCGGCGCAGCGCAAGGGCCCGCTCGCGGGGCGGCATGTGATCGTGACCTCCGGTCCGACGCACGAGGCCATTGATCCCGTGCGCTATATCGCCAACCGCTCATCGGGCAAGCAGGGCCACGCCATCGCCGCCGCCGCCGCCGCCGCCGGCGCGCGCGTGACGCTCGTTTCCGGGCCGGTGTCGCTGCCCGATCCGAAAGGTTGTGATGTGGCGCGCGTCGAAAGCGCCCGGCAGATGTTCGCCGCCGTCGAGGCGGCTTTGCCCGCCGATGTTTTCATCGGCGCCGCGGCCGTCGCCGACTGGCGCGTCGAGGCCGCGTCGCAAAAGATCAAGAAAGAGCAGGGCGTGGCGGCGCCGAGCTTTTCGCTCGTCGAAAATCCGGACATTCTCGCAAGCGTGGCCAAGGCGGGCACGGCGACGCGCCCGCGTCTCGTTGTCGGTTTCGCCGCGGAAACGCGGGACGTGATCGCCCATGCGCGCGAGAAGCTCGATCGCAAGGGCTGCGACCTCATCGTCGCCAACGACGTCTCTGAAGGCGCGGGGGTTTTTGGCGGCGACGCCAACGAAGCGCATCTGGTCTCCCGCGGCGGCGTCGAGAGCTGGCCGCGCATGAGCAAGGAGGCCGTCGCCGAACGCCTCGTCGCCCGAATTGCCCGAATCTTGAGTGAGGCCGCGCCATGAAGCTTTCCATCCGCCGTCTCTCGAACGGCGAGGGCCTGCCGCTTCCGGCCTATGCCAGCGACGGCGCCGCCGGACTCGATCTCTATGCGGCTCTGCCTGCCGGACAGAAGCTCGTGCTCGAGCCGGGCGCCCGCGACCTCATTCCGACGGGCGTGCAGATCGCGCTGCCGTCAGGCTATGAGGCGCAGCTGCGGCCGCGCTCGGGACTAGCCGTCGAATACGGGGTCACGGTGCTCAATGCGCCGGGCACGATCGACAGCGACTACCGGGGCGAGGTGAAGGCGCTGCTGATCAATCACGGCGGCCAGCCCTTCGAGATCACGCGGGGCATGCGCATCGCGCAGCTGGTCGTGTCGCCGGTCGCCCACGCCACTCTGCTGGAATGCGAGGAGCTCGACGAAACCGCGCGCGGCGCGGGCGGTTTCGGCTCGACCGGGCTCGGAGAAGGCCGCGAATGAGGCTTCTGCCACGGCCCGCGCGCTTCGCCTTGATGGCGACGCTCGACGTTGCGCTCCATGCGCGCGGCCGGCCGGTGTCGTCGAAAGAGCTCGCGGCGCGTCATGATCTGCCGCCGCGCCGGCTGGAGACGCTGCTCCAGACGCTCGTGCGCGCGGGGATTTTGAAAAGCGTGCGCGGTCCCGCGGGGGGCTATGAGCTCGCGCGCGAGCGGCGCCGCCTTTGCGTCGGCGAGATCGTGCGCGTCGCTTTGCGGGCGGAGGAGGAGGCCGATCAGGCGCCGGCGCTGCTCGTCGCGATTCTCGAGCCTCTGATCGCGGAAGCCGAGGAGGCGACGCTGGCCCGGCTGGACGAGATCACGCTCGAGGACCTCTATGCGCGCGCTGTCGCGCAAGGATTTGGCGAGAAACAGCCCACGACGGATTTCGAGATCTAGGGCGCCGCGCGAGGCGCGTTCAGGAGGCCATGATGAGCTATGACACAATCGAAGTAGAGACCCATGGCCGCGTCGCCCTGCTGCGGCTCAACCGGCCACAGGCGCTCAACGCGCTGAACGCGCTGCTCATCAGCGAGATCGATTGCGCGCTCGCCGGCTTCGAAAAGGACGACGGCGTGGGCTGCGTCGTCATCACCGGCTCCGAAAAGGCCTTTGCCGCCGGCGCCGACATCAAGGAAATGGCCGACAAGAGCTTCGCCGACGCCTTCTTGAGCGACTTCATCGGCCGCTGGGACACGGTCGCGCGGTTCCGCAAGCCGACCATCGCCGCGGTGGCGGGCTTCGCTCTGGGTGGAGGCTGCGAACTCGCCATGATGTGCGACTTCATCCTGGCGGCCGATACGGCCCAGTTCGGCCAGCCCGAGATCCGGCTCGGCGTGATTCCCGGGGCCGGCGGCACGCAGCGCCTCACCCGCGCCATCGGCAAGGCCAAGGCCATGGATCTGATACTCACCGGCCGGATGATGGGGGCGGAGGAGGCCGAACGCGCGGGGCTTGTCGCGCGGATCGTGCCCGCCGCCGATCTGGTCCCGGAGGCGCTCAAGGCTGGCGCGGCGATCGCAGCCATGTCGCTGCCGGCGGCGCTCATGGCCAAGGAGGCGGTCAACGCCGCCTTTGAGACCACCCTGACCGAGGGCGTGCGATTCGAGCGGCGGCTCTTTTATTCTCTCTTCGCCACCGAGGACCAGAAAGAGGGCATGGCCGCTTTCGTGGACAAGCGCAAAGCCGCCTTTCGCCACCGATAGGAGAACGGGCGGCGGCCTCAGCATTGACGAAACGGGGCCTCCCGCCTATAAGGCGCGCGACGTGGCCGCGAATTCGCGGCCGCAACGGTTTCTGGCCGCCATCGGCCGCCCAACAGCTTCGAGGACAGATAGACCATGGCCAATACCGCCTCGGCCAAAAAAGCCGTTCGCAAGATCGAGCGCCGCACGGCCGTCAACCGCGCCCGCCGCAGCCGCATGCGCACCTTCGTTCGCAAGGTCGAGGAGGCCATCGCCGCGGGTGACGCGTCGGTCGCCGCCGCGGCCCTGCAGAGCGCCGTGCCCGAGATGATGCGCGCCGCGCAGAAGGGCGTCGTTCACAAGAACACGGCGTCGCGCAAGGTGTCCCGCCTCACCGCCAGCGTGAAGGCGCTGGCCGGCAAGTAAGCAGACGTTGCACGTCTGGCGTGCAGAGCGCCTTGCCAGCGACAATACATGCTCAGAAAAAAGCCCGGCTCAGCCGGGCTTTTTTATTGGTCACGGCGCGCCTGACGCAGGAAAGACACAAGCGCTTAAATTTTTTTCGCGCTCGAGTTGTGATCAGCCAAACAGGCTCCGATTCAATCTGTTGCAACCAAGTCGCCGGGATGGCGCGCCGGGCGCCCCTCTTGACAGCGCGTCTTCGACAAATGGCGGAGGTCGAGCCCGCTTGCGCCCGGCTCGGCGCGCCTCACGCGGGCTTCCTAGGTACGCACGTCGAATCATAAATTTAGAAATACATTAGTCCAAGGCCAGCGGCCGGCGGCGGCGAGGAAATGGCGAAAGAACGACTCCTCGGCGCCGTTCTCATTGCGAGAAGGCGGACGCGCGTGTAGGTTCCTTGGTGTCGGACGAAAGAGATCAACGCCCGCCAGAACAGCTTTCGGCTGAGCGCATCAAGGGAGCGACGCCATGTCGATATCCTGCCTCCACGAGCCAAAGCTTCAGGCGTACGATCCTCTTCCTTCCCGTCCGGCCTGAATCAAAAAGTAAGCGTTCAGGGCGCGTGCTCGCTCTGTAGTGTAAACAAGTAGAAGTCCGGGGTTCGTTTCGATCCCGGGAACCGGGGGCTTTGACATGAGGGAACTGCGGCGAACCAAGGCAATTGGCGTGCTGCGTACCGAGCGCGATCCAATCGCGCGGCTTTTTCTTGCTTCGGTTCCCTGCGTTGATTTCAGTGCGGACTCCAGGCCTGACGCTAGTGGCGTTGGGTGCGCTGTGGGTCCGCCGCGCTAGCCTTTTCAAGTCGCGGTTCTCCGCCGCGAAGGATACATCTCACTTCGTAATGAGCGGCCCCTGCGTTTTTGCGACGCGGGTGTAGGACGCTGCGCGCAATTTTTGGAAATCACGATGTCAAACCGAGAAATTCGGGCCGATGAAATTTCTGCGAAGGATCAGGATCGATGGGAGCGCGTTCGTCAACGGCTTCGCGCCGAACTCGGCGACGCCGTTTATAATTCCTGGTTCACCCGCCTCGAGCTCGATCGGGTCGAGCAGGGCGCCCTGCACCTTTCGGTGCCGACCAAGTTTCTGAAGAGCTGGGTGCAGTCGCATTATGCGTCGCGCATCAAATCCCGCGCCGCGAATGAGTTCGAGACGATCGAGCGCGTGGTGATCGACGTGCGGTCGACCGCGCGCAAACCGAAAATGCGGGAAGCCGGGGGCGCAGAGCGCGAGGCGGAGGCTCCGGCTCTGGCCGTCATCGAAAAGATGGCTGCGCCCGCGCACGCCGGCGGCGGCTCCGACGCATCCGACGCGCCCCTCTCGCCGCGCCGCGCGCCGCGCCCGACAGCCCGCGTCGATGGGGACTCGCTGCTCGGCTCGCCGCTCGACCGACGCCTGTCCTTTTCCACGTTTCTCGTGGGGCCGTCGAACCAGCTCGCTTATGCCGCCGCCTGCCGCGTGGCGGAGGCGCGTCCCGGCGATACGCCGATGTTCAATCCGCTTTACGCTCATGCCGCTGTGGGGCTCGGCAAGACCCATCTCTTGCAGGCGCTTGCCCACGCCACGAACGACAATCGCCGCCGTGCGGTCTATCTGACGGCGGAACGTTTCATGAGCGGCTTCGTCTCGTCGCTCACGACCCAGACTTCGATCGCCTTCAAGGAGCGGCTGCGCGCGATCGACATGTTGATCATCGACGACGTGCAGTTCCTGCAGGGCAAATCGATTCAGCAGGAATTCTGTCACACGCTCAATGCGCTCATCGACTCTGGCCGCCAGGTCGTGGTCGCGGCGGATCGTCCGCCATCCGATCTCGAAACGCTCGACGAGCGCGTTCTTTCGCGTCTCAAGGGCGGCCTTTGCGTCGATATCGGACCGCTCGACGAGGCGCTCCGCGTCAAGATTTTATCGGCGCGCATCCTCGCCGCCCAAGACTCCAATCCGAGCTTCCACGTGCCGCCGGATGTTGTGTCCTATGTGGCCCGCACCATCGTCACCAATGGCCGCGACCTCGAAGGGGCGGTGAACCGCCTGCTTGCGCATGTGACGCTCAATGGCGCGCCGCTGACAGTGGAGACGGCGGAAACCGCGATCCGCGATCTGGTGCGCACGCAGGAGCCGAAGCGCGTCAAGATCGACGACATTCAGAAACTCGTCGCGTCCCATTACAATATCTCGCGCGCCGACATTCTGTCCTCGCGCCGCACCGCCAATGTGGTGCGTCCGCGCCAGATCGCGATGTATCTGTCAAAAGTGCTGACGCTACGCTCGCTGCCCGAGATTGGTCGACGCTTCGGCGGCCGCGATCATACGACAGTGCTGCACGCCGTCCGCAAGATCGAGGAGCTCGTCTCCAAGGATAAGAGCCTCGCGGAAGTCATCGACCTGTTGAAGCGAATCCTGAACGAGCAGTGACGGGGGCGTTCCCCCGCGCACTTCCTCGATTGGCCGTCTCCAATGCTGGCGTCGGGACGGCGCGGCGCTACTTGCCTGTCTTCACAGTCGTCCAGAGGCGGGTGATATATTTCTGTTCGGGCTGGTTGGGCGTCGTCACAGTGAAGAGCCGGCGCATGGTCGCCTCTGAGGGATAGACCGCCGGATCCTCAGCGATGGACTTGTCGATGAGAGGCCGAGAAGGCCCCACGCCATTGGCGAAATTGGTCGCCTTCGTATTGCGCGCCGCAATATCCGGCCGCAGCATGAAATCGATGAACTGATACGCCTCCTTCAGATGCGGCGCATCGATGGGAATGGCGAAATTGTCCATGCTCATCAGAGCGCCTTCCGCCGGGATGACATAGGCGATGTCGACATCGGCGCCGGCCTCGCGCGCGCGGTTGCGCGCCTGGAGGCTGTCGCCGGCCCAGCCGACGGCAAGGCAGATGTCGCCGTTGGCGAGCGCGTTGATATATTCCGAGGAGTGAAATTTCTTGATGTAGCGGCGTAGCCCCGACAAATGGTCAGCTGCGCGCTTGAGGTCCGCGTCGCGCTTCGAGTTGGGATCGAGCTTGAGATAATTGAGCGTGACCGCGAAAATATCCTCGGGGCTGTCGAGCACATAGACGCCGCAATCGGAGAGCTTCTTCAACGCCTCCGGCCGCAGCACCTGATCCCAGCTGGTGATCGGCTTGCCGAGGCGCTCCTTGATCTTCGCCACATTATAGGCGACGCCGGTCGTGTACCACATGTAATTCACGGCATGGGCGTTGCCGGGATCGTAACGCGCCAGCCGGTTGTCGATCTCGGTCCAGATATTGCCGGCGTTGGCGAGGCGCTTGCGATCTATGGGCTGCAAGACCCCCGCCTTGATCTGGCGCTGGAGGAAAGTCGCCGAGGGGACGACAATGTCGTAGCCCGTGGAGCCTGCGAGGAGCCGTGACTCGAGCATTTCATTCGAGTCGTAGGTATCATAGAGGACCTTGATCCCGGTCTCGCGGGTGAAGTCCTCGAGCACGGCGGGGTCGATATAGTCGCTCCAGTTGAAAATATTGACGACGCGCTCTGCTGCGAGCGCGGGCGCGCAGGCGAGGACAAAAACGAGAGCGGCAAGAAATTTTTTCATGTGGCGGGCGGGCTTTTGAGGGGCGGCTTGCGCCGCTGGACGACGAACGGAGAGTATCACGCCCGCCGAGGACTTGGCGACCGGCGACCGGGCCGGGAGGGTTCCGTGATTGCGAACGCGGCCTCAAAGTATTTTAATAAATGACGGTTTTCATCGGCGCCAGGGTCGCCGAAAATCATAAGAGAGGACGGCAAGATGTCAGCAATGGCCAAGCTCGTCTATTTTGTCTCTATTCTTCCAGGCAGAAAGCAGACGGGCGCCAATGCCGACACGGGCGCCGTCGACGCCTCCCTCATAACAGATCCTTTTGAGCGTGCGGTCGCCGAATTCCAGACTCACATCGAAAAAAGCAAGAACGATTCCACGGCCTTCCTCGGGAAAGAGCTGTACATTTATCTCCATTTGGTGCGGTCGTGGTTCAAATACCTGAGCTTCAAGCATCAGAACGATCGTGAAACCATCCGGAACATGAAGGAAAACTACATAGAGTATCTTCTTTGCATGAAAGAGATGCAGACGACGAGATTTATGTTCGTAAAAGGCGGCGGCGCCGAGGAATATAGGGAGCGTTACGCCGCCGCGAAAAAAATAAAGGAAGAGATCGAAAGCGCCTTCGCCGACGCCCTGGGAAACGAGGCGGCTGTCGAGCTGGAATGCGTCAGGGCGCTCCCTGGCCGGTGCTTCAACCGGCACGGCGACAAGGCGCCGGACGGATATCAGTTCGATAAATATGAAACCGGCGTCGAGAAGCTGCCCGAAGCAGAGGGCGCCTTGTCGTAGGAGGCAATGCGCAGCTCAAGGCTCTGGCTGGGGCGCCGGCTTGACGCCTGCTCCGGGCTTCGCGCGGCGGGCGCTTGCCTTTTGCGTGGTTAGGCGCTTCAACGGCCACTGAGCCGCCGTTATGCTCGCCAATCTCCGAATCGTCAGTGGAAGCCCCCATGCGCCTGTCCCGTTACTTCCTGCCCATCCTGCGCGAGACGCCCAAGGAGGCCGAGATCGTCTCGCATCGGCTGATGCTGCGGGCGGGCATGATCCGGCAGGAGTCGGCCGGCATTTACGCCTGGCTGCCGCTGGGCCTGAAAGTTTTGAACAATATCAATCGCATCATCCGTGAGGAGCAGAACCGGGCCGGCGCCATCGAGCTGCTGATGCCGACGATCCAGTCGGCCGATCTTTGGCGCGAATCCGGCCGCTACGACGCTTATGGCAAGGAGATGCTCCGCATTTCCGACCGCCACGAGCGTGAAATGCTCTTCGGTCCGACCAACGAAGAGATGATCACGGAGATCTTCCGCGGCTATGTGCGCTCCTACAAGGATCTGCCGCTCAATCTCTATCACATCCAGTGGAAGTTCCGCGACGAGGTGCGCCCGCGCTTCGGCGTCATGCGCTCGCGCGAATTCCTGATGAAGGACGCCTATTCCTTCGACCTTACCCCCGAGGCCGGGCGCCACTCCTACAACAAGATGTTCGTCGCCTATCTGCGCACGTTCGCGCGCATGGGGCTGACCGCCATTCCGATGGCGGCCGAATCCGGGCCGATCGGCGGCAATCTGAGCCATGAATTCATCATTCTGGCCGAGACGGGCGAGAGCGAGGTGTTCTGCCACAAGGATTTCCTGTCCTTCCTGCCGCCGCCCGCCACTGTCAATTTCGACGCCGCCGCCGCGCTCGAAGGGATCGTCGGTCAGTGGACCAGCCGCTACGCCGCGACGAGCGAGATGCACGACGCGGCGGCCTTCGCGGCCGTGCCGGCCGATTCGCAGCTTTCTGCGCGCGGCATCGAGGTTGGCCATATTTTCTACTTCGGAACCAAATATTCCGAGCCGATGAAGGCCGTAGTGAACGGTCCGGACGGCAAGGAGGTCGTCGTTCAGATGGGATCCTATGGCATTGGCCCCTCCCGCCTCGTCGCCGCGCTCATCGAGGCGAATCATGACGAGGCCGGCGTCATCTGGCCGGAGACGGTCGCGCCCTTCCATGTCGGCGTCGCGGATCTCAAGGCCGGCGACGCGGCGACCGGAAAGGTCTGCGGCGAACTGGTCGAGCAGCTGGAGAACGCCGGGCTCGACGTGCTCCACGACGACCGTGACGAGCGGCCGGGCGGAAAATTCGCCACGCTCGATCTGATCGGCTTGCCATGGCAAATTCTCGTCGGCCCGAAGGGGCTGGCCGAGGGCCGGGTCGAGGTGAAGCGCCGGCGCACCGGCGAACGTGAGCTGCTATCGCCAGCCGAGGCGGCGGCGAGGGTCATCGCGGCGGTCAAGCAGGCGGGCGCATGAGCGAGAGGGGGGCGGCCACGGAGCCGCTGGACGGAGCCAAAGCCTTTTCGCCTTTCGAACGGATGGTGGCGCTTCGCTATCTGCGGGCGCGACGCGCGGATGGCTTCGTCTCCGTCATCGCCGGCTTCTCCTTTCTCGGCATCATGCTCGGCGTGGCGACGCTCATCGTCGTCACCTCGGTGATGAACGGCTTCCATCGCGAACTGATGGACAAGATCATGGGCGTCAACGGCCACGCCTTTTTGCAGGCCGTCGAGACCCCCTTCACTGACTGGGACGACGTGTCCGCGAAAGCCTCGCGGACGCCCGGCGTGAAACTCGCCATTCCCATGGTCGAGGGCGCGGCCGGAATATCGACCCAGTTCGGCCAGTCGGGCGTGCTGGTGCGCGGGGTGCGGGAGAAGGATCTCATTCGCCTGCCCGGCATTGCGGACAATGTGAAAAGCGGCGCGCTCAATGGCTTCGACACGGGAGAGTCCGTCGCCATCGGCCAGCGGCTCGCCGAGACGCTCGGCGTCTCCGTGGGCGACAAGGTGAGCCTGCTCGTCGCCAAGGGCGCGCAGACGCCGTTCGGCGTCGCCCCGCGCATCAAGGCCTACAGGGTCGCGGCGATCTTCTCGATCGGCATGTCTGAATTCGACAATGTTTTCGTCTACATGCCGCTCGCCGAGGCGCAGCTCTTCTTCAACAAGGACAAGGAGGCGACGGTCGTCGAGGTCTTCGTGGACGATCCGGAAGAGATGGATCTCTTTCGCACGAATCTCGAAAAGGCGGTGACGCGGCCGCTGATCGTCACCGACTGGCGCCAGCGCAACAAGACCTTCTTCGATACGCTCAAGGTCGAGAAGAACATCCTCTTCATCATTCTGACGCTGATCGTCATCGTCGCGGCTTTCAACATCGTTTCGGGCCTCACCATGCTCGTGAAGGACAAGACGCAGGACATCGCCATCCTGCGCACCATGGGCGCGTCGCGCGCCGCGGTGCTGCGAGTCTTTCTCATCATCGGGGCGTCGATCGGCGTCGCCGGCGCAATTGCTGGTTTCCTGCTCGGCCTGCTGATCGCCAAGAATCTGGACACAATCCGGTTGGCGCTGAACAAGGCCTTCGACGCAAATCTCTTCCCGGCGGAATTTTATTTCCTGTCGCGTCTGCCGGCGATCGTCGATATGCGCGAGGTGACCGTGATCGTCGTCATGACGCTGATCCTTGCCGTTCTCGCCTCGATCTATCCCGCCTGGAAGGCCGCCTCGCTCGATCCGATCGAAGCTCTCCGGCACGAATGAGGGCAGAAAGCGAAGGCATGAGCGACGCCGTTCTGGAACTGCGCAATATCGCGCGGCACTATCGCGAAGGCGAGGCGCGGCTCGACATTCTCGTCGACGCCAATCTCTCCATCTATCCCGGTGAGACCGTGGCGCTCATCGCGCCCTCCGGCGCCGGCAAATCGACGCTGCTGCATATCGCCGGCCTGCTCGAGCGGCCGGACAGCGGCGAGACGTTGATCAATTCCCGGCCCACCTCCGGCATGAGCGACAATGAGCGCACGCGGCTGCGCCGCGACTGCATCGGCTTCATCTATCAGTTTCACCATCTGCTGCCGGAGTTCTCGGCGCTGGAAAACATCGTCCTGCCGCAGATGATCAACGGGCTGGAGCACAAGGAGGCGGAGGCCCGCGCCCGGCAATTGCTGGACTATCTCAAGCTCGGACCGCGCGCCTCGCATCGGCCCTCGGAGCTCTCTGGCGGCGAGCAGCAGCGTGTCGCCATCGCCCGCGCGGTCGCCAACGCCCCGCATCTTCTTCTGGCTGATGAACCGACCGGCAATCTCGATCCGCGCACGGCGGAGCATGTCTTCGCGACGCTGATGGCGCTCGCCCGCAACTCCGGGCTCGCCGCGCTCATCGCGACGCATAATCTCGAACTCGCTGAACAAATGGACCGCCGCGTAACGCTACGCGACGGCCGAATCGAAGAGCTTCCGTGATGGAGGGGCGGCTTTTTAGGCCGCCTTCTTCTTGTCGATGAACTGCTTCTTGTACCAGAGGCCGAAGCCGACGGTCGCCAGCACGCCGAAGAAGACAGCAATCGTCAGGTCCTTCGTGGCCGTCAGACCGACCGAGAAGGGGAAGCGGGCGACATATTCCTTGGAGCCGTCGTCGCTCTTCGCCTTCACGATGCCGATATATTTCCCCTCGTTCACGAAGTTGTGATCGAAGGTCAGCGTGCCGGTCTTGTACTTCTTCGGCGGCGAATAATATTCGGTGTTCGCCTCGAGATTCTCGTTGTCGTCCTTCTGGCCGACGTCCTTGAGGACGCGCATCTCGAGGTTCATGTCGCGCAGTTCGTCCTGCTGCGCGTCGAGGGTGATGATGGTCGGCCCCGCGTCCGGGATGTCGTCACAGAACTGCTCGCGCGACTTGAGCGGCTGATAGCCCGTGAAGCTCATCGTGTCCGGCCCGATCTTCATCAGGCATTGCCCCTGGTTGGAGCCGACGTCGCCGTGCGCGTGCGCCTGAGCCACCCAACCGACCGTCGCCAAAGTCATGGCGACGAGAAAGCGCATCTTCATTTTCGATTTCTCCCTTAGCAATTATCTGCCGCTTCTTGGCCGAGCGGGCGCCCCTTCCGTGACCCTCGCATGGAAAGAACCGCTGGCGACCCCGAGCCCGGGCGGGCCGAGAGCCGCCTATTAGCAGCTTGTGGTTAGCATATATCAATTCAAGGGGCCGTGTCTTGCGACCTTCGGCCACACGCCAAGGCGCCCGAAAAGCAGAGAGGCGGGCAGAAGGTTTTCAGGAGTCAGAGGGCGGCGCTCCGTTAATCATGTCCTTGCGCGAAGGTCTCCATCGGTTCGCGTTCCGGTTGTCAGAATTGCGCAGGTCAAGTTAAGCTTTGGTTTACCACGGGCCTTCGCCCGTCATACCCAGAGGCCGCGATGGGACTTGTTTCGAACCGCGCTTTCACAGGATTGACGCCAACCTCGACGGTCACGACGAGCTGGCTCGAGGAGCAGGAGGCGCTCGTCGTCTCCAAGGCCTGCGCCGGCTTCGACTCCGCCAGCGTGGCGGCGATCGGCGCGATTCTGCGGTCGATCGCCGCCGGCGAGCCAGGCGCGCTCAAGTTTCTCGTCTTCGACTTCGCGGGCGGGGACGGCGAGGCGACGGGCGCGCCGGATGGATTTGCCGAGATGGTCGCCGTCAACGCGGAACTCATCATCGATACGCCGGTGATCTCGCTCGCCTGGGCGCGCGGCGCGATGACGGGGCTCGATTTCGACTTCGCCATGCATTGCTCGGCGATCGTCGCGGAGAGCAGAGCGCGCTTTTCCTTTGCAGGCGACCCTTTCGACCTTCTCGGCCTCTATGCGGCGCTCGGACGTCGAATCGGCTTTGCGAAAGCCGAGCGGCTCATCGACAGCGACCGGGGGCTTGCGCCGCAGGAGGCGCGGGACCTCATGATCGTGAAGGACGTGGTGGCGGAAGGGCAGGGGATCGCCGGGATCGCCGCCTATCTCTCTCAGCTCGAACGGCGCTACAACGCCTCCCACGCGATCTTTCGCGCCCGGCGGATGGCGGAGCCGCCCATCGACCGCCGCCCCGTGAACGCGCCCGGCCGGCGGTAGGTCAGGCGGCGCCCTCCAGTCGCGGCGCGTCGACCCACTCGTGCAAGAGCGGCGCTAGCTCCTCGATCGGGCGCGGCTTGCTGTAGAGATAGCCCTGAATGAGGAAGATGTTCTTGCTCGCCATGAAGGCGAGTTGGGCGTGCGTCTCCACGCCCTCCGCCACGAGATCGAGGTCGAGGTCGCGGGCGAGCGCGGAGATCGCGCCGATGATCGCCTGCGTCTTCGGCGAGTCATTCGCCTGGCGTGAGAAGGCCTGATCGATCTTCACCTTGTTGACCGGGAAGCGGTTGAGATAGCTCAGGCTGCTGTAGCCCGTGCCGAAATCGTCGAGCGCCAGCCGCGTCCCGAGCGCAGCGATGGCCGACAGTTTCGCCTCGACATCGGCGGCGTGAGAGATGAGGGCGGTTTCGGTGATTTCGATTTCCAGCCGCTCGGGGGGGAGGCCGCTTTGCGCCAGCGCCTCGGCGATCCGCTCCACAATGTCGGTCTGCTGGAACTGCCGCGGCGCCAGATTGACCGCGACGCGCACATGCGACGGCCACTGGGTCGCGTCGCGGCAGGCGCGGCGCAAGACCCAGGCGCCGATCTCGACGATGAGCCCGGTTTCCTCCGCAATGGGTATGAAGACGCCCGGCGAGACCATTCCGTGCTCGGGGCGTCGCCAGCGCAGCAGCGCCTCCAGTGCGACAATGGCTCCTCGCCGCGAGTCGACGATGGGCTGGTAGAAAACCGTCAGCTCGTCGCGCGCCAGGGCCTCGCGCAGATCCTCTTCCATCTGCCGCTTTTCGATGAGTTCCGCCTGCATCTGCGGGATGTAATGGACGACGCCGCCGCATGTGCGCGACTTCGCCCGATACTGCGCCAGATCGCTGCATTTCATCAGGCCGCCCGGCGTGTCGGCGTCTCCGGGCGCGACGGCGACGCCGACGCTCGCGGCGATGGTGATGCGATGGCCGTCGATGAGAAAGGGACGCCGCATTTCATCGACGATGCGTTCGGCCAGCGCGTCCGCCTGCGGCGTTTCCTTTGCGGCGCGCATCAGCACGCAATATTCGTCGCCGCCGAGCCGCGCGACGAGCGCGGGCGCCGTGGCCGTGGCGGCGAGCCTTGCGCCGACTTCCCTGAGAAGCGCGTCGCCGACGGGGTGGCCGAGCGTGTCGTTGATCTCCTTGAAGCGATCGAGGTCGATGCTGAGCAGCGCCGCCTGAAGGCCCTCCTGCGTCAGGCGCCTCAAATCCTCGTCGAGCGCCTTTTGAAACTGGTAGCGGTTGGGGAGGCCCGTGAGGTCGTCGAAATGCGCGACGCGCTCGATTTCACGCCGCGCGTTCTCCTTCTCGGTCACGTCCTCCACAACGGTGACGAAGGCGCCGTCCCGGGCGCGGTCGCAATGAAAGTCGAAATAGCGGTCGCCCAGGCGATGCATGAAGGCGCTGGCGCGGGGCAGGGCGGCGTGGCGCTCCCAGCGTTTCGCGAAGCGCGCCGCATCCTCCGCCGAGAGGCCCGCGCGGCGCCCAATGGCCGCGGCCAGCGCCGCGAGGCCGATGGGCGCCGCCTCCGGCGCGACGCCGAAGAATTCGACGAGGCGCCGGTTCACGACGGAAACCGCCAGGCTCGAATCGCCCATGCAGAGGCCGTGCGTCATCGAATTGAGAGCGATGGCGAACTTCTGACGCTGGCGCATGGAGTCGCGGCCGCTGCGCAGCGCCGATTCGAGATGGCCATGCAGGAATTGCGTGGTGCGGAAGACGGACAGGGCGCCGAAAAACAGAAAGGCGGAAATGCCCCAGTACCAGACCGGGAAATTGACGAGCAGCGTGGCGGCGAGCGGCATGCAGATGCCCATCACCTGCCAGAAGACGATCGAGGGACGCGCGGCGTTGCGGCTGGCGAGATTGCCCGTGACGCCGGTCATGATGATCACGCTGTAGTAGCTGATCATCTCTCCGGAGTGGAAGTTGAAGAGGATCGCCACCGCATAGCCCAGAAGCGTCATGAAGCCGATCGCCCCGGCCGCGTAACGGGCTTCCCACATCGCCGCGTCGGCGCGGCGCTTGTGGAGGGGGGCGCGTTGATGCGCCCAAAGGACGTTCAGCCGAACCGCGCCCAGCGCCGCCATGAACCCGGCGAGTACGAGATAATTGCGATTGCTGGTGTAAAGCCAGGCGACGACCGGAACGAGAAGGCCGGACAGGATGCCGGTGACGAGCGTATGCGTCGTATCGAACAGGGTCTCGACGAGATCGGCGTAGATTTCGGCCTCCGCCGGCGTATCGGGCGCGTTCGAAAATTTCATCCTGACATCCGCATTGGCGCCGCCGCGGGCGCTGGTCACAGCGCCGCGAGGGCGGGCTTCTGCGCTCTTTGCGCCGGGCCGACGAGCCTTTGCTGGGCGCGGACCAGCCGCTCCATGTGGCGCAGGTCGCGCTCCTCGATCCGCGCCGAACATTCCGCCCAGAGTTCGGTGATGCGGGTCAGCTCTTCATGGGTGATCGGATGGCTGCGGCGGCGCGCTTCGGCGAGCGCCCGGCGGCGGCGCCATTTCGCGTCGCCTTCCTCCTGCATCCAGAGGGCCGCGGCTCTCCGCGCCCCGCCCGGGCCCGCAAGCTGATCGATCACCTCCATCTCGAACATCTGCCGGCCGGTGTAGGTCTGGCCGCCCATGACGATGCGCTCCGTCAGCGCGGAGCCGACGCGGCGCGTCAGCGTCGTGACGGCGCCCATGCCGGGGAAGGAGTTGAAGGCGACTTCCGGAAGGCCGAAAAGGGCGTTCTCTTCTGCGATGATGAAATCGAACGCCAGCGCCGCCTCCATCGCGCCGCCGAGACACTGGCCGTGAACGGCGCAGAGCGTGACGATCGGCAGATCGAGACTTTGCGAAAAGCTGTAGACGAGATCGACGCAGGCGTGCGCATAGGCGCGCAGCGTCGGGAGATCCTTGCGCCGGATCGCTCCGGCGAAAGTCGAAAGATCGCCGCCGAGCGAAAAGACGCCAGGACGCTTCGCCGCCATGACGAGATAGCGGAAAGGGAAATCCGCGACGCGCCCGGACCGCCACAGCGCGCGCAGGGAGTCGCGCATTTGCAGCAGTTCGGCGAGCATCACGGGCGTGAAGCACTGCGGCGCGTCGGCGCGGTAGTTCATCCAGATCGACGCGGTCTCGCGATGGTGCTCGATGTCGAGCGTCTCGAAGCGCCAGTTCGGAAAGTCTTCGGGATCCTTGGGGCCGGAAAAAAAGATGTCGGCCATGCGCGTTTCTCCTGCCGGCGGCCTCGACGCCGCTCAGAGGCGGAAACGCGCGTCAGCCGACCTCGAACCAGGTCGCGAGCCCGGCCGCTTCATGTTCGAGGATGTCGTCGTGTATCGCCCATTTGCCTGCCGCGTCGGCGATGAAGGACACATGTTTCGTCTTCCCTGCGGGAATGATGACGCCGTTGCGCCAATAGGGCTCCCAGCCGTCGTCCAGATCGTGCAGCAGCCGCATCGCATGGCCATGCGCATGCATGGCGAGCGGAACCTTGGATCTGTTGACGTATCCGAGCGTAATCGGCGTCCCTTGCTTCACCCTGAACAGGGGCGGTCCCTCATATCCCTTCGTCGCGGCGCCGTTGATGGTCCAGCCGTTCGCGCCGCTCTCGATGACGAGATCGTATTTTCTGGCGTTGTTGAGTTTGATCTCGGGCGGCAGCGACGAATTCTGCGGCAGGGAATAAATGAGCCCGCGCCGCTCCGCCTTCGCGCCCCTGGCCGTGGCGACGAGCAGCTCGCTCTCGGCGCCGCCCATGTCGCGCAGGACGACGCGCGCCTTGGCGCCTTCCGTCGGCGGCATGTCGAAGATGAGCTCGAAACGGGCGCCGGGCGCGACGGGAATGCTGCGGCGCACCGGCTCGAAGGCCTCGCAGGGTTGGCTGTCGATCGCCACGACGAAAGGCTGCATGCCGTCGAAGGTCAGAATCATGATGCGTGCGTTCGCGAGATTGGCGAGGCGCAGCCTCACGCGCGCATTGGCGGGGAAATCGTAAGCCGCTGGCGCCGCCTTGCCGTTGACGGCGAGAAGCGGCCCGATGCGACCGGCGCCCTGCGCCTCCGCGCGGTCGCCGAAGCCGCCGTCGATGCGTCCCTGCGGGTCGAGCCGCCAGTCGTCGAGGACGAGCAGGAGATCGTGGTCAGCCGGGAGCGGCTCCGCCTCGTCGACGACGAGCAGGCCCTTCAGCCCTCGGCCCATGAGTTCCGGCGTTTTGCCGAAGACGCTCGGCCGATAGCAGAAGAGGCCCGGCTCCGTGAGCTTGCGCCGGTAATCGAAAGCGGCGCCCGGCGCGACGGCCGCCTGCGTCAGCGGCGCGACGCCGTCCATGGCGTTCTCGCCCCGCATCCCGTGCCAATGGATCGAGGCGGGGAGGTCGAGCCTGTTGACGAAATGGACGTCCAGCGTCTGCCCTTGGTTGTAGCGGAGAACGGGGCCGGGCGTGACGCCGTCGAACCCGAGAATGTCCGTCTCTCCGGAAGAACCGATCGCCGCCTTGCCCGGCCGCGCCTCGATGAGGCGGGGGCCAGCGGGCGCGGCCGCGCGCGCCGGGAGCGGGAGAATGCTGGCGGCGACGCCGGAAAGGAAGGCGCGGCGGGTGGGCGAGGGCATGGCGGGGCGCATCCGTGTCGATCTGGGAAAAGAATTCTCTATCGTCGACTAAAGAGAACGGGCAACTACACGGCCATCAGCCACCTTCCTGCAAATCACAGTCGAGCGGGGGCTTTTCCGGCAGACCGAGCGTGGCTTGTTTGTCCTGTATCGACAAGCGCGCCTCGCCCATCCCGAAGGCGCCCGCGTAGGGCGCGCCAGATTTCGGCGCCGTTTGCATCAGTACGACCCCCTTGTCGCGCCAGGCCAGAAAGACGAGGGCGGGGTCACTGCCAACAAAGGTGACGGCGATCAGGGCGTCGAAGCCGGGGCAGGCGAGGACGTGCGGCCCGCGGCTGATTCCCTCCGGATCCCTTGACCGCGCATCTGCGTAGCCCTGTCGAAGGCCGTGGACGCGCTCTATCAGCGTCCGTCGCAGGCAGGGCTCGGCTCCGTCGCAGGCGGCAAGCGTCTTCTGAACGCTCGCCTGGCTTCGCGCGAGTTCGCGGCGGCTCGCCGGAGTCGCATGCGCGCCGGCGCCCGCGAGCCCAGCCAACCGAGAAGCCTCTTTTTCGAGCTCCTTCAGCGTTGGATTCGCGCAGATGACGGTCCAGGGGGCGTTTGTCGCTTTGGCGCAATCGAGCGGCGCCGCCCCGGTGGCGAGCGGAAAAAGAAGCGGCGCGGCGAGCGCGGCGACCCGTCGAAACATTGGTTTTCTCCGCTCTGGCGCCCGTCCGGGCGACGGGCGGAGACTCTAGCGCCCCGACCCCGAAACGTCGCCTCCGGGCCCCGTATTTTTTTCGAGCATCCTGCGCCGACCATGCTATAGAGCGGCGCCCGCGCTCGCGGGCGTTCGGGTTTCGCGGCGGGTCCGTGAAGGGGCCGCTCTCGCGGGCGTGGCGGAACTGGTAGACGCGCCGGATTTAGGTTCCGGTGACGAAAGTCGTGGGGGTTCGACTCCCTCCGCCCGCACCAAAGGCCGCAGTTTCGCGGAAATTATCGACACAACCGCCCGGGCGCGCGCCGGCGGCTTTGAAGTTGTAGAAGGCGATCGACATGCAAGTAACGCAAACCTCCACGCAGGGTTTGAAGCAGGAATTCAAGGTCGTGCTGCCGGCGGCCGATCTCGCCGCCAAGCTCGGGGCCCAGCTCGCCGAGATGCAGGCCAAGGCCCAGATCAAGGGCTTCCGTCCCGGCAAGGCGCCGATCGGCCATCTCAAGAAGCTCTATGGCAAGAGCATCATGGGCGACGTGCTGCAGGAGGCCGTCAACGACGCCAACCGCAAGATCGTCGAGGAGAACGGGCTGCGAATCGCCGTCGAGCCCAAGCTCGATTTCCCCGGCGGGCAGGACGAGGTCGAGCGCGCGCTGGCGGCCGAGGGCGATTTCTCCTTCACGGTGACATTCGAGACGCTGCCGAAGTTCGAAGTCGGCTCCCTCGACGACATTTCCCTCGAGCGTCCGGTCGCAGAGGTCGGCGAGGCGGACATCGACACCGCCCTCAAGAATCTCGCCGACCGGGTGCAGGAATTCGAGGCGCGCGCCGAGGGCGCCAAGGCCGAGAAGGGCGACAAGCTCACGATCGACTTCACGGGCAAGCTCGACGGCGTGCCCTTCGAGGGCGGCACGGGCGGCGACATTGACATCGTGCTGGGCTCGGGCACGTTCATTCCGGGCTTCGAGGATCAGCTCGAAGGCGCGGCCGTTGGCGAGCAGCGCCTGGTCAAGGTCACCTTCCCGGAGGACTATTCCGCCAAGAATCTCGCCGGCAAGGACGCCGAATTCGACGTGACGGTGAAGGCCGTCGCCGCGCCCAAGGCCATGGAGATCGGCGAGGATCTCGCCAAGAAATATGGCTTCGAGAATTTCGACGCCATGAAGGAGGCCGTGAAGGGCAATCTGGAGGCGGACTTCCACAAGGTTTCGCGCGATCGCCTGAAGCGCGCGCTGCTCGACGCGCTCGACAGCCGCTATTCCTTCGACCTGCCGGAGACGCTCGTCGAGCAGGAGTTCGGCAACATCTGGCAGCAGCACATGGCCGAGAGCCAGCGGACGGGCCAGCCTCTCGCCGAGGACGGCAAGACCGAGGAAGAGACCCGCGCCGAGTTCCGCAAGATCGCCGAGCGCCGCGTGCGGTTGGGCCTCGTCCTCGCGGAGATCGGGCAGAACGCCGGCGTCAAGGTCGAGGACAAGGACCTGACCGAGGCGCTGGTCGAGCGCGCCCGCATGTTCCCTGGTCAGGAAAAGCAGGTCTGGGACTATTACCGCAACAATGAGCAGGCCCTCGCCCAGTTGCGCGCGCCGATCTACGAAGAGCGGGTCGTCGATCACATCTCGAAGCTGATCAAGATCGCCGACAAACCCGTGACCAAGGAAGAGCTCTTCAAGGACGAGGACGAGGCCTAAGCTTCGTTTGCGTCCTGTCTCGCTCCGGCATATGACGGGACAATGATGCATGCGGCGGAGGGCGGCCTCCGCCGGCAAGGCCACATGCAACCGGCCTTAGGAAGGCGATGCGATGCGTGATCCGATCGAGGTCTACAACCAGTATCTCATTCCCCAGGTGATCGAAAACACCTCGCGCGGCGAGCGCGGGTTCGACATCTACTCGCGTCTTCTGCGGGAGCGGATCATCTTTCTCACCGGGCCGGTCGAAGACCATATGGCGTCGGTCATCATCGCGCAGCTTTTGTTCCTGGAATCGGAAAATCCGAAGAAGGAAATCTCGCTCTACATCAACTCGCCCGGCGGCGTGGTGACGTCGGGCCTCGCCATCTACGACACGATGCAGTTCATCAAGCCGAAGGTCTCGACGCTCTGCGTGGGGCAGGCGGCGTCGATGGGCTCGCTGCTGCTTTGCGCCGGCGAGGCGGGTCAGCGTTTCGCGCTGCCCAACGCCCGCGTCATGCTGCATCAGCCGTCTGGCGGCTTCCAGGGGCAGGCGTCCGACATTCAGCGCCATGCGGAAGACATCCTCAAGGTGAAGAAGCGGTTGAACGACATTTACGTCCGCCACACCGGCAAGGACTATGAGACGATCGAGCGCACGCTCGACCGCGATCATTTCATGTCGGCGGAGGAGGCCAAGGCTTTCGGCATCATCGACAGCGTGCAGGAGAAGCGCGCCGACGAGCCCGAAGCCAAGTAAAGTTCAGGGAGAGGGGCGCGGAACGGCTTTCGGATCAGAAAAGCCGCCGCGCCGAGGCGTCCGAGGATCAAAAGGGCAATTGGGGCTCGCATGTTTCGCAAGATTTTGATCGCCAACCGTGGCGAAATCGCCTGTCGCATCATCAAGACCGCCAAGAAGATGGGCATCGCCACGGTCGCCGTCTACTCGGACGCCGACGCCGACGCGCTGCATGTCGAGATGGCGGATGAGGCGATCCATCTCGGGCCTCCGCCCGCCGCGCAATCCTATCTGCTGATCGACAAGATCGTCGCCGCCTGCAAGGAGACGGGCGCCGAGGCGGTGCATCCGGGCTACGGCTTCCTGTCCGAGCGCGCGGCTTTCGCCAAGGCGCTGAAGGACGCGGGCATCGTGTTCATCGGCCCCAATCCCCGCGCCATCGAGGCGATGGGCGACAAGATCGAATCGAAGAAATTCGCTTCCGCCGCGAAGGTGAGCGTCGTGCCGGGCTATCTCGGCGTGATCGAATCGCCCGAGGAAGCGGTGAGGATCGCCAAGGATATTGGCTATCCGGTGATGCTGAAGGCGTCCGCCGGCGGCGGCGGCAAGGGCATGCGCATCGCCTTCAACGACGCCGAGGTCATCGAGGGCTTCACCCGCGCCCGCTCCGAGGCCGCCTCGTCCTTCGGCGACGACCGCGTCTTCGTCGAAAAATTCATCGTCAATCCGCGCCACATCGAAATTCAGGTTCTCGGCGACAAGCACGGCAACGTCATTCACCTCAATGAGCGTGAATGTTCGATCCAGCGCCGCAACCAGAAGGTGATCGAGGAAGCGCCGTCGCCGCTGCTCGACGCCGCCACCCGCGCCGAAATGGGCGCGCAGGCCGTCGCGCTCGCCAAGGCGGTGGATTACGATTCCGCCGGCACGGTGGAATTCGTCGCGGGTCAGGACAAGAGCTTCTACTTCCTCGAGATGAACACCCGCCTGCAGGTGGAGCATCCGGTGACGGAGCTCATCACCGGCATAGACCTCGTCGAGCAGATGATCCGCGTCGCGGCCGGCGAGCCGCTGCAGATCAAGCAGGAGAACGTCAAGATCAACGGCTGGGCGGTCGAAAGCCGCATCTACGCCGAGGACCCCACCCGCAACTTCCTGCCCTCCATCGGCCGTCTGGTGAAATACCGTCCGCCGGCCGAGCGCAAGGAAGGCGGCGTCACGGTTCGCAACGACACGGGCGTCACCGAGGGGCGCGAAATCTCGATCCATTACGATCCGATGATCGCCAAACTCGTCACCCATTCGCCGGATCGCCTCGGCGCCATCGTGGCGCAGGCCGACGCGCTCGACCGCTTCGTCATCGACGGCATCCGCCACAACATCCCCTTCCTGTCGTCGCTGATGCAGAGCCCGCGCTGGCGCTCCGGCAATCTTTCGACGGGCTTCATCGCCGAGGAATATCCGGAAGGCTTCTCCGCCCCGGCGCCGACCGGCGACATCGCCTGGACCCTTGCCGCCGTCGCGACGCTGATGGACCACATCGGCAACGCCCGCAAGCGCCAGATCAGCGGCCAACTGATGAACGGCCGTCCGGTGGAATTCACCCGCGACCGCGTCTGCATGCTGGGCGATGCGCGCTTCGATGTGCAGATCGAGGAGCAGGGTGAGGCGCTCGTCGTGCGCTTCTCGGAAGGCGACAATCGCGCCCACCGCGTCTCGTCGCAGTGGCGGCCGGGCCAGGAGCTCTTCGTCGGCGACGTCGACGGCCACAGCGTCTATGTGCAGGCGCGGCCGATCCTCAATGGTTACGAGCTCTCCCATCAGGGCGTCAGCATTCCGGCGCGCGTCTATACGCAGCGCGAGGCGGAATTCGTCGCCCTCATGCCCAAGAAGAAGGATGCCGGCGCCTCCAAGGCGCTGCTCTGCCCCATGCCGGGTCTCGTGAAGACCGTCGATGTGGCCGAGGGGCAGGAGGTGAAGGCGGGCGAGGCGCTCTGCATGGTCGAGGCGATGAAGATGGAGAACGTGCTGCGCGCCGAGCGCGACGTGACCATCAAGAAGATCCTCGCCAAACCCGGCGACAGCCTCGCGGTCGACGCGGTGATCATGGAATTCGCCTGAGGGCGTGAGTCTTTCACACGGAAAACCCCCGTCGATCCTTTCGGCGGGGGTTTTTCATTGGGCCTGTTGAAAGGAGTTCGGCAAATCCGCGCCAGGTCGGCGGAAAATCTCAGGGACCCGTGTCGGGCCGTCCCCGGTCTCCTCGCTGCTCGGGTCGTCCGCTCCGCCGCGGGGCGGAGCGTCGATCACTCCGACACGGCCGGGCAGGCGCCGTCTCCCGCGGTCGCGCCGCCAACGAGATTTTCCTTCACGATCTTCTCGGCGCGCGCTCTCGCTTCCTCCAGGTCCTTGTCGAAGACCTCGGTCGCATATTCTCCGGCGGAGGTCTTGACGATGGAGTCGTTCGCCGGCTTTGCCTCGGCGCCGACATTGATCGAGGTCACGGTCGAGAGTCCGGGGCGCAGGGGCGTTTTCTTCAGCTCTTCCGGATCGATCGCGATTCGCACGGGCACGCGCTGGACGATGCGGATGAAGTTGCCTGTGGCGTTGTCGGGCGGCAGGGTGGCGAAGACGCTGCCGGAGCCCGGCACGAGACCCTCGACCGTGCCATGGAACAGCACGCTCGACCCGTAGAGATCGACCTTGATCACCGCCGGCTGTCCGGGGCGAATCCGATCCATCCGGTTTTCCCAGAGATTGGCCTCGACCCAAAGGTGATCGAGCGGGACGATGTTCATGACCTGGTCGCCGGGACGCACGCGCTGGCCGACCTGCACCCGACGCTTGGCGACATAGCCCGTGGCAGGCGCGCGAATTTTCTGGCGCAGATATTCGATAAAGGCGTCGTTGAAACGCGCCTTCGCGAGTTCGATGTCCGGATGCTTCGTGAGCTCCACGCCGCCGACGCGGGACTCGATCGCCTGATATTCGGCGCGCGTCTCGCGCAGATCGGCCTCCTGGGCGGCGAGCGTGTCCTCTGTATTCTGCAAGACTTGCCCCGACGCCGCGCCGCTCGTCGCCGCCTTCCGGTAACGCGCGAGATCGTGGCGCGTGCGCTCGCGGACGGCGGTGCGCGATGTTAACTTCTGGCAAATCTGCCGGCGGTTGGCGTAGAGCGCGCCGACGCTGCGCACGGCGCGGCCAAGCTCCGCTTCCGCCTGGCCGAGCGCGGCCCGCGCGCGCTGCGCGTCGAGCTGGATCAGCACGTCGCCTTTCTTGACGAGCTGGGTTTCCTCCGCGAGCACCTTCGCGACGACGCCGGTGGCGTCCGCCTGCACGGGAATGATGTTGCCCGAGACGAAGGCGTTGTCCGTCGTCACCCAGTCGCGGTCATAGGTGAACCAGCGGAACGCCGTGACCAGCGCCCCGACCCCGACTCCGACCGCGAGCGCCCTGAGCAGAAAGGCGCGACGGGCGCGAATTGTCTTGCGCGACAGCGGCGGCGCGCCGCCGGCCGCGCTCGGAGCGTCTGTGTGATCCTGACCCAAAATTCAGCCTCCCCCGAGGGATTGCACGGCATCGACGACCGGCGTGATCGGATCCGTCTCCGGCGCCGGCTTGGGCTCGTAAGCCTGCGGCCCTGCGTCGAATCCGCCGCCGAGCGCCTGGAAAAGATCCACGGCGGCGACGAGCTTGTCTCCCTCCAGACCGCGCTGGATATAGAGAGCGTCGAGCATGTCGGCGTATTCCTGAACATATTCGCGCCGGTCGCGCAGTCCGTTGCTCAGGCGAATGCGCGCGAGATCGGCCTCGGCGCGCCGCGCCTGCACGAAGCGCGACTGCGATTCATATTCCGATTTGAATCTCTTGAGATTGGCGAGCGCGTCGGCGACCTGCTGCGCGGCCGTCAGCAGCGTCTCGTTGTACGTGTCCACCGCCTGATCGTAATCGGCGCGCTGCATCTCGAGGTTGCCCGTGAGCTTGCCGCCCTGGAAGATCGGCAAGTGCAGACCGGGCGTGACGCTGTACACCATGGCTCCCGGATTGAACAGATAGCCGCCGAGCTTTGCGAATTGGCTCGAGGTGACGGACGCCTCGAGGCCCGCCGAAACGGAAATGTCCATCGAGGGCAGAAACAGCGCCTTGGCGGCGTGGATGCGATCCGCCCAGGCTTCCGCGCGCCGCAGCGCCGCCATCAGATCCGGGCGATGCGCCAGAAGCTCGATCGGCAGGCGCTGGGGCAGGCCGGGCTGCACGGGGGCAACCTGCTTCTTGCCCTCGAAGAGGCCACGCGCCACGTCGGGACCTTCGCCCATCAGCCGGGCGAGGGCGTTCTCCTGAATTGAAATCGCAGCGACCAGCGACGCCTCGCGCCGCACGGCGGCCTCCTCGTTGCTGCGCGCGATCTGCACGAAGTCGAGCGGCTCGATGCCGGTCGCATAGCGGGTTTCGAAAAGCTGCCGCAGTTCCCGCCGCAGGCTCGTGAGCTCCTTTGCGAGCTTCAATTGTTCCGCGAGCACATAACCGCGAAGATAGGCGCGCGCGACGCTCGTCGTCAGCAGCAGCCTGGTCTGTTCGAGTTCGCCGGCCTGGGCCAGCGCGTCGCCGATGGCGGCGTCGAGCAAGGCGCGGTTGCGGCCCCAGAAGTCCAGCTCCCATTTGGCCGAGATCGGGTTGAGGAAGGCCGCGGATTTCTCGAGGCCGCCGACCTTGGGATTGAGGCCCGCCGCGACGCCGCGCTCGGCGTAACGATTTTGCTTGTAGGAGAGATCGGTCTCGACATAGGGCGTCAGACGCGAGCTTGCGATGTCGACGGCGGACTCGGCTTCTTTCAGCGTGTCGGCGGCCTTGCGCAGGTTCTGGTTGTCGATTAGCGACTTTTCCATGATCCGGTCGAGTTCCGGACTACGGAAGGCTTTCCACCATTGTTGGCTGGGCCACCCTTTGGCGCTCACGCTTTTTACGCCCGAGGCCGCGATGGTGCGGCTCATCGGCGGCGGCTCCATGAAGTCGGCGCGCTGCTGCTGGGCTGTCGGCACGCAGCCCGACAGCAGCAGCGCAAGGGGGGCCGCCGCGCCGAGGCTTCTGCGCCTCGCGAGCGGGCCGCGTGGTGTGTGGTGTCTCGTGCGCTTGCGCATCAGTGGTCCGCCGTCACGGCTGCTTTGCTCTCGATCTTCGCCGTAGCTGTCGCCTGCGCGCCATAAGCGGATGGCTCCTTTTTGAGTCGGGCGAACCAGACGAGGACGCCCAGCAGGAACATGATACAGGCGCCGAGAAGGAAGGCGTCGTTGAGGGCGAGAATGCCGGCCTGCTGACGGATCAGCCTCGCAATGTGCCGGCGCGCGACCGATTCGGACAGGCCCAGCCCCTGCAATTGTTGGGTCAGCGCGGAGAGCGTGTCCAGAGAGGCGTAGCGCCGTCCGCCGAGATATTCAGACAAATTGAGTTGATGCCATGGCGTACGGCGGAAATAAATGACGCTTTGGAAGGCGATGCCAATGGCGCCGCCGACGAGACGAAACAGCAGGAATTCCTCGGCCGCGCGCTTGTACGTCTTGCCGCTGAGGCCGTAGGTCGCGAGCGTCGACGTCGGCGCCGAGAGCGCAGCGACGCAGAAGCCCAGGAAAATGACCGGGATGACCAGCGCGTCGAAAGAGGCGTGCTTGTCGAAGAGGCCGAGCCAGGTCAGCACGACCGACGAACATATGCACATCAGACAGATGACGAGCCGCACGTCGATTTTCTTCGATATTTCGTACATGACCGACGCCAGCGGCAGACCGGCGATCATCATGGCCAGATAGACATGGCCGGCGATCGACGAGGTGTAGCCGAGCAGGAGCTGCATCTGCACGGAGAGGAGCGACATCAGCCCCTGAATGGTGAGAAAGCCGAAGAAGCCGCACGCGACGCCCAGGGCGTAACTCGACCGCGCGAACAGGCGCACGTCCACGATCGGATTGCGCTCGCCCCATTCCCAGATGACGAAGGCGGGGATCGCAAGAACGACGACGATGTAATCCGCCGACAGAAGCGAGGAGTCCAGCCAGTCGAAGTCGTTTCCAAGGCTGAAGATCATTTGCACGCCGATCAGTATGACGGCGAGCAGCGCGAAGCCGACCGCGTCGAAGCGGACGATCTTGCGCTCGTAACTGCGTCCATAGAGCAGCGCGCCGACCGTCGCCGCGATCAGAAAGCCAAGCGTGGCGTTGGCGTAAAAGAGCCACCGCCAGGAAAAATATTCGGCCCAGAAGCCGCCGAGGAAGACGGCGAGCGTATAGGGAAGAATGCCGAGCGCCGCCCAGTAGCCGAGGCCGATCCGATATTGCTTCTCCGGCAGTTCGCCGAGCGCCGCCGCCTGACTGACCACAGCCAGAAAACCACCGAACACGCCAAAGACGAAACGCGTCGGCGCATACATGAACACCGAGGCGCTCGAGACGCAGATGATCGAGGCGATCGCATAGCCCAGGTAGCCGAGCGTCAGAACGCGATAATCGCCGTATCGCCCGGTGAGAATGCGCGCCAGCGGCACGCCGAGCGCCACGCCGATGAGATAGAACGTCGTTCCCCAGGCGGCGAAACTCGGCGTCACGCCCTCGAGCGAACCGGCCGAATAGGGCGTGAGCACGCTGTGGCCGGACACGTTGGAGAGAACGTCGACATATCCCACGCCGAGCGCGACCAGTAGCAGCAGAAGCCTGCCGCCGGTCAGCCTGTCGAATGAGGCCGTCATTGCGCGTTGCGGTCCTCGAGCCCGGTAAAGGCCGAAGCGGCGAAGGAGAGGGCAGGCGAGCGCCCGATGGCGGATTGTGCGCCGCCCCTTGCGGGAAGGGGCGAGGCGGCGTCGACCGAAAGCATAAGCTTAACCCCGTTGTGCGGCAATGCTCGCGGCCGGTCGCGCCGCCGTGCAATGACCGTGAAGCAACCCAGGCTCCCCCGATTTCAGGCGAACCTTGCAATGGTTTTCAGGGTCGATTGCGAGTATTGGCGTCAGGCCCATGCGTCTTCCAGGTTATGCCGTGCCGCTCGACGCATGCGCCAGAACGACTGAAGCCAACTTAGAGGGAAGTAGAGCAGATGAAAAATAGTAAGAGCAAATAATATCCATCGGTTTTTCCATGAAAATTATCCATAAAACTGTAAAAATTGAGCTTCCGATGGAGCCAGAGCGCGGGCGTGGTTGAGCGAAATAGCCAAGCACAAGGGCTCGATAACCACGCAGCCCCGTTACTCTCACCCGACCGGAGCAGGCGGCTTCCGCTAGACTTTTGGTCGCCCGCCCTTTCTCCTGGCCCTCGCCGTACAGCGGCGCCGCCCGATTCTGCAACGGAGCCGTTGCGCTGTTCCCAAAATAGAATATTTCTGTTCGAACCATAGATATTTCCGATGGGCTTGCGATGGACCGGCTCAACTACCAGCATCTCTTCTACTTCTGGAACGTGGCGCGCGAAGGCAGCGTGACGCGCGCCAGCGAGAAGCTGCGTCTCGCGCAACCCACGATCAGCGGCCAACTGGCGGTCTTCGAGGACGCGATCGGCGCGCAACTCCTGCGCAAGGAGGGCCGCAGGCTGATGCTCACCGAGAAAGGCCGGACTGTTTATCATTATGCTGATGAGATTTTCGCGCTTGGACGTGAACTCACCAATACGCTGAAGGGCCGCGTCGGCCCCATGGGCCTGCGCCTGAGCGTCGGCGTCGCGGATGCGCTGCCCAAACTCATTGTCTATCGTCTGATCGAGCCGGCGCTGAACCACGAGCAGCAGACGCAGGTGGTCTGCCACGAGGACAAGGTCGAGCGGCTCCTTGCCGAACTGACGCTGCACGGCGTCGATATCGTGATCGCGGATACGCCGGCGACGACAGCCGTTGGCGGCCGCGTCTATAACCACCTGCTCGGGCAATGTGGGGTCGCTGTCTTCGCCGCGCCGGGACTCGCGGGCCAGTTTGTGGAGAACTTCCCCAACTCGCTCGAGGGCGCGCCGCTCCTGTTTCCGACTCCGGCGACGGCGCTGCGCCGGTCGCTCGACCTATGGTTCGAGCAGAAGCGCATTTCTCCCCTGGTTCGCGCCGAAATCGAGGACAGCGCGCTGTTGAAGACATTCGCCGCCGCAGGCGCCGGGCTCTTCGTCGCGCCCGTCGCCGTCGCTGAGGCCATCGAGCGTCAATATGGCGTCGTGAATATCGGCGAACTGGAAGGGGTTACGGAAAGCTTCTACGCAATCACGCTTCGGCGGAAGATCGATCATCCCGCGGTCACCACAATACTCCAGGGTGCGCGCGACTGGCTGGCTTCGCCGTAAGTCTTCCGACGGACGCTAAGCGCGCTTTCCGCCGGGATGGGAACCGATTCGGCAGTAGAACGCGCGACGGAACAATAAGCTGGAGCCTCGATCCGATTCCATCGGATCGGAAAAGGCTCTAAGCGACCACCCGCGTGACATGGCCCATCTTGCGGCCGGGGCGCGAGTCCTTCTTGCCGTAGAGATGCAGGCAGGCGCCGTCCTGCGCGAGAATCTCGGCCCATTTGTCGGCCTCGGCGCCGATGAGGTTGCGCATGACGACCTGCCGGCCGTGGCGCGTCGGCGCGCCGAGCGGCATGCCTGCGACCGCGCGCATGTGCTGCTCGAATTGCGAGGTGACGGCGCCGTCGAGCGTCCAGTGGCCGGAATTGTGAACGCGCGGCGCAATTTCGTTGACGACGAGCCGCTCGCCCGACCCCTCCGAGACGACGAACATCTCGACGGCGATGATGCCGACATAGTCCGCCGCTTCCGCGATGGCGCGGGCCATGTCCATGGCGGCGCGCGCCGTCGTCTCGCTGATGGCCGCGGGCGCGGTCGTCTGCGCGAGAATATGATGCTCGTGGACGTTCTCGCAGATGTCATAGGCGCGGAATTCGCCGTCGAGGCCGCGCGCCGCAACGACCGAGACTTCCTTGGAGAAGGGCACGAATCCTTCGAGAATGCAGGCCGCGCCGCCAAGCCCCGCGAAGGCCTGCGCGAGATCGACGCCTTCGCGTATCTGCGTCTGGCCCTTGCCGTCATAGCCGAAACGGCGTGTCTTCAGGATCGACGGACGCCCGAGGCGGGCGACGGCGGCCGTGAGGCTCCCGGCGTCCGTCACATCGGCGAAATCGGCCGTCGCGATCCCGAGGCCGCGCACGAACTGCTTCTCGACCAGCCGGTCCTGCGTGAGCGCCAAAACCTTCGGATTGGGCCGGACGGGGCAATGCGCCTCGAGCACTTCCGCCGTGCGCGCGGGGACGTTCTCGAATTCGTAGGTGACGACGTCGACAGAGTCCGCGAAGGCGGCGAGCGCCCCTTCGTCGAGAAAGTCGGCTTTCGTATGCGCGGCGCAAACGTCGAAGGCCGGATCGTCGGGGACGGGAGAGAAGACATGCGATTTCAGCCCCAGCCGCGCGCCGGCGAGCGCCAGCATGCGCGCGAGCTGTCCGCCGCCGAGAATGCCGATGGTTGCGCCAGGTTTGAGCATGGTTACGCCTCGTCGCGCGGCGTCTCCGCCACGCTCTCCGTCTGTTTCCGGCGGAAGGCGGCGAGCCGCGCCGCGAGCGCCTTGTCCGAGCGCGCGAGTATGCTCGCGGCCAGGATCGCCGCATTGATGGCCCCCGCCTTGCCGATGGCGAGCGTGCCGACGGGAACGCCGCCCGGCATCTGCACGATGGACAAAAGCGAGTCCATGCCTTTCAGGGCCGCCGATTCGATCGGCACGCCGAGCACGGGCAGATTGGTCATTGAGGCCGTCATGCCCGGCAGATGCGCCGCCCCGCCAGCGCCCGCGATGATCACGTCGAAGCCCTCGGCCTCGGCCCCCGTGGCGAAGGCGACGAGACGGTCCGGCGTGCGATGGGCGGAGACGATCCGCGCCGCGCAGGCGACCTCGAGCGCAGCCAGCGTTTCGACGGCGTGACGCATGGTCGCCCAGTCGGACTGCGACCCCATGATGACCGCGACGGGGATTTTCGGCTTCGCCACTTGATGTCCATCGGCTCGAGCGCGGGAAGCCAAGCCGCATAGACGAAGGGCCGCCCGGACGCAAGCCGCGCCTGGAAGCCTTTTGGACCGCCTTGGCCTAGCCCTCCTCCTCGATGGGAAGCTGCGCGATCTTCACGGCTCCGCCATTGAAGCGGGCGGCGATGTAATGCCCGGCCGCGACGGCGGCCACGCAGAGCACGACGGAAGCGACGATATTGATCGCGGCCCGAATGACGGCCCCGCTGCGCAGGAAATCCAGCGTTTGCAGACTGAAGGAGGAGAAGGTGGTGAACCCGCCGCACAGGCCGATCATGACGAAGAGGCGGACGTCCTCGGAAACAGGAAAGCGCCCCTCTGACAGGGTGAGGGTTCCAAAGAAGCCCATGACGAAAGAGCCCGTCACATTGACGAGCATCGTGCCCAGTGGAAGCGTCTCGCTCGCTGGCAGCATCCACAGCGAAAGCGCGTAGCGCGCCAATGTGCCGGCGGCGCCGCCGAGCATGATCAGGAGACAGGTGGCAAGCGACATTCGCGCGCCTCGACAGGGGCGGTAGTAAACCTTTGAATCCTTCTTGGCGTTCGACGATTTTCATCGCGACGTCGTCCGGCTCGCGCTAGAAAGGCTCCGTCTTCAGCAGATTTCATGGGCCTATGGACGCGCAATTGACCCAAGCCGTCGCCACGCTGGCGGTGGCGATGATCGTCGCCATCGCCGCGCGGCGCGCGAGGCTTCCCTATACGGTGGGCCTCGTCGTCGTCGGCGCCATCGTGACGCTGTCGAAGCCCGATTTCGGACCGCATCTCACGCATGAGTTCATTTTCGATCTCATCCTGCCGCCGCTGCTCTTCGAGGCGGCGCTGTCGCTATCCTGGCGGGAGTTGCTGCGCGACTCCGTTCCGCTGCTGACGCTTGCCGGCCTCGGCACGCTGATTTCGGCCGCCGCCGTGGCCTGGGCCTGCGTCGAGGTCCTGCATTGGTCCATGCCCTCGGCCCTTGTCTTCGGCGCGCTGATCGCGGCTACGGATCCCGTCGCCATCATCGCCATGTTCAAGGACAATGGCGTGAAGGGGCGCCTGCGGCTCCTCGTCGAGAGCGAGAGCCTGCTCAATGACGGCGCGGCGGCGGTGCTCTTCGTGATGGCGCTCGCCTGGGCCGAGGGCCGCGGCGCCGGCGAGGGCGCCGGCGAGATCGCCCTCACGCTGGGACGCATCGTCTTCGGCGGCGTCGCCGTCGGCGCGCTCACCGGGGGCGGCGCGATCGTGATCGCCATGGGAACCGCCGAGCATATGATCGAGGCCGCGCTCACGACCATCGCCGCTTTCGGCTCGTTTTTCCTCGCCGAGCAGTTCCATGTCTCGGGCGTGCTCGCCACTGTGACGGCCGGACTGATGATGGGCAATCTCGGCCTGCTGCGGGAGGACAGCCGCAGCTATCTCTCCTACAAGGGTCGCGAATTCGTCCACGGCTTCTGGGAGTTCGCGGCCTTCCTCGCCAACTCCATGGTCTTCCTGATGATCGGGGTCGACGTCGCCTCGACCCCCTTCCAGAATTACGGCGCGTCGCTCATCCTCCCGGTGATCGCCATCGTGCTCGCCGCCCGCGCGCTCACCGTCTATCCTCTGAGCGCGCTGTTCCTGCCCACGCGCTGGCGGATCAGCCTCGGCGAGCAGCATGTGCTGTGGTGGGGCGGGCTGCGCGGCGCGCTCGGCCTGGCGCTGGCGCTGTCCTTGCCCGAGACGCTGCCCCAGCGCGACGTGATCGTTGTCTCGACCTTTGCGGTGGTGGCCTTCTCGATCGTCGTGCAGGGGCTGACCATGCCGCTGCTGATGCGCGCGTTGGGCTTCATGCCCGCCGGGGATCAGTCAGGTAAGGGGTAAATCTTCCTGGCTG
The DNA here is from genome assembly GCA_003963405.1 of Hyphomicrobiales bacterium. GTDB lineage: Bacteria > Pseudomonadota > Alphaproteobacteria > Rhizobiales > Beijerinckiaceae > Methylocystis. The sequence goes on from RXIY01000005.1 coordinate 132,305, forward strand.
CCAGCGCCGCGCCGCGGCGACGGCAGGCCCCTGTGGGCCGAGAACTCCTTCCGCTGCTCGGCCGGCGCGCGCGCGCGTCGACCTTCAGGCGATGATGTCGGGGGTAATCTGGTCCTCGAGGAAGACGATGCGATCACGCAGCGCCAGCTTGCGCTTCTTGAGCCGCTGAATTTGCAGCTGATCCGGCGCGCCGACGGTAATCAGCGCGTCGATCGCGGCCTCGAGATCGTGATGCTCCAGCCTCAGACGCTCCATCTCGGCGCGGATGGCGTCCTGATCGGCTTCCCTGGGATTGTCATTCATGCCGCAACACCGCCCCAAGGCGTAGAGAATCGGTGCAAGGATTATCGCGCGGGCGTGACGGCTCATTCAAGCAGAAAGCGCCTCAGGTCGAGGCGAAGCCGTAGGCTTCGCGCATGTCTGCAATCTCCGAAAGCTTTCGCTCGAGCGCCGACCAGTCGTTCGCCTCCGCGATCGGGCTCCAGATGGCTTCGACCTCGTCGATGAGCATGGTGCAGGGCGCCGGGCGGCGGAAATAGGGGTGATCCAGCCGCGCGTCGGCCGCTGTCTCGTGCTCGGCGAGGGCGTCACGCACCGGGCCGAATTCCGGCGCCTCATAAAAGTCGGCCGCGGGGCTGGCCTTGGCGCGCGCGGCGCTGGCCAGCCCGCCGCGCCAGTCGAAGAACGCCTGCTCGAAAGGCGCGCGCGACGCCAGAAGGAAATCCGTGAACGCCTTGGAGAGGCGCGCATCGGCGTCCTCTCCGGCCGGGGTCAAAGCCAGGCGGCGGAGCAGGGCGTCGCGGAACGCCTTTTGTATCGCGAGAGCGAAGCCGTCGAGTATCTCCTGCGCGGCCTCCAGGCCGGTAAGGTGCAGCAGGCATTCCGCGAGTCGCGCCAGATTCCACGCCAGCGCGCTCGGCTGGCGGCCGAAGGAATAGAGCCCGACCTCGTCGAAATATGCTGCGGTGAAGTGCGGATCATAGGTCGGGGCGAAGCGCCAGGGGCCATAGTCGAAGCTCTCCCCGGTGATGTTGATGTTGTCGGAGTTCAGCACGCCGTGGACGAAGCCGGCCGCCATATAGCCGGCTCCGAGCCGAGCCACGCGCGCCGCGACTTCCTCGAGGAAGGCGCGCGCCTTGTCCGCAGGCGGGAGCGCGGCGAGCGCCGGGAAGTAATGGCGGCAGACATAATCCAGCAGCCGCTCGATCGCCGGCTTGTCGTCATGGAAGGCGAGGCGCTGGAACGTGCCGATGCGAATATGCGAATGCGAGAGCCGCACGAGGACGCTCGAGCGCGTGGGAGAGGGCTCGTCGCCGCGAATCAGCGCCTCGCCGGTTTCGATCAGGCTGAAGGTCTTGGAGGTGTCGACCCCGAGCGCCTCCAGCATTTCCGTCGCCAGTATTTCCCGCACGCCGCCTTTGAGCGTGAGGCGCCCGTCCCCGCGCCGCGACCAGGGAGTCTGGCCGCTACCCTTGGTGCCAAGATCGAGCAGCCGTCCGTCCAGCCTGTCGCGCAGCTGAGCGAAGAGAAATCCCCGGCCGTCGCCCAGTTCTGGATTGTAAACGCGGAACTGATGGCCGTGGTAGCGCAGGGCGAGCGGCTGCGGGAGGCTGCCCGGCAGCGGCTCGAAGCGTCCAAAATGAGCGATCCATTCCGCGTCGGTCAATCCGTCGAGACCGACGCGCGCCGCCCAGCGCTGGTTCCGGTAGCGCAGGATGGTCTGGGGGAAGGGGGCGGCTTCGACCCGGTCGAAGAAGGGGTCGCCCAGGCTCTCGTGCAGGGTTTCGGGGCAGTAGCTTTCGGTAAGCGGCATCAAGCAGTCTCGCTACGGGCTTCCGCCGGCTGAGGCGGGGAGCGCGCCAAAAAAATAAGGCGGAGAGAACCCTCCGCCTATATCGAGACGTCTTGTCTTGAAAGCCCCGATGACCAGGGACGCCGCTTAATGGCGCGTTTCGCTTATCGCCAACTTGGCCAGTTCGTCCTTGATTTGCAGCTTTTTCCGCTTGAGCTCGATGATCTTTGTGTCGTCGGCGTTGGGATGGAGCTGCTCTTTTTCGATTTCCTTCTCGAGCGCCTCGTGGCGGCGTTGGAGTTCGACGATATGACCCTGCAAGGACATGCGGAACCTCCTTTGTTACCCCCCTCCTGCGAGGAGCGGCACGGCCAAGCATGACACATCCTCAGCCGCCTGCAAGGCACGAATCGTCGCGCCTGTCACAAATCTTTCGTCGCGGCGCCAAAGGCTCTTCACTATTCCCCGATCTCGCCGCGGCGCAGGCGCAGAGAAGGCGGGTTTTCCGGCTCTTGGGGCGCGCGAATGATTTTTTGGTCACAAAGGCGCTTGCGCCCCGGCGCGTCCGCCACTATACACACGCCACCCGAACCGCCGCCGAGGCGGAACCCCGGAAGGGGGCGCGTAGCTCAGCGGGAGAGCACTACGTTGACATCGTAGGGGTCACAGGTTCAATCCCTGTCGCGCCCACCATTAAAATCAGAGACTTGGAAAAAATCAGCTGGCCAGCCGGAAGGGCGACGCGCCAGAAAAGCGAAACGCCCGCTCCAATTACATGCGCCGCCCGCGACCCTTCTGGCCAAGCTGTGGTTATTGCCTTCCACCGGCTTGGCGCCATGGGCGTTGCGAGGCGCCGGCCCTCCCTGTAGCGTTCCCCAGCGTCGCGAACGATGGCGCGCCGGACATGAGACTCGATGGTCGTCGATGATCCGGCGAGAGCCGGTTTGGGAGGCGTGAGCGTGTCGCCACCGGGGGATGCCCTCGCACTCCGGCGTCCGCCAGCGCGCCCGCGATGCCGCCGCTGCGCCCGATAGATGGGCGGTAAAAGCATTTGCACTGCTCAGATCTTCTTTTTTGTTCATCGCATAGCTGGAACACGTAACCAATATGCACTCACCGCCAATCGAGAAAAAAAGCCGCCCTTACTTTCCGCACGTCTTTCTTGAAGAACATGCCGAGCAGGCGCCGGGATCCATAGCGATCGTCTTTCGAGACCGTCGAATTACGTACGGTCAGTTAGACAGGGAGGCTCACGATATTGGCCAAATGCTCGCAGGTGAAGGCGTCGGGCCAAACGTCGTCGTAGGGCTGTATATGCCAAGGAGTCCCGAGCTCATATTCGCCGTCATGGGGATATATAAATCGGGAGGAGCTTGCGCATTTCTCCGGTTCGACGATTCTTCCGAAAGAACCGATGATGCGATTGCGCAGCTACGTCCCCGCCTGATTCTTTCAACTCGTTCCTGCTTACCCCGACTGCACAATGTCAGTTGCAGAGTCATCTGCTTGGATGAATTGGATAGGGAGACGGTTCCAAGCCAGTCCTCATTTACTGCTCCCGCCTGTGCGACACTGAGCGAAAACGATGTCGCTAGCGTGTTTTTAACTTCTGGAAGCCGGGGAAAACCGAAAGCCGTGCCAATTCCATTCGGGAGGATTCCGGTGAGGGATCGCCCACAATCAGGCCAGCATCGATATGTGTTGAAAACAGACTCCGGAACAACTTTCACGAGAGCCGAAATCGTTCATCCCATTTTGGCTGGCGGCGCTGTTTACATAGCTCCTCTTGGAATGGAGCGCGACGCTGGGGGCTTCGTGGAATATCTCATCGAAAATGAGATCACCCATCTGATCAGCACGCCGACGTTTCTCCAGTTATTGACCCTCCAAGACAATTTTCGCGCCTGCAAGTTTCTCCGTTCCGTTATATGTTCCGGGGAGACGGTTCCCGGCGCCATGGTTTCTGCATTCTTTCAGAAGGTAAATGCAGAACTCACCATAGTATATGGTTGCACAGAAGCTCCCAGCATTTCGTCGTTGACGCTCAAATCCAACATGCAGGGAGTCATTTCGGTTGGGAAGCCGTCCGAATTTACCGAAATCCACATTCTCGACGAGAACATGCGTCCCGTTCCAATGGGAGAAGAAGGCGAGATTTGCGTGGGCGGCTCCATCGCAAAGGGGTATCTCGATGATCCAGCGCTCGCCGACGAAAAGTTTTTCACATATTTCGATCAGGATAAAAAGGGTAAGCGCCTTTTCAGGACAGGAGACATCGGTAAATGGTTGCAGGGAGGAGATCTGCAAATCATTGGGCGTCGAGACGACCAGGTGAAAGTGAGAGGCTACCGTTTTCATTTGAGTGAAATTGAAAATCGCATTTTGGAACACCCCGGAGTCCGCGTCTGTGCGGTAGTTGATCACGAGCACGAGATATATGGAAAACGAATTGTCGGGTTCTATGGACGCAAATCGGAAAGCAACCTTCGAACGGACGATTTGCGACGGTTTCTGAGGCAGCTTGTGCCTCCAGAAATGATTCCACACACCTTCATCGAAGTTTCCGACCTCCCGCTTACTGCGAACGGGAAAATTGACAGATCAGAACTCAGGCGACGCCCCGCTGTCTCCAGTAGTCCATTGACAAGCTTCCAGGGTCCAGATGCTTTGGAAAGATTGGTGGTTTGCCTTTGGGAGCGGGTTATTGAACACCCAATTCGAGACGCTGACGTCAATTTTTTCGATCTGGGCGGCGACTCGTTTTCATTCAGTTTGATGAAATCTGAGTTTGAAAGGCAGTTCGGGATTGGCTTTCCTGACATCGCTCTTTCTGATCTCACGATCAGGCGTCTGACCTCGGCTCTGCGTCTAGGACAAAAGAGGTCGGCGATCCCTCTGCCTATACCTCTGAAATCAGGAACGAGGAGGCCGATTTTCTTTGCTCCCTATGGTTACGATCAGTGGGGTCTCGGAGGGTGTTATTTCTACCTTCTCACCTCAAAACTTGATATTGAGCAGCCCGTCTATGAATTGGCGCCTCCAGAGTCGACGCACAGGCAACCAAGTATCAGAGCAATCGCTCTGGATTGCGTCAAATCCATCAAGGCCGTTCAACCGCAGGGGCCCTATATTTTGGCCGGCTATTCGAATGGGGGTGTTGTCGCATTCGACATTGCACAGCTTCTGGCGGCGGATGGCGACACTGTGGAGCGTCTCATATTGATCGACACTTATATGCCCTCAGCGTATCATAAGAGCGTTTGGCTGAAGGGAATTGCTGCAACTTTGAAGGGCAAAAAGGTGCAGTTGAGAAGTCGGATGGTCTTCCTCATCAAGCAGTTTTTTCTCGGCCGGTGGATGAGTCCTTCGAAAGAGTTGGATAAGTTGAACTGCTTTATCAGCAGGACTTACTCTCCTTTGAAATATCACGGCCGGGTGGATTTCCTGTATGCGGGCGAGAGTTCTTCGTGGCGAGTGAGCCATGATCTGCTTGGTTGGCATGGTTTGCTATGTGGGAATGTGCGACTCCGTAGATTCGAAGGGAACCATCTGGGCCCTATCTCCATGCCGGTCGCTGCGAAAGTCTCAGAGGAGATCCAACGAATCCTGGAAAGTGACGACTAGGCGGCTCTTTATGTCGTGGTCTATTTCTCTTTAGAATATTGCGAAGTGAGAAAAGCGGATGGGACTTGCTGAAGAAGATTTACCGCAAGTTATTCTGGAATCTCTGTTCCTGCTTCCTAGAATGACAGGAGACGGCGACCCCTTGCCCATCTCAGGAGTAAGAGGGTGGATCTCTGGACGTCCGACCCCCTACCTGAACCGCGTGGGACTGAAAAATAAAGTAGATGCTGACAGCAAAATTGCTGAAGTCATCGAGTTTTTCAGAGCTAACGGCAAGGGTTTTACGCTTGTGCTTGGACCCGGAGAGATCAATGCCGGCTTGGGAGCCAAGCTGCTCTCCAAGGGATTGAGACCTGCCCGTTTCTGCTCCCTGGGGGGGATGTATTGCACAATCCAGCATAGACGCGCTTGCGATTCCATCATTCTCAAACCAGTCGAACTCGACAGGATCGAGAATGTCACGGACATCATCGCGCGGTCCTACGGAATCGATCCTCGTGACGTCGAAGGGATCTGGGGCGCCAAGGTTCTCCCTCCAGCTTTATATTGGCAATTGTACGTTGCTTGTCTCAATGATGCGGCTCAAACGCCAGTTGGATTCGGCGCTTCAGCTCTGGTTGAGAATGGCCGAGTATTGTTGTTGCGAGGTTCAGGAGTGCTGCCGGAGTATCGGAAAAGGGGAATTTACCGTGAGTTGGCCCTGCAACGAATGGCGCTTGCCCTGGAACAGGGTGTCGAACAGGCAATTGTGCAATCGGCGCGCAGTTCGTCGCATGCGGTTCTGAAAAGCATCGGCTTCAAGGAGGTATGCTCGATAGAGTTGTACGAATGGTCGCCTGCGTGCTGTAGCGTCAGTTGCTGACGTTTACCACTTTGGCTGGTTCCGTGATCCGGTGACAGGCAAAGGCTACGCGACCGTATCGATTGAATACGGCGGCGTTCTCAGCGTCTCGAAATCGCCGAGATGGATACGAACCAGACCGTGTTCGGGCTCGAGCGCGTCGCGTGCGCGCGTAGCGGCGTGATCGGAACGTGGAGCGACACGCTCCCGCGTTTGCTCGCACATACGCGCGCGCTGTGCGCGGCCACGTCGAGCCCTCTGCCATCGGGCTACAACGCTTTCCGCGCGACACAAGTTTAATCGGCAAGCGCACCGTCGGCGACGGGATCGGCGATTGGTCGGTTACGCTGCGCGGTTGCTGCGTCGTTACGCCTTTTGCCGCGGATCGGCTTCACAAAGAAACGCCCTGGCGCTCCATCGGCAGCCAGGGCGTTCCGTGTGTGGTTCGTCATTTATCTTCGCGCGCATTTCCTTTCGGAAAGGGCGCGACCCGGCTCACCGGCTTGCCGGATTCCCGCAGTCATCGTCATCGTGATCGTTATGGTGATGGTCTCTGCCCTTGCAGGGGTGAGGCGGCTTCTTGTGGTCGTCTCTGTCATGCTCGAGTCTGTAATCGCCGGGCGGCGTTCCCTGAGCGACGAAATCTCGCGTGCGCTTGCCGCCGTCGCTACTGCCGCCCGACTCGGCGCTCGCCGGCACAACCGCAGCCGCCAATACGGTTGCGCAGGCGAAAATCACTCGTTTCTTCATTATGGCTCTCCGAAAAGGAACTCTTCCCAGCTACGGGGCCATTAGAGCCGATACGCATGGCGGGCTTCTTGCTGCAATGCGGCCAAAATCGAACGATCCCTGATGGATTCTCTCGGGAGAGAGTCGGCGCAGCAGGGTTAGAACTCCGCGATTGCGGCGCTATCTCCTTTCGGGCTCGAACCTGGAGAGAAGCCATGAGCGCGTTGCTCGAAATCGTGGAATGGTGTCGGCAGGAGCGGCAGCGGGCCAGCAAGCAGATCGTCTCGCTCGAGGCGGGAAGGGCGAGACTTGCCGAGGACCGAGGGCGCGGTTGGGTGGACATCACCGCCGTGACGATCGCCCGGTTGAAGCTCCATCTGGAAGAACTTGACGGAATGCTCGATCGATATGAGTCGGAACGCTCACAGGGGTGGGAGGCGCCTCCGCTCGCGGAAAGACGACCGCACTGAACGCTGCCGGCATCGGCGCCCTTATCGCGCCAATGCCGGACGCTGGACGCGTTCGGCGGAAAAGCCGGCGATGGAATTGGCGGTGTCCATGAGGGGTTCGGCGCTGACTCGAACCGAGCCTGAGTCCGGCCGGTCGATGTCCTGAATGAGCAGAATGACCGAGGCGACCAGAATATTGACGAGATAGACCGGGAGCCGCCAGCTCCTGCGCTCGAGGCCGCTGGAATATCCCGAAAAACCGATGCCGACGGCGGCAATGCCATAGAGCGCAAAGATCACGATGCGCGGGACACGGTGGCGAAAGGCGGTGAGGCGGATTTCCTGGGCGTCGATGACGTCATTCAGAGCCTGAATGTAAAGACCAGTCGGGACCATGGCGCTGTCCTTCGCCTCTGCGGCCCGCGCAATCCTCCAAAGACGTTCCTGAAGGTCATTCGACCGCGCGACGGCGGCGCTCAGCGGTGCGAGCGCGGCTTGAGAATGCGTGAGCTCGACCCGGATGGCGACATAGTCTTTCAGCAGGTCCAGGCTTGCTGCGCCCTGCGGCGCCGGCAGCAGCCGCGCGCGAAGCGCTGCTGTTCCGATGGCGTTGGCTTCCTTCAGCATGGCGCTGCGGCGTTCGTCGAACCGCGTCACGGCCATCGCAAAGGTAAAGCTGAGCATCAGCGCCAGAAGTCCGAGGACAGACGCCTCCAGAGTGGTGACATTCGCTTCCCGGCCGTTCTCGAGCCCGAGCTTGTGGCCGATTTCCGACATGGCGGCAAAGAGCGCGACGCTCAAGAGAAAGGTGGCCCAAAGCGGCGTGTCATCAAGCATGATTGTCTGCCTCGTCCCGGATGGGCAGCCAATCTACCGCCGCGCCGCAGCCGCCGCCTAGCGGAGCGTGGCTATTCGGCGCTCGTCAGGTCCAAAAACATGTGGACCTTCACGACGATGTTCATCACAGCCAGCACGAGGCCGAGCCAGATCGCCGCGAAGACGGCCCAAAATCTCGGGTCTGAATTCATGACGCCGTCTTCCTCCGTGCCGCGAGCTCAGGATGCGCGCCGCCTCTGCGCCAGGCAAGGGGCTGGGCGCAAAAAGGCGACTCTGCGACAGGGTGAAGATGTATGGCAGGATAAAGACGCGCGGCCCGGCGCATGGGGGGCCCACGCGCCGGACCTGACCACTCGAAACGGGCAGAGAATCGAGCGGCTTGAACTTGACTATAACGAGGCGCCTTGCGCGTACCAAGTGTCAACAGCCCGTTAAGGTTTAGGAGCCTGGCAGCCTCCCGGAACCGCGATTTTGGCCGGCCCGCCCCACGAGCGGGGCCAGATCGGCGAGATTGCGCCCATCGCCGCCTGCGCATGTGAACGCCAGCTGTTAGGATGGGGCGTGAGAAAACTCGGTCTTTTCCTTCTGTCCTGCGCGCTTGTCGCGCCCGCGCCTGCAGCATGGGACAAAATCCGTCCCTCCTGCGCCGATCCGCAATCCGCCGCGGCGGATAACGCCGTGCCTGGGCCGCGCAGGGTTCCGGCCCGCGTTCTTCCCGTGCCCGGCGATGTGAGCCTGCAATTGCAGGCTCTTATCCGCGCCCCATACCCGCCCAATGTCCTCGCGCCGCCGCCGAGCACCAAGGAAGAGTGGGCGGCGCTCGACAGGCGATTCGATTCAGAGTGGTCGAAAACGCTCGCCGCCTTGCGCAAATCGCTCAAGGTGGGGGTCGAGCCGACGACGATCGCGGGGGTGAAAGCCTATTTGGTGACTCCTGCCGATCTGCCGGCAAATAACCGGAACCGCCTGCTGCTCCACATCCATGGCGGCGGCTATGTCGCGGGCGGTGGCGAAGCGGCGACCTCTGAAGCGATCATGATGGCTGGAATCGGCCATTACCGGGTGATCTCGGTTGATTATCGCTTGCCGCCTGAGGCGCCTTTCCCGGCGGCGCTCGACGACGTGCTGGCAGTCTGGGACTCTCTTGCCCAGACGGTCAAACCGCAGAACATGGCGGTCTTCGGAGCGTCCGCGGGCGGGGGGCTCGCGCTGGCAATGGTTCTGCGCGCCAAGGACGAGGGGCTGCCCCTGCCGGCGGCGGTGGCTGCGTCAACGCCCTGGTCTGATCTCAACAAGGTCGGCGACAGCTATTACGCCAACGAATACGTCGACAACATGCTGGTCACGTGGGACGGGTGGCTCTCCGCTGCGGCGCAGCTCTACGCCAATGGGCGCGATCTGAAGCATCCGTATCTGTCGCCCGTGTACGGGGACTTCAAAAACTTTCCGCCCACGATTCTGACCGCGGGCACGCGCGATCTGTTTCTGTCCAACGCCGTCCGCGTTCATCGCAAGATGCGGCGCGCCGGCGTGGTCGCGGACCTCAATGTCTACGAAGGGATGAGCCACGCGCAATATGCGGGGCCAGACATGCCCGAGTCGCGGGAAATCTTCGAGGACATCACCCGATTTTTCGACGGGCGTCTGGGTCGGTGACCGTCAGCGGCCTCAGCCGTAGACCCAGCCGAAAAGGGCCGCGCCTAAGAAAAAGCCAACCGACCCGATCAAGACAACTTTGAGCAATCCGTCAGGCATCGGTCGCCTCCCTCCCAACAAAACGGCCCGTCGCTCCATCCGCGCTCGGGCCGCTCTTTTTTCGGCGACGCCTCGGCAATCGCCTCTTCCGGGAAAATAGGTTGGCGTCCGCCGGCTGGCAAGAAGCCGTCGCGCGCGCCCTACATCCAGCCGTCTAACTGCGTCACCGTCATCAGGGTGAGAAAGCTGACGATCTGCATCACTAGAAAGATGAGAAACGCGACCGGCGCGCTCATGGCGAAGGCTCCTTTCGAATGATTTTCTTTTTCAGCGAACTCAATCCTGGGCCGCGGCTTTGGCCTCCAGCCGCGCCGGCCTCTCGGTCTGCGCCACGACGGCCTCGGGCCCGCGGGCGGTGGCGGCCGGGCGGGATGCATGAACGGCGCGGTGCTTGGCGGGGCCGCCCAGACTCGTGACAAAGCCGAGGGCGAGAAAGCCGACCCAGAAGGCCGTCGGCACGATTTTTGATTTTTCGAGCGACATTTTACTTCCTCCCCGGCGTTTGTTTCCGGTTTGCTTCTAACTGTCAGCTTTTCGCAGGAGGGCGGCTTTGCAAAGCGCCAGAGGAGCGTCTGTTAGTGGCGCCACTTAAAGCTTTGTTGACAATTTTGGCCCCCGACCGGCCCGAATGCGCGATTTCGTCGCGGCCTTTGCCGGGCTGGCCTCACCGGAACCCTATTTAGTGGCTCTATGCGGTTGGGTTGTGCAGCCTTATTCGTCAGTCACGGCAGTCCAGCGCGCAATGCGTTAACCTTGGACAGAACAAGGCGTAATGATGAGCATCGCCACTCTCGGTCGTCCATCTCCAGTGGTCAGAAGCGGCCATGTGCAGCTGTCGATCATCCTGAACGAATCAGAAAAATCGACGCTTCAAACCCAGATCTTCGACCAGATCCGTACCATGATCCTGAACGGCCAGCTTCGCGGCGACGATCCGTTGCCGACGACGCGAGAACTGAGCGCGCAGCTTGGCGTTTCGCGCAATACGGCTGTTCTCGCCTATGAAAGGCTGATTGCGGAAGGCTATATCCGGACCAAGCCTTATGTCGGCACATTCGTGTCGCCCGACCTGCCGGATACAGCTTTCCTGTCCTCGGCGGCCGAGACGCCGGCGGCTCCGGCCGCAACCGACGAGGCGCAGGGTTCAGGGGTCGGGGAGGAGACGCTCCCTCAGCGCACGCATCGCCTCGCAGACCCGAATCGCCGCCGGCTCGCGGCGGATTTCTGGGTCGGCCGGCCAGATGCGCGAACCTTTCCGATGAAGGCCTGGTCGCAGCATATCAAGGCTCGGCTCAAGTCCGCAGGCTCCAAGCTCACGAGCTACAGCGACCCCGCCGGCCTTCTGGAGTTGCGCCAGGCGATCGCCAAACATCTCGGGCCCGCGCGCGGGGTGGTGTGCGATCCCGATCAGATCATCATCGTCGGCGGCTGCCAGGACGGTTTCAATCTTGTCGGGCGTCTGCTCGTCAAGCCGGGCTCCACGGCCGTCGTCGAGTCGCCCTGCTATCAGGGCGCGGCCTTCGTTCTCGAGAGTCTCGGCGCCAAGCTCCATCCGGTGCCGATCGACAAGGATGGGCTCGACGTCACCCAATTGCCGCATGTGAAGGGCGCCGTGGCTTATGTCACGCCGTCGCATCAATATCCCGTCGGCGTCACCATGAGCCTGCAAAGGCGTATCGAACTCCTGTCCTGGGCGACGCAATATGACGCCTATATCATGGAGGACGATTACGACAGCGACTTCCGCTTCGTCGGCTCGCCGCTGACGGCGCTGAAAGGCCTCGATCGCAACGAGCGCGTCATCTATCTCGGCACTTTCTCGAAATGCATGGGGCCGGGGCTTCGGCTCGGCTATGTCGTGGCGCCGCGCCGTCTCGTGGACAGCTTCCGGCGCATGAAGATGCTCATGAACAATGGCCAGAGCTGGCTCGAGCAGGCGGCCATGGCCGATTTCATGGCGAGCGGCGAGTTCGGCCGCCACTTGCGCCGTATCCGCCAGCTCTACCGCGAGCGCCGCGACGCGCTGCTCGGCGCTCTGCACAAGCATTTCGGTGAATGCGAAGTCTATGGCGAGCAGGCCGGTATGCATCTCGTTTGGAAGCTGCCGGAGGGCTTTCCGAGCGCCGAAGAAGTGGAGGCCAAGGGGCTTGCGGCGGGCGTCGGCGTCTGTTCGCTGGCGACCGGCTCGGCCCTGCGTTTCGACAAGAACGACGGCGGCGACCGGCTTCTGATGTTCGGCTTCGTTGCGCTCTCCGAGAAGGAGATCGAGGAAGGCGTCTCCAGGCTCGCTCAGGCGCTGAAGGGATAAGTCACCGTCTCTCAACGGCGGCGCAAGGAGCGCCGCCGTGTACTCGCGATCCGTCCTCTCAGTGATGGCCCGCGTGGTGATGATGATCGTGGCAGCGCAGACGGTGATGGTTGTGGGCGTCCAGACCGGCGTGATAGCCGGTCCCCGGCGCATGACAGTGATGATGCGACCGGCCGCCGACAGCATGCGCGAGCGCCGAACCGGGCAGCATCGAGCCGAAGAAAGACGCCACGAAAACAGCCGCCATTACCTTCTTCATCATCTCACTCTTCTCCCTGTAACCGGGTTGCTTTGCTCGGGAATGCGGGCGCGCTGGTTCCGTTATCGAAACGCCCGCTCGCGAGAATCGATGGTCTCTTCTTGGCGCCTGTGCAGTCACAGAAGCGGCGCGCCGATATGCGGGCCAGATTTCGGCGCGGGCGTTTAACACTTCCCCAATGGCAGGCAAACCATCTGCTCGAAATGGCCAGCCCGATGCAACCTTCCGGCGGGCGCCTAAGACCTTACCAAGTCAAGAGCCGCGCAGCTCGTAAACCCACCAGCCCTTGTGCTGGTAGACGAGCGCCAGCTTCTCGAGCTGCATCGGGTTCGATGTGGAGAAGGGCAGGAGCTTCGCGATCAGCGCGCTCTCGTCGCCCTTTCGCTGGAAGTAATGAAGACGCGTGGCGCCGCCCATCGGTTCGACCGCGAAGCCGCCGTCGATCTTCTGCTCGCGCATCCATTGCGTCGCCGATTTGATGACGCCATGCGACACGCCCGAGGAGGGGAAGTCCTTGTAGCCGATCGAAAGACGCTCAGGGCGCGCGGCCGCGGCTTTCCATATGTCGGAAATATGCACGGCGACGAACGCCCGCTTGCCGCCCGCGAGCCTGGCGAGCGCCGCTGCTCCTGTAGCTTCGTCGGAAAGAAGCGCATCGATGAATTCGCCGAAGCTCTCCGCCGACTGCGGCGCTGCGCCCGCGCCCCAGCGCCGGCGCTCGACGGGTCCGGCTTCCGTCCATGTCGGCGGAATGAGAAGCCCGCGCGCCTGCGGATCGTCGAGCGGCGCATTCCTCTTCGTGGCGGCGCGAATGGCCCGCGAGAGATCCCACCAGGCGAGGATGACCGCGTCTTCGGGCGCGTGCTCGCGGATGGCGGCGAGCACCTTGGCCGCATCCGACGCCGAGACGTCGGCGAAGAGGATCGGCTCCGTGACCTCGTTGCGCCAGACGATCGGCGCCAGCCGTTCGCCTTCCCGCGCCACAAGGCCGTTGGCGATGGGCCGGCGCTCGTCCGGACTCGTGATTTCGACGTGCTGCAACGCTTCTGGCGGCAGGCCGAGGCTGGCGACCTCTTTCGCCTCGTCGGCGGGAGCCGTTGCGAGGCTGAGCGCGTAGTGGGAAACGGGCTGGAGGGCCGAGTAGCCGGCCCAGCCGATGAGGCCGAGGCCCGCCACGACGAGCGCGGCGCCGACGATGTTTTTCATATTCCTGTCCAATTGTCATTGCGCGTGGAGAGAAGCAATCCAGACGCTGCCGGCCGGCGGCGCTGGATTGCTTCGTCGCTTACGCTCCCCGCAATGAGGCGAGGCTGTGCGTCACGCCTTCTTGCGATCCCTCTTGAACAAGAGGCCGCCGCCGACGAGCACCGCGAGGGCGCCGAGTCCCGCCGCCCAGGCGCGCCGCGCGGGCGAGTCGAGATCGTAGAGACCGCCGTGCTTGACGCCGGAGATGCGCTTGAGCTCCGCGCGGATCGCCGCCGCCTCGCGCAGACGCGTGTCCTCGTCGTTGATGCGCGCGGCGCTCTTGATGAGCTGCGACCAGCCCTCGGAATAGGTGTATCCGCCGGGGTTCATGTGGGCGAGCGCCTTGTAATGCTTGATCTGATGGTGCTCCCACATCTCGGCGAATTCATATTCCACGGCCGAGGGGTTGTTGCCTTTCTGCCAGAAGAGCTGGAAGAATCCGCCGGGCTCGTCCTTCTCGGGCGCGGGCGGGGCGGGGCGGTTCGTCGTCTGGCCGGGCAGAAGCTTGTCGTTGTAGAGCTTCACGAGAACGCTGCGCGACTTCTCGGTGATGTCCAGACCCGAAATCACGCCCTTGTCCATGCCGTCGAGATAAGCGCGGGCGAAACTGTCGGAATGACAGTTGGAGCAGGTCGAGACCCAGGATTCCTTGCGCTGGGTGAACCAGGGGTGGTTCAGATTGTCGGCGATCTTGGGCATCGGCATGAAGGCCCAGCGCGCCTTGCGCACCATGTTGTGCGTGAACTTGCCCTGATACTCCATGTGGCAGAACTGGCAGGTCGGGGCGTTCATATTGCCCTTGTCCAGCGCGTCGGCGAGGCGGGCGTTCCAGTCCCACTGATCGCCGCGGGCCTGATAGACCGTGCCGTGCTTCGAGAGCATGTAGCCCTCGAATTCATTGTGGTCGACGCCATTGTGGCATTGCGCGCAGGCCTGCGGCTTGCGGGCTTCGACCGCCGAGAATTCGTGGCGCGTATGGCAGGAGTTACAGGTCGTCTGCGGCGTGTGGCAGAAGGTGCAGCCTTCCGCGACCTCGCGCTGCTCCATCGCCGCCCAGATGGCGTTCTCGACATTGGCCTTGTAGGAGAGCGCGTGCGACGGATGGCCGGGCTTCCACTGATCCTGCGGCCAGGTGAAGGTGTCGCGCTCGGACTCGCGCTCGGCGAATTGCTGCACATGGCACTGGCCGCAGGCGGCGGCGTCCGGCATCTTCAGTTCGGTCTTGTGCTGGCCATGATCCTTGCCGACGCCGACATGGCAGTCGATGCAGCCGACCTCTTTCAGGTTTTCTCCGCTTTTCAGCGCGCCCATCGACTGAAGATTGGCCTCGACCTCCTTGATCATCGCCTTCTTGTAGGCGCGCGAGTCGCTGTCCGGCAGGTTGCGGATCTCGTCCAGATTGCCGTGGACGCTCTTCTGCCAGCTATGCGCCCAGCCGGGAGTCGTCTGCTGGTGACACTCGACGCATTGGGCGCGCGTGGCGTCGACGTCGACGGTCTGCGGCGGCTTATAGAATGTGTGAGGGTTCAGATATTTGGAAATCGGGATCGGCTCCCAGAATTTCGAGAGCGATCCCTTGCCGGCCCCCTGGGCCTCGTCGTGATAGCGCTTCTCCAGCGCGTCGTAGAGCTCCTTGGGCGTCGCTGTTTTGGAGAGGCCGAGCGCCTTGTAGGTTTCATCAGGCGTTTCCGCCGAAGCGGGCGCAAGCGCCGCCATTGCCGCGCCGACAAGCGCAAGTAAGCCGACGCATAAGCGACGGCGAAGAACCGCTCCAAATTTCAACATTTTCCCCTCGGCGCGCGAGATTCCCCCTGTGGCCGCATTGTCGATAGCGGAGCATCTAGAGGGAAGGACCACAGCCAGGGGCGCAAATGGCGCCACCTGAGCTTTCGTCTCCCCGCGCTGCGCCGCTCGCCGCCGGCCTTCCGAGAGAATAGATGATAGTGAGGCGCAAGGTCGAGCCGGGAAGGATCATGTTGAACGCAAAAGCGCCCGAGGGCATTCGAATCTACGCCGTCGGCGACATCCATGGCCGCGCCGATCTCCTCGACAGACTGGCGCAGCGGATCGGCGCCGATCTCGCGGCGAGTCCGGTAAAAGAGGCCATGACGGTCTTTGTCGGCGACTATGTCGATCGCGGCGTCGACTCGCGTGGCGTGCTGGAGCGTCTGGCGCGGGCGGAGTTTCCCACGCGCATCGTGGCGCTGCGCGGCAATCACGAGGAAGCCATGCTGCGCTTTCTCGACGATGCGACCGCCTTGCCGCAATGGGTGATGTTCGGCGGCCTGATGACGCTCGTTTCCTATGGAGTCGATCCCGGCGCGCAAATGCGGCGTGGCGGGGCGCAGGCCGTACAGGCGGCGTTTCTGGCGCATTTTCCAGAGTCGCACCGCCGCTTCCTGGAGGCGACCGCTTATTGCGCCGAGTATGGCGATTACTTCTTCTGCCACGCCGGCGTGCGGCCGCATGTGCCGCTCGAACAGCAGGACCCCGGCGACCTGATGTGGATTCGCTACGAGTTTCTCGAATACAAGGGCGATTTCGGGAAGGTGGTCGTGCACGGCCACACGCCGCATACGAAGGCGGAGAATCTGGCAAACCGAATCAATGTCGATACGCATGCCTTCAGGAGCGGCGTGCTGACGGCCGTGGCGCTCGAGGGGGAAGAGCGGCGGTTCATCGACACCGCGCATTGACCGCCACCCCCTTCCGTCGCGACTTCCGGATAAGGAGCGGGGAGAGGGCTTTCAGGCCCGCGCCGCCAAACCCGCCAGAGGCGCGCCTTCTCCCAACGCCGATATGATTGCCGCCTCCACCGCCGTCGCGTCCATGCCATGCCGCCGGCGCAAATAGGCCTGATCCCCGACGATGGAGGGATACGCGTCGTCGAGCGCGACGCTTCTGAAGAAATCCGGCCGCGCGCCGGCCGCCAGCAGCGTCTCGGCGACGGCGCTCGCGAGGCCGCCGATGCGGCTGTGTTCCTCGAGCGTCACGACGCCGCCGGTTTCGCGCGCCGCCGCGAGGATGGCCGCTTCGTCCAGCGGTTTGATCGTGTGCATGGCCTCGATGCGGCATTCGACGCCGCGCGCCGCAAGACTATCGGCGGCGGCGAGCGCCTCGCGCAGGATCGCGCCTGTCGCGATGATCGTGGCGTCGGCGCCCTCGCGCACCCGGCGGGCCTGCCCCAGACGCGCGCGCTCGCCGTCTGGGCGCGCGACGCCGCCCGCATCCTTGTCGAGACGCAGATAAGCGGGGCCTTTCGTCTTTGCGAGGTCGCGCGCGAGATCCTGCGCCTCCCATTTCTCGGTCGGCGCCACGACGCGCATGTTCGGCAGCGCGCGCATGATGGCGAGGTCTTCCGTCGCGAAATGCGACATGCCGAGCGCGCCATAGGAGAAGCCGCCCCCGACGGCGACGATGGTCACGTCGCAATTGTGATAGCAGAGATCGTTGCGCACCTGCTCGAGACAGCGCAGCGTGGGAAAATTCGCAATTGAATAGGTGTAGACGCGCCACCCCGAGAGCGCCATGCCGCAGGCGATCGAGGTCATGTTCTGCTCGGCCACGCCGGCGTTGATGAACTGATCCGGAAAGCGCGCCGCGAATCTCTCGAGGACGCTGAAACCGAGATCGCCGGTGATGAGCGCAACGCGCGGATCGTTCTCTGCGAGCGCCATGAGGCTTTCGAGAAAGGCGTCACGCATCGGCGCTCTCCAGCTCCGCGATCGCCGCCTCGAATTGCGCGCCGAGCGGCGTGCGATAATGCCAGGCGACCTGATTTTCCATGAAGGAAACGCCCTTGCCCTTTGTCGTATGCGCGATGACGACGCTCGGCCTTTCTTGCGAAAACGGCAGGCGTTCGAAGGCGGCGAGAAGCTCTTCGTGATCATGGCCGTCGACTTCGGCGATCGACCAGCCGAAGGCGCGCCATTTATCCGCGAAAGGCTCGAGCGCCAGCGTCTCCTCGACGGAGGCGAGGCTTTGCAGCTTGTTGTAATCGACGATGGCGACGAGGTTGTCGAGCTTGTGATGCGCGGCGAACATGGCCGCCTCCCAGGTCGAGCCTTCGTCGCATTCGCCGTCCGAGAGCAGGGCGAAGGCGCGCCAGTTTTCGCGCGCGCGTTTTGCGGCGAGCGCCATGCCTGTCGCGACATTCAGCCCATGCCCGAGCGCGCCTGTCGAGAGCTCCACTCCCGGCACCCCATGCGAGACATGGCCCGAGAAAATGGAGCCGTTCTGATAGTGCTGCGCAAGAAGCGCGGGATCGAAGAAGCCGGTCTCCGCCAGCGCCGCATAGACCTCGGCGATAGACAGGTTCGCGGCCATCTTCCAGCATCCGTGTTAGACGCCAGAAACCCCGCAGATTCGCAGGGCAGAATGCCCAGTCCCGTCTTTCTTCGTCCTTGCTCATCCTCCCGAATGCGCGTAAAAACTGTGGGCGAAACTGTGGGGGATTGCATGGCCAAGCAGCTCAAAGAGAAGCTCAGCGACCGCAAGGTAAGGACCGCCGGTCCGGGCCGACATGGGGACGGGAAAGGGCTCTGGCTCAACGTCTCGCCCACCGGCTCGCGCACCTGGGAGTTCCGCTTCCAGATCGCCAACCGCAGCCGCACCATGTTCCTGGGGAACCTCGACAACGTGTCCCTTGCCCAGGCGCGAGACCTGGCAGAAGACGCGCGCCGCCTGGTGAAACGCAAGATCGACCCCATTGAGCAGCGCAAGGAAGAGCAAGCCGCCGAGGCCGCATCCAAGGCTCGCGAGACGGGCGCGCCGACATTTGGGGAAGCAGCCTCAGAATTCATCCAGCGCCGCCGAGACGGCTGGAGCGCCGGCAATCTCAGAGAATGGGTCCGGACCATCCGCGACTACTGCCAGCCCATAGCCGACAAGCCGACAAACAAGATCGACGCGGCCGACATCTACGCAATCCTAGACCCGCTGTGGCACTCGAAGAACGAGACCGCAATCCGGCTGCGCTACCGCATCGAGAAAATCTTGAGCGCCGCGCGGTCCAGCGACAGCCGCAACCATTTCTTTGACGCCAATTGGGTCAATCCCGCGCGCTGGCGCGATCACCTGGCCAACCATTACGGCTCGCGGCCGAAGGGCGAACCGAAGCGCCATCCGGCTATGCCCTATGAGGAAATCCCGGCACTTATCGAGCAGCTCCGCGAGCGCGGCACCAGCCTTGCGCTGTGTCAGGAATTCTTGATCCTGACATGCGCCCGCACCGAGGAGGGCAGGGGAGCGCGGTGGGAGGAATTCGACCTCGCGGCCCGGCTGTGGACCATTCCCGCATCCCGAATGAAGGCCCGCAAGACCCACCGCGTCCCGCTGAGCGATCGAGCCATCGCGATCCTGGAGGAAATGCGCGCCCGCAGCGACGGCAGGCCCTTCGTCTTCGCCGGCCAAGCGCGCGGCAAGCCCGTGGGCGCATCGAGCCTCCGATGGCAGCTCGTCGACATGGGCATCGCCAATGCGTCACCCCATGGCTTCCGGAGCAGCTTCAAGGTTTGGGCCACCGAGATTGCCCGCATCCCCGACGACGTGTCCGAGGGTTGCCTTGCCCACCAGGTCGGAACTGCCGTCCAGCGCGCCTACCAGAGGAGCGACATCCTCGACCGGCGGCGCGAGGCCCTCGACGCCTGGGCCCGCTACATCGAACGGCAGCCGGCACAGAACGTCCTGCCCTTCGGCCCGCGAGCGAGCGCATCGGCGCCATAAGGCCGACCGAGCGGCGACAGATTGCCAGCGCCGCAGGACCATACGAAGGGTGCCAACCTCCCGAAGGGTGCCAACAGAAAACCCCGGAAAATAAGAAGAAGGCCATATATTTTACGGTGGGCAGGTTCTTGGCAGCCTTCCGATTGAGACGTTGCTTGAAGTGCGCTCCCGCCCTCGATCCGGCTGGCGGAAATGTCCGGCGGGCTTGCTTGCTCCCGTGAAGCACCACCTCTGCCCACTCTCGCACCCCTAGACCCACCCACGGACCCGCTGGAACAACAGCCAGCCAGGCGAGTTTCCGGCACGTTGGGGGAAAGGTTATTTCAATGCTACGTCGCCCGGCCTTGTGCCGGGCTTTTCGATTGATGGGCAGCTAGTGGAACATCCGCTTGGTCGACTGGTTGTAATGGCGCGACGCGTAGCCCCTGGCTTGTCCCGGAGCCACTCCCCAGTGTCCCTGGCGGGCTATGCGCCGCACCCCCGGGAACATCGTTTCCCCTGGCGAGTTGCCTATTCATCCCCCTCCCAGGGGACACTCTCCTCCTTGGCCCGGCTCGCGTCGGGCTTTTTTTGGGAGTGCCGGCAGAGCTCTCGGAGGGTAGGAAAACGGCGGCCTCCCCCCTTGCCCAAAGGGCAAGCCGCCAGGTCGAGAGCCGATCGCCTTCATGGGGGCGCAACTGGCGCGTCATACGCTGTAGGACATGACTGCCTCGGTTAACGCTCGAACACCGCACGGGTTGCGGTCGCTTTTGTCGCACCCCCATGCGGAACAACCTGCATCCTCGCCGGTTTTATGACTGACCGGCGTCAGCAACTGGTTCCTTACCTTTTCAAACTCACCCGGCCTCGCGCCGGGTTTTTTGTGCCAGGCGAAATAGGTCAGCATTATTGACCTATTACCGGCCGTGCGCTTACTCTGCCGTTACACTTCGCGCGTGTATCGCCGGACGGCCATGGAACCTTCAGCACAGACGCAAGACCGCAAGCGGGCCGAACCCCGAGGCCAGCGTTTGCCTATCCGTGAGCTCGACAGCCGAGGGAAGAAGCTATGTGACCTGATGCTATTCGGAGCGGACGCCGACGAGGCAGAGGCGCATGGCGTTCCCGCAAACACGCCGCTGACACTGGAGCACGCCGCTCCGATCGCCGGCTTGAAGCTCAGAAACGCGCGCTTCCTTTTCAGCCAACGGGTTTTCCTGGCCGCCTATTCGGATGGCCTCAAGCAGCTCCGCAAATCTCACCAGGCGCGCGCCGTTGGAACGCTGGCGCAGATCATGGACGACGAGGGCGACGGTAGCGCCGCGACGAAGACCGTCCGATTGAAGGCCGCGAATGCCTTGCTCGATAACCCCGAGGCCCGCGCTCCGAACGTCTCCGTTTCGATCAACAACGGCGTCCAGCTTTCCGCTGGCGTTGTGGTGGCATTGCCCCCTGAGCTGGCGAAGATCGCGAGCGAACGCCTGGAGCCAAACTCGATTGAACCGAAGGCCGCGCCCGTCATCGAGCGTCGCGGCAGCCTTCGCACGAGCCCGGTCGATTATCAGCAGCGGTATCTCCTGGACGACGACAACAACGACGAGGCCGCCGATGATTGACCTTCCCGCAATCGACGCGTTGCTCCGCGCCTTTGCCGCCCTCCAGGCCGACGCGCGCATCTTTGCCGCTGGCATCCACGCGGCTCTCGCCCACAAAGACGAGGTGAGCCAGTGACCGCCCCGCAATATCTCGCCCTCATCGCAATCAGCATCGCCCTCCGCATCGAGCGCGCGCTTGCTCTGCTTTTCACGGGACGTTGACCGACATGGCCGAGTCACCACGCCAATTCGCGAATAGCCTCGCGGCCGCAGCGGAAGCCGATCTTTCCGCATTGCAGCGTCGCCGGCCAGAGATTGACGCGCGCCTGTCCAAATTCTCCGACGCACAGAAGCAAGAGTTCAGCGCCGAGCTTCAACGCCTTCTTCGCCGGCACGAAATAGCGTCACAGAAACCAAACTTCCGCCGCGCCTGGAAATCCTCAAAGTGAAGGAGCCGAACATGGCAGCCAAAGGATTTGCTGACAAACCGACGCCCTACAAAGCCTCGACCTCCGCGACGAGCAAGGCTTTCGCCGGCTCCGGCCGCACGCCGCCCGGGCCCGACGCCGCGTCTCTGCGCAGAATTGCCGAGGGCGCAGTCGGTCGCGACCTCCAGCCGGGCGCCGCAAAGAACCCCAAGGTCCCGATGAGCCAGCTCACGCCGGAAGCCGTGCGGGCTCGCAAGGAAGGGCAAAACTGATGGCCGCCCGTCCCGAAGCAACATTGGCTAGCCCGGCCGGCTTTCTCGCCTATCGGCCGCAAAGCCGAGCGGCTTGGCTTGGATCACGACGGCCTCCTTACCCGAGCCGGGATCACCGAGCAGGAATGGCAGGCCTTTTCCGACGCGCTGGACGGCGTGAACGGAGAGACATGGCGCAGATTGCAGAACGGCGTCGGCTCGCAGGTGCTCATGGTCGAGCAGGTGACGCGGATTGAAGACGGCCCAGGCGGCGCGGTGACTGCCGCGTCATACGGCGCCCAGCATACAACCGCTTTTGGCGACCTGACATAGAGGCCCGGTGCTGACATGAGCGACGACGCCGACGAGCCCCGCCAGCACCAACAGCCCGCGAGCTCGTGGGCTCCCGGCGAGCGGTCGATCCCGCTGCATGTCAGCCGACTACCGAGCCAAGACGAACTTTGGCAGGAGCACGTCGCGCGGAATTGGCGCGAGCGGAACCTACAACCGAAAGAGCCGCCGCCCCCGCGTGGGATCAGGCGACGCATTTGAATGGAGAACGATATGGCTGCCCGTGGTTATTGCCGCTTTATGGCTGGAGAAACCCGCGCTTACAGCAGCTCCTCAACGCCGCTCGGCATCCTTAAAGGCGTTCTTGCAGCTTGCGAATGGAACGCCCTTCCGCGCGAAAGGCTGATTAAGCACGGCATTGACGTTGACGCGCTCGAACAGGCTTTCGCGGCGATCCCCGCGCGCGAGTTCCAGAAGCTCTTAAACGTCGTCGAAGGCCATGCAATGCAGATCACGGTAGTTGAGGCGCTCGAATCAGTTGCGACGCGCTCGACCCAGACGCCACGCGATCCCGGTACCATTTGCGGCCTAATTGTCTAACGAGAAAGGCTAGGGCATTTTCCCTTTTTCAAAAGCACGGCCATGCGCGCTGAGGGTTATCAACTCGCCTCGGTAGAGTAGATAGCCTTTACTGGAAGCTCACTATGTGTGGTGACACTGCCACGGACCTTTCTGCGACGCTGATTCTTTCAAGGGTTCTTCAATGACCGACAGTGCAACGCCCCATTCGAACCATGACATCGAGACTCCCGTATTGCGCCCGGCCACCGAAAGCAAATGGTATCTACTTGCGACACTTTTTGGTGAATACCAAGACGGTCTCGATTACCAGAGCGCCGACCAGTTGGCGATCAAAAACCGAAGAACATGGAACAGATGGCAAGCAAGCCGGCTGACAGAAGAAGAACGCGAATTCTTCATAGAAAAGGGTGTCGACGCCGGTGATCTAAAGCCCTTCTCTCCTGCGGAGTTCGATGAGCTCAATGAACAGATGAAGATACGGACCGCTGGCAAGGTTGTAGCATTGCCCGCACCATCGGAAGAATCCATTGACCTGACAAACCTACTATTTGATAAACCGGCTAATTTTAGTGGTTTCATACTGCCACAAGCGAGCTTTGGTTTTTCAGTTTTTCAGGGCGAGGCACTCTTTATTCGATCTTTTCTGACAATGAGCAGTTTTTACAACGCATGCTTCACTTCTTGGGCGAACTTCCGAAGCTGCCATTTTTTGGGGTACGCTGATTTTAGCCATTCGCAATTTTCATCCTGTGCCTTCGACGGTTCGGCGTTCGGCGCGGCCGCTGATTTTGAATCCTGCTCTTTCAGCGAGCACGCTGACTTTTCAGACGTTACTATTTCAGGTGAAGCCAAATTTTTATATTGCCGGTTTGAAAGCATGGCTAATTTCACGGGGGCAAAGTTTAGTGATGTTGCAAACTTCGGCGGAAGCCGGATGCTTCGAGAGGCCTTTTTTACAAAAGCCCGTTTCATTCGGACTGTTTCGTTTGGAGATTGCTACTTCGACTCTGGGGTAGACTATCAATCAGCCGAGTTCCAATTCCTTACTCAGTTCGCCGACGCTAGGTTCAAAGCAGAAGTTCCGGACTTTAGGGGTGCCACGCTAAGCGAAGCCACCGAGTGGCATGGCGCTATCTGGCCAGAAGCCCCGGTGGATAGTCGCTCCGCACAAAGGCAGGTTTATGCCTACGAACGGCTAAAAGCTGAGATGGAACGGCTAAAGAAGCATGAGGACGAGCAGTTCTTTTTTGCAAGGGAAATGCGAGCTAGACGCGCGCTATTGTATTTTAGGAGTTTGAACAACGAAGTACCGTTGAGGGAACGTCTTGCGTCGGCCTCTTCTTGCCTGTTGAATAAGCTATACGATGCGCTAAGCGGTTATGGGCTCAGCATCGCAAAACCCCTCATTTGCTTAGTTGTAATGGCATTTCTGCCCGCGATTTTTTTTGCAAAAACAAATTCCCGGGTTTATGATCGAATGGATTTTTTAAGCGCCCTTGGATTCAGTGCGACGAATCTCCTATCGTTCCTTCCATACAAGCCGGAGAAAGGGATTGCCGACCACCTTTCCGTCTCGGCGAAGATTATCGCTAACATGCAATCTGTAGCGGGAATCATTTTGCTTTTCCTTCTCGGCTTGGCGCTTCGTAACCGTTTTCGGATGAAATAATATTAGTAATTTTGGCGCGGAGGCCGACCAGGTTTTTTGTCGATGCGGGAGAGGACGCGCCCGACGCGGAGCAGACCGCCGCCTGAGATAGGAAAGGCCGGCCCCGAAAAGGGGTCTGCGATTTAACATAATCTCAATTGCCGAGCCGTCGAGTTCGGCCGCTTGTCACCAATGATGTCTTATCCACGTTTCGAATTCATATTGGCTGTGCGGGTAGCGATTGTACTGGTCGTGAAAACATTGCTCTAGCTTGAGGCGAGCTTCTTGAGGCAGGCCACCTGGTCCCGTCCCCATGAATCCAGCTCCATCTCCCGTCCCACGAAGATTGCCATCTCCAGTCCCCCCGGAACCGGTCCCTGTGCTGGGTACGCCGATAAAAGAGCCGGGGTCTCCTTTCGCCATCCCCTCCCACACAATCCCAGCTTCGTTGAGTACGTCACGAAGTCTCATGGCTGGCCCTTTCCGCGATTATTTTTTCACCTCCCGAAATTAGCTTTCTTTCCTGAAAGAAGAAAACTGGGGCCTAGCAGAGGTGAGCCTAAACCTCGGCCTCCTCAACGGTCTTTGTCACTCGGTAAACCTTCAGGCTCTCGGGCCTGAGCCAAAACCACCAAGGTTTACGGTCAGACGCCAGTGCCCATTCTTCAGCTTCTGCCTTGGACCGAAACCTCTTAGCCTCGCGCTTGTCGATTTTGTTGCAGGGCTCGCCTTTGTCGTCTTCGCCTAGCCAGGCGACCGTCCCCTCATCAATCATGCGCCGGCCCCGCGCCGTGGTTGTGCGCATGCAGCACGCCGAGGCGATGTAATATTCTTCCCTCTCGGTCGTCTTCATGCCGCCAATGTTAGAATTAGCTCGTAACGGTTCAACCCCTTCCTTTGCCGCATACAACTACTTTGGCCCAATGCAGACCACGACAAAGACACCTTGGGCCTGCGGCCCAGCGACGAGGCCGGAAATCTGCTTTTTTACAGGCCCTATGAGCTGCGCTCGATTTTTTTCAGATGCGCCCCCAAGGCATCATTTAGTTTTTCTTCGGACGTGCCGCTGCGCTGAAAGACCAATCGATCGACCGCCTTGTCGGCGGCATCGAAAAGCTCGGTTGCTTGTAAGAGCTTCTCGATCAGCTGGTCGCGGCCGGCCTTAACGGGGAATAGCTCTGCCTTCTCCCTGACAAATCCATGCGCGACGTAGTTGCGGTGGATTTTGGCTTCGATGAGTTGGGCTTTTAGAGCCGCATCTACCTCGTAATACTGAAAAAAACAGTTTAAAAGCTGGCCTAGCGTTTTATCGTATAGCTTCTCAAGAAACCGTTCGGCTTGGATCTCATAATCCTCTCTAGTTTCCGCTCCTTTTCGACGCGGCTCCACAAAGCCAGCAAAGTAGATTGCATTGATCAGTCCAAGCTCAAAGACATTAGCTTTGTAGACCGCGACGCCCAAGTGGGCGAAAACGTCTTTGCGGTGTTTGCCTTCATCGTCGGTATCGGACCGCATAGATTTCTCCACGCCTGGCGGCATGACTGGTAGGCCTCTTTATTTCGCCAACCGCTTGAGCGTCACCCCCGCGCCCCCGCCGTTCTCCAGGATGAACTCGACACCGGCGGCTAGAATGGTCTGCGTCCCCGCCGAGAGGAAGAGGGACCGAGGACTTTGCCCATTAGCTCCAATGCATCCTCGGCGATTTCCTCAGGATCATCTTGCCCGTTGCATGCTCCGGTGACAGCAAGCACAGCGCGCACCAACGCGGCTTGGTCGAGGTCTATCCCGCGATCAGCGGCCATTCGAGTTGCGGCGTCCATGGCCGCGTCAATCAAACCCTGATTCATACCGGCTCCATTCAGACCATACTCTCTCGAGCCTTGGCCCTATTCATCATTCTCAGCGTTGAGATTTTCGAGCGGGATGGTCGTGGCCGCATTGTCCTGCCTGACCTTTTTTAATCGCACGCCCGGGCCTTCCCCGTTTTCATCCACAAAGATGACCCCCGCCGCTTCCAGGGCCGAGCGGATGGCCGCCGTCGCGTGACCTGGCCCCGTCACATCGGTTTCCGCGCGCGTCACCGTATTGCGATGAACTCCGGCGCGCTCTGCTAGGTCGCGGACTGTCCAATTCAGCAGCGCCCTTGCGGCCCTGATTTGTGCGCTTGTCACCATGAAGCCGCTCTGTTATTGTGCGTGTGTCATCATAAGGTGACAATAGCACAACGCCTAGCGAAACCAAAGCGAAACTGCCGCCGGAAAACCGCTTCCGGCGAACGCCGGAGCTCGTCAGATGGACTGGAAAACCGCTGCTACCCTTTTGGCCGCAGCGCCTTTTCTGGCGCTGGCCATCGCCTTCCTCGCGGTCGAGACGGCCGCGATCATCGAGGCGCTGACAGCGCGGCCGCGCGCCGCTGCTTGTGGACAAGCCGACAGACGCGAGCCAGCGCCGCCGGCCGCGTGACAGATTACCGAACGCGCGGGGATAGGCCGGCCAGCCGACAAGCGAGAAGCCTACTCGCTTCCCCGCGCACACATAGGCGATCGCGAAAGGCACGCGATGACTAAGACGCCGGTTGAGCCGCTCACAGCGGAAGACCTCGAAGCGATCGAGGACGCAATCAAGGACTTCTCTCCGGAAACGCGCGCCGTGTGTGTTGAGGCGGCGAAGGCGCGCGCGCGGGACTGCGCTCTTGCGATCGAATTTCAGGAGAACTTCAACGATGATCCGCTCGCGGATATTTTGCAGCTAGAGAAGATGGCCCTTGCATTCATTGACGCGATCGACGCGCTCGGCCCGCAGGCGCGCGTCTATCTATCAGGCGGCATTTACGACATCCGGAAACCGAACGGCGCGCCAACTTTTCTTGAAGCAGGGCAGGCGGCAGCGGACTTTTTATGCTCCGACGCAACGCAAGATGCGATCAAAAAATTAACGGATAAGCGGCGGGAGAAGACCAAGGCGACGCCGCACTTGGACGGGCTGATTAACGGCTTGCGCAGCCACTACCTATACGCCGAACTCGCGTCTGGCGCGACTCCTGACGAGCATCGTTGGTGGCGCTTCTTTCACGCTGTCACCTCGCGCATGAACTTCCCCGACCCAGAGCTGTCCGGGCGCGGCGCCGATCCGCTTTCTCCGCAGGCGGCTGGATGGCGCGATCGGTGGCGCAAAAAGCTGACCCCGACCCTAGGAAAAATCGAACGCAAACTCAGAAGACCTTATTCCTGAGCGTTTGCGTTGAGCCCGTGCCAACCTTCGCCGTGCTTCGTTATTCCCACAGGTGCTAGAAAAATGGCGCGTCCAGAGATCACAGGTAAGCGCGGGCCGGAGCCATTCTCGCTCGCTGAGCGGCTCGACTTCGGTTCCTTCTCAGTGCGCGAGGCCCAGCAGCTCGCCGGAGTGTCGAACACGAAGTTTTACAACGACGTGAAGGCCGGACTCATCGAGATCATTAAGCGCGGGCGCGCGTCCGCAGTGCCGGGGCCGTCTCTTAAGAAATACATGGGCTTGACCACGGACGCCGCCGCGTAATCGCGAAAACGCCGGAGCGGGGCTGGCGGGCCACGTCCGGCGCAACATCATCAGGCAGAAAATGAATATCCACGTTTCGCAAGCGCGTCCAGCGCACCGCGCACGGTCCCATGACACCGAAGCAGATCGCCGCGCCTGGCTGGCCCGGGCCAGCCACATCGGCCGGCTATTTCAGCAAGCAGGCTTCGCCCTGGAGAGGGCCTCCGAAGCGTCCGACCCATGGGCGCTTGGCCAATGCGCGGAACGCGCTTTCGAGCTGTGTGAGAAGCTCGAAAACATGATCTACGAGGCAATCGACTACGGCCTGCCAGACGGTCCCTCGGATGATTTGCTCACGGCAACGGCGCTGGAATTCCGCGCCGAGAGGGGAGATTTCTGACATGAGTGGGTTCTCCCGTGAGCAGTTTATGGCCGACATTGAGGAGCGCGCCAGACGCAACCAACAAGAGCGCCGGCAGCGCACGGAAGCCAATGGGCACCCGCACTATCCCGTCGCAGAACATGCTCAAAAGCCGAAGCCGGTTGTTCAGCTCGTCAAAAGCTCTGACATCGATCTGGAGCCGACGGATTGGCTCTGGAAATACTATCTCGCGGCCGGAAAGCTCCATATTCTCGCAGGCGCCCCAGGAAGCGGAAAAACAACAATCGCCATGAGGCTCGCCGCGATTGTTTCCACGGGCGGAAAATGGCCCGATGGAACCAAATCGATCCCCGGAAGCGTGTTGATTTGGAGCGGAGAAGACGACCCAGGCGATACGATCGTCCCACGGCTGGCAGCGGCCGGAGCTGACCGCGACCGCATCTATCTAGTCGGCTCAGTGTCGGACGTCGACGGGAACCGCGCATTCGATCCGGCGCAAGATATGGAGTGGCTTGAAGCGGCGATAGAGAGCATAGACGACCTCAAACTGATCATCGTCGATCCGATCACTAGCGCCGTCGCCGGGGACAGTCACAAGAATTCAGAGACACGCCGCTCCCTGCAAGTTTTCGTCGATTTGGCCGCCAAGAAGAAAGCAGCCGTTATCGGCATCACTCATTTGACGAAAGGAACGGCCGGGCGCGATCCACTCGAACGGCTGACAGGCTCCCTTGCCTTCGGCGCCCTGCCACGGGTTGTATTTATCGCGGCGAAGGACGCGGAAGCTGACGAGGATCAGGATCCGAAGCGATATTTCACGCGCGCAAAAAGCAACATCGGGCCCGACGGTGGCGGCTTCGAGTATGAAGTGGTCACTGGCAAAATGCCTGGCAACGAGCGCATCGAGACGAGCTGGATCACCTTTGGCGAGCCGTTGAAGGGGACAGCGCGCACGATCCTCGCGGCGGCCGATGAGGTGAAGGAGCCGGACAAGTCTGAGGTAGGGCGCGCGAAGAGCTTCCTTGGGGAATTCCTCGGGCGCGGGATGCGCACGCAGGCGGACTGCCTGGCCGCAGCGAGCATGGAGGACATCTCCGAGCGCACGCTCAAACGGGCGAAAAAGGAGCTTGGCATCGTCGCCCGGAAGGATAAGGGCCGCATGGTCGGCCCCTGGTTTTGGGCGTTTCCAGACGACCTCCCGCCCGAAGATGGCCAAATGCGCAAAGAAGAGGCCCACCCGATCAATTTTGGCACACTTCGGGAAAATCAATCACTTAGCGGAAATGGGATTGGCACCCTTCGAAGTGTGCCAGATTTTTACGGTGAGGACCTATGAGCGCCTTCGTCCTTGTCAGTGGCGTCCTGTTCAAAGCGCCCGAGCGCCGGACCTCGAAGGCCGGCAAACCGTTTGTCACCGCAACCATCAAGTGCCGCGAGGGCGACGCCGCGACATTCTGGCGGCTGACAGTTTTCAGCGAGTCCTGCCAGGAGGAGCTTTTACTTTTGACGGAAGGCGACGCGCGCGCGGCGCAGGGCAGCATGAAGGCCGAGCTATTCCAACCCGAGGGCGGGGCGGCGCGCGTGTCGCTCAGCATGATTGCCGACCAAGTTCTCCCCGCACGCGCCATCCGCAAGCGCAAGGACGACGACCGCCAGCCCGAGCCCGAAAGCAAGGCGTCTCCGGCGCGGCCGGCAGACTGGAGGGCGAGAGAAGGCCGCCGCAGGAGCCTATCGGAGCAGGCGGCGAATGGCGGCTCGGCTGTTGGCTACGGCCGCGCGCCCCGCGCATGGGCAGGTGACGGACGGGCAGAACCCGCGCTCAATGACGACCCATTTTGAGGGCGACCATGACAGACGGGCCCGTGACTTTCATCGGCCGATTGAACCAGCTCGATCACATGCGCGCGCACGGATTGAGCGAGGACGATACCGGCCGCGACTGGGACGCCGAAGCCGTCGGAACGCATGAATACAAGGCCGAAATGGCCCGCACCGCGCTTGAGGATTTCGCAGCCTTCGCGAGCTTCACAGAACTTGAACACATGATTACTGCCGCCGGATTGTCGCTGATCGTAAATGCTCGCCATGAGTCCCGATTGATCCGCGTCGCGAAAGCGGAGGGCAATGCGTGATGCGCCGATTTTTGACGCCCGCCGGAGATTTCGACCGCGCCGCAGTCATGGCGGATGCGCATAGACGCTATGCAGACGGAAAGCGCCTCGATCTTGGTTGGACATTCGCGCAATGCCTCTCGACAGCACAAGCGGCCGCGCGATTGCAGCGCAACGCGAAAATCATGGAAATCATTGCATGGCACTTGAATACGCCCAGGCCGACCGCCGAACCATCATCCGCGAAATCCGACGCGGGAAACTGACGATAGAAGGCGCGGCACGAAAATTCGGCGTGCCAACGAGCGGCATTGTCGGGTGGATGAAGATCGCGAAAATGAAAATTCCCGAGGAATATTCCAAGC
>RXIY01000047.1 GCA_003963405.1 Hyphomicrobiales bacterium
ATCGCCCGCGCCGTTCGCGGCGAGCCGAAGGCCTCCGAAGTCGTCGCCAAGCGCAACGAAGCCAAGCACCCCTTCGCTCCGAACTGATTTCGGGCGTAATCGCCTCGTTTCGACACTATCGGGGAGCCCTCGCCGGCTCCCCGTTCAGCCGTACAGGACGCTTCGCTGAAACTCGGGCGTCCGCATAACAGGTGAGGCTCCGCGCGTGCGCTGACAAAAAACGCCGCTGGACGCGAACAGCACCGGGAGGGATGGAAAAAATGGCTTCTTTCTTCGAGAAGATTCTTGGCGCGCTGTTTCCCAAGCCGTCGAGCGGTTTCGGCGGCTCCTCGAGCGCCAAGACGGGTGTCGGCGAGTCGCTCGTCGGCGACGGCAATGAGGTCGCCCACATCGACCTGATCATGGGTCCCCGTGGGTCGGCGGCGGAAAAGGCCTTCGCCAACGGTCTCGTCAACAATAAGGACGGCTTCACGACGCTGCTCGCGGTCATCGCGCCGAACCTGCTCGTCAAGCCCTACACCATGATGTTCAACAAGGTGACCATCAAGAACGCCAAGCAGGCCGTTCAGATGTTCGGCCCGGCGCAGCATGGCGTCGCCAAGGCCGTCGCCGATTCGGTCGCCGAGGGCGTGATTCCGCTCGAGAAGGCCGAAGACCTGTTCATCTGCGTCGGCGTCTTCATCCATTGGGACGCGAATGACGATCAGAAGATTCAAGACTTCAACTATCAGGCCACGAAGGAAGCCATCGCGCGCGCGATGAAGGGCGACCCCAAGGCCCAGCGCGTCGTCCAGGAGCGCGTCACCGCCAAGCATCCTTTCGCCGCCAACTGATCCGGCGAAAATTCGAAAACGGCAAAAGGGGAGCCCGCGCGGCTCCCCTTTTATTTTGCGCCCATGCGCGCGAGGGTCGCGGCGCTCAGCCGGCCGTCGTGCAGCGCCGTCGCGACGAGCGCGCCGGCCACGCCCGCCTGCTCCAGGGCGCGCAGATCGTCCAGGCTCCGCACGCCGCCGGCGGCATAGACGCGCCGCCCCTGCGCCCGCATGGCGATGTCGCGCAGTCGCGGCAGATCCGGCCCCTTGCCGACGCCGACGCGCGCCAGCGTCATGACAACGACGCGCTCGGGCCAGAGCGAAACGTCCGAGAGAAGGCGCGGGTCGCCGAGGAAGCCCGTCTCTGCGAAATCGAGCGACAGAATGAAACGGGACCGATCTTCTTGCAAAGCGGCGTCCTCGACGCGTGCGAGCGTCTCGCTTCCCAGCACGACATCGACATTGGCGGGCAAGGTCGCTCCCGACTGTCTTGCCTCGCGAAATCCGCCGTCGAGCCATACGCGCGCCGGCGCGATTGTTCCCGCAACCTCGACGATTGCCGCAAGATTGTTTCCTTGCCCCTCGATCGCATCCAGATCGGCGATATAAAGCGCGCCGAAGGGGTGAAGCGCCATCAGGCCACGCGCCACATCCGGCGGGTCGCTCGTGGGCGAGAGCGGCGTCGCGAGCGGTCGATAATCGGCGCGACGGCCAGCGACCGCCCGCACGGCGGCGCCTTTGCGAATATCGATGACGGGGACGATCTCCATGAGGCATTATAGAACCATGCTCATGCCGAAAAAAATGGCCGCCCGCCTTTCTGTCCTTCTCGCCGCGGCTCTTTGGGTGGGCTCCACGGCTGCACAGACGCCGCCGGCCGACTGGCCCTGCAAGCAGGTGCGCGTGCCGGAGATTGCGCTCGGCGGCGTCTGGACTGGCCCGTCGCTCGACAAGGAGCGTCGCGACTGGCGCAACGACCCGACCGTCGTCGATCTCGTCGCGCGTATCGCGCCGCGCCGCACCTCGCTGGAGGACGCCGAGAAGAGCATTGCGGATTTTTCGAAAGCGTCGGGCGCGGACCGCATGGCGCGCCTCACGCTTCTCTTCGCCGGGCTCTATGAGCGCATGAATGACGAGCGACGCGAGGTGGTGAACGGTCTCGACCGCTTCGGCCGCCGCCTGAAGGACATGGCCGAGAAGACGCGCGAGGAGACGCAGGCGTTTTACGATCTGCAGAACCGCAAGCCGCCCGAGCCGGAGGCGATCAAAAAGGCCGCCGAGGCGCTGCAATGGCGCGTCCGTCTCTTCGAGGAGCAGCGCAAGATGGCGACCTATGTCTGCGAGAGTCCCGCGCTGATCGAGCAACGATTCGGCGCGTTGGCGCGCGCGATCATGACGGCGATGGAGTAAGCGGCGGCGCGGGCGTAATCAGTCCCGAGGCGCGGGGCGCGCCTCCTCGAGCGGATGTTGCGCCGCCGCCCAGCCGTCCGTTCCTTCCGGGTACCAGAAGACGCGAGTGTAGCCGAGCGTCAGGGCGCGCCTGGCGGCGTTCCACGACATCCAGCAATCCGCGAGGCAATAAAACACGAGCGGCCGCGCTTTGTCGCCGCCGCTCGCCTTGGCGAGGCCTTTCTCGAGATAAGCCGCCGTGGCCTCGGAGAGGGCGCCATAGCCCGTGTCCGGCAGCCAGATGCTTCCGGGAATATCGAATCGCGGCTGCTCGCGCCAGACGACGTTTTTCGGAAGACCTTCGGGCTTGGGCGCCCGCGGCAGGGCGTCGACGAACGCCGCCGTCCTGGCGCGCCACAGATCGAAAGCTTTCGCCGTGTCGATGACTGTCGCGCCCGTGAGCGTCGCCGGCACGGGCGCGCGATAGGCCTCCATCCGGTAGCTTTCGGGCTCAGCCGGCCGCGCCGTTTGCGCCTCCGCCGACGCGGCGAGGAGCAGCGCGCCGGCCGCGAGCGGCGCGCGGATCACGGCGTCGGCCGGACCGGCTGGCCGGCCTCGTCGATCACGGGCACGCCATAATCGGCCAGAATCTTGTCGATCTCTGCCTTGTTCTGCGCGATCAGCGTATTGAGTTCGCGCTTCCAGTTCTGGTCGGAATGGCGCACGCCGAAGGCGATGCGGAACGCCATGCGCGCGCCGGGCGTTTCCGGGATCGGCGTCACGGTGAGCTTGCCGCCTGACTTTTTGGCGTAATAGCCCGCGATCGGGCCCCAGAGCAGAGCGATGTCGATGTCGCCCTTTTCGAGATCCTGTGTCATCTGCGCCGTCGAGGATTCGACCCGCGTATCGACCATCAACGCATAGGGCTTCACCAGGCCGATCATCCCGTTCCTGGCCAGAATATTGCCGGGCGGCGTATTGGCGATGAGGCCGATGCGGCCTTTCTTGTCCTTCAGGCGCGGATCGTCGAGGTTCTGGACGCCGTCGAGGTCGGAGCCCGCGCGGGTCGCCATCACATAGGTAGTGCGATAATAGGGGTTCGTCGGCTGGACGAGATCATTGCCCTGTGGGATGCCGAGGATCACGTCGCAGAGATGCGCATTGAGCGTATTGCGCACGAAGCCCGTCGCCCCGGGATAAAAGGCGTAAGCCAGATCCTTCCCGAGCTTGCGGGCCAGCAGTTCGGCGATCTTGTTCTCGAAACCCTCGCCCTTTTCATTGGAGAACGGCAGGTTGTTCGGGTCGGCGCACACCCGCAGCACTTTCGGGTCGATGAGCTCGATACCCCCGGAGTTGTCGGCGCCCTTTGCGCCGGCGTCGGGGCCCATATGCTGCGCAAAGCCCGACGCCGCCGCGAAAAGGATCGCGGCGGCGCCGACTGAAGACAAGAGCGCGGCAAGCCCGCGCCGATGTTTCCGGGAGACGATCATGCGATCGGCCTCTTTGTATTTCCCCATGAGAGCGCCCCTTGTGGGCGCTCGGGCTGATTGCCGTTGATGCTTATACTTGGGCGGCCGGTTACTTGGCGGCCGGTTACTTGGCGGCCATGCAGTCGGCTTCGGCCTTCTTGAAGGCTTCCGGAGCCGGCTCCTTCTTCTCCGGGCGGCCCGGCTGGACGGCGCCGGTCGACAGCGCGCGCAGATACACATAAAGGTCGTCGATGTAGCAGACGGCGTTCTTGTTGTCGGCGAAGGCCGGCATGACGCTGTTGCC
>RXIY01000084.1 GCA_003963405.1 Hyphomicrobiales bacterium
CTGATCGTTCCGATCGCCATGGAGGAGAAGCTGCGCTTCGCCATCCGCGAAGGCGGCCGCACGGTCGGCGCGGGCGTCGTCGCCTCGATCATCGAGTAACAGAAAAGACAGGGAGGGCGCCGTTGGCCTCGAGCCAATCGGCGCCCTCGCCGTTTTGCGCCCGCGAAGCCCCTCAGCCGCTCGAAGTCACGCGGCGGCCGGCGGCGCCACTGTCACTTCGACGATCTCCGGCGGCCGCATGAAACGCATGGGCAGGATCGACTCGCCGAGGCCGCCGGAAATGACGAGGTGGCGCCCGTCCTGCACGTAATGCCCGTAAACTCTGCTGCCGCCATAGCGCAGTTCCGCGGCGATGGGGCCAAGAACGGGCAGATTGACCTGCCCGCCATGCGTATGGCCGGAGAGCGTCAGCGCGACACGGCCCGGCACGCGGTCGAAGACGAAGGGCTCATGGGCCAGAAGAATGGCCGGCGAATCGTCGATCACGCGAGCGAGCGTCGCATCGAGATCGTCTCGCCCCCGCCATCGCCCGCGCTTTCCGATCTGGACCCATTCGGCCAACTGGTCGGCGAGGCCGAGAAGCCAGAAGGGCTCGCCGTTCTTTTCCAGACGCATGGCGTCGTTCTCATAGAGTCGCGCGCCCATCTGCTTCAACGCGGCGCGCGCGGCCTCGGCGCCGTCAGACGGATCGCCGGGAAGGGCGCCGTGCCACCAGTCGTGATTGCCGAGCACCGCATGAACCCCGAGCGGCGCCTCGAGGTTCGAGAGCGCCTCGGCCCATTGCTCGGGCTGCACAGGGCCCGTGACGAGATGCGTGCCCGCCGCGAAATCGCCCAGCAGCACGATGAGATCGGGCGCGAGGGAATTGGCGAGTGCGGCGATGCGGCGGATGCGCGCCGGCGGCATCCAGGGCTCGCAGGCGTGCAGGTCGGTAATGACGGCGATGCGCAGAGAGAGGGCGGGGGGCCAGTCTTTCGGCGTCACGCGGTAACGCGTAACCTCGAGCCGGAAGTTCGGCTCGATGGCGACGGAATAGGCCGCGCCTGCGAGCGCGATGGCGGCGGGCAGGCGCAGAAAGGCGCGGCGGTCGATCATTGAGCCCCCAAGGCAAAGGCCAAGGCAGGGCTCTTCTATCAGGCTGCGATCTCGCCGCCCAGCGGCGACCAGGCGCCGTCTTCTTGCGGCGCGTCGTCCGTAAGGTCGGAAAATTGCGCGGCTTCGAGCGCGGCGGCGACGGCGGAAATGCCGATCTCGCGATAAAGCCGCGCGAGGAGATCATGGGGATGGCCGCCGGCCTGCGGCTCATTCGACTCGACTGGATGATTGTCCGACATTGCGGGCCTCTACGCGAACGCAGCTACAAGAAAAATGCACGCCCTCAAATTCGCCGCATTCGCTTAACGCCGCGCTAACGCGCCAGCTGTTTTCACGATGCCGCTATTTCGTTGCATTTCTCGCCGCCTTTGGCGAAAAATGCGCTCATCGCCGCATCCAGCGGCATGAAACAGGCGAGGCCGCTCGGTCCCATGCGTCGCACACTTCCGCCGGAGCCATGGTCGCGGGCCGCCTTGTGGAGCCGCAGCGTCGCCGTTTTTGCGGGAACGGTCGCCATCCTCTCGGTCCTGCTGGTGCGGCTGAACATGATCGCGCCCGTTTCCGCGCTGGCGTCGCTCGGAGCCGCCGTGGCGTTGGCGCTCATCGGGCTTTTGCTCGTGGGCGCCGCTTGGGTCAGCATCTGGAACACGGGCCGGCGCGGCGCGGGGGCTGCGTTCGCCGGCGCGCTGATCGCGCTGCTGACTCTCGCCTATCCGTCCTATCTCGCCTTCGAGGCGGTGCGTTTGCCGGTGCTGTCGGACATTTCCACCGACATCGCCAACCCGCCGTTTTTCTCGTTGTCCGGGGCGGCCTATGCGGCGCGGGGGGGCTTTCAGCCCAAGGGCGTGACGCAGAAGGCGCGCGAGGCCCAACGCCCCGCCTATCCGGACGTCGAGCCCATCGTCGTCGATCTCGACGCCGACGAAGCTTTCGCGCTCGTTCTCAAAACGGCGAAGGCGATCGGCTGGAAGGTCGTCGATCAGCGCCCGCCCGGCGGCCGCACCGGAGAAGGGCACGCCGACTTTCTCGACAAGACGCTGATCATGGGGCTCGACGAGGACGTGACAGTCCGACTCAAGCCGCTGCCGGGTCAGACCCGCATTGATCTGCGCGCCGCCTCCCGCTACGGACGCCACGACTTCGGCGCCAACGCCAAGCGGATCATGGCCTTCGCCGAAGAGCTGCAGACGCAGCTCGACGCGAAATAAGCCACAGCCGCAACCGGTGGGGACCCGGCGCCCTCGTCTTTGAACGGCGACTCTGGTATTGTCCCGCTCGTTCTCCAAATAACGGTTGGGAGGCCGAGAACAGCCGATGGCGACTGCAGGCGACGGCGCGAGCGCCGCTCAATCCGTTCCACCTTTCACCCGCGAGGAAGAGCTTCACGCCCTGCGCGACATGTTGCTCATCCGCCGTTTCGAGGAGAAGGCGGGGCAGCTCTACGGTATGGGCGTGGTGGCCGGCTTCTGCCATCTCTACATCGGCCAGGAGGCCGTGGTCGTCGGCGCCAAGATGGCCGCGCGCGAGGGCGACGAATTCACGACGAGCTATCGCGACCATGGCCATATGCTCGCGAGCGGCATGGACCCCAAGGGCGTGATGGCGGAGCTTGCCGGCAAGCGCGGCGGCTACTCCAAGGGCAAGGGCGGCTCCATGCACATGTTCTCGCGGGAGAAGAATTTCTTCGGCGGCCACGGCATCGTCGGCGCGCCGGCGCCGATCGGCGCGGGCGTCGGTTTCGCCAATCTCTATCGCGGCGACGGACGCGTGTCGCTCACCTTCTTCGGCGAGGGGGCGGCCAATCAGGGGCAGGTCTACGAGACCTTCAACATCGCGGCGCTGTGGAAGCTGCCGGTGCTCTTCATCGTCGAGAACAATCGCTACGCCATGGGCACGTCGCTGACCCGCGCCGCAGCGCAGACGGACTTCGCCATGCGCGGCGGCGCCTTCGGCATCCCCGGCCGGCAGATCGACGGCATGGACGTGCGGGTGGTGCGCGAGGCGACCGCCGAGGCGCTGGCCTGGTGCCGCTCGGGCAAGGGACCCTATCTCCTGGAAGTGCAGACCTACCGCTATCGCGGCCACTCCATGTCCGACCCTGCGAAATATCGCTCCAAGGAAGAAGTGCAGAGGATGCGCGAGGAGCACGATCCAATCGAGCAGGTGCGCCTGCGCCTGCTGGCCGACGGCGTCAGCGAGGACGAACTGAAGAAGATCGACGCCAATGTTCGCAAGGTCGTCGCCGAAGCAGCCGATTTTGCGATGAGCGACAAGGAGCCGGAGCCCTCCGAGCTTTATACCGACGTGCTGGCGTAAGGATCGAAAGACAATGACTTTCCTATTTGGGCGGGCGATCCGCGACGCCGATAGAGGCTGCGCTCTGCTCCCTCTGCCGCGCCAGCGGAGAGGGGCGGGGGAAGAGGTTTCCTTCAAATGACTGTCAACGTCCTCATGCCCGCCCTGTCGCCGACCATGGAGCAGGGCAAGCTCGCCAAATGGCTGAAAAACGAAGGTGACGAGGTCAAGGCCGGCGACGTGATCGCCGAGATCGAGACCGACAAGGCCACCATGGAGGTCGAGGCGATCGACGAAGGCGTGCTGGCGCGCATTCTCGTGCCCGGCGGCACCGAGAATGTCGCGGTCAATACGCCGATTGCGGTGATTGCGGGCGAGGGCGAGGATGCGTCGGCCGTGGCCGCGCCGCCCGCCGCCGAGGCCCCGGCGCCGCCGAGCGCGCCGCAGGACGAGGCGGGCGAGGCGAATGCGGCGCGACTCGAGGCCGCGAAGGAGGCAGCCGCGCCGGCGCCCAAGCCGGTCAGCGTCTCCGCGCCGCCGACTGTCAGCGCCGCGCCGGAAGTGCCCGCCGGCACGACCATGATTCCGATGACCATGCGCGAGGCGCTGCGCGACGCCATGGCCGAGGAAATGCGGCGCGACCCCAATGTCTTCATCATGGGCGAGGAGGTCGCGGAATATCAGGGCGCCTACAAGGTCACGCAGGGGCTGCTTCAGGAATTCGGCCCGATGCGCGTGCGCGACACGCCCATCACGGAATATGGCTTCGCCGGCATCGGCGTCGGCGCGGCCTTTGCGGGCCTGAGGCCGATCGTCGAATTCATGACATTCAATTTTTCGATGCAGGCCATCGACCACATCGTGAATTCCGCAGCGAAGACGCTCTACATGTCGGGCGGGCAGATCAACAGCCCGATCGTGTTCCGCGGCCCGAATGGCGCGGCGGCGCGCGTCGGCGCCCAGCACAGCCAGGATTACGCCGCCTGGTATGCGCAGGTGCCGGGGCTCATCGTCATCTCGCCGTCCAACGCCAGCGACGCCAAGGGCCTGCTGAAGGCGGCGATCCGCAGCGACAATCCCGTCGTCTTCCTCGAGAATGAAATTCTCTACGGAAAAACTTCGGATGTGCCGGCGCTGGAGGATTTCGTCCTGCCGATCGGCAAGGCGCGCATTGCGCGGCCGGGGACCGACGTGACGCTCGTCTCCTTTTCCATTGGCATGACCTATGCGCTCGGCGCCGCCGAGGAGCTTGCGAAGGAAGGAATCGAGGCCGAGGTGATCGACCTGCGCACGCTGCGCCCGATGGACAGCGCGACGATCATCGAGTCCGTGAAGAAAACCGGCCGCTGCGTCGCCATCGAGGAAGGCTGGCCGCAAAGCGGCGTTTCGGCGGAGATCGCCACGCGCGTGCAGCTGGAGGCGTTCGACTATCTCGACGCGCCGGTCCTGCGCGTGACCGGCAAGGACGTGCCCATGCCCTACGCGGCCAATCTTGAGAAGCTTGCCTTGCCGAGCGTCGCGGAAGTGATCGCGGCCGCGAAGGCCGTTCTTTATCGCTAGGCCGCCATGCCGCGCCGGAATGTCGTCATCGTCGCCGCCGCCCTGTCGGGAGTCCTGCTGACGGGAGCCTACGCCGTCTCGCAGGATCAGGCGTTCGTCGGCGATCTGTTCCGCGCGCTGTTCGGCCTTTCCGGGGGCAATACGGCCGGCGGACAATAGGAGAGCATCTTGAACGCCATGGCGCGCATATTCGCTTCGCCCCTCGCGCGGCGCCTCGCGAGGGAGGCGGGGCTCGACCTCTCCGCGCTGGCGGGCTCCGGCCCGCATGGCCGCATCATCGAGCGCGACGTGAAGAGCGCGCTCGCGGGCGGCGGCGCCCGCAAGGCCGCGCCGGCGCCCGAGGCGAAGCCGGCGCTCGCGGAGGCGCCGTCCGCCGCGACGACGCGGAAATTCTACGAGGCGGGCTCCTACGAGGAAGTCCCGCACGACTCGATGCGCAAGGCCATCGCGCGGCGTCTGACGGAATCGATCCAGACCGTCCCGCATTTCTATCTCGACGTCGATTGCGATATCGACGCGCTGCTGAAGATGCGGGAAGACTTCAACGCCGCCGCCCCACAGCGGGGCGATGGGTCGCCGGAATGGAAGACATCGGTCAATGATTACGTCGTGAAGGCGCTGGCGCTGGCGCTTCAGCGCGTGCCGGAGGCGAATGTCACCTTCACGCCCGAAGCGATGCTGAAGCACAGGGCGTCGGACATTGGCGTCGCGGTCGCCATCCCGGGCGGGCTGATCACGCCCATCGTCCGCAATGCGCAGGCGAAGACGGTGCGGGAGATTTCCGAGGAAGTGAAAGAGCTCGCCGGCCGCGCGCGGGACCGCAAGCTGAAGCCGCAGGAATATGAGGGCGGCGTTTCAGCGGTCTCCAATCTCGGCATGTTCGGGATCAAGAACTTCTCGGCGGTGATCAACCCGCCGCAGTCGACGATTCTTGCAGTGGGCAAGGGCGAGCCCCGCATGGTCGTGAAGAACGGCGCCCCGGCCCTGGCGAACATGATGAGCGTGACGCTTTCCTGCGACCATCGCGCGGTGGACGGCGCGCTCGGCGCACAGCTGCTGGCCGAGTTCAAGCGCCTCATCGAACAGCCGATGGGGCTCTTCGCATGAAGTCCGTGGCGTCGATCAAATGCCCGCGTTGCGGCCATGCCGCTATGATGACCATGCCGTTGGACGCCTGTGTGGTCGTCTATGACTGCCCCGCCTGCGGAGCCCGACTGACCCCAAAAGCCGGCGACTGCTGCGTCTTTTGCTCTTATGGCGACGCACCCTGTCCAGCGGTGCAGGCGGAGGGGCGTTGCAGCGGAAAGTCGGTCTAAATATCGCATGGACGCGGGCGGCGTTTAGCGGCATATCCTTGTCTAGAATAACTCTAAACAGGCAAGGAGCGGCCCGTGGCGACGGAAGCTGACATTCTCAAAGCCCTTGAAAACCTTTACGGCCCCGGCGGCGTGTCGCTGGCGAATGCCGTGAGCGGCGTCAATCTTTCCGGCGCGAAAGCCTTTGTTTCGCTCTCGGGCGATCCCGCAAAGCCCGAAGGCTGGGAGGCGGCGCGCGTCAACGCCGAGAAGGCGCTCAAGGCGGTGCCGGGAATCGAGTCGGCCGTGGTGACGCTCACCGCCGAGCGCGCGGCAGGTTCGGCGAAGCCCGCCGGCGCCGGGCATCATCACCATCATGGCCACTCCCACGCCGCACCGCCGCCGCCCCAGCGCCGCGGCATGTCGCCTTCCCTCGACAGGATTCGCTACATCGTCGTCGTGGCGTCGGGCAAAGGCGGCGTCGGCAAGTCGACGACGGCCGCCAATCTGGCGCTCGGCCTTGCCGCGCAGAACTGGCGTGTCGGTCTGCTCGACGCGGATATTTACGGACCCTCCGCGCCGCGCCTCTTCGGCCTGCATGAAAAGCCAAAGGTCGAGGGCGGCAAGCTCGTTCCGCTCGAAGCCTACGGAATCAAGATCATGTCCATGGGCTTCCTCGTCGATGAAAATACGCCCATGGTCTGGCGCGGGCCGATGGTCGCGCAGGCGCTGACGCAGCTTCTCAACGAAGTCGCCTGGGGCGACCTCGACGCGCTCGTCGTGGACATGCCGCCCGGCACAGGCGACGTGCAGCTCACCATGGCGCAGCAGACGCCCATCGCCGGGGCGGTGATCGTCTCGACGCCGCAGGACCTCGCGCTCATCGACGCGCGGCGGGCGGTGGCCATGTTCCAGAAGGTCGAGGCGCCCATTCTCGGCATCATCGAGAACATGAGCTACTTCCTCTGCCCGCATTGCGGCGGCCGCTCGGAGATCTTCTCCCACGGCGGCGCGCGCCATGACGCCGAAAAGCTCGGCGTGCCCTTCCTCGGCGAGGCGCCGCTCGACATGAAGATCCGTGAAACTTCGGATTCGGGGAAACCCGTCGTCGGCGCGGAGCCCAACAGTCCGCAGGCGGCGGTCTATCTCAATCTCGCCGCCAAGGTGAAAACTCTTCTGGAGACGGCGAAACCCCGCGCCGCCCCCAATATCGTCGTGGGCTGAGCGCGGCGGCTTTAGTGTAAAGAGCGGGCAAGCCGGTTTGCAGCCGGGTTGCCCGCGTGACAGTCTAGAAGCGCAGGGGAATGAGCGAATTGTCGCCCTGATCCCATTTGTAGTCGTAGCCGAATGTCAGCTCCCACCCCTGCACCCAGGGCGTGATCGTCGCACGCGGATTGGCCGAGCCTAAGGGCAGGGTCGGCTGTTGGGGAATCCACTCCACGCCCGTGAAGGAATTCTTGAAGCCGTAAACGAAGGCGAAATCGAAGGCGGAATTCTCGGTGAGGGCGTAATTGGCGCCGAGCGCCGCGTGATGGCGGTTGATGATCGGAGCCAGCGCGTTCACCGTCACTGAGCGCCAGCGGAGCGGGTTCGATGTGTAGTGATAGCCGGTTCGCAACGTCAGCGCCGGCGAGTAGCGCCATTCGAGGCCGACGGAGCCCGAGTCGACGTCGGTCCAGTCGAAGCCGGAGCCGTTCGGCGTTCCCATGGATCGGTAGGTGAGCGGATTCGACGGGTTTCCGAGCGAGGGAACGCCCGAATAGAAGACATGCCGCCAGTCGAGCATGGCGGTCAGATTGGGAAGCAGATCATAGGCGACACCCGCCTGCATCGTGGCCGGAATGTCGAAGCCGCCATGGTCGGTAAGGAGCCCCGCGTATTTTCCGAATTTCGACATCCACATCGGCGTCGAGGCCGAGAAGCCGAAGCGGGCGCTGTCCGTCACGGCCCAGGTGAGGCCCGCGCGCAGGCCGCCGCCCGCTGACCAATCGTAGCCCATGTCCGACAGCCGGTAGGGATTGGAGGAATAGGGCGCGAAAACGCCCGCGCCCTGGATGTTGAGCATCTGCACCGCCAGTGTCGGCGCG
The DNA here is from genome assembly GCA_003963405.1 of Hyphomicrobiales bacterium. Taxonomy (GTDB): domain Bacteria; phylum Pseudomonadota; class Alphaproteobacteria; order Rhizobiales; family Beijerinckiaceae; genus Methylocystis. Next base: position 8,333 of record RXIY01000084.1, read on the forward strand.
ACGCCGAGCGTCACGTCTCCGGCAGGCGTCGCGAAGCGGCGCGCGTAGCCGGCGCTGATGAAGGATTGTTGCAGATCGACGCCCGTGAAGCCGCCGCCGAAGAGGCCGCCCCTCGGGGCGTGCCAATTGCCCCAGCCATAGGATGTGTTGACGCCCCCATTGGCGTAGCTCGCGACGCTCCAGGCCGAGTCCTCGTCGATCGGCTGGATGTAGCCGCTGTTGGGGACGGGGAACCACGGTCGGCCGCTCTCGACATACCCCGGCGTGATCACGCGGGTCGGCCCGCTGGTGTAATAGCCGCGCTCGGCGTTGATGACGGTCATGCCGAGTTGAAATTGGCGCCGCAAGCCGACGATCCCGGCGGGATTGACCGAGAGCGCCATGGCGTCGCGCTGATCGGCGGCGCCCGCGCCCGCGAGAGCCTTCTGGCGCGGACCGTAGCCGATCAGGAAATAGCCGTCGGCGGCGAAAGCGGCCTGCGGACCGGCGGCAAGAATTGCGAGAATAAGCGCGGACGAACGGGAAACATATCTACGCATGGCGGCGGCCGGGGTGAGCGAACTTTATGGTAAAGTTCACCCTAACGCCCCCAGCTTGCGCAAGGCATTACAGCGGCATGGTCGAAAGAAAACCGCCTTGCGGCTTAGCGGCAACAGTTCAGCTCTTGCGACGCAGCACGTAGCGGAAATGCCCGTTGGCTTCCTCGGCGGTGACCAGTTCGTCGCCGGTCTGACGCGCGAAAGCGGCGAAATCCGCCACGGAGCCGGGATCGGTCGCGAGAACTTCGAGCGTCTCGCCAACGGCCAGTTCTTTCAGCGCCTTTTTTGTGCGCAGGATCGGCAGCGGGCAATTGAGGCCGCGGGCGTCTACACTATGGTCGGTCATCCGGAGTCCTTAAACGAAAAGATTGACGTCGGCCTTCACGGCCTCTTCGAGATAAGTCGCGGCGCCGCCGAAGCAGACGCCGTCGATCATGTCTTCCTTTTTGAATTCGAAAAGGTCCATCGTCATCTGGCAGGCGACGAGCTTCACGCCGCTTTCGAGCGCGATGTCGCGCAGCTCTTCGATGCTGGCGACGCCCTTTTTCGCGATCATGTTCTTCATCATCGCCGTGGCGCCGGCGGTGACGCCGGGCAGCGCCGCGACGAGATTGGGCATGCCGAGATGCATCCCGCCCATGGGCATTTTCATCGCCGGATTGCCGAGCGGCGACACGCCGAGATCGAGCTTCTTCTTCAACAGGCCGAGGCCGTAGAAGGTGAAGAAGAGCGTTGCGTCCATATCCATCGCCACCGCAGTCGTCGCCAGGATGAAGGGCGGGTAGGCCCAGTCCAGCGTCCCCTTCGAGACGATGATGGAGAGCGATTTGCGGTTCTGCGCCGTCTCGTTTGTCACGTTGGGTCCATCTGTTGCGCGGTGCCGCGAAGGCATATCAGCCCGCATGACGGGAATGCAAACGTCGCCCGTGGCGTCGCTCTCCCGCCTTGGAAGATTGGATCACGTTCGTCCGACCAGCCGCCGCCACAGGCCGTACCAGCCCCCCGCGCTGAGCCCGAGGAGCGCCCCCAGCGCAAGGTCCTCCGGCTGTGGCGGCGCGAAGCGCAGCAGATTTGCGAGGGGCGGGAAAAACAGGCCCGCGGCGACGACCGAGAGCGCCGTCGCCGCGATGGCCCAGAACGGTAGATTGTCCCGCGCGAAAGGCGAGACGCCCCTCGGCAGCGCATCCGACAGGGCGAGCGTCAGATTGCCGATGATCAGCGTCGCGAAGGCGAGGCCGCGCGCCTCGGCGTCGGCGACGGAGAAGCTGGTCGCGAGAATATAGATGCTCAGAACCGCGAGGAAGACGGCAAGGCCCTGCACTGCGCCGAGCAGCAGGTCGCGCGTCCCGAATAGCGGCTCGCTCTGCGGGCGGGGCGGCTTGAGCATGGCGTCCCTCTCGCCGGGCTCCGCCTCGAAGGCGAGCGAGCAGGTCGGGTCGATGATCAGCTCCATCAGCACGACATGCGCGGGCAAGAGCATCGGCGGCAGGCCCATCAGAATGGGTGCAAGCGCAAGGCCGGCGATGGGGATGTGGATCGCGGTGATATAGGTCAGCGCCTTGCGCAGATTGCTGGAGATGCGGCGGCCGAGTTCGATGCCGGCGACGATCGAGGCGAAACGGTCGTCGAGCAGAACGATATGCGCCGCCTCGCGCGCCACGTCGGAGCCGCGCTGACCCATCGCAATGCCGATATGGGCCGCCGCAAGGGCAGGGCCGTCGTTCACGCCGTCGCCGGTCATGGCGACGATATGGCCGTCCGCCTTGAAGGCCTCGACGAGCGCGAGCTTGTTCGTCGGCATGACCCGCGCGAAGACGCGGATGTTTCTAATTTTCTCGGCAACCTCTTCCGGCGCCGTCGCGGAGACCTCCGCCCCGGTCAGCGCGCCGGCGCCCGTGTCGATGCCGGCGTCGCGCGCGATGGCGAGCGCCGTCGCGGGATAATCGCCGGTGATCATGGCGACCGAGACGCCCGCCCGCCGCGCCGCCGCCACTGCCTGCGGAACGTCCTCGCGGATCGGGTCCTCGAAGGCGACAAGGCCCCTGAGCCGGTAGGGTGCGGCCTCCACGGCCGTCGTGCCGGGCTCGGTCTCCGCGACCGCGAGGACGCGCATCCCCTCGCGCGCCATCTCTTCGACGACAGCGCCATAGCGGGCGCGCTCGTCGTCCGTCGCATGGGCCAGGCGCAGGACAGCCTCGGGCGCGCCCTTGGCCGCCCGCGTGACGCCGCCCTCGACCCGCCATGTCTGAATGAAGGCCAGAAGCTCGGGGCGGATCGGAAAGCTTTCCGTCACGGCGCCGCCGGCCGGGATTTCGAGCCGTTCCGCCAGCGCATGGACGGCCCGGTCCATGGGATCGACGGGATGTTCGGACGAGGCGCGCAGCGCCGCGCGGATCAGCCGGTGCTGCTCGGCGTCGGGCGCGTCGGGGACCGGCTCGATCGCCCCGCCCGTATAGAGCGCGATCACCGCCATGCGGTTTTCGGTGAGCGTGCCGGTCTTGTCGACGCAGAGCAGCGAAGTGGAGCCCAGCGTCTCCGTCACGGAGGAACGGCGCACCAGCACATTGCGGCGCGCCAGCCGGAAGGCGCCGAGCGCGAGGAAGATCGCCAGCACCATAGGGAATTCTTCCGGCAGCAGGCCGATGGCGAGCGTGATGCCGGCGATGGCGCCCTCGAACCAGTCGCCATGGACGAGCCCATAGGCGACGATGACCAGCGCGCAGAACAGAAGCGCGAAGGCCCCGAGCCGCGCCACGAGCGCGCCCGTGCGCTGTTGCAGCGGGCTCGGCTCTCCCTTTATGGCGGCAAGAGAGGCGCCGAGGCCGCCGACGGCCGTGCGCGCGCCCGTGCGCTCGACATGGGCGACGCCCGAGCCGCGCACGATCATCGCGCCCGCATAGAGGAAGGGCGTGTAATCCCCGCCGGGATCAGGAAAGTCGAGATCCGTTTCGCCGGCGAGCGTTTTGGTGACGGGCGCGGATTCGCCAGTCAGGATCGACTCGTCGACGACGAGCGCGTCGCCCGCCATCAGCAGGGCGTCGGCCGGAATGCGCTGACCCTCGCCGAGAAGGACGATGTCGCCCGGCACGAGGTCGCGCGCGGGGATGCGCCGCGCCTCGCCATCGCGGCGGGCAAGCGCGGAAGGCTCGGCGAGCCGTTGCAGCGCCTGCAAGGCGCGTTCGCTGCGCAGCTCCTGTATGACGACGAGCGAGATGGAGGCGCCGGCGCCGGCGACCATGAACAGGCCTTCGCCGAGGTCGCCGACGAAAAGATAGATCGTCGCCGCCGCCGCCAGCAGAAAGAACATCGGTTCTTTCAGCGTGCGCAGCGCGATCTGCAAAATGCCGGGCGGGGGCGCCTCGGGCGGCGCGTTGGGACCATATTCGGCGAGGCGCCGGGCGGCTTCCTGCGAGGTGAGGCCTTGGAGGCTGAGCGAAGTCATTCGGGGTCCCGACGGAGAATCTCAGCCTGAAACTATCTCGTTATGTGCACTATGAAACGTGAAGTAGCTCCTTCGGAAAGATAGAAGGACTGGGCCGCGTGCGCGCGCCCGCGGCCAGTCCCCCAGGGGCTTACATCGGTCCGAACGTCTTCGTCTTCCCGTCGTGGGTCTGGATCGTGACCATGCGGACATAGCCGCAGCCAAATCCCGGCACGATGCTGCCTCCCTTGGCGGGGACCGTGAACTTGTCGCCTGCATTGTAGGGTTGGTGGAGAACCTCGGCGTTTTCCGCCACCGGACAGCCGCCGCCATTGACCGTGATCGCGTCGACGACAACCTTGTCCTTCTTGACCTCGCATTTCACAGAGCCGTCGTTCTTCTTGGCGCAGTCGACGGCGTCGTCGCTCGCATAGGCGAGGGTGGGCAGCAGCGCGAACAGAAACAGAAATTTCTTCATGGCGATTCTCGACCTGGAGGGTTGCAGAGCCTCGAGCTCCAGCACACGGCAAAAGCACAGCCGTAAAAAGGAAATATGACAGTCCGAAAGCTTTGGCGGCGCCATGAGCCGCCTTGCCCCCGCCTGCCCGACGCGCTAGCTTTGTCGGGTTGGCGAGGGGCGCCGCGCGTCGCGGCTGAGAAGCACCCATCGAACCTGATCCGGGTCATGCCGGCGGAGGGAATGCCAGGGCAGGGCGGTTCGCGCCCTCACAACCCGATTCCGCGCTTCGTCTGCATCCCCCTCAATCCGCTCCCCTTGAAGGAGCGCGATCAATGGAGCGCGACATGAACCTGCACGACAAACGCACGCCCCTGACCGTCACCACCGGCCCCATCGGCAAGTCGCGCAAGGTCTATTCCTCGCCCGAGGGGCGCGATGATATCCGCGTTCCCTTCCGCGAAATCCCGCTCGATCCCTCATCCGGCGAACCGCCGCTGCGCGTCTACGATCAGTCCGGCCCCTATGGCTGCGGGAATTTCACGCCCGACCTCTCGGCGGGCCTGCCGGCGGCGCGGCCCTGGCTCGCGACCCGCGCGGGGCTCGAGACCTATGAGGGACGCGCCGTGAAGCCGGAGGACAATGGCTTCGCCGAGGGCGAGCGGCTCGTACCGCCGTGCCCGGCCGAGCGCAAGCTCTATCGCGCCGCGGGCGCGGCGCCCGTCACACAGCTGGAATTCGCGCGCGCCGGGATCATCACGGAAGAGATGATCTTCGTGGCGCATCGCGAAAATCTCTGCCGCGCGCGCGCGCTCGACGTGGCGAAAGAGCGCATCGCCGACGGCGAGAGCTTCGGGGCCGAAATTCCGGAATATGTCACGCCCGAATTCGTGCGCTCGGAGATTGCGCGCGGGCGGGCGATCATTCCGGCGAACATCAATCACCCCGAGCTGGAGCCGGTCGTCATTGGCCGCAACTTCCTCGTCAAGGTCAACGCCAATATCGGCAATTCGGCCGTGACCTCTTCGGTGGCGGAAGAGGTGGAGAAGATGGTCTGGGCCTCGCGCTGGGGCGCCGACACGGTCATGGACCTCTCCACGGGGCGCAATATCCATAACATCCGCGACTGGATCATCCGCAACGCCTCCGTGCCGATCGGCACTGTGCCGATCTATCAGGCGCTGGAGAAGGTCGGCGGCGATGCGCTCAAGCTCGATTGGGAGGTGTTCAAGGACACGCTGATCGAGCAGGCGGAGCAGGGCGTCGATTACTTCACAATCCATGCCGGCGTGCGGCTCGCTTATGTCCCGCTCACCGCCAATCGCGTCACGGGCATCGTCTCGCGCGGCGGATCCATCATGGCGCGCTGGTGCCTCTCCAAGCACAAGGAGAGCTTCCTTTACGAACGCTTCGACGAGATTTGCGACATCATGCGCAAATATGACGTCTCCTTCTCGCTCGGCGACGGGCTGCGCCCCGGCTCCAACGCCGACGCCAATGACGCCGCGCAATTCGCCGAGCTGGAGACTCTGGGCGAATTGACGAAGATCGCCTGGGAGAAGGGCTGTCAGGTGATGATCGAAGGCCCCGGCCATGTGCCGATGCACAAGATCAAGGCCAATATGGACAAGCAGCTCAAGGCCTGCGGCGAGGCGCCTTTCTATACGCTCGGGCCGCTCGTGACCGACGTTGCGCCGGGCTACGACCACATCACCTCGGGCATTGGCGCGGCGATGATCGGCTGGTTCGGCACGGCGATGCTCTGCTACGTCACGCCGAAGGAGCATCTGGGCCTGCCCGACCGCGACGACGTGAAGACCGGCGTCATCACCTATCGCATCGCCGCCCATGCCGCCGACCTCGCCAAGGGCCATCCGGCGGCGCGCGAGCGCGACGACGCCATGAGCCGGGCTCGCTTCGATTTCCGCTGGACCGATCAATTCGAGATCGGACTCGATCCCGATACGGCCCGCGACTACCACGACGAAACCATGCCCAAGGAGGCGCACAAGCTCGCGCATTTCTGCTCCATGTGCGGGCCGAAATTCTGCTCCATGCAGATCACCCGCGACCTGCGCGAGGAGGCCGCGGCCATCGCCGAGCGCGAAAAAGGCATGGCCGACAAGGCGGAAGAGTTCGTTGAGAAGGGCGCGGAAATCTATGTCGCGCGGTAAGCGACTGTCCTTCGTGGGGCTCAGCCCGGCGAGGGACTACCTGCTTGCGTAAATCTCCGACAGCGCAAGCGTGAGGCCCGGCGGATCGAGCGACAATATTCCGTCCCGCAGAATATGCGTGAGAATGTCGCCGTCGGGCCGGCGCTGGTGGTGGATGATCAGCGGCGCGTCCGTATCGACGATGAGATAATGGGCGAGGCTCGGCAGGCGGAAATAGTCTGCAAGCTTGCGCCCCTTATCGTTTCGCCCGGTCGTCGGAGAAAGAATTTCCATCACGATGACCGGATTTTCGACGACCATGGAGTCGCCATCCACTTCGCGTCCGCAGTAAACCAACGCGTCAGGCTTGTAAGCGGTCCACTCATCGATCCTGACAGTCGCGCCATCCGGCACGACATGGCAATCGAGGGACTTGGCTTTCACGGCGTTGAGCAAGGCGACATGCGTCGCGAGCTTGATCGTCCAATGCTTCGCCCGCTCTGACGCCTGAGCCACGACCTCGCCGCCGATGAGTTCGTAGCGGCCGGGACGGCCCGCCGCCCAGACAAGGAATTCGTCGACCGTCATGCGGGGCGGCGTTTGCTTGGGCGTGGTCATGGCGCGTCTGTCGCTTCCGAAAAGTCGATAAGCGGAATCTAGCAGCTCCCCGTCCGGCTCGCCATGAGCGCCGGGGAAAGGCGGCGTGGCGAATTTCGCGCTCCCTTTGACAGGAAATCGGCTGTCGGGGACGCGGCCGGTGCGAAACTATCGTGTCACTGGCGCTCGAAGTTGCGGCGTCTTTCACAGATGCGCCTGATCGAAAAGGGAAACGCCATGGCCAATCATGAATCGAACCTGCCCAAGGACAAATACACCGGCATGCGCAGCTTCGACTTCGCCATCACGCCGAATGTCCTGATCTGCGCTGCGGCCGGCGCGGTGCTCGGCCTTGTCCTCGCGCTTTGGGGCACCTCCGACCTCGGCATCGTTACGGCGACGGTGATCGTCTTCTCAATCCTTTCCGGAATCTTCGGGATGTTTGTCTGAGCTCAAGTCTCCAGGAGTCTCATCAACAGCCGAAGGAGAGGCGCCCGGCCCTTTTGGGACCGGGCGCTTCGCTCTTTTTAAGATCAGCCGCCGTTGAGGACCTGCACCAGCACGGGCCCGGTTCCATTGGCGATGAGGCCGATGCGCGTCGCGGCGCCCCGCGAAAGATCGAGGCTTCGACCGGTCCAGGCCGCCGGCCCGCGATCATTCACCCTTACAACGACCGAGCGGCCATGGTGCGTCACGAGCAGCCGCGTGCCGAGCGGCAGCGTGCGATGGGCCGCGGTCAGGCCCCACTGATTGAACCGCTCGCCGCTCGCGGTGTGCGTATTGGGTTCATAGCGACGCGGGCCGCCGCCGTAATAGGACGCCTTGGCCGTGAAGGAATGGGCGCCATCGGGCATGGCATTGCCGGGAACGCCCTGGCTCGCTCTGCCATAATGACCTTCAGGCGCCTGCTGTTGTTGTGGTTCGGCCCCTGGTTCGCGTGCGGCGAGAACATCCGCGGCGGCGGGAATGGTCATGAGACCGAGAAGGGCAACCACAACAGATATACGCTTCATTCGTTAGTCTTCTCCTGTTTTACCCCAATCGTCAGAAGAATACGCATGCGCCATAAGAGTGGACGCATGGATATTTCGATCGAACTGACGATGTGGGGATGAGGCGATAGCCTGTCTAACGGCGAATGATGGCCAAAACGTCCAGACAATTTGACAATTTGTTCAGAAAATGTGGCGTGTATGAACGTTATTCTGCCTGATATTGCGCGGACCGGCCAGAAAAACGTGATTTGCTCTTACTGAGGCAAAAACCGTGGTCCGGCAAGGTTTTGCACCCATGGCGCTAGGGTTTTGGCGCGCGGATGACTAAATCTCCCTTATTCCAACAACTGCGTGCGGCTTGCGCATGGATGCGTCGGGCTCCGGCCTGGCGCTGGGAGGTGAATGAATGTCGATTGACGTGGTGGAGGGAGGCGCCGCTCGAGGGGCGCGGTTTGTCGAGCTTTTCATGCCGAAGCTGGTGACGGCGCTGCGGGAGGGCTACGGGCTGGCCCAATTGCGCGCGGACTCCGTCGCAGGGCTGACGGTCGCCATTGTGGCGCTGCCGCTTTCCATGGCGATCGCGATCGCCTCGGGCGCGAGCCCTGCCCAGGGCCTTTACACCGCCATCGTCGGCGGGTTTCTGGTTTCGGCTCTGGGCGGTTCGCGGTTCCAGATCGGCGGCCCAGCCGGCGCCTTCATTGTTCTCGTCTCCACCGTGGTCGCAACGCAGGGGATGGAAGGGCTCGTCATCGCGACTTTCCTCTCCGGGCTCATGATGGCCGCCATGGGGCTGCTGCGCCTCGGGACCTTCATCAAGTTCATTCCGTTTCCCGTGACGGTGGGCTTCACGGCGGGGATTGCGGTCATCATCTTCGCGAGCCAGCTCAGGGAGTTGCTCGGTTTGACCCTGGCCGAGGGCGAGCCGGGGCCGCTTCACGAGAAGATTCCCGTGCTTGTCGCGGCGGCGCCCAGCGTCACGTTGGAGGCGGTCGCCCTGTCGTTCGGGACTGTCGCCGTCATCGTCGCGCTGAAATATGCGCGCCCGCATTGGCCGGGAATGCTGATCGCTGTTGCAGCCGCCGCTGCGGTCGCGGCTGGCCTGCATCTGCCGGTCGCGACGATCGGCTCGAAATTCGGCGGCATCCCAAACATTCTGCCCGCGCCCGTGCTGCCCGATCTCTCGCTCGAGAAAATTCAGGCGGCGCTGCCGGCCGCGGCATCCTTCGCGCTGCTCGGCTCCATCGAGTCTCTGCTCTCGGCCGTCGTCGCGGATGGCATGACAGGCCGGCGGCACCGCTCCAATTGCGAGTTGGTGGCGCAGGGCGTCGCCAATATGGGCTCGGCCCTGTTCGGAGGCTTCTGCGTCACCGGCACGATCGCCCGCACCGCGACCAACGTCAGGGCCGGCGCCCATGGCCCGGTCGCGGGCATATTGCACGCGCTTTTCCTGTTGCTGTTCATGCTGCTCGCCGCGCCGCTCGCGGCCTATATCCCGCTCGCCGCACTTGCCGGCGTGCTGGTGATCGTCGCCTGGAACATGGTCGAGCGGCCCGCGATTGCGGTGCTGGTGCGGTCGGGATGGGGGGACGCGGCCGTGCTGGCGGCGACCTTCTTCCTCACCATCTTCCGCGAGCTGAGCGAAGCGATCATGGTCGGTTTCGCGATGGGCTCGGTCCTGTTCATCTACCGGATGTCACAGGCGACGGCTGTCCAAAAGAGCCGGCCGCTCGTGCGCGAGGACGCGCCGGACGAGGGCCGGGCCTATGACGAGACGCGCGCCGCCGATCCCGAAGTGGTGGTCTATCGGATCGTCGGGGCCTTCTTCTTCGGCGCGGCGGCGTCGATCGGCTCGGTGCTCGACCGCATTTCCGACAGCTACAAGGCGCTGATCATCGACTTCTCGGAGGCGCCCTTTCTCGACTCGACGGGCGCCAATGTCATGGAGGGGCTCGCGCACAAGGCGCATCGCAAAGGCGTGCAGCTCTTCGTGACGGGCGCCAGCCCGGACATCCGCCGCGCCCTGACGCTGCACGGGCTCGACCCGAAGCAGGTTGGCTATGCGGCGACGGTGGACGAAGCTCTCGCGCAATATGACCAGACGCATCCCGGTCATCGCGCCGCGCATCCAGCCGTCTCGATGGGCTGACAAGCCGCGCGCGAGGCGCCAAAAGGGCGGCGGGAGATCAAACGCATGACCGACACCAGAAGCGAGGCCGTCATCGGCGTCGTCACCGCCTCGGACCGCGCCAGCGCCGGCGTTTACAAGGACGAGAGCGGCCCGGCGATCGAGGCCTATCTTTCCGCCGTCCTCACGACGCCTTTCCGCATCGAGCGGCGCATCATCCCGGACGGGTTCGAGAGCGTGCGCGACGCGCTCATCGAGCTCGCCGACGCTGTGGGCTGCGATCTGATCGTCACGACAGGCGGTACCGGCCCGAGCCCGCGCGACCTCACGCCCGAGGCGACGCTCGCGGCCTGTCCGCGCGAACTGCCGGGGTTCGGCGAGCTGATGCGCCAGGTCTCGCTGGCGCAGACGCCCACCGCCATCCTCTCGCGCCAGGTGGCCGCCCATCGCGGCAAATGCCTCGTCATAAACCTGCCCGGCAAACCTGCCGCGATCGAACTCTGCCTCGACGCCGTAATGCCCGCCGTGCCCTATTGCCTCGACCTGATCGGCGCCGCCTATATCGAGACCGATCCTGCCCGCGTCAAAGCCTTCCGGCCCAAGAAGTAGCCGCCCGTACGGGTAGGTCCTGAACGTCGCCGCGACAATTCGAAGGCTTCTCTTAAGCGGCCGCGATCTGTATAGGAGGGTGCGCGTCAGAAGGCCCGAGTCGCCTGTCCGAGCGTTATGAGCTTTTTCAGCCGTAGCGATCCGGTTGGGAAATCGCGTCGAAACAAGGCGCTGGAGCAGGCTTTCCTGATCCGGGCGGCCGGACAGACTCCGGTCAGGGCGCCGCAGGCGAGGGCAGTTGAGATGAGCGAATTGCGTCTGGTCGTGGTAGGCGCGGCGGGCCGCATGGGCCGTATGCTGACGCAGACCATCCCCGACACGCTGGGCGTGCGGCTCGTCGCGGCTCTGGAAGCGGAGGGGTCCTCGGCCATCGGCGCGGACAGCGGCGCCGCCTTCGGACTGCCGCCGACGGGCGTTCCGGTCACCAGCGACATTCCCGCCGCATTGGCCCAGGCCGACGCCGTCATCGATTTTTCGACGCCCGCCGCCACGGCGGCCATGTCCAAAGCGGCGGCGGCGGCGCGCGTCGCCCATGTCATCGGCACGACCGGACTGACGGCCGAGGATCTCGCCCGGATCGCCGAGGAGGCCCGCGACACGGTCGTCGTGCGCTCGGGCAATATGAGCCTCGGCGTCAATCTTCTCGCCGGACTCGTCGAGAAGGCGGCCAAGGCGCTCGGTCCCGGCTGGGACGCGGAGATCGTCGAAATGCACCACAAGCTGAAGGTCGACGCGCCGTCGGGCACGGCCCTGCTGCTCGGCGAGGCCGTGGCGCGGGGCAGGGGAATCGACCTTGCCGAACACAGCGCGCGCGGGCGCGACGGCGTGACCGGCGCCCGCAAGCCTGGCGACATCGGCTTCGCGGCGCTGCGCGGCGGGACGGTCGTGGGCGACCATACGGTGATCTTCGCCGGCATGGGAGAGCGGATCGAGTTCTCGCATCGCGCCGAGGACCGGGGCATTTTCGCACGCGGCGCCCTTGCGGCGGCGCTCTGGACCCGGGGCAAGACGCCGGGCCTCTATTCCATGGCCGACGTTCTCGGCCTCTCTGGCGCCTGAGTCTCGAGTTAGCCCATGAGCATGCACCGCACCCTCGTCCTCGTCCGGCACGGCCAGAGCGAATGGAACGCGAAGAATCTCTTCACGGGCTGGAAGAATCCCGACCTCACGCCGCTGGGCATAGAGGAGGCGCGGCGCGCGGGCCGTGAATTGCGCAAGCTCGATCTCCTTTTCAGCGTCGGCTTCACCTCCGCGCTGCTACGCGCGCAGCATACGTTGCAGCTCATCTTCGAGGAGCTGGGCCAATCCAATGTGCCGACGGTAAAGGACCGCGCTCTCAACGAGCGCCATTACGGCGACCTCTCCGGCCTCAACAAGGACGAGGCGCGCGAGCAATGGGGCGAGGAGCAGGTGCGCCTGTGGCGGCGCTCCTATGACGTGCCGCCGCCGGGCGGCGAAAGCCTCAAGGACACTGTCGCGCGCGTCGTGCCGTTCTACGTCCAGCGCATTCTGCCGCCGGTGATGCGCGGCGAGCGCGTGCTGGTCGCGGCTCACGGCAATTCGCTGCGCGCGCTGTGCATGGTGCTGGAGCAGATGACGCCGGAGAGCATCTCCACGCTCGAAATCGCGACCGGCATTCCGATCATCTACAAGCTCAACGCCGATTCGACGGTCGCCTCCAAGACGGTTCTGGAGCCCTGATCCTCGTCCGGCGGAGGCGGTAAGCTTTTGCTCGAACGCGCGCCCGGCGCCTTCCATCATCCCGGCTGGCTCGATTCGGCCGCGCAGGAGCGGCTGGCCGAGGCGATCGCGGATGTGATCGCCCGCGCGCCGCTCTTCGTGTCCCGGATGCCGAAGTCCGGCCTGCCCATGTCGGTGCGCATGACCAATTGCGGGCCGCTCGGCTGGATGAGCGACAAGGACCGCGGCTATCGCTACGAGGCGACGCATCCGGAAACCGGCGCGCCATGGGCGCCGATTCCCGCCATGCTGCTCGACTCCTGGGCGGCGCTCACCGGCTACCCGAAGCCGCCGGAAGCCTGCCTGATCAACGTCTATTCCGACGACGCCAGGATGGGCTTGCATCAGGACCGCGACGAACAGGATTTCGCGGCGCCGATTCTCTCTTTCTCATTGGGAGCGGATTGTCGCTTCAGGCTAGGCGGACAGAAGCGCACAGACAAGACTCTCGCCTTCACGCTATCCGCAGGCGATGCGCTCGTTCTCTCCGGCCCGGCGCGGCGCGCGTTTCACGGCGTGGATCGGATTTTGCCATCGATTCTCACACCGTTGCCTGCGCCGCTCTCCGGCCTTGGCGCGCGGGTGAACCTCACCTTGCGCCGGGTGACGTTTTGAACCATCACAGCGGGCGCTCTCTGACCAGCGTTTCGGGCGGGGTTCAGGCGCTGTTCAGTTCCGGCCCGATAGGTTTGGCGCGTCGGGACGAAAGAGTGGCGTATTGTGTCGGGGCGCACCTTCGTTGTAGTTTCGAAGCCGTCTAAAGTGCGCCGGCAAGGCGCCGACCTTTGGCATGGCGATTTCAAGAAATAGGCGAACGCTCGCATAGCGAACGCCAAGGATGAGGAAAGGATCAAGGATGAAGACGATTTCCCTGCTGACGTTCGCTGCGAGCGTCGCTTTCGCCGCTTCCGCCGGCCAGGCCTTCGCCGCTGGCGACGCCGCCGCGGGCGAAAAGGTCTTCGCCAAGTGCAAAGCCTGCCATCAGGTTGGCGAAGGCGCGAAGAACGCCGTCGCGCCGGAGCTGAATGGCCTGAACGGCCGCAAGGCCGGCTCGGTCGAGGGCTACAACTATTCCGAGCCGATGAAGAGCTCGGGCATCACCTGGGACGAGGCCTCCTTCAAGGAGTTCATCAAGAACCCGAAGGCCAAGGTGCCGGGCACCAAGATGATCTTCCAGGGCCTCGCCAACGACGCCGATCAGGAGAACGTCTGGGCCTACCTCGCCCAGTTCAACGCCGAGGGCAAGAAGTAAGATCAGCCCTGTTGAGACGCCAGGAAAGCGGCCCTGATCCAGGGCCGCTTTTTGTTTCATTTGTGCAACAGTCAAGAAAAACTACTATTTTTTAAAAGAGAAATAATTCCAAAAAGGAACTCTGTCCGACCTGATTCAATACAGGCGGAAAAACTTACAAGACTTCCAAGGTCTCGTGCCTCGCGTTGACGCGCTTTTCGGCGCTGGAATACTGATCTGCATCCGACTCTGTAAGGAGCCGAAATCGATTGATCGCCGGAGTGTCTCCTTGGTTCGCTTCTTCGCGTCTGGAAAATTGAATCGCCCGCACGTGAGCCTTTGCGCTCTCAGCGCCGCATTCATTTCCGTCGCGCCGTCCACCTTCGCCCAGCAGGCGCTTCCCACGATCGAGGTCGGCAAGGCGCGCAAGACAGTCGCGCGCACCCAGGCCCCGCGCCCGACGCGTCCCGTGCAGGCGGCGCCGGCCGCCGCGGCGCCTGCGCCTGGACCTGCGCAACCCTCCGAGCCCACGCCCTTCGTGCCTTCCGAGCAAGTGCTCGGCTACGGCCCGAGCGGAGTGGTGGGCTATGTCGCGCGCGGCACCTCGACGGCGACCAAGACGAACACGCCGATCATCGACATTCCCCAGTCGATCACGATTCTTACTAAGCAGCAGCTTCAGGATCGCAA
>RXIY01000103.1 GCA_003963405.1 Hyphomicrobiales bacterium
CCGCCGTCGGCAGAACCCACGACCCTCACCGCGTCATGCCCGCGCTCGTCGCGGGCATCCACGGGCCGCCACTCGTCCCCCGCGGCCCGGCGTGGGTGGCCGGGACAGGCCCGGCCATGACAGGCGGGGGCGGCCATGGCGCAACGGCCGCTCACACCATATGTTGGAAGAAAGTTTTTTCACCGGTCCGGCCCCACCGCCGGGCGATAGAGTATGGCCTTGCCGACAAAAAAAGCACCGCAGCAACCCTCCCGCGACGACATCCTTGCCTTTATCGCCCGCGAGCGCGAAGCGGGCGGCCCCCGGAAAATTGGCGTCAGAGAAATCGCCCGGGCCTTCGGCCTCAAGGGCGATGACCGCGTCGCGCTCAAGCGCATGATTTCCTCGCTCGCCGACGAAGGCGCCATCGAGAAGCGCGGAAAGCGCGTCAACCGCAAGGGCGCCCTGCCCCCCGTGACGCTCGCCGACATCACCGGGCGCGACCCGGAGGGTGAGCTGATCGCCGTTCCGGTCGAATGGGATGAAGACGAGCTTGGCCCCGCGCCGCGCATTCTCATTCGCGCGCCGCGCCGCGCCAGGCCCGGCGAGCCCCTGCCCGGCGTCGGCGACCGCGCGCTCGTGCGCGCCGAACCTGATCCCGACGCCGGCCCGGACGAGCCGCCCTATCTCGGCCGCGTCGTCAAGCTCCTGTCACGCGCGCGCCATCGCGTTCTTGGCGTGCTGCGCATCGAGCCCAATGGCAATGGCCGGATCGTGCCCATCGACAAGAAGCAGGCGGGCCGGGAGCTGATGGTCGTCGCCGCCGACATCGGAGAAGGGAAGGAAGGCGACCTGGTTTCCGTCGATCTCGTCGGCAAGACGCGATTCGGCGCGACGCGCGCCCGTGTGCGTGAGACGCTCGGCTCCATCACCAACGAAAAGGCCGTGAGCCTCATCGCGCTGCGCGCCCACGACATCCCCGACGTGTTTCGCGCCGAGGCGGCGGCCGAAGCCGAGCGCGCCAAGCCCGCGACGCTGCAAGGCCGCGAAGACTGGCGCGACCTGGCGCTCGTCACCATCGATCCGCCGGACGCCAAGGACCACGACGACGCCGTGCACGCCGCGCCCGATCCCGCGCCCGACAACGAGGGCGGCTTCGTCCTGACGGTCGCCATCGCGGACGTCGCTTATTACGTGAAGCCGCGCGCGCCCCTGGACAAAGACGCGCTGGAGCGCGGTAACTCCGTCTATTTCCCCGACCGGGTCGTGCCGATGCTGCCCGAGCGCATCTCCAATGATCTCTGCTCGCTGCGCGAGCAGGAGGACCGGCCGGCGCTGGCCGTGCGCATGCGCGTGACCGGCAAGGGCCGCAAGATCGGCCACAGTTTCCATCGCGTGATGATGCGCTCGCGCGCCAAGCTCTCCTACCAGCAGGCGCAGGCGGCGATCGACGGCAGGCCGGACGAGAAGACGACGCCCCTTCTCGACGATGTCCTGCGTCCGCTTTACGCGGCGCATGAAGCGCTACAGCACGCGCGCAGCCTGCGCGCGCCGCTCGATCTCGATCTGCCCGAGCGCAAGATTCTCCTGAAGCCCGACGGCTCCTTCGATCGCGTCGTGATCCCGCCCCGGCTGGAGGCGCACAGGCTCATTGAGGAATTCATGATCCTCGCCAATGTGGCGGCCGCTGAAACGCTCGAAGAGCAGCGTCAGCAGCTCATCTATCGCGCGCATGACGAGCCCTCGAAGGAGAAAGTCACGGCGCTCGCGGAGTTTCTGCAGACGATCGGCGTCAAGCTCGCCAAGGGACAGGTGCTCAAGCCCGCCAATTTCAACGTGATTCTCGATCGCGTGAAGGGCATGGAGCATGAGAACATCGTCAATGAGATCATTCTGCGCACCCAGGCGCAGGCGGAATATACGCACGAGAATTACGGCCATTTCGGCCTGAACCTTCGTCGATACGCGCATTTCACCTCGCCGATTCGCCGCTATGCGGATCTCGTCGTGCATCGCGCGCTGATCCGCGCGTTGAGGCTCGGCGAGGGCGCCCTGCCCGACATGCCCGCGGGCGAGCTCGCTGAGACGGCCGCGCGCATCTCCGCCGCCGAGCGACGCGCCATGGCGGCCGAGCGCGAGACCGTGGACCGGCTGATCGCCCATCATCTCGCCGATCAGATCGGCGCGCGTTTCGGCGCGCGCATATCGGGCGTCACCAAATCCGGCCTGTTCGTGCGGCTCATTGAAACGGGCGCGGATGGATTCGTGCCGGCCGCGACGCTCGGTCGGGAATATTATTCCTATGACGAAGCGAGCCACTCACTGACGTCCCGCTCTGGCGTCAGCTACCGGCTTGCCGACATCGTCGACGTGCGACTCGTCGAGGCGGCGCCCATCGCCGGCGCACTGAGATTCGAGGTCGTCGGCGGGGGCGAGAAGCGGACGCCGCCATCCTCGGCGTTCGGAAAACGCGCCAAAGGCCCGAAAAAAGCTGAAAGAGCGCGGGTCAAGGGCCGACGTTAGCCATTCGCCTTGACATCCGGGCCGTCACACGTATGGTGCGCGCAAATTCGTCGCCCGCCGTGACCTACGTAGCGGCGGGGACGTTTTTCTGTTCTCAATCAGACTGGAACGAGCGCAATGGCCAAGTCCGCCATGATCAAGATCAAGCTCCTGTCCACGGCGGACACGGGCTATTTCTATGTCACCAAGAAGAACGCACGGACCAAGACCGAGAAGTTCGTCTTCAAGAAATACGACCCGGTTGTGCGCAAGCACGTCGAATTCAAGGAAACGAAGATCAAGTAAGGCGTTCCCAAGAGGTGGCGCGCGCCCGCGCCGCCGCACGCCTCAAATGCAGACCGTTCTCTTTGATATAGGGCGTTCTAGTTTTGCGCGGAAAACGCGAAAATCTACGGCTCCGCCTATTGCGGAGCTTTTCCTGTTATCTTAATAATTGATTGTGTTTCGTCTTCACGAATGAAGGCGGCCGACTGACAATGGCTTCAAGGAGGCCACTCCAACCATCATCAGCCGGCCAACCCCACGGACCCAGGAGATGCGGCGGACCTGAGCACTCCGTAGGGTATTCGAGTTCTTGCCATTACGCATCAAACGCTTGATTACGCCGTGGGCGCTTTTTCAGGCCCTTTGCGGCGCCGCCAGACACGCAACTCGCTTGGCGGAGACAAGTTACCCCGGCTGCACAAAATTGCAACTATCTGATATGTTTTTTCACAATAGGGCGATCGAAAAATCGAAACCCCGGCGACGCGCGAAATCTTTTCCGCTAAAAGCAAGAAAAATGCGCGCCCTCGCGCGCCGCTTCGGAGGAAATATATGTTCACTCGTCACCTTGGCCTGTTCATGGGATTCGCTGCGGCGATCGCGCTGGGCGGCTGCGCCGACCACCAGCCCGGCGACGCCACGGGCGCGAAAGTGTTGCGCAACATTCTCGAAAAGAACGGCGTTGACGCCAAGATCGTCTCCTTCAAGAAAGTGAACGCGCGTGAGGTCAAGCGCGACAACACCCAGGCGTTCGAGCTGATGTACGAGGCGGAAGTGCAGTTTCCGGAGGGCTTCGAGGCCAAGTGCCGCGATGAGCGCGAACGCGGAAAATGCGCCTTCCTCGGAATCGACGAGGACCGCACCTTCGCCAAGAGCGAAGTGCATACGAGCGAAGGCACGCTTCATTTCGTGAAGACCGAAAAAGGCTGGGTCGCCGAGGACAATAACGCCTATTGAGCATGCCGCCGCGCGCGCCGGTCATCCTCATCCCGGCGCGGCTCGGATCGACCCGGCTGCCGCGCAAGGCGCTCGCCGACATCGGCGGGCGCCCGATGATCGAGCTTGTCTGGTCTCGCGCCCGCGTGGCTGGCCTCGGCCCCGTCACTGTCGTGACCGATTCAGTCGAGATTGCTGACGTCATCCGCGCCGCAGGCGGAGCCGCCCTGCTCCAGCAGGGCGAGTTCCACTCCGGCAGCGACCGCATCGCAGCCGCCCTCGCCAGGATTGATTCCGAGGGGCGTCATGACGCTGTGGTGAACCTCCAGGGCGATAATCCCTTTCTTCCGGATGACGCCCTGGCCGCGGCGCTCGCGCTACTCGACGAACCGACCGTCGACATCGGCACGCTCGCCGCGCCGGCTGCCGCTGAAGAGGCGGACGATTCCAACGCCGTGAAGCTTGTTGGAACGGAAATCGCGCCCCGTCGGCTGCGCGCACTCTATTTCACCCGCGCCCGCGCGCCCTGGGGCGAGGGTCCGCTTCTCAAACATGTCGGCGTCTACGCCTTTCGGCGCAGCCGCCTCGAGCGCTTCGCCGCCTTGCCGCCCTCCCCGCTCGAGCGACGGGAAAATCTCGAACAGCTTCGCGCTTTGGAGGCTGGAATGCGCATTGACGCGGCCGTGCTGGACAAAGCGAGCCCATCGGTAGATACCGGGCGCGACCTCGCGGCGCTGCGCGCCGCGGCGAGCCGGCAGGACATGCAGTGAACCAGTATATCGCCTATCAGGGAGAGCCCGGCGCCAACTCCGACTTTGTCTGCCGCCAGGCCTATCCGAACATGACGCCCCTCCCCTGCGCGAGTTTCGAGGACGCCTTCTCCGCCATCACGGAAGGCCGCGCGGCGCTCGGGATGATCCCGATCGAAAATTCGATCGCCGGCCGCGTCGCCGACATTCATCATTTTTTGCCGCGCTCAGGCCTGCACATCATCGGCGAACATTTTCTGCCGATTCATTTTCATCTGATGGCGCCGAAGGGCGCGACACGCGAAGGGCTGCGCTCGGTCTACAGCCACGTCCATGCGCTCGGGCAATGCCGCCGCGTGATCCGCGACCTCGGCCTCGTCGCGCATACGGCCGGCGACACGGCGGGCGCGGCGCGAGAAGTGGCTGAATGGAACGACCCGACCAAGGCCGCGCTCGCTCCCCGACTCGCCGCCGACATCTACGGCCTCGACATATTGGCCAGCAATGTCGAAGACGAGGCGCACAATACGACGCGCTTCATCGTCCTCTCGCGCACGAGCCAGTGGGCGCCCGCGGATTGCGGCCCCACCATGACGACCTTCATCTTCCACGTGCGCAACGTTCCGGCGGCGCTCTACAAGGCGCTCGGCGGCTTCGCCACGAACGGCGTTAACATGACCAAGCTCGAAAGCTACATGGTCGACGGCGAATTTGCCGCCACGCGCTTTCTTGCCGATGTAGACGGCCATCCGGAGCAGCCGCCGCTTGCGCGGGCGCTGGAGGAATTGCGATTCTTTTCGAGGGAAGTGGAAATTCTGGGCGTGTATCCGGCGGCGGAGTTCCGCGTCACGAATATCCGGGCCTTCGAATTCGAAGCCTAACAGGGGAAAGCCAAAATGTCCGCCGCCTACGATCCCAACAATATATTTGGAAAAATTCTGCGCGGCGAAATACCGGCGCACAAAGTCTATGAGGACGAGGTGGCGCTCGCTTTCATGGACATCATGCCCCGTGCGGAGGGGCATGTGCTGGTGATCCCCAAGGAGGACGCCCGCGGTCTTCTGGACGTTTCGTCTGCGACGCTCGGCGAGTTGATGAAGCGCGTCCAGCACGTCGCCCGAGGCTTGCAGAAGGCTTTCAAGGCGGACGGCCTGACGCTTCACCAGTTCAACGAGAGCGCCGGCGGCCAGGTGATCTACCACCTGCATTTTCATCTGCTGCCGCGCTGGGACGGCGTCGCCCTGCGCCCACCGGGAACCATGGCCGATAATGAAAGGCTCGCCGAGCAAGCGGCGAAGATCCGGGCGGCGATGACGCCGTTCGAGCGATAGGCCCTACCCGTATTCTCTGACGAATCGGCGTCGCGCGCACCCTGCTTCGAGACGCCTGTTACGCAGGCAAGCTCAGCACGGGCGATTCGCAGCCGACTGAAACGCCGGCCTCGCCCTCAGGGACGAGCAAAGCTCGCGCCTCGAAGGGCGATCCCGCGATTGCGGTTTTGCCGACCGCTCCAATCCGACCCCTGCTGACGCAAGGGTCGGATAGCCGCCTAATCTTCCGCGATCTTCGCAGGCCGCAGCGTCACCGGGCGCAGCAGGAAGGAAGGAATGTGGTCGCCCAGCCCGATGACGGGCGGGCCGTCGTCCTCATGGTGACGGCGGCTGCGGCGCTCCGTCGTGCGGGGACGCGCCGGCTCGCTCTCCGGGCGACGCGGCGCATGCGCGGGCCGCCCCATGGCGACAGGCCCTTCGGCCTCGACCCGTTCCACACGCTCGGCGCGTTCGACCCGCTCGCTCCTGCGGCTGCGCTCGCCACCCCGCTCGCGACGTCCGCCGCGCTCGCCGCGTGCGCCACGGCGGTGTTCGTTGGGCCGGGTGGTCTCCATCGGCGGCGGCAGGGCGTCGAAGCCGGGGCCTTCCCACTCGATCGGCTTGCCGATCAGGTTCTGGATCTGGTCCACATATTTGGCGTCGTCCTCGGTGACGATCGTCAGCGCCACCCCCGAACGACCGGCGCGGCCGGTGCGGCCGATGCGGTGGACATAGTCCTCGCTGTGCGTCGGGACGTCGAAATTGAAGACATGGCTCACGTCCGGAATGTCGAGGCCGCGCGCCGCCACATCGGAACAGACGAGAAGTGACACGTCGCCGTTCTTGAAGGCGTCCAGCGAGGCCATGCGGGCGAGCTGATCCATATCGCCATGGAGCGCGCCGGCCGGGAACCCGTGCTTGATCAGCGAACGGTGCAGAATCGCCACGTCACGCTTGCGATTGCAGAAGATGATCGCGTTCTTGAGATTTTCCGCGCCGCGGATGAGGCCGCGCAGCGTCTCGCGCTTGTCGGCGTGACCATGCGAGGCGACGAGCGCCTGGCGGATCGTCGAGGCCGTGGTCGAGGCGCGGGCGACCTCGACGCGAACCGGATTGTGCAGGAAGGCCTCGGTGAGGCGGGTGATCTCCGGCGGCATCGTCGCGGAGAAGAAGAGCGTCTGGCGGGTGAAGGGCACGAGCTTGCAGACGCGCTCGATGTCGGGAATGAAGCCCATGTCCAGCATGCGGTCGGCCTCGTCGATGACGAGAATCTCTATGCCGGTCAGAAGCAGTTTGCCGCGGTCGAAAAAGTCGAGCAGGCGTCCCGGCGTCGCGATCAGCACGTCCGCGCCGCGCATGATCTTGGCTTCCTGATCGCCGAAGGAGACGCCGCCGATCAGCAGCGCCACGTTCAGCCGCTGGTTGACGCCATATTTGGCGAAGCTCTCTTCCACCTGCGCCGCGAGCTCGCGAGTCGGTTCGAGGATGAGCGTGCGCGGCACGCGCGCCCGGGCGCGGCCTTGTTCGAGACGGCTGAGCATCGGCAATGTGAAGGCCGCCGTCTTGCCCGTTCCGGTCTGGGCGATGCCGAGAATGTCCCGGCCCTGGAGCGCCGGCGGAATGGCCTGCGCCTGGATGGGCGTCGGAGACGCGTAGCCGGCAGCCTGCACGGCCGCGAGCACCTTTTCCGACAGGCCCAATTCTTCGAATGTCATCAATTATCCTGGTTACGGCTTGCCTTGGCGGGAAGGCCGCTGCGCGCCAGCCGTTTGTAAAGCGCGCAAGATGTCAGGAGAGGAGGCGCCGTCATCGCCGCGAGGACGGACTGGCTCGCCTAACCGTCGCCGCAAAGAAGCGGGGGGCCAAAGCCACGCCGCATGCTTGGAGAACAAATGGGCTAATGTCAATAAAAATACGAGCCCCGGGGGCGGTTTTTCCGGAAGTTTTCTTGCGCCCTTGCCCCCGAATGCGGTCCGCAGCCCCGCGAAAAATCACTTCCCGGCCTTGCCGCCCCCCTTCTCCTCGCCACAGGGCGACACGGGCGCGGGCGCCCGGCGCGGGATCGTCGCCGTGACAACCCCGTCGATCCCCACGCTGCCAAGGATGGTTCGGAGCCGCGGCGAGTGTTCCGCCTTCCGCAGGACATCGGAAATGGCGTCGTCATGCGCTGCGGCCGTGAACTCGCCGCTCTCGACCATGCGCGACAGAACCTTGGCCGCGAGCAGGCTGCAAAGGAAAACGGCGGCCGAGAGGGCGGCGACGCTCCACACGTTGCCGGACCCGTCAGGGCGCGGCCGACGGTCTTTCTGTTCGAAACCGGACATTCTCGGAACCTTCCAACCCCCTCTTTTCTGGGCGAATATCGTAAATATCTGGTTCATGGCTAGAATGCCGCGCCCGCCCGCTCCTTGCCTCTTGCCAAGGCGGCCTCGAAGCAGAAGACTACGCGGGCGTTCGGCCGGGGCTCTTTGGGTCCCGCCGGCTGCGGCAAAGAAATTGCTCCATGCGCCCGTGAAAGAGCTTTTCGCGGGAACTACATGGAAAGGACCGAAGGGCGAGACGGACGTGCCGGCGTTGATATCCATCAAATCCCAGCAAGCGTTTTCGCAGCAGGGCCACGACCCGGCGGGCGTTCCCATGCGCGCCGGCAAGGAACCGAAGAAAGGCGGCGACGGCCAGGGTACCGGAACCGCGCTCGTCACGCGCACCCGCCAGCAGACCCGCCGGCCAAACATGTACCGCGTTTTGTTGCTGAACGACGATTACACCACACAGGAATTCGTCGTGATCGTTCTACGCAAGTATTTCAACAAGTCTGTCGAGGAAGCAACGCGCATCATGCTGCATGTCCACAATCATGGCGTCGGCGAATGTGGCGTTTACACGTACGAAGTCGCCGAAACCAAGGTCACCCAGGTGATGGATTTCGCAAGGAAGCACCAGCATCCCTTGCAATGCATCATGGAGAAGAAATAGGGGCTCGCAGCGAATGCCGACGTTCTCGCGCAATCTCAAACAGACTCTGGACCGGGCCCTCGCCTCCGCGCGCGAGCGTCACCACGAATACGCCACGCTCGAACATTTGCTGCTCAGCCTGATCGAGGACGCCGACGCCTCTGCCGTGCTGCGCGCCTGTTCGGTCGACCTCGACCTTCTGGCCAAGAACCTGCGCGACTACATCGACCGCGAACTCGACAACCTCGTCAATGACGACGCGGACGAGTGCAAGCCGACCGCCGGCTTCCAGCGCGTGGTCCAGCGCGCCATCATCAGCGTGCAGTCCTCGGGGCGCGAGGACGTGAGCGGCGCCAATGTTCTCGTCGCGCTCTTCGCGGAGCGGGAGAGCCACGCCGTCTATTTCCTGCAGGAGCAGGACATGACGCGCTATGACGCCGTCAATTACATCAGCCACGGGATCGCGAAGCGGCCGGGTCTCTCCGATCAGACGCGCTCGCCGCGCGGCGTCGAGGAAGACGGCGACCGCGCCGAAGGGCGGGAAGGCCGCGACGGCGACAGCCGCAAGAAGGAAGGCGCGCTCGAGGCCTATTGCGTCAATCTCAACAAGAAGGCGCGCGACGGCCGCATCGATCCGCTGATCGGCCGCGAGGCCGAGGTGCTGCGCACCATTCAGGTGCTCTGCCGCCGCCACAAGAACAACCCGCTGCTCGTCGGCGATCCGGGCGTCGGCAAGACGGCCATCGCCGAGGGTCTCGCCCGCAAGATCACTCAGGGCGAGGTGCCCGACGTGCTCGCCGGCGCGACAGTGTTCGCGCTCGACATGGGCTCCCTGCTCGCCGGCACCCGTTATCGCGGCGACTTCGAGGAGCGGCTGAAACAGGTCGTAAAGGAGATCGAGAACCACAAGAACGCGATCCTCTTCATCGACGAGATCCATACGGTGATCGGCGCCGGCGCGACCTCGGGGGGCGCTATGGACGCCTCCAACCTGCTCAAGCCCGCGCTCGCCCAGGGCGTGCTGCGCTGCATCGGCTCGACCACCTACAAGGAGTATCGGCAGTATTTCGAGAAGGACCGAGCGCTCGTGCGCCGCTTCCAGAAGATCGACGTGAACGAGCCGTCGATCCCGGACGCGGTGGAGATCATCAAGGGGCTGAAGCCTTATTTCGAAGAGTTCCACAAGATCCGCTACACGAATGACGCGCTGAAGGCGGCGGTGGAGCTTTCGGCCCGGTACATCCACGACCGCAAACTGCCGGACAAGGCGATCGACGTGATCGACGAGACCGGCGCGGCGCAAATGCTGCTCACCGAGAACAAGCGCAAGAAGACCATCGGCATCAAGGAGATCGAGGCGACGATCGCGACCATGGCGCGCGTCCCGCCCAAGACCGTCTCCAAGGATGACGCGGAGGTGCTCGCGCATCTCGACGAGACGCTACGGCGCGTGGTCTATGGGCAGGAGAAGGCAATTGCCGCGCTCACCTCGGCGATCAAGCTCGCCCGCGCGGGCCTGCGCGATCAGGAAAAGCCGATCGGCTGCTATCTCTTCTCCGGCCCCACGGGCGTCGGCAAGACCGAGGCCGCCCGTCAGCTCGCCACGTCGCTCGGCATCGAGCTCGTCCGCTTCGACATGTCCGAATATATGGAGCGACATACGGTCAGCCGGCTGATCGGCGCGCCGCCCGGCTATGTCGGCTTCGATCAGGGCGGCCTGCTCACTGACGCCATCGACCAGCATCCGCATTGCGTGCTGCTGCTCGACGAGATCGAGAAGGCGCATCCCGATCTCTACAACATCCTGCTCCAGGTGATGGACCACGGGAAGCTCACCGACCACAACGGCAAGACGATCGACTTCCGCAACGTCATCCTGATCATGACGACGAATGCGGGCGCGCAGGACCTTGCCCGCACGCCGATCGGCTTCACCCGCACCCGCGCCGACCTCGACGACAGCGAGGCGATCAATCGCCTGTTCGCGCCGGAGTTCCGCAACCGCCTCGACGCGATTGTGCCCTTCGGCCATCTGCCGGTCGACGTCATCAAACGCGTCGTCGACAAGTTCATTATGCAGCTCGAGGCGCAGCTCGCGGACCGTAACGTCACCATCGAGCTGACCGACGAGGCGCGCGGCTGGCTGGTCGAACACGGCTATGACGAGGCGATGGGCGCGCGGCCCATGTCCCGCGTCATCCATCAGGCGATCAAGACCCCGCTCGCCGACGAGGTGCTTTTCGGCCGCCTCAAGAACGGCGGGGCGGTGCGCGTCGTGGTGGTGGGCGATGACAAGGGCGAGAAAAAGCTTGGCTTCGTCTTCCCCGAGGGTCCCGTCCTGCCGCGTCCCGAGCGCGACATCATCGAGGCCGGGAAGAAGCGCGCCAGCGCCGATGAGGCCGAGCCCGTGAGTGAAGAACCCGGCGCCCCGGACGCGCCCGAAGCGGACGCCAATCCGGCGTCCATGCGCAACTGAGGCCCGTCGAAGCTCATGATCGCGAGAGCGGCGCGCGCCAGGCGAACGCCGCTCATTCATTTTTAGCCCATCGGCGTTATTCGTCTCGAGCTTGACAGTAAAGCCGAGGGGACGCTATTGCCGCACGCCGCCGAGAGCACAGACTCGCCGCTGCGCATCCTGCATGTGCTCCGCGCGCCGGTCGGCGGTCTGTTTCGCCACGTGCAGGACCTCACCCGCGAGCAGATCGCGCGCGGTCACGCGGTTGGGATTATCGCGGACTCGCTGACCGGCGGGGAGATCGCCGAAGCGCAACTGGCCGCCCTGCGCCCGCATCTTGCGCTTGGCCTTCTACGCCTGCCGATTCACCGGCTTCCGCACCCCTCGGACGTTCCGGCGGCGATCGCAATCAACAAACGCATTGCGGAGCTGCGGCCGGATGTGGTGCACGGCCACGGCTCGAAGGGCGGCGTTCATGCGCGGCTCTCCGGCCGCTTTTCCGGCGCGAAACGTCCGGTCCGCGTATACACGCCGCACGGCGGCAGTCTGAATTACGAACCCGGCTCGCTGCGCCATCGACTCTTCATGAAGATCGAAGCGCTGCTCGCTACGCGCACCGACGCGCTTCTTTTCGAAAGCGCCTTCATCGCGGACCGTTTCGAGCGTTTCGTGGGCAAGCCGAAAGGTTTCGCGCGCGTCGTTCTCAACGGAATTTCGACGGCGGAGCTGACGCCCGTCGAAACCCGAACCGGTGCGGCGGATTTGCTCTATGTCGGAGAGCTCCGTGACGCCAAGGGCGTCGATACGCTGATCGACGCCGTCGCCCTCCTCGCGCGCAGGGGCGTAACGCCGAGCGTCTTGATCGTCGGCGACGGCCCAGATCGCGCGCTGCTGGAGGCGCGGGCTAGAGGCGCGGGCGTCGGCGCCCAGATTGCCTTCGGCAAGCCTTGCCGCGCGCGCGACGCCTTCGCGCTCGGCAAGGCGATGGTCGTGCCGAGCCGCTTCGAGTCCCTGCCCTATGTCGTCCTCGAAGCGGCGGGCGCGCGCGTTCCGCTCGTCGCGACGAATGTCGGCGGCATGGCGGAAATCTTCGGCCCGCAGGCGGACCGGCTCATTGCGGCGCATGATCCCGCGCGGCTCGCGGACGCGCTGCAAGGCCTGCTCGCGGAGACGCCGGAAGCGCGCGCCAGACAGGCGCAGGCGCTCGCCGATCGTGTGGCGTCGCGCTTCTCACTGCCGAGAATGGCCGACGAAATTCTCGACAGCTATTACGACGCCCTTCTGTCGAGGCGACGCCCATGAAAGCGCCCGCCATCCCGGAAGCGCGGCGCGTTTTCCACTATCAGCGTCTGGTCGATGCGGCCGTCTTCGTTTTCATCGCCTGTGGAGCGATCGCCGTTATCGAGCCTTCGCCCTATGATCTCGCCTCGCTCATCGCCCTGCCGCTCTGGTTTCTGGGCGGCTTCACGATCAGCGCGAGCTTTCTGATCTTCGCCTTTCTGATTGTCGCCTTCAATATCATGGGATTTCTGGCGCTCGTTCCCTACTGGGACAATGCCGACTCCGCGCTCTACCAGTATCAATCCGCCTATCTGGTTCTCACAGGGTTGTTCTACGCGCTGTTCATGGGTGATCGCACCACGCACCGCGTCGAGCTGTGCCTCAGGGCCTATCTCGTCGGCGCGCTGATCGCGGCCGTTGCGGGCATTCTCGGATATGCGGGCGTCGCGGGACTTGGCGAGGACGTCTTTCTTCACGCCGGCCGCGCCTCGGGCACCTTCAAGGACCCGAATGTGCTCGGCTCGTTTCTCGTGCTGCCGATCGTCTATCTCGCGCACAGCCTCCTGATCGGTCGCGCGCGAAGCGCGTTGCTTGCCGGGGCGATGCTTATCGTCGTCTTCCTCGGCATGTTCCTGAGCTTCTCACGCGGAAGCTACGCCGCGACGCTCGTCGCCGTCGCGCTGATGAGCGCCGCGGTCTTCGCCGCCTCGCAAGACGCCGGGGCGAGACGGCGCATCGTCTTCGTCGCGGTCGGCGCCCTCGCCGCCATCGGTCTTCTCGTCGCCGCGCTGCTCTCCGTGCCGGAGACGCGCGAATTCTTCGCGCAGCGAACGGCCGCGGCGCAGGAATACGACGTCGGCGAGACGGGACGCTTCGGCAATCAACTCCGCTCGATCCCCATGCTGCTCGATCGCTTCATGGGATTCGGCCCCTTGCGCTTCCGGCTGGTCTTCGATCTGGAGCCGCATAATTCCTATGTCGGCGCCTTCGCCAACAATGGCTGGATCGGCGGCTTTCTGTTTCTCCTGCTCGTCGCCATTACCGTGTGGGTCGGCCTGCGGCTGATGTTTTCACCGTCCCCCGCCCAGCCGCATGCGCAAGTGATCGCGCCGGCCCTCATCGCGCTTTTTCTGCAAGGCTTCCAGATCGACATCGACCATTGGCGCTTCGTGTTCTTCATGCTTGGCGCGGTGTGGGGACTGGAGGCGCAGCGGCGGCGAAGCGAAACGCTCAATCGACCTTCGCCGCCCGGCGCGCGGGCTTCTTTTCCTTCTCTGCCGATGGCAAGGGACGGCGCGCCATCGCCTCGGCGAGATAGCGCCCGGTGTGGCTGCGCTTCTCCTTGACGATCTCGGCGGGCGGCCCGGCCGCAACGATCTCGCCGCCGCCGTCGCCGCCTTCCGGTCCCATGTCGATGATCCAGTCGGCGGTCTTGATGACTTCGAGATTGTGCTCGATCACGACCACCGTATTGCCCTGCTCCACGAGCTCGTGCAGCACTTCGAGAAGCTTGGCGACATCGTGGAAATGCAGGCCCGTCGTCGGCTCATCGAGGATGTAGAGCGTTCGCCCCGTGGAGCGGCGCGACAGCTCCTTGGAGAGCTTGACGCGCTGCGCCTCGCCGCCCGAGAGCGTCGTGGCCTGCTGGCCGACATGGATGTAATCGAGGCCGACGCGCTTCAAGGTCTCCATCTTGTCGCGGATCGACGGCACGGCCTTGAACAGGTTGGAGGCCTCCTCCACCGTCATGTCGAGCACGTCGGCGATGGATTTCTCGCGATATTTCACTTCCAGCGTCTCGCGGTCGTAACGCTTGCCCTTGCATACGTCGCAGGTGACGTAAACATCCGGGAGGAAGTGCATCTCGATCTTGATGACGCCGTCGCCCTGGCAGGCCTCGCATCGGCCGCCCTTCACATTGAAGGAGAAGCGCCCCGGCGCATAGCCGCGCGCCTTCGCCTCGGGGAGGGCCGCGAACCATTCGCGGATCGGCGTGAAGGCGCCCGTGTAGGTCGCAGGATTCGAGCGCGGCGTGCGGCCGATCGGCGACTGGTCGATGTCAATGATCTTGTCGATGTGCTCGAGTCCCTCGAGCCTGTCGAAAGGCGCAGGAACTTCATGGGCGTTGTTGAGGCGCCGCGCGACCGCCTTGTAGAGCGTCTCGATCACGAGCGTCGATTTGCCGCCACCCGAAACGCCCGTCACCGCGGTAAAGCAGCCGAGCGGAATTTCCGCGTTCACATCCTTGAGATTGTTGCCGCGCGCGCCGAACAGCTTGAGCCAGCGGCCCGGCGTCGGCTTTCTCAGCTTGTGGCGCAGCACGACCTGCTTTTCGCCGGTGAGATACTGCCCGGTGAGCGAGGCCGGATTGGCCATGATCTCCTGCGGCGTGCCCTGCGCGACGATCTTGCCGCCATGAATGCCGGCGCCGGGGCCGACATCGACGACATAGTCGGCGGCGAGGATCGCGTCTTCGTCATGCTCCACGACGATGACGCTGTTGCCGAGATTGCGCAGGCGGCGCAGCGTGTCGAGCAGCCTGTCGTTATCGCGCTGATGCAGGCCGATTGACGGCTCGTCGAGCACATAGAGCACGCCCGTAAGACCTGAACCGATCTGCGAGGCGAGCCGGATGCGCTGGCTCTCGCCGCCCGAGAGCGTGCCGGAATTGCGCGAGAGCGTCAGATAATCGAGGCCGACATCGACGAGGAAGGTCAGGCGCTCGCGGATTTCCTTGAGGATGCGATAGGCGATCTCGTTACGCTTCTTGTCGAGCTGATCCGGCAGTTTCGTGAACCACTCCAGCGCCGCGCGCACGGAGAGTTCCGACACTTCGCCGATGTGCTTGGCCGCGATCTTCACCGCGAGCGCCTCGGGCTTCAGGCGGAAGCCCTCGCAGGCGAGGCACGGCGTCGCGGACATGAAGCGCCCGATCTCCTCGCGCGCCCATTCGCTGTCCGTTTCCTTGTATCGCCGCTCCAGATTGATGACGACGCCCTCGAAGGGCTTCTTCACGTCATAGGCGCGGAAGCTGTCGTCATAGGAGAAGCGGATTTCCTCGCTTCCGGAGCCGAAGAGGATCACGTTCTGCGCCTTCTTCGGCAGCTCCTCCCAGGGCGTGTCGAGCCGGAACTTGTAATGTTTGCCGAGCGCCTCGAGCGTCTGCATGTAGTAGGGCGAAGAGGATTTCGCCCAAGGCGCGATGGCGCCCTTGCGCAAAGTCGTCTTCGGATTGGGTACGACGAGATCGGCGTCGATCTTCTGCTCGCAGCCGATGCCGCCGCAGACGGGACAGGCGCCGAAGGGATTGTTGAAGGAGAAGAGTCGCGGCTCGATTTCGGGGATGGTGAAGCCCGAAACCGGACAGGCAAACTTCGACGAGAAGACAATATGGCCCGGCGCGTAATGCGTCGAGACATTGGCGGCCTTCTCGCGCTCCGCCTCGACGGGCGGCGCGCCGGCGAATTCCACGACGGCGAGACCGCCCGACAAATCCAGCGCCGTCTCGAAACTGTCTGCCAGGCGCGAGGCGATGTCCTTGCGCACCACGATGCGATCCACGACCACGTCAATGTCGTGCTTGAGTTTCTTGTCGAGCGGCGGAACGTCGGCGATCTCGTAATAGGCGCCGTCGATCTTCAACCGCTGGAAACCGCGCCGCGTGAACTCGGCGACTTCCTTCTTGTATTCGCCCTTGCGGCCGCGCACGACGGGCGCCAGCAGATAGAGGCGTGAGCCTTCGGGCAGCGCGAGCACGCGGTCGACCATCTGCGAGACGGTCTGGCTCTCGATCGGCAGCCCCGTCGCCGGCGAGTACGGCACGCCGACGCGCGCCCAGAGCAGGCGCATGTAATCGTGGATTTCCGTCACCGTGCCGACGGTCGAGCGCGGGTTTTTCGAAGTCGTCTTCTGTTCGATGGAGATGGCCGGAGACAGCCCGTCGATCTGATCGACGTCGGGCTTCTGCATCATCTCCAGAAACTGCCGCGCATAGGCGGAAAGCGACTCCACATAGCGGCGCTGGCCTTCGGCGTAGATGGTGTCGAAGGCGAGCGACGACTTGCCCGAGCCCGAGAGGCCCGTGAAGACAACAAATTTGTCGCGCGGGATGGTGAGGTCGACATTCTTGAGATTGTGCTCGCGCGCGCCGCGGATCGAAATGGTCTTGTCGCTGACCCTCCGGGCGTCGTCCAACGCCTTCTCCACCGCCGCCGCGGCCTGCTTCTTGCTGCTGGCCATGTCGTGAGAACTTGCATGATGGCGCCGGCGTCCGCGCCGGCTTCTTTAGGGTACTGTATAGCCCCGCGCGGCAGGGCGCCGCAAATCCGGCCGCCAAATTCCACCCGTTGCCCGCCGCGCCCGGCCGCTTTATCAGCGACCCCATGACCCCCGAGACAAACGCCCCGACCAGACAGCCTCTCCACCGCCTGCTCTATGTGCAGGTTCTTGCGGCGATCGCATTGGGCGCCTTGTTCGGCTGGGTCGCGCCACATGTGGCGGCGGCCGATTGGGTCAAGGCCCTGGGCGACGGCTTCGTGAAGCTCATCAAGATGGCGATCGCGCCCATCATCTTCTGCACGGTGGTCTCGGGGGTTTCCCACATCGAGGATGCGCGAAAAGTCGGCCGGGTGGGCGTCAAGGCGCTCGTTTACTTCGAGGTGGTCTCCACCTTCGCGCTCGCCGTCGGCCTGCTGGTTGGCAATCTGCTGAAGCCCGGCGGCGATTTCGCCGGCAAGGCGGACGCGACGGCCATTGCCAAATATACGGAGGCCGCCGCCAAGCGCAGCGGAGTCGATTTTCTCCTCGACATCATCCCCGACAGCGCGTTCGGCGCCTTCGCCAAGGGCGATATTCTCCAGGTGCTGCTGTTTTCGCTGCTGTTCGGCTTCGCCCTGCTGTCGCTCGGCGAAAAGGGCCGGCCCATGCGGCAATGGGTGGACGAGGCCGGCCACGCCATGTTCGCCCTCATCAATATCGTGATGAAGGCCGCCCCCATCGGCGCCTTCGGGGCCATGGCCTATACGGTGGGGAAATATGGCTCCGCCGCGCTGCTTTCGCTCGGCGGCCTCGTCGGCGCGTTTTACCTGACCTCGGCGCTGTTCGTCCTCGTCGTGCTCGGGGCCATCGCGGCGGCGACGGGCTTCAGCATCCTGCGCTATCTCGTCTTTCTCAAGGACGAGCTGCTGATCGTGCTCGGCACCTCCTCCTCCGAAAGCGCCCTCCCCGCGCTGATGGAAAAGCTGCAAAGGCTCGGCTGTTCGAAGTCGGTCGTCGGGCTCGTGGTGCCGACGGGATACTCGTTCAACCTCGACGGCACCAACATCTACATGACGCTCACGACCCTCTTCATCGCGCGCGCCATGGGCTCGGAGCTGGATGTCGCCCATCAGGCGACGATCCTCGTCGTCGCGATGCTGACCTCGAAGGGCGCGAGCGGAGTCTCCGGAGCCGGCTTCGTCACGCTGGCGGCGACGCTCACCGCCGTCGATCCGGCGCTGGCGCCGGGCATGTCATTCGTGCTCGGCGTCGACAAATTCATGAGCGAATGCCGCGCGCTCACCAATTTCATCGGCAATGGCGTCGCGACGATCGTGATCGCCGCCTGGGAGGGGGAGCTCGACCGCGAGAAGCTTCGGGCCGCCCTCTCCGGCCCCGCCATCGAGGCGACGGCGCCGGTGGAAAGCCCCGCGCCCGTCGACTGAAGCTTAGCTCCTGACTTGACCTCGTCGTTTTCCCCGCGTTTTGCGCCCTTGAAGAACCTTTGTTAGGCTCCGCCAGAAATTCAGCTCACGAAAGCGTTTGCGCATGGCGGTCCATCGGCGGAAGAAGCGCGGAAAGCGCCGCCCCGCCCACAAACAAAAACAAACCGGGAGACGCGTAATGGAGGAAACCCTCGTCAGCGAATGGACGCCGGCCGCCTATCGCGCGCGAGAGGAACGGCGGCGTCTCGCTGAGCGCAGCATCCGGGCCGAGACGGCCGAGAACGCTGAAATCTTTCTCAGCGACTGGACGCTTCCGGCCTATCACGCGCGCGAGATGAAGCGTCGAACGCTCGACGCCGGACGCCCCTCGCCAGCTCCCGCCTCGCAATCCATACTCGAAAGTGACTGGACGCTCCCCGCGTTCAGTCGGCGCGAAGAGCAAAGGCGCCTCGCCGAGCGGGATGAGATTACGACCCGCGCGATTCACGCCGACCTCGACATCCTGCTCAGCGAGTGGACTCTGCCGGCCTATCACGCGCGCGACGCCGAGCGACGCAGACGGGAGCGCCCTGCCCCGCTTGCCTCTGTCCCTGCGCCTGCGCGCGGCGTGGCGGAAAGCGAATGGACGCCCGCCGCCTACAAGCGGCGCGAGGAGCGCCGGCGCCTGCTGGAAAAGGCCAGGATAGAAGCGGCCGCCGCCCCGCACGCCGCCGCCGTTCAGCTCAGCGACTGGACCTTGCCGGCCTATGAGGCGCGGGAGGCTGAACGGCGCAAGCGAGTTCAGCTGGAGCCGGCCGCCGCATCCGCGCCGGTGGCCCAGCCTGTCGAAGCATCTTCGCAGCCAATCCTCCTCAGCGACTGGACGCTCGAAGCATACAGGCTGCGGGAAGAAAAAAGACGCGCCTCGGAACCGCCGCCACGGCCCGAAAAGCAAGCCGCCCCTCTGACGGCCGCCATCGCTCCGGGTTCGTCGGAAAGAGCGGTCGTCCCCTTCCATCCCCCTGGGGCGCCAGTTGCCCGTCCCCCAGAAATTCGGCTCGACATCAGGCCCTCCAGAGAGCTTGCGGCGAACCGCCCCGCACCGGGGCGAAAAACCTTCCCGCTGCGGCGCCTGGCCATGGGCGTCGGCGCCCTCTGCGCGCTTCTCGCCGGCATGTTTTTCCTGCGTGCGCCCTTTGCGCCGAGCCCGCCACCAAAATCCACAGCCAAGAAAGAAGCCCCGCGCAAAGTCGCGCCATCCACGGCCGCATTCCCTCAGCGGGCCACGCAACCGGCTCCGGCGAAAGTTGCTCCCGCCGAGCCGCCGCCAGAAGCGAGCTCAGCCGAAGCGGCCGGCGCCGCCGCGCCGCCGCCGCCGCGGAAAATTCCGGAGCCCCCGGCGCCCGCCACGACTCCGCCGCCGCCCGCGCCTCTTCCTGTAAAAGCGCCGCCCGCAGCAACCCAGGATGTTGCCCCGCCACCGGTCCCACCCTCCGCCGGTCCGCCGGACATCCAGAAAGCGGTCGAGACGCCGCCGCCAGCGAGTTCGGGCAATGTCGCCAACCCGGCGCCAGCCGCCAGAGCGCCCGTCACGGGAAGCAAAGTTGAAACCGCCCCGCCAGTGGGCTCAGGCGAGACGGCCGCGCCAAAGACGCCCGAAGCGAAGACAGTTGCGCCCCAGGCCAGGCCGGCCGCTCCCGAAGTCAAGCCGTCCGCTCCCGAGGCCAAGCCGGCGGCGGCCGAAGTCAAGCCGGCGGCGGCCGAAGTCAAGCCGGCGGCGAAGCCGAAGGCGGGTGCGGCCGAGAAGAAGCCCAGACCTGCGCGAAGCGAATCACGCCCGGCGCCCGGCCTGCTCGACCGGCTGGTAAACGCCGTCAGGAAATGGGGACAGAACCTGACGCGCTGATCTCTCTCATACGCCGATCAGGTGGCGCGTCGCGCGGCGGTTCGCGCCGCAGGTCCCCAATCAGCGGAGGCATTGGCCGCGTTCGGCCCATGCGGCCTCCTGCGAGTCCGAAGGCGCCGCGCCCTGCGGGTCGCAGGCCTTGAAGACCCTGCCCCGCTCACCCATCGAAACGCCAGCCGGAAACTGCTCTATCGAGACGTAGAATCCTTTGTCGAGGGTGGCGCCGACCTGCGCGCGGGCGGCCTTGATTTGCGGAGTGGCCGCGGAGGCCTGTGACGACGGGAGATGATACCATTTCGCGGCGGTCGTCAGATTGCAGTCGCTTTTGGGCAGGCTATTCGGACAAACCAGAATCCAGGTCTGCT
This sequence comes from Hyphomicrobiales bacterium, assembly GCA_003963405.1. GTDB lineage: Bacteria > Pseudomonadota > Alphaproteobacteria > Rhizobiales > Beijerinckiaceae > Methylocystis. Next base: position 20,405 of record RXIY01000103.1, read on the forward strand.
GCCCGCCCCTCGCCGCCGCGGCGCTCGTGATCATCGCCAACAACACTGTGACGAGAATTGAGTTTTTCATGAATCAGCTCACTCCTTGCGGCCGTTGCCCCTCGCCGCCAGTTTAAGCAATGGGCGCTCCGGCCACAAAGAGATATCCGCCCCGCGACTCATGGCCGCGCGCTGTTTTGTCGGATTGAAAGGCCCAAGACGGCGCCCCATCCTCAGACCACATGATCCTCAGAGCCCCCATCGCCAACGCCGTCATCGCCTCGGTGCTGTTCGCAGCCATTGCCGGGGCCGCCGTCTTTTTCGTCCATTGATTTATTTCCCTCCCAGTTCAACCGCTCTTTCATCGCAGAGTTTGAGCTCCTCCGCGCTCGCCGACCAGTAGGAGAGTTCGCAAAGGGCCTGGTAGCGGCTGCCGGCATAAAGCGACCAGACGCCGAAGCCGACCATCAGAACAAAGGCGGAGAGAAGCAGCGTTTTCTTCATATTTTCCTCGCGGTCGCGTCATAAGCTCGCAGCTTTTCGGATGCGCGGCAGACGGCAAAGCCGCAAAACCGGACAAATTCCGGCGGTTGCCGAGTTGGGAGGCGCGCACTATCCTCCCCGGGCTTTAAACGGCGCCCTTTCCCAAAACTGAACTTCCAAGGATATGACGATGTCCAACACCCCCGAAACGGCGGGCGGCGAGCCGACCGAACCTCACGCGGAAAAGCCGCAACAACACGAGGCCTCGTGGGTGACCGCGCTCGAGGAAGGTTTAGAGGAAATCAAAACCCAACCGGCGGAAGTGCTCTTCCTCGACGTTCTCAAGATTGATCTTCCCTATATCATCATGCTGTCGATGGCGGTGTTCGGCATCGGCCTTGTCACCTTCACAGGCCAGCCGATTGGCCTCTATTGGGAAATTCTCACCCTCGTCTACTGCGTTCTGTGCATCTATGTCGGTTGGCGAAACGCCGAGACCCGCCAGGAGCACGTAAAGCTGGTCTGGACGCAAATTCTGCATTGGGCGGCTTTCCTCGCCGCCATGTGGCTCATCTACACCCCGACGATGCGCGCACTCGTGGACGTGAACGCGACGGGCCTCAATCTCATGGTCCTTCTCGCGCTCGGCACCTTTGTCGCCGGCGTCCACGCGTCGGCCTGGCAAATCTGCGTGGTCGGATTGATCCTTGCGCTCTTCGTTCCCGCGATCGCGATCGTGCAGCGTTCGTCGCTCTTCATCATCGTGGCGCTCGTCGGCGTCATCTTCGTCGGCGTGAGCCTCTATATGACGTTTCACACGCACCGCCGCGCGCAAGGCCAGGTCTGAGATCTCTTTCGATGCAAGCGCGCCGGCCTCTTTGAAGCCGGCGCATTTTTTTGCTGTTTTTCGTCTCAGCCCGTGGGACTCTGGGCGGCGAGCGCCGCGCGGATAGCCTCGTCCTTTGATTTCTCGAAAGATGTGCGCAGGACGGTCCCGCCGACGCCACGCAGGCCTTCCAGCACCTTATCCGTGGTCATTTTGCGGACCAGCACAAAAAGCGCGGCGCCGCCGGGCGGCACGGCCTCGGCCACGTCCTTCATGAATTTGTCGTCGATGCCGAAATCAGTCAACGCGCCCGAGACCGCGCCGGAGGCCGCGCCGAGCGCCGCGCCCGCGAGCGGCATCATGAAGATCAAGCCGATCAGCGCGCCCCAGAACATGCCGGAGACGCCGCCGATCGCCGTCGTGTTGAAGAGCTGATTGAGCTTGATTTGGCCGTCGGGCTCCTTCACGGCGACAACTGCGTCGCCCAGTTCAATCAAATATTCCTTCTGCATCTGAAACAGCTTTTGCCGCACTTCCTCGGCCTTCTGCTCCGAGGAAAAGGCGATGACGAGAAGATCGTTCATAGAGGCTCTCCCGATATGCTCGCGAACATGGGCTCGCGCGCCGCAGAAACGATCTAATCGCCCGACGGCAAATTGCAATCGGACAAGCGAAGCTTGCGTGAGAAACAGGAGCGAAGCTCTCGAAAAGAAGCTTACCCGCGCGGCGCCGCGGGTGCGGCATCGGCGGGTAAAGACAGTCAGGCTGGGAGACGAGACTTGTCTCAGAAGCTTCTGTTTGGCGCCCTCAGACGCTGCTTCACGGGCACGGGGACCCGGCGCGGCGCCGCCAGCCAGAAGGCCAGGGGCGACAATACGGAAGCCAAGATCAGTAAATTCGCGATCATCTGCTCTGCCTCCACTCTCCAGGGACCGCTCGCGCCCGAAGGCGCGAGCAGCTTGATGACAAGTATTACTCGGTGAGGAGGGCGACGCCTTCCTTGCCGATCAGCGCATGGATGCGCATCAGGATCTGCAGCACGACGCCGAAGACGCCCAGGGCCATC
>RXIY01000052.1 GCA_003963405.1 Hyphomicrobiales bacterium
CCTGCCCGTTCGTGAGCGATTGGACGATTTGCGCAGCGCCGAAGATCAGAGCCACGCCGACGATGACCGAGAAGGCCCAGGACCAGGGAATCCGCGAGGTGAGCGCGAGATAGCCGACGGCGGCCACGGCGACGGTGGCGGCCGTCGTCGCGAAGGTTCCCGTCATAAATTGCAGGACGCTCGTCAACGCGGTGTTCAGGGGCTGGAAGGTTGCCGTCTGCGCCAGGGCTGAATCGGGCCCAATAATCAGCGCCACTCCGACCATAACGCCCAGGAACATTGCGTCGGAACGCGAAAAAAACGTCATTTACTTTCTCCTTCGTCATCAGGAGCCACATAGAGAACCGACCCGCCGATCCACTGCTGGTCTCTCGCCGAACGGCTCTTTCCGGCTGGCGGCGTCTCGCCTTCTGAGGCTTCCTTAACGTTCCGGCTCGCCTCGGGGCCGCGCTTTCCGCGCCGCGCCGAAAAATTGCCAAGCCCGTAATATTGATTGGTCACAGCAGCCACGTAGCGAACCGTTTCCGAGTTGGCCGGCACGCCTTTCGCCTGGTAGACGCGCTCGCTGCCCGCGTTGTAGGCGGCGGCGACGAGCATCATGTTTCCCTGGAACTGGACGACGAGGTCCTTCAAGAACAACATCGACCCCCGGACATTCTCGACGGGGTTGCAAATGTCCTTGACCCCATGTTGGGCGGCGGTCTGCGGCATGAGCATCATCGGCCCGCGCGCACCCCTCGGGGAATTGAGATTGACGCCGCTTGTCGACTCCTGATCCAGAATCGCGAGAGCAAGCTTCTCGTCGATGCCTGCGCTCCGCGCCTCGGCTTGAACCAGGTCCCGCAGGCTTTGCGAATCCATCTCGGCCACACACACTCCTGATTCGACAGGCTCAGTCGGCAAGCTCGGTGGAGCCCCTGAACTCGGCGCCAAGGCGACTTTTATAGCTGCCCCTGACGCCGGTTTTCGCTCGTCGGCAGCCGCGATCACGGGAAGAACACAGAGGATGACAAGGAGCGCAATGCGCATGGGGCAATTCCCTGGTGAGCGACCCTCTCTTAACAAAATATAATAAATTGGCAACCATCAAAATCTGCGTTATGAAAGCCACTGAAAATGTTGGAACGTCACGAGTGATCGGAAGCGTCCCCGCAAATGCCCGAGTGAGAGCGCCGCCATGAAGCATCTCCATGACAGCCAGTACGTCTTCCTTGAACCGATTCGGCCTCCTTTCCCTTTTCTGATCGTCTTAGGAGTCTTGTTGGTTTTCGTCTCGCTGGCGGCCGATTGGCTGAACGGTCTTCCTGTCCAACTTGTCGGTCCGATTCTCTATCCAATCGAGCGCATTTTGAACGCAGCCTTCTTTCCGGACGTGCAAACCCCGCTGCGTCCCAACGGTTCGGCGCTGCTGGTGCTGCTTCCCACGCTCGCTCTCTTCGCCGCGATCTATTTTGCCGCCCGCGGAGTGTTCCGGGCCGTTATGCGCGTTCTCCGGCCTTTCGTCGGGCGTCGCTGATGCGCGCGTTGCTCTCGTCGATCCTGGCGGCTGGGTTTGTCTTGCTGCCCGCGACGGTCTCGGCCGAATCCTTCACGCCGGACCCGGAGCGCTGGCGCCCGGTCGCCTATTCCGATCTTCGCCTTCCGCGGGGAGAAGCGGAGTCCTATGCTTCAATCTGGCAGGATCGGCTCGACGAGAGCAATTCGAAGCCGCCATCGGCGGTCCTTCCGGGGCGTCCGCTCACGGACCCCTCGCTCAGCTACGCCGTGGGCAATCGCGGCGCGTCGGAATGGCACTTCACGATCAACTTTCAAACCAAGCTCGCCGCCCTCACCGTGCTCGACGCGCCCAATGTTTGCACGGACGAATACCCTTCCTCGGCGGCAGGCGTGAAAATCAAAGTCTGTCCGATGCGGCTCGCCATGTTCGAGGCGGACCGCTACGCACTCCTGATCGATGGAGCGGCCTGCTTTCTCGAAAAGCAGCCGCAAGCGCCCATCGAAGACTCCTCCGCGACGCGCACGGAGGTCTCCTATGACGTCGCCGCGCGCGCGTTCAAAATCCGCTACACGGTTTCGCATGTGGAAATTTCCCAATGCGCTCAAACCGTGCCTCTTCACCCCCCGAACTAACGCCAAGCTCACCCGGAGCACCGCCAATGTCTGAACGACGCCGCCTCTCTTCGCCATTGAGCTTAGCGCTGCGATTTATGGCGCGGCCGCCCGCCTTATTGCGTCAAGCGCAAAAGCAGTTTCCGCACGCGGACCCTCTGCTTTTCCGCCGGCGCTTCGCGCCTTTGACGCCGGCGATCGTTTCCGCCTTTCGTATCGCTAGGCCTATCATGCGAAGGAGCTTTTCATGCGCGCCGCCCTCATCCTCGCGATGCTCGCCCCGCTTTCCGCCAGCGCTGAACAAGCGATCTCGCATCGTCTCCTGGCGCAGACTTTCTCCTTGACCGACTCGAACCTGCAGGCCCGCATTTGGTCGGACCAGGTTCCAGAGATGCTCAAGTTTCGCAAATATCTCCAGTCGACGCCGGGCGGCGCAGATAAGCCGCTCGTCGGCGTCGTCTACACCACGAGCTTCCAGGTCGAAGGAAAACAGATCTTCGTCTCCGTCATCAGCAACAACTGCGCCAACGCTGGCGGCGTTCCGAACCTGCTTTTTTGTCCCACGCGGGTGGCGAGCCTCTCAGGGGGGAAGCTCGAAGTCCTTGGCGATATCCCCGACCTACTTGTCACCGTCTCCGAAGCAGACGCTCCTCAAAACGCCAGGAAAGCGACGGTCGCAACTTACGATCCGCAGACCCATCAAATCACCTTCGCCAACGTCGACGGAAACGAGAGGACAGAACTCTCTCAAAAGGTCTCGGTGAGATAGCTGTGTATCGGAATCGGCAAAATGAAAGCGTCAACACTCCTTGCATCCGCGATCGCAGTCGTTCTCTCAGATCCCGAGCTTGCGTTCGCGGATTGCCAGACCGTCAGCGCATCGGACGTCGCCCAGAACATACAAAACTGCCCTTCGGCGAACAACGCGCTGAAAAATAACGCCTGCAATTTTGGGGGAGCTGCGATCGCCGAGTCCGGCGGCAACACCTGTGCTTCGAACGGGAATAATTTCGGCGTCTTGCAGCTGACGCGGTCCAATCTCACGAACACTGGCTACTCGCCGAGCCAGTACCTGAACCTGTCGGCTCAGCAGCAGGTCTGCATTTGGGCGCAACAGGTTGGCAACTCCAATACCAGCGGCGCCTATCAGACGCTCTCCAACAGCGGCAGTGTCAACGGAACGCCGGTAACTGCGGGGATGCTCGCGGCTTGCTTCCAATTTGGCCCGCTGATTTGCAGAAACGACCTGGCTTTCATGCAAGCGAATGGCGGCGCTTGCCCGTCGATCGGCAATGGTGGAGTCAGAGCTACCGGCCAAACGCTTTCTAATGGCGGCGCGAATCTCGACGGAAACAACCAAAGCATTTGTTCCTGGGGACAGTCGATCCAAAACAAGATCAACCAGGCGGCAACAACGTGCAACGCTTCAAACGGCTCGGGCGGCGACGGAACCAACTGCCCGGGCGGCGGGACCACGCCCGGCGGCGTCATTCCGCCGTCTCCGGGCAATGCGCCGGTTTCTCTACCAGCAAATCTCGCGTAGGAGGGCTCAGCGCATGCCTCTCGCCCGCCTTGGCGTTGCTTGCAGACCACTACTCTGCGCAGGCGATGTCAAATTAACTCTCTCAGAGCGCAGCGAAGTCCCCGCTGCCTCGATTTTAGGCGGGTAGCGTCACGGACCTCCACTCGGCGAACGCCCTGAGGCGATGCCGATGTATAGCGATGGCGGACTGGCGAGAAGGTTGGGGTGGGACGAAGAGGTTGCGGAGTGCGGAGAAA
>RXIY01000105.1 GCA_003963405.1 Hyphomicrobiales bacterium
CGCAGGGCGCGACGGAAAATAGCCGGCCGCAGCCATTGCCCAAGCCGGCGCGCCCGACGCAAGGGTCGCCCTCTCAGAAGGCCGGGACGCGGCAAGCTCCGACAAAAGGAAAGAAAGCGATTGACGCAAGGCGCGAGGGCAGGGGATAGGGCGCGGGCTCCTTCGTGAGGTGGCGTCACGGTGACAATCTCATGAACCGGTCAACGTCCTGAGGCGCGAGGCGACCTCTGAGCGCCGCGTGCAGCCCTTGTGCGCCAATGCGGCGCAAATCGTCGTTGAAATCGCCAAGTGCGGGGGCGAGGACGACGGCCTCAATCCCCTCGGCCGTCGCGCGGTCAAGAAGGGTCGCCGAAGCCCTTTCGCCGGCGGGGTCGTTGTCGCGCAGGACATAGAGGCGGCGCAGTCCGTCCGGGAACAGGATCGCCGCGAGATGTGCGGAAGAGAGCGCTGCGATCATCGGCATGCCGGGCAGAAGACATCGAACCGAGAGCACGGTTTCGATCCCTTCGCCCGCCGCCATCACATCGAGAGGCGCGCCAAATCGGACGCCATTGCCGAGAAGCTTCCCCATGGCGCGTCGAGGGGAGGCGATCGGCGCCTTGTCGCATCCCGTCCTGTCGAGCCACGTGCGATGCGCGCCAGTGATTTGCCCCTCAAGGTTGGTGACCGCCGCGATCATCGCGGGCCAAGTCTCCGAGGCTGATCCATTTTCCGATCGATAGTAGCAGCGTGGATGGAATCGCAGACTTTCGAGATCCTGTCGCGCTGAAATCCCCCGATGATGCAGATAGCGCTCCGCCAATGTGCCCGCGATCGGCCGCGACATGGCGAATAGACGGCGCGCCGAACCCGGAGAGCCTGCCTTCCGCTCGTTGCGATCGAATGCTTGCTGGGGCTGTGATTCGTCGCGGGGCAGGCTTAGGAAGCGCCGCGCTTCGTCGAGAACCTCGGAAAAATCATTCAACCCGACGCTTTGGCGGATGATGTCAAGCAGGTCGCCATAATCGCCCAAAGCCGCATCGGTCCAATTTCCGGCGGCGCCCTTGCCGCTCTCCGGACCTGTCAGTCGAACGAATAGGCTCCGGCCAGGCGCATTACGGGCGTCTCCAACGATCCAGTAACGGCCATGGCGGCGGCCGTTCGACAGATAGTGCCGGCAGACCGCCTCAGCGTCCTGCGCCAGGCGGCGCGCCAATTCCGACGCAATTGAGCTCGACACGGCGCGTCCTCCAAGAAAAAAGGGCCCGCCATCGCTGGCGAGCCCCTGTGCAATCGACCTCGTGAAGGTTTACTCGGCGGCGACGCTTTGAGGACCGTCGACTGCCGCCAGCTCGGCATCCTCGTCATGCCCGACGATTTCGTCGAATGTCCGTTCGCTTTCTGGCGCAGCGCCTTCTTCGAGCCGCGCCGATTCTTCCGACAGGGAAGGAGAGGTCGCATCCAAGGAAGGTTGCGGCCCGCGACCCGGCGTGCGCAACGGCTCGGGCAGCCACCCCGTGCCCCTCAGGAGCGCTTCCGCCTCCCCCGCCATGTCGCCCTTCTTCAGCGTCTCGATCCGCCGAGCGACATCCGCGCCTTTCGCTTCGCGAACCGCCTGGAGGATGCGCGCCTTGGTGACCCGCCCAAGGAAATTGTCGACGGTCGGCGTCCAACCCGTCGACGTGACGTCGAGGGAGAGCGCCGAGGCGATCCGCTCGGCATGGACAATCGCCCGCGGGCGGCGGCTCCAGGGTTCGTGCACGGCGTTCAGAGTCAGGGAGACGCAATGCGCGAACAGACGTTGGCGCGTTTCGGCGCCGAAGGTCGTCAACACGTCCCACAGGTCCTGCGGCTCCGCCGGCAATTGCTGGGACCAGTCGAGATGGCGGGCGTCGACCCGGTCTGCGAGCGGCGTGTCGGAGAGCCCCGGAGCCTGCGCGCCGAAGGATACGTTCTTGGCGTCGATCTCCAGGCAACTGTCCACGGCATAGCGATAGAATAGCCGCAGGCAGATGGCGTGGAGGGCGGCAAGAAACGCGATCGATGGATCTTTGCCCACCGCCTCGCGCAACGCCAGCGTGCGGTAGGCGGTCAACTCAGTGAGCAATTTGTCGGGCAGGGGCCTGATCCCCTCATCCTCCTCGTCCGCAACGGCTCCGGGTTGCCCTGTTTCGCCTTGGTCGGGTGCGAATGAGGCGGCCGAGGACGAACGCATCGCATAGGCTTCCCCCGCCTCGGTCACGACCTCAGGAGTCTCCGGCTCTTCGATTGGCGCCTCGTCCTCCGGCCGCACATAGCCGCGCTCGACCCGGAGCCGCCCTTCGCCGTCGATGCTGACAAAGACGCCAGCGCGGGCGATCTCGTCCAGGGCATAGATTACCGGGCGATCCTCGTACGCCTCGAGCGCCTCCTCAATCTCGGCGAGACGCGCGTCGATCTCCTCAGGGATTTCGTCCGATTCCCAATAGGTCGCCTCCAAGTGTTCGGCTTCGTTCCGCAGCGCCTCGCGGGCCGCCGCTTCCTCTTCGCTCAAGGGCTGGCGCTCGCCCTGGAGATGGCGAAGCCCATAGGTGTGGCCGTAAGGGAAGTCGATCGCCGTCTCGACCCATTTCCAGCCCTCCGTCCGAATGGGCTCGGCGTCGCGCGAAAGATTCTCGGCGACGAGTCGGTCGAGCAGGGGAACGTCCTGCAGCCAGCCGCCGTCGTCGCTCTGGAAGAGGTCGCGCATGATGGGACCGCCGGCGGCCTTGTAGTCCTCGGCCACATACAGCGCCCGCTTATCCGACGCCCGGACGGCGTCCTCGGTGAGCAGCCGACGAATCTGGTAAGCTTCCTTGTTATAGGAGCGTTGGATGGCTTCCCAGACTTGTTCCTGGCGCTCATGGTCGGGATTGACCGTAAAGGCCATCAGCTGGTCGAGGGTCATGCCGTCATCCGCATAAATCTCGAGGAGCGCCGAGGACACAGACGCTAGCCGCAGGCGCTGCTTGACGACGGCGACGCTGACGAAGAAGGCGGCGGCGATCTCCTCCTCGCTACTCCCTTTCTCGCGCAAGGTCAGGAACGCGCGGAACTGATCGAGCGGATGCAGCGGCGCGCGTTGCACGTTTTCCGCAAGGCTGTCTTCCTCGGCAATTCCGTCCATCCGCACGACGCAAGGGATCAGGGCGTTGCGGGCGAGTCGCTTCTGCTTCACCAGTAGCTCCAGCGCGCGGTAGCGGCGCCCACCCGCGGGGATTTCGAACATCCCGGTCTCGGCGCCCTGGTCGTCGACCACCGGCCGCACGGTGATGCTCTGCAGCAGTGTGCGGCGGGCGATGTCTTCCGCGAGTTCTTCGATGGAGACGCCCGCCTTGATCCGTCGCACATTCGACTGGGATAGCACGAGCTTGCTGAACGGAATATCCCGCGAGGCGCTCAACTGAATTTTTTGCACCGACTTGGTCATAGTCTTTAACTCCGCGACGGGCGACCGAGAGCCTCTCTCTCGACCTCCACCTCGTCACGAAGCGCAGCGCCGCCCTCGAACTCTTGAGAGCGACGCCGCAAAGAATTTAATCGGGTAGAGCCGCCGAGACCGCTGCAGGCTGCGTGCAAGCTGCCGCAACGACAAATATCACTGGGCCCGCTCGAAGAGCTTCTTGGCGCGCCCCTCGAAATCCAGCCGCGCGTCCTGGTGGCTTTTTCCGCGCGCGACAGCCGTGATGCCCTGCACGAAATCGAAGACGCTCTCGGGCTTGCGGCCTTCCTCGGCGAGGACTGCGCCGATGATCTTCGCCGTTTCGGCTTTCGAGAACCCGCGCTTGCGCAAGAATTCCGCGCGGTCGTCATCGTTGCGGGCCACGATCCGTTGCCGCGCCGCCTTGACGCCGTT
>RXIY01000086.1 GCA_003963405.1 Hyphomicrobiales bacterium
CAAGGCGGTGAACGACACCTACGGCCACGACGCCGGCGACGAAGTGCTCAAGGTCTTCGCCCGGCGAATCAAGCGCGTCTTGCGTGGCGCGGACCTCGTCTGCCGGCTCGGCGGCGAGGAATTCGTGGTGGTGATGCCCGATACGCCGCTCCCCATCGCCGCGCGCGTGGCCGAGCGGGTGCGCGCCGCCGTCGAAAACGAACGGTTCCCGACCGACTCAAAGGGCAGCCGCACGATTCCGGTGACAACGTCCATCGGCATCGCCGAACGCGGCGCGGAGGCCGACGCCGACGCCCTTCTCCATCGCTCGGACAAGGCGCTTTACGCCTCGAAATCCGCAGGCAGAAACCGCGTAACGGCGGCCGCCGCCTGACGCCGGCGAAGATTGGCGCATAAAATTCGACAGCGGGCTTGCAGGCCGCGCCCGCCTGAACTATACAGCGCCCGTCGACGCCGCGCGTCGGCCGAAGCCTCCCCCAAGAGGCCCGTAAAAAAGGATGGGGCCATAGCTCAGTTGGGAGAGCGCTTCAATGGCATTGAAGAGGTCGTCGGTTCGATTCCGTCTGGCTCCACCAAACAGTTCTAAGACAATAATCAACAACGACAGAACTCGACGCGCGAACTGCACGAACGCGCTTTGATGGCCATAGACGCTTGTTCACGCAGCGTTGCGACCGCCGGTTCATCGACGGCTCAGCCTCACGCAGCGCGATGGATCAGATCGTCGTGATCCTGAACACCGCAAATATCAGAATCAGGAAGGCCATCAGGGTTACGGCAAGGGCTATTGCTTGGTCAGACATGGCGGACTCACGAGACAAGCGGGGTAACACCGTCCATTGACCTAAGGCGGCCGACCATGAGGGCGAGGGGGGCCGTGCTCGGCAGAACGGGCAGCCAGTCATTGAGCAGGCGACAGCGAGGCTCGAACCCTTGAAGGGATAGCGCGTTCCTTGTGCTTCGACCCGAGGAGAAGCTCATGAAACGCAAGATTCTGACGGCCGCCGCCGGCGTGGCCATCGCCGCCGCCGCCGCTTTTGCCTCTGTGGCGCAGCCCGAGCCAGCCGAAACGATTATCCTGCCGCAGGATGTGAAATGGGGGCCGGCGCCCGCCTCGCTCCCGGCAGGAGCGCAGGCGGCGGTTCTCTACGGCGACCCGGCGAAAGAGGGCATATTCGCGCTTCGGGTCAGAATCCCCAAAGATTACTACATACCGCCCCACACCCATCCAAAGGTTGAGGTCGTCACGATCCTCACTGGCAAGTTCAGTCTGGGAATGGGGCCGAAAGCGGACAGGCGCGCCGCCAAGCCCATCGGAGCCGGGGGTTTCATGGCCATGCCGCCCGAGGTCGCGCATTACGTCTTCGCTGATGAAGAGACCGTCCTCCAGATCAGCTCGACCGGGCCTTGGGGAATCGATTACGTCGATCCGAGAGACGATCCTCGCCTCAATGTCGCGCCCTCGGCGAACCGCGGGTCCGCCCAGCGACAGGACTGATGCGCAGGAGCCGGTGGCCCAGGCAGCCCCGCCCTGCCTGGCGGCGCCGGCCAGCCGCCCTAGGTAGAAACGCTGCGGCGCGAACAGGGGGTGGGACATGACCCACGACGATTCACGCAAGAACGATTCCCGGACGTCAGGGAAAGACGCGGACAAATACGGCGGCATGGTGGAGTTCGACATGGCTTTGACGCCGAGCGTCCTCATATGCGGGGCCGCCGGCGCTGTTCTGGGATTGATCCTCGCCCTTTGGGGAACGACGGAAATCCCGATCATTGTCGCGGCGGTCATCGTCTTCGCGGTTCTCTCGGGCATTTTCGGCTTTTTCGTCCCCTGGTACAAACCCAAATAGGGATCCAGAGATAAATCCAGCAACCGAGCGACGGTCCTCCAACGGGGCCGCGCCGGTTGCGCCTAATAGGGATCCCTTTCGGAGAGCGCGCGATATTCGCGCCATACCTCCACCGCTTCGGCCCGCATCAGCTGCGCCACGCGGATAGAGCGCTGGGTCAGCGGTTTCAGCATGTCCCGGCCAATGGACGAATCGTCGAAAAGATCGGCGTAATCCGCCCAGGAGGCGGCGAAATAGATTTTCCCGATATGCGCCCATCGCGCCGCGGCGTAGCACATGGGGCAGCATTCGCAGCTCGTGAACATGGCCGCCCCGTCCAGATGCGGCGAGCCTACTTTCTTGCATGCCATCCTGATTGCATTGATTTCAGCATGCGCGGTGGGATCGTTGTCTCCGAGAACGCTGTTCCCGCAGGCTGCGAGCACTTCGGCGCGCCTGACGATGACGGCGCCGAAGGGTCCGCCGGTCTTGTCGATCACCCCCGTCTGACGCATCAGCCTGACCGCCTCCGCCATATGCGCGAGATCGGCCGGGGACGGCCCCGGCCCCGTCGTCGCAGAAGAAAACAGCCGATCGATCATCAAAACACCGGACGAACTCCCTGCCCCTTTTAGAGATGCCGTTCGGGACCGCGCCATCAAGACGCCCAGACGCGCGGGCCTTTCGCAGCCGGTTCGCCACTCGACGGCGCCGCGGGAACCCGGTCGCAACCATTTGGTTATTCCCGTTCGAGGTTCGACCCGACCAAATCGAACGGAGGCCCCATGCGGTCCCACGCGGCGAGACGTCTCCAGACCCGGCCAGCGCCGCGACGGCATGGCGCCAGAGCTGGCGGGACCTTGGACGACGACGCTTGAACGCGCTCCCGCCAGCCCCGGAAATCGGACGATTGGCCGCGCCTGACTCCTTTTTGTGGGCAGTCGGCGTCGAGGATACGTTCATCACCGCGCCGCATCCGCGAACCGGGCGCACGCTCGACGAATATGAGCTGACGGAACACTACGAACGCTGGCGCGCGGATCTGGCGCTCATGGCGCAATTGGGCGTTCCCTGTGCGCGCTATGGCGTTCCCTGGCACCGGATCCAGCCTGCGCCCAACGTCTGGGCGTGGGGCTTTGTCGACGCCGCTCTGGAGCGAATGCTCGCCCTGAAGATCGACCCGATCGTCGATCTCGTGCATTACGGCCTGCCGCCGTGGATCGAACGCGCCTTTCTCAATCCGGACTATCCCTATTACGTCGCCGAATATGCGGCGCGCATTGCCGAGCGTTTTCGCGGGCGGGTGAAATGGTTCACGCCGCTCAACGAACCGCGAATCACCGCGTGGTATTGCGGGCGTCTCGGCTGGTGGCCGCCCTACGAAAGGAGCTGGCGCGGCTTCGTCGCGCTCATGCTCGCGATCTGCCAGGGCATCGTCGAAACAGTGCGCGCGTTGAAGCAGGTCGATCCCGACATCGTTCCCTTTCATGTCGACGCCACCGATATCTTCGATACGGACGATCCGGCTCTTGCGGCGGAGACGCGGCGGCGTCAGGACATCGTCTTTCTCGCGCTGGATCTGATCAGCGGCCGGGTCGACCGGCGCCATGCGCTTTGGAGCTGGCTCGTCAGCGAGGGCGCCGAGGAGGAAGTTCTCCAAAGCTTCCTGCATCAGCCGCTCGATCTGCCGATCATCGGCGTCAATCTCTATCCGATCTTCACGAGCAAGCGCCTTCTGCGCGACGCATCTGGACGCCTGCGAATCCGAATGCCGCACGCCTCGGGCGCGCTCGTCGACAAGGTCGGGCGCATGTATTTCGAACGCTATGGCGCGCCGCTGATGATTTCGGAGACGGCCGACAAGGGCGCGCCCGCGCGGCGGCTGGACTGGCTGCGCCAGTCGGTCGCCGCCGTGAGACGGTTGCGCGCCGACGGCGTTCCCATGGTTGGCTATACGTGGTGGCCGATGTTCGCGCTCGTGACCTGGGCCTACCGCCAGGGCCAACGGCGGCTGCACGATCATCTTCTGCAGATGGGTTTGTGGGATCTCGATCCCGATCCTGACGGCGAGCTGGCGCGCATCGAGACGCCGCTGGTCGGCGCCTATCGCAACCTCGTGCGTGGGGGCGCGGCGCCCGTCGGCGCGCTGGCTGCAAGCGCCGCCCGCGGCCCGATGCGCGCCGGTTAGAGAGGCTTCCGACCTCCGGCTTTTGCTTCCTGCAGAATGCGAAAGGAGCAAGCATGTTTCGCAGTTTCTTTTTCGCGGGCTTCGAGGGGTCGACTGGGTACAACCGCCATGGAGAGTGGTTCGACCAGGTCGCGGCGACGGGCCACGACAGGACGCTCGAACAGGACTATCGGGATATTGCGCGGCTCGGTCTCCACGCCGCGCGCGAAACCATACGATGGCCGCTCGTCGACACGGCTGGGAGGCATGATTTTTCAACGGTGAAGCCGTTCATAGAAGCCGCGAAACGCCACCGCGTCGATGTGATCTGGGATCTCTTCCACTACGGCTTTCCGACGGATGTGGACCTGTGGTCGAACGTCTTTCCGCGCCGCTTCGCGGATTACTGCTATTCTGTCGCGCGCTTCGTCATGTCCCGCTCGGAGGGGCCCTATCTCTTCACGCCTGTGAACGAACCGTCCTTCATGGCTTACGCCGCAGGGGAGAAGGGGCTTTTCGCGCCCCATGCGACCGGGCGCGGCTGGGAGCTGAAGGTGGCGCTCGCGCGCGCGGCGATCGCCGGCGTCGACGCCATCCGCGCCGCCTGCCCCGAGGCCCGCATCGTCAACGTCGATCCCCTGTGCCGCGTCGCCGCGCCTCGCGACAGGCCTGACCTCGAGGAGCAAGCACGGGACTTCAACGAGCGGCTGGTCTTTCAGTCGTGGGATATGCTCTGCGGCCGCCTGCTTCCGGAACTCGGCGGCAGCCCCAAGCATCTCGACGTGGTCGGGATCAATTACTACTGGACCAATCAATGGGAGCTGGACGGCCCCCCTGACTCGAAGGGCGTCATTCCGCCACTCGCCGACGATGATACGCGCCGCGCGCCGCTCGCGGAGCTCGTGCGCGCGGTCTGCAAACGCTACGGCCGCGAGGTGATGATCACGGAAACAAGCCACATCGGCCACAACCGCGGGCCGTGGCTGCGCGAGGTGGCCGCGATGGCGGAGACCTTGCTCAGCGACGGCGAACCGCTGCGGGGCGTCTGCCTCTATCCGATCCTCGGCATGCCGGAATGGCACGACCGGGACGTGTGGACTCCGATGGGCCTGTGGGACCCTCTCTGTCACCGGGATCCTACCGCGGGTCGTCTCGTCTGCACGCCGATGCTCGACGCGCTGCGTTCGGCCGAAAAAGTCGAGGCGCTCCACCGCCGGATGACGTCACCGATGAGGGACGCGTCGCCGGTCCGCCCCGGCGAAAGGCCGCATCAGGAGAGCCGGATCGCGTCCATCCCCCGCAGCGCGTTGCGCAAAGCTTCTCGGCTTCGCTAGAAAATCGCGGGCGCCAGCGCCTCGGGCGGACGCAAAAAGAAACCCGGCCATTTGGCCGGGCTCCAAGTTCGTCGTCTTGTGTCGTCGGCAAGACGACGTAACCTCAAGCTAGTCGGGTTCGGCGATCCAAAACCGCCTTTTCCCGCCAACCCGCACCCATTTTTCGCCACAGCGCGGGCTCGGAAAAAAATGAGCCCGAGTCCTGACGGACCCGGGCAGGTGGGAGGGGGAACTAACTACACGATAGTTCTACCGCCCTCTCGATAGAGCCGCCGCCCAAAGTCCGCCATTCCACACGCACGGGCCGCCACACAATCAGGAACCCCGGCTCCGCTCGGGGGCATGACCGCTCTTGGCGGGAAACTCACGTCGTATCGCCTCGACGATTCTCTGGATGGTCGCCTCGGCGTCCGTCCCACGTCGCTCCGCGCTCACGGCGCGATTCTCGGTCGACGTGATTTCGGCCTCCTTCGCCGCGAGATACGAATGCAGGAGCTCGATGTCCTTATGGGCCTGCGCAACTTTCGCGGTCAGTTCCGTGAGCTCGTTTTCCGCTTCCCGCAGAACTGCCTCCGCGCGCTCGGCCCGGGCTTCGGCGCTCTGCAACTGCTGCTTCACCGCCTTCGCCGCATTATGGGCGCGCGCCACAGCGTTTGTCGCCTGTTGCTCTCGTTGCCTGATCGAAGCCGCAGCCTCGGAAACGAGCCCCAGCACCGAGGTCGTTGAGTCCTCGCTGTGGCCTGGTCGGCGCTTCGCCCCTCGCAACTGGAGAGCCGACTCGTCCTGTTGGATATATCTGCTGACGACTTGGTCGAGGTCCAAAGTACCCACGACACCCCCCGGGATCCTGCCAAAAAACGATTTCACCGACTTACGCGACTGCGAAACTTTAAGCATTTGGCAAGAAAAGTCGAAAAATCTCAACCCAGAAGGGAAGTTAACGCCACGCCTACGCTCGCCTGCCGGCGCATAGTCTCAACGACATCATGTAGTTGTACACGGGCTGTGGATAATTCGCCGCAGGCGGAAGGGCGGAGATAGGCTCCGCATGCGTCCCGCCGCCCATCGAATCAGCATTTCCGGAGACGAGTCCCGAGGGCGCCCCCCCTCGCCCCGCGGCCAAATCCTTGCGGTTCCGAGCCTCAGCTGCGCCGACGCGGCACCAGGTGCAGAAGACGCGCCAAGCGCCGCTCGGTGAGAAAGGCCAAGCTGAAAAGCTGGACGATGTTCTCCGCCTCGATCAGCTCCAAACCGATATTGACGGGCACGAGGTCTTTTCTGGTGCCGAAGATCATGTCCCACACGGAGAGCACGATGCCATAATTGCTGTCATGCTCGACCCGCAGCGTCGAATGATGGGCGCGGTGCAGCCGCGGCGTGATGATGACATAGGACAGCAGCTGCTCGCCGGGGAAAGTGAAATTTCCATGGTGGAAGAGCACGAAGAACATCCGTACGATCTCGCAGACCACGACGATGCTCGCGGGGACGCCGAACAGCACGACGCAAATGCATTTCACCAACACTTCCAGAAACTGGTCCAGCACATGGAACCGCAGGCCGGTGGTGACGTGGTAGCTCTTGTCGCTGTGATGGATTTTGTGGAAACGCCACAGGAACTCGTATCTGTGGCCGAGATAATGCCAGACATAAACGGCGAAATCGAAAAGAATGAAGCTCAGAACCCACTTCAGCGGGCCGTCCTGCATCTGCCCCAGAAGCCCGTAGTGAGCGTAGTTCGACGCGACGAGCAGCAGGCTCGAGATCGAGAAAACGCTCATGATCAGATTATTGAGCAGAAACGCCCCGGTATTTGTCGCGAAGGATTTTTTCAACTCCTCTCGGGGAACCTGCATGTAGGGAAATTTTTTCTCCAACACGAGGAGCGCCGCAAACAGCAACCCCGCCACGCCAAAAAGATAGCCCTCGATGCCCGACGTATTCATGAGCCGCTCCCCAGAAGGCGCGGCGACGCCCGCCGGGATGCTGCGCCCCGGCCCGGGCGACTACGCCACACGCCGTCGTTACGAAAAAAAACGCCTTTCACCTCATCCCGGCGCGCCTTCCAAGG
The DNA here is from genome assembly GCA_003963405.1 of Hyphomicrobiales bacterium. Lineage (GTDB taxonomy): Bacteria > Pseudomonadota > Alphaproteobacteria > Rhizobiales > Beijerinckiaceae > Methylocystis. The sequence continues at coordinate 7,402 of RXIY01000086.1, forward strand.
TTTACGCCCTGCGAATTCGTTCGGAAATTGGCCGGGAATGACCGGTTACGACCGTTTTATTGATCGTATATATGAAGGCATAGGTCGCGCCGATCAAGATCGTCAGGAGGGGTTTCATGCTCGGCATCGGGGGAACAAAGCCGGTCGCCGGTCGATCGGAGGATGTCGTCGCATGTCCTGTTGCGAAAGCGTACGCCTTCATCGGGGAAGGCTTCTTCAACAATTATCCACGCTGGTGCCCCCAGGTCGTAGAGTTGCAGGAGCTTTCGCCGCCGCCCGTGCGTGAGGGAAGTTTGGGCCGGCAGGTGACGCGGGACAGAGGCATCGACAGCGAATCCACTTTTCAAGTCGCGGCGTTCGCGCCGGCGAGCGTATTCGAAATCGAAGGTCTGTCGGAGCCCTTTCGCTCTTCTTATGCGTTTCACGCGGAGAGCGAGGGATCGACCCGCATCGTGTTCACTTTCGAGCTCAAGGAACTCGACCTCGTGATGCGTCCCTTCCAGAAACTCATTCGGACCGCGCTACAGGAAGGCGCGGATCAGACCGTCGAAAACATCAAGCGCCTCCTCGAGAGCGGGGCGCCCGCGTGAACGCCGCAGCGGCGGCCGGAACAGTAAACGAGGGAAACATCATGTTCGTCGTGCAAAAAGATAATGGCGTCATCCCGCATGTGCTGACACAGATATTGGACTCCTGCGTGAACGGCGTCACGCTGAGCGATCCCGACCTCGAAGACTCCCCCATTGTCTATGCGAACAAGGCGTTCGAAGATATCTGCGGCTATCCGCAGGAGGAAATCATCGGCCGCAATTGCCGCTTCCTGCAAGGCGCCGATCGTAGCCAGCCGGAGCTCGATCGCCTGCGCGCCGCGATCAAGAAGGGCGAGCCCGTGGAAGTCACGCTCAGAAACTATCGGAGGAACGGCGAGCTCTTCTTCAATCGGCTCGTGGTGAAACCGCTCTTCGACGATCGTGGTAATGTGGTCTATTTCCTGGGCGTTCAGTATGACATCACCGACCAGGTCAAAGCGCAGGAAGAAATCAAGCATCTGAACGAGAAGCTGACCCTGTCCGACGTTTAGACCGGCCGGCGTCGACCGCCTCGATCGTCTCTCCCCTCGCGGGGAGGGACTTTTACGCGTTCCATAACAGGCGAAGTCTCTATACGCGTCGAACAGTGCGATTCCGCGAAATCGTCAGGAGCCGCTGAACCAATTGTAGCCCTGCTTTTCCCAGTAGCCGCCCGGATAGTCGTTCGTCACGAAAATCTCGGTTACGAATTTCGGATTCTTGAATCCGAGCTTGGTCGGCATTCGGATTCTTACCGGATATCCGTATTTCGTCTCGGGAAAGTCGAGCACGAGCAGCGTCTGCGGATGCAAGGCCGTCGGCATGTCGATGCTCGTCCAATATTTGTCGGCGCATTGGAACCCGACATATTTTGCGGTGAGGTCCGCGCCGATGCGCTCCAGGAATGTCTTGAGCGGCGCGCCCCGCCATTTGCCGACCGCGCTCCATCCCTCGACGCAGACGAGACGGGTGATCTGCGTCTCTTGCGGCAGGGCGGCAAGTTCCGCGAGCGTCCAGCCGCGCTTGTCCTCGATCAGCCCGGAAAGCCCCAATTTGTAGGTCTCGCCGTCGATGACCGGAGCCAGCGCCGCCTCGTAATAGGCGTTGAAGGGGAACGGCGTCACGACCTCCGACTCCGAGTAGGTCGGCGCGAGCTTGTTGGGATCGAACAGGGCCGCCTGCACGCGATCGTTCCAATGCGACATGCCCCACAGCAGCCGGTCGATCGCGTCCTCGTCCTTCAATGTGCAGCCCGACAGCAGCGATAGCGCGCCGAGAGACAGCCCTTGCTTCAGAAAGAGCCGGCGCTCGATGCGCTCGAGCCGGGGCTTGAAACCGGCGAGCGAAGGACCGCGAGACGATTTCCTGCTCTTCATCGACGCTCCCGCCTCTCCACCTGCTGCGCAGCGAGCCTTCCCGTCACCATGGACTTGATCGTTCCCTTCACCGCGAGGGCGACCCCCACATGGACGACGATGAAGGCGGCCAGCACCGACATGCCCATGAAATGAATATGGCGAGCCTGATCGTAGCCGCCAAGAAAATTCGTCAGTCCCTGAAACTGGACAGGTTTCCACAACGTCAGTCCAGTAAAAAATAGGGCCACGAGATCAGCCACGGCCACGACGTAAAGGATGCGCTGCACAATGTTGTATTCGCCGGTTCCGTGCAGGAGCAGATGCTTCATCTCCAGCCTGACGTTGCGATAGGCGGCCATCGCGCCGAAGCTCAGAAGCTTGCGCACGAAGTGCCCGGAAAAGATCCCATAGCCGAGATAGGCGAGCCCGTTCAGCAGCAGAACCCACATCATGGCGAAATGCCAGGCAAGCGCGCCGGCGAGCCAGCCGCCGAGCGCCAGTTCCGGCGGAAAGCGCAGATCGTAGAGGGGGGCGGCGTTGTAGATCCTCAGGCCGCTCATCAGCAGCGCGAAAACGGCGAAGGCGTTGATCCAATGCGTCACGCGCACGAAGAGCGGATGGATGATCTTCCCCCGCTCTTTCGAAACCGCCTTCTTCTGCATCGCGCCCCCCTCGCGCTCTTGTTACCAGACCCAAGAGCCCGCAAGCGCAATCCTTCGGCCAAAATGGCCGTGAATTCCGCCAGAAAACGCAGGCGCGCCGGTTAACGTTGATGCTGCGTTGCACTCCTTTTACAAAGGTCGAAGCCTTTCCTGAGACCGACGACATTGGACATGACATTCATAGTGAAACGTCTCGCCCGCCTCGCCGCCCCGCTCTTCTTCGCCCTCTCCCCCGCCCTCGCGGCCGAAAGCGAGAGCCTCGCCGGCCTGCGCATGGAATGCGACACGTGCCACGGCGTGAACGGCGTCTCCGCCGTGCCGGATCAGACGCCCTCGATCGCGGGCAGGAGCGAGCGCTATCTGCTCCAGCAGCTTCAGGCCTTTCAGACAGGAAGGCGCCCGCATGAAACCATGCTGATCATGGGCCAGAAACTTTCCGACCAGGAAATGCGCGCCCTTGCCCGCTATTATTCCCGCGCGAAACGCTGACCCGGCCAGGCGGCGGCCGCGCCGGGAGCTCTTGCGACGCGGTGCGGCGCCGCATCCCGTGCGGACTGTCTGCACCTTCGTGCTGAATTACATAGAAAGGGCGCAGCTATTTTGGCGGCGCCGGCCTGCCCGCCTCGGGACAGGCCCGGACTGCGAGCCGTCAAATGGACGATAAGGCCAGGAATCGCGAGCCCGAGACTCCGCAGGCGGGCGCCTCGAACGCAGGCGCCCTCGTCGCGCTGATACAGGCGCTGGTGTGTGAATTGCGGCCGAGGCAGGGCCTGAAACCCGATATCTCCATGTCCAGCCGGCTCGAGCAGGATCTCGGCGTCGACAGCCTTGCGCGGACCGAACTGACGGCCCGCATCGAAAGAACGTTTCACCTGCGATTGGCCATGGATCGCGTCAGCCAGGCGGAAACCGTCGGCGATCTTCTGGCCGCGATCGAGCACGCGCTCCCAGGAGACGCCGGCGCACAGATACGAGCCCCGGCGGCGGAGCCGCTTCCGCCGGCGCAGGCCCCCATGCAGGCGCAAACCCTCATCGAGGCGCTGGAGTGGCATGTGGCGCGCCACCCGGACCGCCTCCATCTGACGGCGCTGGAAGACGACCGAACCGAAATCGGAGCCTTCACCTATGGCGGTCTGGCGCGGCGAGCCCGCCGTATCGCCTCGGGCCTCATTGCGCGCGACATCGCCCCAGGCGACAGGGTGGCGATCATGCTGCCAACGGGGCTCGACTTTTTCGCCGTCTTTTTCGGCGTTCTCTATGCGGGCGCGGCGCCCGTGCCGATCTATCCGCCGCTGCGCCTCGCCCAGATCGAGGATCACCTGCGCCGGCAGGCCGGGATATTGCAAAACGCCGGCGCGCGGATGCTGATCACCCTGCCAGAGGGGCTCGCGCTTGCCGCGCTGCTGCGGGCGCAGGTCGAAAGCCTCGAATCTGTGGAAAGCGCCGCGACTCTGGAATCCGACGGCGATCTCGCGCCGCCGAAGATGCGCGACGCAGGACAGACGGCGCTGATCCAATACACCTCCGGAAGCACGGGCGACCCAAAGGGCGTCGTGCTCAGCCACGCAAATCTCCTCGCCAACATACGCGCCATGGGAGAAGCGATAAACGCCAGCTCATCAGACGTCTTCGTGAGCTGGCTGCCGCTCTATCACGACATGGGCCTCATCGGCGCCTGGCTGGGGAGCCTCTATTTCGCGGCGCCTCTCTATGTCATGTCTCCGGTCAGCTTCCTCACGCGCCCGGCCAACTGGCTCTGGGCCCTGCACCGCTATCGGGCGACATTGAGCGCGTCGCCGAATTTCGGCTTCGAGCTCTGCGTCAACAAGACTGACGCGGCAAGCCTGCAAGGTCTCGATCTCAGCGCGCTTCGCATGGTCGCAAATGGCGCCGAGCCGGTGAGCGTTTACACGCTGCGGCGCTTCATCGAGAAATTCAGCCGCTACGGTTTCAGGCCGGAGGCGATGGCGCCGGTCTATGGCCTTGCCGAAAACGCCGTCGGCCTCGCCTTTCCGCCGCCCGGCCGGCCGCCCGTCATCGATCGGGTCGACCGCGACGCCCTGACCCGCGAGGGCCTGGCGAAGCCCGCGCGCGCAAATGATCCGAAAGCCATGGAATTCGTCGCAAGCGGGCAGCCCCTGCCCCGCCACGAGATCCGCATCGTCGACGCCAACGGGCGCGAGCTCGCCGAACGGCGCGAAGGGCGGCTGGAGTTTCGCGGCCCGTCGGCGACAGCCGGCTATTTTCGCAACGAGGCCAAGACCCGCGAACTCGTCCGGAACGGCTGGCTCGACAGCGGCGACCGCGCCTATATGGCGAATGGCGACATATTCATCACCGGACGGATCAAGGACATCATCATCCGCGCCGGCCGCCATCTCTATCCGCAGGAAATCGAGGAGGCCGTCGGCCTAATTCCAGGTATTCGCAAAGGCTGCGTCGCCGTCTTCGGCGCGCTCGACCCGCGCTCCGCGACCGAGCGCGTGGTGGTGGTGGCGGAAACCGCCGAGACCGATCCAGAGGCGCGGGAGAAGCTCGTGGCGCGGGCGCAGCAGATCATCAGCGAAGTGAGCGGCGCTTTGGCGGACGACATTGTGCTCGCCCCGCCACGTTCGGCGCCCAAGACCTCGAGCGGAAAAATCCGGCGCGGCGCCGCCAAGGCGCTATACGAGCAGGGAAATCTCGGGGCCAGGGGCCATGCGGTCTGGCGGCAGCTCGCGCGGCTGGCGTTTGCCGGGCTTGGCCCGCAGTGGCGCCGCGTTCTCGCTTCTGTGAGAAGCGTCGCCTATGCGGTCTGGTGGTGGAGCGTCGTTGGCCTCGGCTACGCCGCCGCCTGGCTCGGCGTAATGACGCTGCCAGGGTTGCGGCGCCGCTGGGCCTTCATCAGAAAGATCGCGGGCTCCACCCTCGCCGCCTTGCGCGTCCCAGTGGAAGCGAGGGGTCTCGAACATATTCCCCAAAGAAACGCCGCGCTCGTTTTCAATCATGCAAGCTACGCAGATGTCATCATGCTGACGGCCTTTCTGCCGGGCGAACCTGTCTATGTGGCCAAGAAGGAGCTGGCCGGACAGTTTTTCGCGGGGCCCTTCCTGCGCCGCCTCGGCGTGCAATTCGTCGAACGCTTCGACGTTGCGGCGAGCGTCGCAGATGTCGATGCGCTGCGCGCAGCCGCTCAGGAGGGGCGCAATCTCGTGTTCTTTCCCGAAGGCACCTTCACGCGCCGGGCCGGCCTTACGGGCTTTTACCTCGGCGCATTCAAGACCGCCGCCGACGCGGGCCTCGAGATCGTCCCCGGCGCGCTGCGCGGGACCCGCTCGATGCTGCGCGGCGGCCAATGGTTTCCCCGATGGGCCGCCCTCGGCCTCGAGATCGGAGCGCCGCTGCGGTCTTGCGGCTGCGATTTTGCAAGCGTCGTCAAACTGCGTGACGAAGCGCGGGCCTTTGTACTCGAACATTGTGGCGAACCAGACATCGATCAGCTGGTGAAACCGAAAGTCTGAAAAGCCGTCGCGATGCCCCGCCATTTCGATCCCACGCTGGTCAACGATCGCTTCGAAGACCCCGCTCTTTACGTCGATCTCGCTTTCGAGAAGCGCGCGCTACTGTTCGATGCCGGCGACATCGCTGTAATTCCTCCACGCAAGATTCTGCGCATCAGCGATATCTTCGTCAGCCATCGCCACATGGATCATTTCGCGGGCTTTGACCAGTTTTTGCGCCGCACGCTCGGCCGCGAGAAAATCATCAATGTCTATGGGCCGCCGGGCATGATCGACGCCGTCGAACACAAGCTCCGGGCGTATACCTGGAATCTCCTCGAAGGATACGAAGGCAATGTGAGCTTCCGCGTCACGGAGATGGATTCGGCTGGCCGCATGATCGCGGCCCTGTTTTCTGGCCACGAGCGCTTCTCTCGCGCGCCTTTGAAGCTAGACGCCCAAGCGGATGGCGTCCTGCTGAAAGAGGCCGGAATTCAGGTTCATGCGACAACGCTCGATCATGGCGTTCCGGTTCTCGCCTTCGCGCTCAAAGAACGGGCGCAGATCAACGTCTGGCGCAATAAGGTCGAGTCTGCGGGACTGGCGGTCGGACCTTGGCTGCGCAACTTCAAGGAAGCGATCCTGACTGGCCCTTCGGATGATTTTCCCATCAAAGTTTCTTGGCGCGCTCCCGATCCGGCTGCGCCAGTAACCCTACCGCTCGGACAGCTCAGAAACGAAATCATGCAGATGTCGAGCGGCCGCAAGATCGCCTATGTCGTCGACTGCTCGTTCACAGTCGCGAATGTCGACAGGATCCTTGCGCTCGCCGGCGACGCCGATACGCTCTTCATAGAGGCCACGTTTTCCGACGTCGACGCGGCGGTGGCCGCGCAGCGGCGCCACCTGACGGCGCGTCAAGCCGGCGTCATCGGCAGACTCGCGCGCGCCAAAAGACTCGTCACCTTCCATTATTCTCCCCGCTATCGCGGCGAGGGTGAGCGTCTTGCCGAGGAGGCGCAGGCCGCCTTTCTCGGGCGCTGAGCATAGCCGTGACGGTTATTCAGACCCCGCCCTTCTCTGGCGCAGCTCAATGACTTCTGCCGAGGCGGCCTTTTCACCAGTCAGAAACCAGCAGTGCTCCGCGCCATGGCCTTTCAGTTCGACCACGCCCGCGTCCTCGAATGCGAAGTCGTCCGCAAGACGCAAATGAACCGCGTCCGACACATGAATCTTGTTAGGTTGCCCAGTGGATTGATATCGGCTCGCCATATTCACGACCTCCCCCCAGAGATCGTAAGAAAACTTTCTTTTTCCTACGACTCCGGCGACGACTGTTCCCGTGTGCACGCCAATCCTGATTTCGAGCGGCATAGGGAAGTTTTTCGAATAGGCGTCGATCGTCTTGATCGCGTCCAGTGCAAATTGCGCGATGCGCTGACAATGCAGCGGCGTTCGGTCCGGCACGCCGCCAACGACCATATAGCAGTCCCCGATCGTCTTTATTTTTTCCAGGTGGTAGCTCTCCACGAGTTCGTCGAAGCGGCCAAAAATATCATTGAGCATGCGCACCGTCTCGTAAGGGCCGAGTTTCGCAGCGACCGAGGTGAAGCCGACGATATCGGCGAAGAGCACGGTGACCTCTGGATAAGTGTCGGCAATCATTTCTTCGCCATTTTGCAGTCGCTCCGCAATGACCGCCGGCAATATGTTCCGCAAGAGCTTATCCGAACGGTCGCGCTCCTGTTGCAGCTCCGAGGAGGCTTCCTCCACTTTTCTGACTTTCTCCTCCAGACGCCCGAAAGCCATATGCAGCCGCTCCGCCATCATGTCGATGGCGTCACCCAACATTCCGATCTCGTCGGAACCTGAAACGCCTGCCTTCTGCGTGAGCGCGCCGCCGCCGATCATTTCGACCGCGGCCATCAATTTTGCGCCACGCCGCATGAAATGAAAAACCAGGACGGCGATCGCCACGACGATCGAAACAACGAAAAGAACCGCGACGATCGTATTGGCGCGCACCAGCTCGTCTGACCGCGCGTTTAGCGCGGAAAGCGTCGTTTTGTGCCGGCTATCCACTGCCCCCATGAAATCGGCGACCGGCTTCATGATCCCCGCTTTCGCCTTGCTGTAGTTCTCATCGTTCAGGATACGGATCGCCGTCGCCTGATCCGGCGCGCCCCTCCTCGTGTAATTTCCTTCGTCATCCTGAAACTCGCCTCGGGCCGCGTGCATCGCGCGCAGCTCGAGTCCCGCCAACTTGTCCGAGCGGATTTTCGCTTCCTTGAGCAAATTGAATTCTCGGGCTGTTATGCCCGTCTGCAACAGCCGGTCTTCGAGAGATTGTGCGCCGCGCGCCGACAGCTTCGGTTCGGGAATGAGATTGCCGGTGACAAGGTCCCAGTAGACACTACTGTAGTCTGGCGGCGCTGCGACCTTGCCGTCCCGAATATCGAGAATGTCCTGATAATACTGCAGCCTGCTCGCATCCTTCGTCACGACGAACTTGCGGGCAAAGCGCGTAAGATATTCCGATGAAGCACGAAGCTCCTCCGCAAGCTTGTATGTCTGAAAATAACGCGCCTGCTCGGCCTCCAATTCATTCTGCACCTCCTCGAGGAGGACGCCGATGTAGAGATTCGCGCCTGCGAGCGCGATCGCCAGAGTGAAGAAGAGGATGAAGAAATGTCGTAGCCGCATGTGCGGGGCTGCCCTTGTTACTGCGTCTAAGCGCGCGCATGATTGGCGAGGAGTCTTTCGTCGATCTCGCGAATAGAGGCGACGCCAGTAAGCGTCATGGAGACGCGCATTTCATTTTCAAAAATCGCGAGCATGTTCTCGACCCCGACCTGTCCGCGAGCGGCAAGCGCGTAAACCGCGGCGCGCCCAAGGAGCACGCCCTTCGCGCCGAGCGCGAGCATTCTGATCACGTCGAGACCCGAGCGGACACCGGAATCGGCGAAGACCACGAGTCGCTCGCCCACAGCCCGCGCAATCCCCGGCAAAACGCTGGCCGTCGAGAGCGCGCCATCGAGCTGGCGACCGCCGTGGTTCGATACGACGATCCCATCGGCGCCGAAGCGCAAAGCGTCGCGCGCATCATCAGGGTCGAGGATCCCTTTGATAATCAGCGGACCCTTCCAGAAATCGCGTATCCACTCGAGGTCGGACCAGCCTATCGAGGGATCCATGTTTTGGGTCAGCCAGCCGATGTAATTCTCGAGTCCAACGTGGCGTCCCAAATAGGCCGATATATTGCCGAGTTCATGCGGACGCCCCATCAGACCGACGCCGAAGGCCCAGCCGGGCCTGGTCAGCGCCTGCCATAACCGCCGCACGGACGCATAGGGACCCGACATCCCCGAATGCGCGTCCCGATAGCGCGGTCCCGGAACGGGCAAATCAACGGTGAAAATCAGCGTCGTCACGCCAGCCGCGCGGGCGCGTTCCAGAACGTCGCGCATGAAGCCGCGGTCTTTCAACACGTAAAGCTGAAACCAGAGCGGTTGCGGGCTTTGAGTCGCCACCTCTTCGATCGAACACACCGAGACAGTCGATAGCGTCGAGGGAATGCCGACCGCCGCCGCCGCGCGCGCCAACTGCACTTCGCCCCGGCGCGCGAACATCCCCGCGAGTCCGACCGGCGCCAGGATGAGCGGCAGCGCCGACGGTCGGCCAAACCATTCGGTCGCCAGGCTTGTGTCAGCCGCCCCCTTCAAAGCGCGCTGCCGGAGCGATATCGCGGCGAGGTCAGCAACATTCGCCCGCAGCGTCGTCTCTGAACCAGCCCCGCCGTCAATGTAATGAAACAGGAACGGCGGAAGCTTCCTGCGGGCGGCCTCGCGATAATCCGAAGCGGAGGAGATGATCACGCGTGCAACCTCGAGATTTGGGCGTCGCCGGCAAGGCTCGACCCACGCCTGCGGGCGGTCCATTACGCCGCGTTTGCTGGAGCTTTGCAAGCGGCGGTCCTTGAATTTTTTTGATCTTCACCCAATTATCGAAGCTTACTTGAAATGCTGATCATAGAGCTACAGTTTACTTCGTTGAGTTAGTGCTTGCGTAGGAGGTCAAGATGACGGATGAAGCGCAAGAGTTTTTTTCAAACGATTCATTCCAAAATTCACCCACAGATACATCATTTTCGCCATGCATCGCGGTCATCGAAAATAGGGCATTGATAGGAGAATGCCTTGCTCTCTGCCTCCGGAATAAACTTCGAGTGGCGGTTCTCACATACCCGGACTTGACCAGTTGGGATATGGACCCGGCGGGTTCATCAGCTTCAGCAGTCATCCTTAGCGGAACCGGATACGATGGCGGCGAGCAATCGGGGATTTTTCAAAATCTGTGCCGAAGGCAGCGTGAGATTCCGGTTATCGTTTTTTCAGACAATGATGAAAAGGAACAGATCGCCAGAAGCTTGAAACGCGGGGTGCGAGGCTACATTCCCAGCGACACCCCCTTTGAGATTGCCAGCCGCGCAATAAGGCTTGTAATGGCGGGCGGCGTTTTCATCCCAGCAAGCATAGTCATGGACGAGGACGACAAAGCCGAGTGCATGGCGTTGAAAAATTCGAAACTGGAATTCACGCCGCGTGAATACGACGTGGTGAGACGGCTGCAAAAGGGTGAGTCTAACAAGCTGATCGCTCATCAGCTCAATCTCAGCGAGAGCAGCGTAAAAGTACACATCAGAAACATTATGCGAAGATTGGGCGTGCACAATCGGACCGAGGCGGTGATTGCGCTTGCCGCCCTCATTCAAAAACATGCCGGCCAGTCAGAAAACCAGGCCGCCGTTCTCGCGCATGGCGCCCTGAGGTGAAGGGAGGCGCCCAGCCCAGACTCAGTGCTGGCTGGCGGCGCGCTACCACATATCCGAGCCGGGCGCGGCCAGCGCGCCCGCCCGGGAGCCAGAAATTTGCGCGCCATCCTCCCTCGGTGGGCGAATGGCCTCGGACTACTTGACAATCAGCTGTAGCGCCGCGGTGGGATCGAAGTGATAGTTGAATCCCACGCGGGCGATCTGACCGTTGAACCGGGTGCTCGAGGTCACGCCCGCAATGTTCAGGAAGGCGCCGGCCCCCGTGCTCGTGGAGTCTACGATAGATCCCGTCGCGCCGGCCCGTCCGAGATCATAGTAGAGATATTCGGCCTTCAGACTCATCTCGGGCGCGAATTTCCATTCAAAGCCGCCGCCGAGCGTCCAGCCTATCCTCGCCGTAGAGGCGTGGCCCACAGAGCTCGTGGATTGATAGAGGGCGCCAAAGAAGGGAAGCACGTCCGTGGTATGGGCGATCCGATTCTGTAGCGTCATTCCACCATATGCAAAGCCGCCACTCGCAAAGGCGAGGATCGATGGCGTCACGAGATACCCCGCGCGAGCGCGCGCCGTGCCGAACCAATCGAGCGTCTTTTCGATTGCAACCGATGTCCCGGTCGCTCCAAGAGACGTCCCCCCACTTGTGAAGGGAGCCGCAGCGGTGAAGCCTCCCTGACCCTGCTGGCTGGCGCCCTGCATGTCGAGCTCGACGCCCGCGACATAACGATCCAGGACGTAGTTGTAGCCAGCCTGGCCGCCGCCCAAGGCCCCATTCGCATTCGCCTTGACGCTGCCTGTCGCCGTCAGCGCCGCAATCGAACCAAGGTTGGACGCAAAAGCCTGGTCGAGCGTGTTTGCCATCGGCGCCGCGCTGGAGGAAACGGCAGGAGACGCGTCCCATCCGTAGCCCACATTCAAGCCTGCGTAAAAGCCAGAGGTGAAGGTCGCGGGCGGCGTCGACGCCGCCTCCGCAGGCTTCGCGCCGAAATGGTAGTTCAGACCCATCCGGCCGATGTCGCCCCTGAACTGTGTGTAAGCGTTTACGCCGAGGACGTTGCTGAGATTGTCGGGCTGAACGACCGTCGCCAGAGGCGAAATTCCGTAGTTCGTGCTGCCGAGGTCATAGTGCAAATACTCGGCTTTCAAGCTGACGTTCGGGGCGAACATCCATTCGAGGCCTGCACCGAGCGTCCATCCGGCTCTCGTGCCAGAATATTGCCCCGACCCGCCCGGAGCCTGGAGAATCGACCCCAGAATCGGCCCGCCCCAACCCTGCAATGCGACGCTGCTGGCTCGTGCGCCGCCGTAGGCCACGCCGCCAGTCGCATAGGCAAGGAACGTCGGCGTGACGAGATAACCTGCGCGCCCCCGCGTCGTGCCGAGCCAATCGACCGACTTCGTGTGGTAGATCGACGTCCCAGCGTAATCGACGAAATAACTGCCGAGAATGCCGGCCGGATTGTAGCTTTGGAGCACATGCCTGGTGCGCGTATTGGCTCCCTGCATGTCCGTCTCGAGGCCCAGCACGAATCTGTTGAGCTGGAGATTGTACCCCAGTTGCCCGCCACCGAAGAAACCGCCGCCAGCGGAGAGCGATTGACCATTTACGCCACGCGCAGACGCTTCCCAGTAAGCGGGGAAGGGAGTTGCCCCGGCGACCATCAGCACATCGTCGATCGCTGTGGAGGCGGGCCAAGCGGACGTCGCAATCGCCGGACGGGGATCCCAAGTGTAACCCGCGTTCAGGCCGGCATAGAAACCCTGCCAGAAAGCAGGCGCTGGCGCATCGTCGGGCGGGCCGCTCTTGAATACGCCGGTTCTGGAGGTCGGAGTCGCGTCCGGGTTCAGCGGATTGCCCGCGAACCGCATGGCGTAGCTCACATTGGTGCGATAGCCAGTCTCACGGAACGGAATATTCGAAAAGTCTCGTCCAAATTCGATGGCCAGAGACTCGCCATAAGGGGTGTCCGTGAAATTCGTGTCCGTTCTGATGCCGCCGCCGAAGGTCTCAGCCCAAAGGTTGCGGAACAGTCCCGGCGGGCGATTCTCGACGACGCCGCTACCCCAGGCGCCGAAGATGTAGGGGGCGACAATGTGATTGAAGCCCAGGAATTGGAGAGTCACAGGGCGGGTCAGCTCGGCGCGCGCCGTTACGCCGCGATCCACGTTGAGCGTGCCGGATGCAAACCCCGACACGGCCTCCGCGCCGTCCATAATGAAGTTCTCGGGAAGCATCAGCGGCTTGCCAAAGCTCGTCTGCATGCGGCCGATCGCAGAGAAGAAGAACTGTTCGGGTAAGCCAATATCCAATCGACCCTTCAGATTGAGTCGATTGAATACAGGACTGGCGTACAAGCGTGAAAGCGGCGGACCGAATGCGTAGTCCAGACTGCCCACGCGACCGCCGAGCCCCAGACCGTACAGGATGAGGCCGCTGGCCGTTGCGTTTTCCAGCCAGGGAAGCCGATAGCTGCCCTCGGCGCCCAGTCTTGTGACGGTATAACGATCGCGGCTGACGTCGTTGACGGGCAGAAGGCCGAGGCTTGTGAAGGCCAGACCAAGCGGCAGGGGCTCGTAACGGTTGCGATTGTTGATGTGCTCCAACGATATCTGCGTGCGGAGAGTCAGGTCGGTGCGCAGAATAATCGGATAACCGAGCTTCACATTGGCCCGATCGAACATGCCGGTCGATCGTTCGCCCGCATTCAGCAGATCTGCAGGGAGCGGCGAAAACAGCGGCGTGGCGCGAGAACGCGCGGCGAGATAACCGCCGCCGACCGCAAGACCATCGATGCCGACCGGAACCGCGACATCGAAACTATAGGCCTGACTCTTGGCAGTCCCGTCGAAATAACGATCCACATCAGGGCTCGATGAGACGGCGCCCGAAAACTGCTCGCCCATACCTAAAGCATTATTGACCGCGAGCGCCTGCGCGAATTCCCACGGCCCGAAATCCTTTGGCAGACGATTTGTGACAACCGAAGCCCCGGTGACTCGGTTTTCGCTGACGGCAATGGCGAGAACGTAGCCTTCGTCATTCGCGCCGGGTTTCGCGGTCGCCACGCCGCTCACGCCCGCGATCATGCCGACCAATATGGTCCGCCGCTCGTATTCGGCGCCCGTCAAATGACGATGACCAACAAGCGGCTCGAGGCGCGCACGCACGAGCTGTGCGGTGCTCTCCGAAGCGCCGTTGATCTCGATATCCTCGATGACGCCGTCAGTCACGACGAGATGAACGACTCCACCGTCGAATTCGGGCCTGGGAGCCGAAAGCGTGGAGAGAGGAAACGCTTTCGTATAGGCAGCCTGAAGCTCGAACGCGGCCTGGTATATCTCGGCGACGCTGAGCCGCTTTCCCTCTAATTTCTGCGCGAATGCAGCGTTTTTCTCAGCGAGTTCGGGAAAGGCGCCGTTGATCGAGACGCTTCGGACGGTCACGAATTTATTCTCGGCCCCGGCCGGCGCCTGAAGCGCCCGACGGTCGCGCGCGACGGTTGTTCTCACCTCGCGCGCTGGCGGGAGCTTTGCCGCAGGAGCAAGGACGGTCGGGTTGAAAGCCTGCGCCTCCGCCCTGGCCGCGAACTGAGTCGTGCCGGCGACGACGGCGGCCAAGACACAGCCTCCGCGGCGCAAGCACCGGTTATCCAAACGATTTTTTTGCGTAGCCAAGGAACTGCGCCCGATTCAATTCATGATCTAAACAAGACGGTAACCGGAAGATACTGACTAAAGCCAGCTTCCTTTGCAAATGACTATGAATTGGCTGTGCGATGCGATTTTTCTGCAACACCTTTACTGCCAAGCTTGTGCGTTTTTCGAGCCGAATTACAGTAGCTTTATTGCTAAGTTACAGGATCGAACCTTACCCGTTTGGGCGCCTCCGCTTAGACCTTTTGGGGCGGAATTATGTCCCGTCTTAGCCGAAAGGGCGCCTATTCACTTACGCACATGGCGCGTATGTGTTTGGGTGAAGCTTCGAAAGCTTCTCAAAAATCAGGAGAGTTCCATGAAGAAGCTCATTATCGTTCCCGCCATTCTTGCCCTGTCCGCCAACTTTGCCTTCGCCATCGACCTCAGCCAGGCGCTGAAGCTGAACCAGTCCATCGGCGACACCTCGAAGGGCGGCTTCGCGCTGAAC
>RXIY01000112.1 GCA_003963405.1 Hyphomicrobiales bacterium
CCAAGTCGAACGAGGGCCTTGGCGCCGTCGGCAACTACGCCTCGCTCGCCAATTACACGGCGCTCGGCGGCGTGCTGAGCGTGTTCGCGCTGCCGGAGTGAAGCGGGATCGACCCTCCCGGCCCTCTCCCGCTGATGCGGGAGAGGGCCGGGGCCTTCATCCACGCTGCGGACCACGCGCATTCCCTCTCCCGCCGTAAGCGTCTTTGGGCGCTATATGGCGGGGGACGCCAGCGGATCGAAGATCCGTCCGGGCCGCCTCTCGCCTCTCAATAATGCGGCGGAGGCGGCTCGGGCGCGTCGCGCGCGCGATCGATATTCTGCATGTCCTCGCGCAGCCGAAGGAGCTGGCGTTCGAGCGCGTCGATCTTGCGCCATTGAGCTGCAATGACGTCGTTCAGTTCGGAAATCGTCCTCTCCTGATGCGCCATGAGCGTCTCCAGCCTGTCCAGGCGGGACGAGGAATCGGATGCATCATCGCTCATGAGAAGTTTTTCCGAAGCGCGTCGGGGAGACGCGCGACGACCTTTCCATGAAAAAGCGGCGCGATGTCTCGCGCCGCGTGACATGGCCGGATAGGAGCCTTACCAACCGTAATAGCCGTAGCCCGGATAAGCGTAGTAGCCAGGATAACCATAATAATAATTATTCTGGGACGCTGCGGCCGCGGCGGCGGCGCCGGCGAGCCCGAGCGCCGCGCCTGCGGCGATCGCGGCGCCGGGATTATAGCTATAGCCTCTGCGGTAGTAGCCGCCATAGTAACCGCCATAGCCGCGACGATAATAACCGCCGCGATAGCCGCCCCGATACCACGCCTGCCCCACTGAACCCTGCAATCCGACAGTGGCGGGCGCCGCGATGGACATCGGGCCGGCGGCCGCGTCGGTCGTCAGCGCGGGCGAAGCGACCGCCGCGGCGAGAGCCGCAGCCAGCGCAACCTGTGAGAATTTGCTCATTACGATACCTCCTGTTTGCGAATTGGAGCCGATCCACGGGCGAGACGCAAGCGATCGGCAAAAGGATTTTCCTTTGACGTTCGTTTACCGGTCGATATTCGACTTTCCCTCGCCCGCATTCATGGGAAGCGAGGTCGCGTCTCGCCCCTTATGGGCCTGAACGGCTTCGGCGTCAGTCATCTGCGGAGCCGGAGGCGCCGGCGCCCGAACGGCTGATGGCGCCGCGGCCCGGCCTCTATCCTGCGGGGAAGCCGGCTGATGAGCCGCCTGCCTCGCCGCGACGCCCTGCGCCGGGGGCCGCGCAACCGCCAAGGCCTTTTGAGGCGGCGGGACCCTCGAGGCCCGCGGCGCCGCAGTTTTGGGCGCGTGACGAGGCGCGACGGCCTCCCGCACGACTCCCGCGTCCCTGGGTCTGAAGCCAGGCTCGCTTAGCCCGCGAGGAATGGGGCGAGGCCGATCGATATCGTAGATTTCCGGGGCGACCGCCATGCCGGGAGGTCTGCGATGAAACATCTCTTCCGGGACCGGCTCCGGCGGGTAGTCGTATTCATCGGGCCCGTAGCCCGGATGAGGGATGCGCGGAACAGACTCCATAGGAACCGGATCGTCATAGGGCGGGGGCGGGTCGTACATGTCCTGAGCTCTGGCGCCCGCCGCGCCAGCGAGCATCCAGAACAGGCTCAGACCTCCGGCGCCGAGCCCGAGGGCGCGCCTCATCGATCCGCGGCCTTTCAACTTTCAACCTCCTTGTACGAGCGGATGACCGTCGCCTTTCAACGTTTCGCCGACGATGCCTCGTCGAGAGCGCCTCGCGCCGCCTTGATCTGAGCCATCCACTTGCGCTTGTCGTCGCTCAATCGGCCAGACTCCGCCAATGGCTGAAGTATCGCCAGCGCGGCGTCGAGATGCTCCCGCGCTTTCGGCTTGTCGAGATCAGACAGCCACCAGTGCGGAACAACCGCGTAAACTGTCGTTTGCGGATCGGCTGGGTTGGCGCGCGTCAGCGTCTGGTAGATTTCAAGGGCGCCTTCGAACGCGGCGATGGCTTGTTTGGTTTCCTGCCGCTTCGCGAGCGCGATCCCGATCTTTTCATAACTGACCGCCAGACCGCGCCGCCAGTTCTGGACGCCGGGGTTTTCGGTCGTCAGCGCCTCCCGGACGGCCCGAGCGTCGCCATACGACTCGAGCGCGCCTTTTAGATCCCCTTGCGCCAACTGGACATCGCCGAGCTTTTCATAACTGACGGACATATCCCATCGCCGCTGCGCGTCGCGAGGCGCCGCCGTCGAGAGCGATCTGGCGATCTCCAGATCATCGCCATAGGACTTGCGCGCGCCCGCCAGATCTCCAGCCGCCGCCTGCGCGTCGCCAAGTTTTTCATAGCTTACGGAGAGGTCGCGCCGCCATCCCGCGTCTTGCGGGCGGGATGAGGACAACGCTCCCATGACGGCGACCGAACGGCGCGCGGCGGCGCGCGCGGCTTCAGTGTCGCCCTTCGCCAGGAACACCTCGGAAATATGGTTGAGCGCCACCGATTGGCTGCGACGCAGATCCTCGCTCTGCGCGTTGTAGTCGGCGAGCTGCTGCTGCAATTTCAAAAGATCGTCGAAGGCGTCGACGAGCAGCGACGCCTGGCTTTCAGTCTCGCCCGCGAGTTTTTTCGCAAGCCCATCCAGGCTGCGATTGATGGAGTTGATCGCCGCCGCGAGCGTCGCTTCGGACTGCATCAGCTTCGCTGTCGCGTCCCGTCCTGTTTCGGGCGGGGATCGCCACAGCCAACCCGCGAGACCGGCCGCCGCGAGCGTGGTTGCGAGGCCGGTCCAGGCCAGCGCCTCCAGCCGGCGCGTTCTTCGCGAGTTGCGGAGCGAGTAGTCGCTCTTCCGGGCGACCCGCTCCTCCTCGGGGATTTGCAACTCCTCGGGGGGGTGTGACACGTCTGTCCGGGGCGTTGATTTTTGCCTCTCTCGGCAGGCGATGAGATAGGCGCGGTCGACGGCGTCGAGGCGCGCGAGAAACTCCGGCTTGGCGTAGATCGATTCCGCTTTCTGAAGCAGAGCCCCTGCGTGTTTGGCCCATTCTGCGGACCGCCCATGTGCGTCCCATTCCGACGCCGCGCGCTTCAGCTTCTCCATCGTCTCGTCGAGCGCGGGCTCTTCGGCGAGCCAGTCTCGGAGCTGTTTCCAGCGATCGAGCAATATGTCATGCGCGAGTTCGAAGGTCGGTTCGTCGCCAGGCCGGTCGACGCCGCGCGTCACCAGCCGCTCCTCGGCGAGAAGCTCGATCAACGGGAGCGAATCGAGCGGGATTTCTCTCATGCGCGCGCGACGCCGGCGCGCGGTCCCTGAGCCGGGAACGTTGCAGGCCAACCAGGGAATGAGCCCGCGCCGCAACAAGGCCAAGCGGGCGTCGCGATCTCTCG
This sequence comes from Hyphomicrobiales bacterium, assembly GCA_003963405.1. Classification (GTDB taxonomy): domain Bacteria; phylum Pseudomonadota; class Alphaproteobacteria; order Rhizobiales; family Beijerinckiaceae; genus Methylocystis. The sequence continues at coordinate 3,375 of RXIY01000112.1, forward strand.
GCGCGCCCGGATCGGCGCCAGCGATCGCAAGGACGCGTCCTGCAGCGGCGTCGATCGTCCCCGCGAGCCGCCCGCATTTTTCGTAATCGGCTTTTCTGATGATCCTGTCGTAGGCGCAGAGGCGATAGAGCGATTGCAAGGCAAACGCCAGCCTGGCCAGCGGATCATCGCCGCTCTCGTCGAGATCGTCGAGGAGCGCCTCCACCAGGGCGGGCTCGATCTCCATTCGACCGGCAGGCGGAAGGCGGCCCGCAGGGCCCTCGATCACCGATCGATAGGCGTCGCGCGACATGCTCGGCAATGCAAACAGACAGGGTCGAAATCCAGCAAAAAGCTTTTCGCGCTGAAGCGCCCCATAGTCGCTCAGGCGCATGGCCAGGACGATGATGACCGCGGGACGATCTTCGCTCGCCAGGCCAGCGATCAGCGCCGCCAGACGCCGGCTCTCGTCATTGCCGCATAGCAGACTCTCCGCCTGATCGATTGCAATGACGAGCGTCGGCGGCGATGCGCCGATGTCGCGTTCGGCCGCCGTTCGGCTCGTCAGATCCTCGAGCAAGCGCCGAAACGACTCTCCGCCCGCGGCGATGGCCTCGCGAATGTCCGTATCCGGAAGCGGGCGCCCGCGCCTCCGGGCCGCGTCCGAGATCGCCTCCGCCAAACCACCCGGGCCGAACAAGCCTCCTTCCGTCGATCGAATGACAGGAAGAAACAGGAAGGACGCGTCATCGCAGCCAAGCCGAGGCGCGAGCCCGGCGCGCAGAAAAGACGATTTTCCGGCTCCGGCTTCGCCTGCGACGATGAACAATCGCCCCGGCCCGCCCGCAGCCAGGCTGCGGAGCGCGTCGAGCGCTTCGACGAGTTCCGCATCGCGCCCGAAGAAGACGCCGGCGTCGACCGCGTCCAAAGCCTCGAGGCCTCGATACGGAGCGCGGTCGGGCTCATTTTGCGGCGGCCAGGCGAAAAATCGCGCATTTACCCGCGTTTGGACCAGCGCAGCCCTCAACGCGTCGAGCCCCCTGATTGAAAAGGTGACGGCGCGGTCCGCTTCGAAACTGCGGACCATGGAGGCTTCGTCGTCCGGGGCCAATGCGAAGACGCGCCCCGAAACGCTCATTCCTGAGGGAAGGTCTTCGATGGGAAGGGCGTCGACAATGACGCAGAACACAGCCTTGCCAAGATTGCGCGCGCGCCAGTATCCGGCGCGTCGCTCCTCATCCGCCAGCCAGCCGCGCGACACGAGGAATATCACCGCTTCGCAGCGGCGGACTGCTTCACCGGATGCGCCGTCGTCGATTAAGGCCTCGGTCCAGCCGTTTTCAAGGAGCCATAGGCCGAGAGCCTTCGCCTCGGCGCCATCGTCCTTTGAATATGACAGGCATATCGGTTGCATCGCAGGTCCCCGGACGGGGCTTTTGTCCCGCACCGAGGTCATAGGATCGAAGAATGGCGAAGCGTGGGCGGCGCATCCGATTCCCTCCCCTCCTTCGCGGCCGCGCGACATGGCTCCCGGCCTGCGCCCGCGCGGAGTCTCCGCGAAAGGTCTTATTGCGTGACCAATTGACGGGGGTAAGCGAGCATGAGGGCTTCCATCTCGCTCGGCGCAAAAAGGGCGGCCAACCGAAGTCCGACCCCGGCGCCTTTCAGGCGATCGCCCCCAAAGACCGGGATAAACCCGTAATCCCCGCCATCGGCCCGCCAGACGGCGAAGATGACATCGGCGTCGTCCAATTTTCGCCCTGCGGCGTCCGGGTCCGAGTCGGCCAGCGCGGCGAAGTCGCGCGCCATTTGAACCAGACGCGGAGCGACGCCCGCGTGGAGCAGCTTGAAATATTCGTCCGCGGTCATTTCTTTCACCAACCGACATCCCCCCGCCGGCCGTCAGGCTAGCGCAATACGCTGAAATAGAAAAACAAATTTGGCTGAGCGTCGGCGCAGCCGCGACCGCGCGGCATTCATCGCCACGTTCACGGCGTATCTCTCAGCCGCCCGAGGGCTCACTTTGGGTCCCGCCTGGGAGTCGCCCGCCGCTTTCCGGACCCGGCTGTCGCCCCAGCTATGCATGGGGGAAGGAGCACCGCCATGCGCTACAGCCGTGAACATAGTCGCGCAGCAAGAGAGCTTGCCCTGATCGCAGCCCGGCGTCTCTCTCTTCTCGCGCTGACAACCAGCCCGGAGGACTTCGAGGCCTTGTGCCCCGGAGAGATGGAAAACTTTGAAAACGAGCGTGAACGCGCCGCCGACGATATGCGGCTGGGGCATGGGAAGCTCAGATCCCTGTTCGAAGAAGAGGCGCTGGACGCATTCGAGGCGGAGACAAATCGAATTCGCGTATCGATGATTTTCCCCACCTGCGCCGCGCAGTAGGTTTCTCGACGAACTCTGCGCGGGGTGCGTCATTTTGTCCGGCGGTCGCCGAGGGTCCGGGTCAAAAACGACGGTAGGATATTCGGGTCCTCAAATCGCCGGGAAGCAGATGACGGAACCTCTCGAAAACTTGTACAGACAAGCCCTCAAGGAAGCGGAAATTTATTTTGCGGAGCACGCCGACGAGATTGACGCGCAAAGTCTCATACGCATATTCCTGACGTCTCTTTTGGACTGCGGATATGGAATCGCGCCTCTCGAAGCCACAGACGACATGATCGAGGAAAGCGATCCCTCGGTCGGCGACTATCAACGCGCAATATACAGGAAAATGATGTCCCGCCGTCCCAGGTTGAATTTCTGACCTCCGCGGCCGCGCCACTTTGGCGCACGCCGGCCGCAGGCGCGCATATCCGGCAAGGGGGAGTTTTCGCCTCGGAGTTTTTGCCTCAAGGCGCCGCCAGCGGCGGGCCATTCACCGGGATGCTCACCTGGAACCCGCCTTGCTCGGGCGGGGCGCCGGCCTCGACAGTCCAGCCATGCTGTTCGCAGATCGATTTCACCGCGGCGAGCCCCTCTTCGAGCCGCATGCGGGCGCCCGCCTCCCGGAAGCCGTTATTGTCTTCTCCCCTGCCCGCCTCCTTGCCGCCTATGCCGAGCAATATGCCATTTTTCTCCTTGTTGCGCGTCGCGGAGATAATTATCCCCGACGCGTTTCGTCGCAATGACATCGACGTCTCGACAAGGTCGCGGAGAAGACGCATGAACATGGGCTTGTCCGCCTTTATCCGGAGATCCGCCGGAACCGTATTCTCGATTTTCAGCCCGGCGTCGCCCGTCGTCTCCGAAAGCGTGTTCAGAACGGAGTCGACCTCGCTTCTGAGGTGAATAAATTCGAGATTGAGGATGGCTGACGCCTGCAGGCTATATTCCAGCAAGGCGTCCACGAGACGCTGGGCGTTCGACGTCGAATCGAGAACTCTGTCGTTCGCCGCCGCGGCTGCAACCATGTCCCCCGCCGCCAGCGCGCTTTTCGCCTCGGACACGGACGCGCCGATCCTCTGCAAGCGTTCTCGCAGATCGTTGGCTGCAAGCAAGGCGAACTTGGAAACGCGCCTTTTCGCTTCCTCCAGTTGCCTGCCCTTGAAGAGAAGCTCTCGCTCCGTTTGCTTGTATTGAGTGATATCGAAAATCGTGACGGAAAGGTAAGACGCCGCGACGGTCTCGATCGGACTGGTGCCGATCCGCAGGATGAGTTCCCGCCCTTGCTTCGTGCAGCCTCTTATTTCCTCGTGATCCCCTCTTATCCTGCGACCAGGAAAATATCTGCGGGGGACCGCCAGGTCCCGGTCCTGCGGGGACGCAAAAAGCACGTCTATCGGCTTACCCGTCAGTTCGTCGGGCCCGTAGCCGAAAAGGGTCTCTGCGGCGCGATTGGCGAAGATGATATTGGCCGCTCTATCGACCAGGAGTCGACTGGCGAAAGAGCTGTCGATCAGCAATCTTAGCCACGAATAGCCTTCATCCATGACCCGCAGGCTCCACCTTGGAGGGCGAGATTTAGGCCGCAAGGCTGCGTTTTCAAGAGCAGGACGCAGGTCCGAAGCCGGCGCGGGACTTTCGCTCCAGTTGAGAAACCGCCAGCGATCCGGCGGCCGTTGTGAAGCCAGCAAGGAGGCCGCCACGCCCCTGGGCGTTCGCGCTGCTCGCAGCCAGTTCGATCCTTATTCTTTCTTCTCCGTCTCTCTCGTGGCGGCTTCCCTCAAGCCCTGAGCGATCATGACGCCGAAAGCCTCATGCTCCTCATCGGTTAAATCCTCGAGACGCTTCCCAAGGGAGCTGGCGAATTTTTCTTCAAGCTCGGCGATCGACGGCATGCCGCCTCCGTTTGGTTTCATTGCCTCCTCAAAGCGCCGGCGGTCGCCGAAAGCAAGTAAAATCATACCGTTGACGAGAGGTTTCTTCGGCTGCCCGTGAAGGAACGAACGAGACAGCGGCGCGGCTCGTGGCCTGTGAGGGTAAGGCGCTTTCGCGGAACCCGTCGCGCTTTCATCGCCGCCGCGAACTCGATATCGGCGGTCGATACGAATTATTATATTGAGCTGCGGCGCAACATGCGCCGGGCGACGAATCCACAAGGAAGAGGACTCATGCACATCGAGGAATTTGGGGTCGAACAGTGGATGTACGCTTATGAGAATATGTGTGACCTCAACCTTGCGGAAACGTGCGTCGAGTCGCTGACCGTCGGCGAGCTCCTGAGACTCGCGGGCAGGGAAGGGTCGCTGTTGCGCGAACTTCTGCCGATGAAGCTGACTTATGGCGACATCGACGGGACAGAGCGGCTTCGCGCCAATGTCGCGTCGTTGTACGAGAACCAGCGACCGACCAATGTGCTGATCACACATGGCGCGATCAGCGCGAATGCGCTCCTCTATGAGACGCTGATAGAGCCGGGCGATCACATGATTTCCGTGTTCCCGACCTATCAGCAGCATTATTCCATTCCGGCGAGCTACGGCGCCAAGGTGGAGATTCTGCAGCTGCGCGAGGAAAATGCTTTCCTGCCCGACCTTGGCGAACTGGAACGGATGGTCACGCCAGCGACGCGCGTGATCGCTATCAACAATCCGAATAATCCGACAGGCTCGTTGATGGAGCCCGCGTTCCTCGCCGAAATCGCGCGAATCGCGCGATCCTGCGGCGCTTATGTGCTGAGTGACGAGGTCTATCGCGGCACGGATCAGCACGGCTCCGGCTTCACGACGTCGATTGCGGATCTTTACGAGAAAGGCGTCAGCACCGGCAGCATGTCCAAGACGTGGTCGCTCGCGGGCTTGCGCGTAGGATGGATCGTCGCGCCAACAGAGACGATCCGGCGCGTGCAGATTCATCGCGACTACAATACGATCAGCGTGGGAATGCTGAATGACCTGCTCGCCTCGATCGCGCTCGAAAGCCGGGATGCGATCCTCAAACGAAACCACGCCATTTTGCGCGCGAACCTTTCGACCCTCGACAGCTGGATCAGCGATGAGCCGCGCCTGTCTTACGTCAAACCGAAGTCTGGCACGACGGCATGGGTGCGGATCGACGTCGGCATGACCTCCCGCGATTTTTGCGTCGCCCTTATCGAACGGACGGGCGTGATGTTCACGCCCGGCAGCGCGCTGCAATGCGAGGGCTATGTTCGGATCGGTTATGCGAACAACCCTGACGTGCTCAAGGCAGGTCTTGCAAGAGTGTCCGGTTTTCTGCGCCAGTTGGGCGGGTAGACCGGCGCCGCCAAGTCCCCGTGAGGCCGAAAGCGGAAGCTGCGTCGGCCGCCTCTCCACGCCTGATTGTTACGCGGCGGGCTCGAAAGCCCCCGCCGCGCCGGGCGCGCGCAGAGCGGCTTTTGCGTCTCCAGACTGCACTGAAGCGCGTCCGCGCCGCGAAATTGCTGGAGAACATGGTACCGCCACCCCGGCTCGAACGGGGGGACCCCCAGATCCACAATCTGATTTTCTAGCGTCTCCAGACGCTACGGCGTTGTCTCTCCATTTCTAAAACACAAGCAAAACCAAGCCGGGCCATGCTGGCGCGCGGCCTCCGCCAGCACATAGTGATCCTTGCCGCGCCCTCCGGAGCAGGGTGACCGGCTCGTTAGCCGCGCAACCCAGCGCGCTGCCTTTAGCCACAGGGAACTTTAAGCGGGAGTTACGCGTTGACGAAGGTCAATTTATGCGGCCCGCCATTGGATGATTTATTAGGGGGGAGCGGAAAATGTCTGATTTCAATTTTAGTGTGACACTGGGTAACGTCATCCTTCCGTCGCATGTGGAGTGGCGCATCAACACCGGCGAAGACCAGAAGTTAATTGAAGTTTACACAGGCAGCGTCGTCGTAGAACACCATGGCGGCGACAGCACCGGCAGGGGAACCTTCTTCACCTATCTGCCTCTGAGCGCGGATCGAGAGGGTCTTACGTTACGATCATACGGAACTGATACTGCTCCATCCACGATCACTTCATCCGCCATATTGGCGACCCCCGTGAGCGTGTCTCTCGAAGAAGACCAAACCACCTTTGCTGTCGACGCCTGGGGTCTCCAACTATTGCCTCAGTCATTTCCGGGTGTTGGAGGCGCGCCGCAAGTTCTAATCCTTAACTTCGACACGGCAATACGAAACGGCGTTCTCATCCGAGTGGGCTACCACGTGACTTTAACCACGCCGCTTATTGCAGCTATCAACGATGGTTTAGTTCTTGGCGGGGGATTTGCGCCGCAGATATAGCCATCGTGCCGAAGACCTCCTCTGAATTACAGATGGCGTGCGCCAGCGCCTTCCGGGGATTTTGTGAAACGAGCGCCCTTTGCCAGTCCCTAGTTGCTCGTGCTGGCGGGCGTCACATCAACAATCTCGATACCGGCAAGACGACTGATCTCGTGCATGGCGGCGAGATGCAATTGTCCGGGATCATCGTCCCTGATCGTCATGTCCACGGCGACAGGGGCCTTGCCCCAAGCCCTATTCAACAATGCCTCTGCCGCCTGCACGCGCGCCGAGTGCGGGGCGTTGTCGTCGTCCATGATTTTGGCGAGCGTGGCGATTGCTTCCGGCGTGTGCTGCTTCCGGACGGCCGCACGGTGAGGAAGAGTCCGTCGCCGTCGGGATACTCCGTTGGCTTGGCCGGCGGGTTCTTTCGGACGCTTTCGATCGTTAGTCGTTTCGTCTGGCGCTCGCCCATGCTTTATCTACAGCGATCGCCTGCTTGGCGCGACCCAGACCGTCCACGCGCCCGCCTATACGATCCAAGCCTTTACTGGAAACAATGTGCGACCGGCAGGCGACTATGCGTCCCGTAGCCTGCGGTTGCAATTGACGCTCGATCGCCCCGATCCCGAGAACCGGCCTTTTACGCACCCCAACCCGGTTCAATGGACGCTCGACCATCGCGGCGAGATCCTGAATGCGCTCTATACGATCCTGCTCGGCAATCCGCCGCTCGAACGCGGCTGTGACATTCAACCGCGGTTCAAGGCGTGGCAACGGCTCATTGGCTCGGCTGTAGAGCATGCGGCCATGACGGAGGGGCATATCGTCTCGTTCAAGGACTTGTTTGCCGAAGCTGAAGACGATGACGAAGACAGACCCGCGCGCGCGAAGACGCTAGAAGCGCTGCGAGATGTCTTCCCAGACACACAAGACAAAGACGGAAATCCATCGAAGGCGGGTTGCTCGTCCTGAAGCGGCGTATCTACCAGAACGAAAGTTTTTACTCAGTCTGCTGGGCTGAGTGTAAGTAGCTGTAAACAAACGCCGTTTCGGAGACGGCGTGAACGTAGTCGGAAAGAAGCTACAGCGACAGTGCCGGGGTTTTTTTTTGGGGGGGGTGGGGGTTTTGGCCAGCCAATCTCAGCGCGAGAAGGTAAAAAATGGATTGGGGGGATTGAGGTTTTGCCGATGGCCGACCTCTGGGAAGAGCCCCCAAAACCCCAAAAACCCTCGAGCGTGAAGGTTACGTTTCGCCACCTTTGGCGGCGGGGTCGCGCCGGAAGCTGGGCAGTTTTTGGCCAGGTTCTTTGCCTTGATGGCCTCGGAACAAAAGCCGAGCGGTGTGGGACGAGCAAAAAAACAAACACACGCCTGAGACTGAAATGCTTTCAGCCGCTACGCATCGCGCTCATTTCGCACCGCCAGCCCGCAAATTGCGGCCGGGTGCACATTAAAGCGCCGGGCAATATCAGCTTGGACTTCGCCTGAACTTAATGCCTTCAATGCTTCGCGCTGTTGGTGCGGCGTGAGCTTCGACGGTCGGCCCATATGAACGCCGCGCACTTGGAGCTCTAACGCGGCCCTCGCTCGTAGCTGGCGGATCAAGTCACGCTCAAATTCGGCCAGGCCGCCGAGCACGGTCAGGATCGGGCGTCCATGCGCCGTTGTCGTGTCGGCCCAGGCGTCATGGAGGGAACGGAAGCTTGCTCCGGCCTGACCGATGGCGTCGAGCGTATTGAGCAGGTCGCGCGTACTGCGCGCCAGGCGATCGAGCCTTGTGACGAGCAACGTGTCGCCAGGTTTCAGCGCCGCCAAGGCGCGCGCCAACTGCCGCCGTTCGGTCTGCGCGCCGGAAGCTGTCTCTTCAAAGATTTGGGAGGCGCCAGCCTCTTTCAGCATCACCCGTTGGGCGTCGAGGGTCTGGTCAGTGGTTGAAACGCGGGCGTAGCCGATAGTTTTCATCTTGGGCCTCCAAACAAAATCATAGCAGAAGAAAGTCGCAATTATCTTTCGCAATTCATAAGCCACTGAAAAACAAGCGACCTGCCTTGCATTGCGAAAGGGTTGAGTTTTGAATCAAATTTGGCGCGGCACCCAAACCCGCCGGACTGCGCTAAAATTTGATCATGCAACACGACCATTCTCATGAACACGGCCATACGCCCCAGAGCTTCGGTGTGGCTTTCGCCATTGGCGCTTCGCTCAACTTAGCATTGGTGCTCGCCGAACTGATCTTCGGGTACCTGTCGAACTCTCTCGCCCTCATTTCGGACGGCGTCCACAATTTCTCCGACGTGTTCGGCTTGCTTTTGGCGTGGGGAGGGTCGTGGCTTGCGACACGTCAGCCAAGCGCATCGCGCACCTATGGCTATAGACGCGCTTCCATATTGGCGGCGCTCGGTAACGCAGCACTGCTCCTCCTTGCCACGGGAGGGTTACTGCTTGAAGCCGCGCAACGGCTTTCCAACCCCCAGCCCGTAGCCAGCGGAACGGTGCTGTGGGTAGCCTGCGTCGCAATCGCCATCAACACAGCGACGGCGTTGCTTTTTCTGCGCGGACGCGAACATGACCTAAACATCAAAGGCGCGTTTCTGCACATGACGGCGGACGCCGCCGTGTCGCTCGGCGTCGTGGCCGCGGCTCTTCTCATCAGTCACACAAGACAGTTTTGGCTTGATCCCGCCGCCGGCATCGCGGTCGGGCTTGTCATCCTTTGGAGCGGATGGGGCCTTATGCGGGATGCGCTCAATCTCGCGCTCGACGCGGTGCCAGCGAGAGTGGATCGTTCCGCCGTGGAAAAATATTTGGCGAGCTTGCCCGACGTCTCGGAAGTTCACGACCTGCATATTTGGGGAATGAGCACGACCGAAACGGCTCTAACGGCGCATCTCGTGCGTCCAAAGGCCGGATCAGACGATCAACTTCTAAACGAAATAGCGCATGAGCTTGAACATAAGTTCGGCATTCAACACGCGACTATTCAGTTTGAAACCGGCGCTTTGGAATGCCGCCTTGCACCCGCGCATGTCGTGTGACGATTATAGGGTGTTTTTGTTATATACGCCTAAAAGAAAAGGGGATTTGCTTAATTGCAAAAATCTTACGTTTCGCAATAAGCGGCGGCAAGCAAGCCGTAGAAAACTTCGGGATCGAGCCTGCCATCGCCGGCGCAGCAAACCAGAGCCCGTTACGGCCGCCTTATCCCTTGATTATCGGCCAGATGAGGTAAAAAAATACCACCTAACCTTGAAGGGCGGTTGCTTCGGCATGAGGGCTAAGAAGACGCTATCCAACCGGTCCGTCGGCCCGTTCTCAAAGGATCGGCGGCTCCTACAGGCGTCGATTGATCAGCGTTGTTTCGCACGACGATCGCCGATCTCAGCAATCAGATGGGCGGCGCCCCGACGCCGGCGCAAAGCCTGATCATTCATTCAGCCGCCCTCGATGCTGGTTGGACGAGACCTCAACCGCTCTCCGCTTAGGCGCCACATATTGAGCTAGTTCCTTGAGTGCGGCGAAACGTAGAGAGCTTGGCTCGCTTTCATCCTTAGCTAATCGCGCCATCGCCTCGATAGGGTCGCAAGCAAGAGCCTGGAGCTTCTCCTCTGGCGCAGGGCGAACACGCGGGATAAAGCGCGATCACGGCGCGTTTGGCGCTGCGACTGATAACCGAGCTGGTAGGCCCTGCGACAGGCGAAGGTACACGCCCCATCCGGTAGATGCAGCCGAGAGGCCAGTCGCCCCGTACGAGGGCAGATGAACCACCATCGGCGCCCGCCGGAGGACTGCGGTCTGGATGTCAGCGAGATGATGTTTTCGGATTCGCGCTTCTCCCCGCTCCACTGGTCCGTAGATGTCCAACGAAGACGCATGTATCCAGTTTCCTCGCCCAAGCAACTTTCAAAACGCACCCAGGCGGTTTGACCGCCAGGCCCAGCGGTTGACCATCGTAACGTGCGTGGTGAATGCGCGGGCCTTCAACCACCCTGTCCTAAGCAGGCGTGACAGTATCAGCGTGAGGCTATTCTCTACGGTGGGACGCCCTCCCCATCGCCCGCTTCCATAGCCACGCATCCCCGTGCGCCTTTCCAAATTTTCCCAAATTCAGCGTGAATCCGCAGCTAAATTCAAAATAAGTCTGTCGAGCTGCCACGGCCACAACGCGTCGCTATTTCGGGCGCTTTATGCTGACACAGATCGCGGCGGTAGCCGAACTGGCGGCCGGTCTGATCAGCAAGCGCGCTAAGGATGCCCTGGCGGTGAGGGCGCGCGGCAAGAGGCTTGGAGGCAAGTGCACCAATCAGCAGCGCATCGCGCTGGCCAGATAGGCGCAGCAGACGCGAGCGGACTTAACCGCCCGCAAGACCTCGTCAGGGCGGTCAGGGTGGCGAGAACGTACCCTGACGGTGGAGACGCCCGGAATATGTACGCACGCGAGGAAGCCGATATATAGCAACTCTCTAGACCACGCCTTCGTGCGTATGCGCATTCCCGCCCGCAGTAGCGATTTTTGCAAAATAGCCCTGTCCACCCTGACCAGCCCAGCAAAATCAATGGCCAAGCACAGTGCGTGTCACCCAAGTTTGAGGTGGAAGAAGTAATTGTATTTAAGTTCGTGGAAGGATAGTCTGCAGACGCAGGAATTCGGCGTCAACCGCAACGGAAAGCCAAGGAAGGCATTACCGTGAATACCTGGGCCCTAAGCCGGAAATTAGAATCCTTTACGCTTTCACTACGCTTTAACTAGTTCAAAAAACGGAGAAGCCTTTACGAGCAAATTGCCGACACAAGGGAAAGGGCGCTGCTGATCTGAAAGGCGTCGATCCTAGTGTCTGGAACGTGGTTCTGCTTGCAATCAAGTAGAGACGAACAACCATATCGAGAACTGAGCCAACCGGTGTAGCCGCATCACCGGGAGGCTTAGAGCGGGCTCGCTATTTTTGCTTGGCAACACCCCGCTCCCCGCCGGAAAGCATCACATCAATCTGAATGCCGGGGAGGGATCAAATTGGTCATGTTTCATGGCACTATCTTATGGCGTTAGGCCTCTTGACTTAAGCTTAATTTTTGCAAGAGAATAGTTATATTCCAACTTCGTTACGGGGGCGCTTATGTTGGGCGATTTTCGAAAGGCGGCTATCGTGAAAATGGTTCTAGGCGGCGCAAGTCTCGCTTTCACGACGCCGATTGTTGCGCAAGAGATCGATCCATTTTGTAGCCCACTAAGCGACCCCAAAATGCCGGCGATGAAGCTCAAATTCTACAATGATACAAATACGTCGCCTCCAGGCCAGTGGGTCTTTCCTGTTATAACGATGGGCAAGGGTCCGATTGACACATGGATGCAATTTTATTTTAGCGTCACTCAGAATCAAATGGAGGATCCCTCCGGCGCCTATAATTTTCCTCGGGACAAAGCCTATCGCCTCTATGTCAATCCGACGAAAGGCATTGCGCCTGGACAGAAAGTCTGCATCACGCTACCTCTATACACCAAAATCAAAGACTCAGGCTCTGCGTCATTCGACGGGATAAATCCAAAGGATCCGGGTCAATTCATTGACTGGTGGCAAGGCGGTACAATTCAACTCTTCTACTCGAGCAACGTAAACGCACCGCGTGCATTATGGGACGACCGCAATTATTATCCCGTAAGCAATCCCATTGCAGCCCTGCGGCTGCTTAATTCCCTCTCCTTCCCCCTTCGCTCCTTGGGGAACGATTACAAACCCTTTAGCCAAAACCCGGATTTCGCAGGAAATAGGGACGCTTGGCCGCGACCAAACCAGTTTGAAACATCCATTACGGCCGCTAACACCGTGAAGCCCGTTTGCAAGGGAACAAATCCTTGCGAAAGCCTGGTCATCCAAGAAGACACCGCTGATCTACCGAAGGCAGATCCCAGCCAACTGCTTGAGTATACTCTTGGCGCGCGGCAGGCCGTCGATCAACCTAAGGGAAAAGATTCACCTCCAGCAGTGCTGGATCTAAAGAATGTCGATTTCGACATTAGCTATGTGAATGTGGCTTATGGACCCGCCGCTATGGGGCCCGTGAATAATGACCAGGTCGGCTATGTCGGCACACCGCAGTCGTACGGAACCTTTTTGACAGCTTTGAACAACTTTAGATCGAACGGCCAATATCCAGGCTGGCCACGCTTTGTGCGGGAGTACAAACCATCGACAAAAAGCGGCGCCATCGAGCGCGTTACCGTTGAGAAGTTTGCTTCACCTTTAGAGGTGATGCCGTCGTTGACTGCGCCAAATCCACGCACGGACTTGGAGTCTGTTACGAAATGGAACACGGATATATGGGCCCCCATCGGGCGCCTGAGAGAAGCATGGCAGTATCATACGAGCCCGGGCAATGGCTATTGCTTGTCCGCCACGAACACGGGCACGAAGTTTTGCCAAGCCATCAACGACATCATTCCGATGATGCAAGAAAATTACAAAAAGTATCTCAGTCTTTTTGCAAATGGCACATGCCAGGGCACCGCCGTCAAAATGAAGCACGCCAATGGTGGCGAGGATTACAATTTCGACGCAACGACAGACTTCGTCATGTCCCATGTGTATGGCTGGACGCCTTTCACAGAAGCGGTCGAGGCCGACCCCACGAAGGGGTGCAAGCCAACCGACAATCTACTCGCAGACTCCTCAGCATATTATCAAAACGAAGTGGACTGTCCCACTCAGGACCAGCCCAATAGAAAATGTAAGCTGTATGGACCCTATCTGGCTGCGAAAAAAGAATTCGACGAATTGAACTACGGCCAGCGGAATGACTCGCCCTATAATAGAGATAAGCCCGCGAGCAACTACTCGTTTAATCCTTGGGTTGTGCTTGTCCACGGTGATCCAACCGCTAAAAATGGCATGCGGAAATTCTTGAAAATCCCTGGGGTATATGCCTATTCAGTTGATGACGCTGTCGGAAATGTTCAGGCATGGGGAGAGGGCGTGGTAATTGACGTAGGAAGCACCAAGCATCTGGAAAATCAGAACCCTGCTACTCCGCCGATCACGATTACCGTTGGGAAGTTCGCGAACGCTGATGGTATGGACAGGCCCAGGTTCACGGACTACTTGCTGTGCCCGAGAAGCCTCAGGCAGAATGGTATGCCTGCCGCCGATGATCCACATTGGAGGCCGATCAACCAGCTCTACACTTCGTTTATCCTCAATTCCAACAACCCTTCTTGCCAAGTTTGGCTTCGAGACAACGGGGATAAGGTGAATTACCCCAAGACGACAAATCCCCTTAAGAAATCTCCCCAATACTATACATTCACGTTGAGAAAGGAGAGCCCGACAATAGATATACCGCCGTTCCTGCCTGAGTTTTCGGCAGATAAATCCCCAGGCTGGGACAATACGGGGGCTTATATCGACTGCAAGGGCAACCTTACGAGCAACGACCCGGCTTCAGACTATGGGAAGTTCCCTAGTAAATATTGGTGTTGCTCTGGGCCGACCCAGCCGATTAAAACTCTGGGGCGCGGTGTATTCGCCTATTCCAAGAAAGACCCACTAAGCATCCACAGCAGTCTGGATCACTTCGTGAATGCAATGCCGCCCCTATATATGCCGATCCCGCCGGCCTCGAACCCAGGGACAGAAGGTAACTTCAACCCTGACGATCCAACTTGCGATATAAAACCCGATAATTCGGCAAACAATTAAGCTACCAAAAGGTGGGCGCATAAGATCCTGGCGGGCTGCGATGCGCCGCCAGTCCTCGCGTTTGACGAAGAGGTTCTCGATTTTATGCCGCTGTCGGTAGGGCCCCTTGTCGTAGTCGAGAGGGGTCTTTCGGCTTCTGGTTGGCGGGATGCGGGGTATGGTTCCGCGCGCCACAAGCGCTTCCCGAAACCAGTCACTGTCGCACCCCCTGTCCGCGCTCAAAGGCCGAAGCACGCGGCGGCGCCTTGAGCATCATCGGGCACCTTTGTGGTCGTTCATCTGCCCTTCGGTCAGTAGCATTACGAGGGGCTCCCCGCCCGCCGTCGCAGACGAAGGTGAAGCTTCGAGTTCAGCCCGTAGGCGCAGCGCCACGCCAAAGAGCGCCTTCGTCGCCTCGAGCGCGCTGAGAGCGGGACGATCGGCCGGCCATATATCGTCCGCGGGGATTGGGACCTTCTTGCGCGGAGCCCCGCGTGACGCCTCGCCTTTGTCGCCGGCCTTGGAGGCTTTCGGCGTCGCCCTCCATCCTTGTCCGGGGCGCCGCGGCTTGCGCCACGCGCGCCGAGACCAATCGTCAGCGAAGACGCGAGCCTCGGCGCCTTCGATCGGCGCAATCCAGCTTTCGGGCTCGATCTGTTCGAAGAGGCGCTGATAGACCGCCTCGGCGATAGCGGGATCGTTTTCGAGGCGTTTCAGGATCTCTGGCGTAAGATGCACAACGCCGGTCACTATGATGCGGTTACAATCGAGATCGAGTCTGACTACGGCGCCGACAGCCTCCACCGCAGCGAGAAGATCCACAGGCGATAGGCGTAGGGCGGCTGGGTCGATCGCGCCGTTACTCATCGTCGCTGCCGTCTTGCCAATCAATGTCGAGGCCGAGCGCGGTTATGACATTTTAGGCGCATCCTACGCTTCAGCTTCCTCGCCAATGCTTGTCGCGCCAGCAAACTCGCGCAATATCCGAGCCGCTCTCAATGTTCGCTAAATCGATCCAACGACCTCGCCGATCATCACGAGCGCTACACCATGCTCGCTGGCCAGATGATTAATATCTGTCCTTGCTTCTGCGAGCCCATAGTCGACCTTGACCCCTGGCCCGGTCCTTCATAGGCGCCACGCTCAACGCCAGAACGCGACACGCCATGACGCGGAGGAGTCGCTATCAGTCCTGGTCCGCGAACTTTCACGGATGCGTCCCGGTTCGGAACGGGAACGCTGGCCAGCGCGCCTTTTGATCGGGTAATCCAAAGATCGCCATTAAGCACCCATAGCTTGCATCAAACGCCAGAGAGACTTCGTTCAATCGATCCGCTTCGAAACGCCGCGACTCTTGGAGCCTCCATTAAGACATGGAAATGCGATAGCGGCGCGCTCCGAGTCCAGCGACGGTCGGATCACGGCGGCTGATATGCCCGAGGGCAGAACGCAGCAACAGGCAACCGGCCGAGCTGGTCAGGATTGCGCAGCCGGTCGTCTGTTGTGGTCAGATTGGCCGCAAAGGCCCTGAGCATCACAAGCCGAGAGCGGAATGCAAGCGATTCCGCAGTTTTCGCAATCGCGGCCCAGCCTGATTGGGATCTACTACTTCATGAGCGGCACAGTGTAGGACAGCGCCCCGATATTCCCTTTGTCGCCTTTGAAGTTCGCATGGCACATCACGCAGTTTTCGGAGACAACGGGCACGCCGGTCGCGACTCGCAAGTAGCGCTTGCCGTCCTTTTCCGAGAGCTCTTCATAATAGCTTTCACCTTCTCGCAGCTTCTTCGCGGCTGTGCGCTCGAACAGATCGGCGGGGAGATCGTCCGCATCGCCGACAGCCTCGGTCAACCCCAGCAATCTGACATCGTACCATCCAGACTTCTTCATCGTAGCGAAAATCGCCTTGCCTGCAGCCGCCGCGGAAACGTCGCTCGGCGCTTTCACGTAAGTCTTGTCAACAAGGACGATGACGTTCTTAAAAAGCTCATCGAGCATCTTCACATGCTGCCTCGTCCTCACCACCGCGGAGTCCTCTTGTATCCCCTTCTTATCCTCGGCCAACGACGAAACCGATAGGCCTAAAGCGGCGAACGCTAGCAGGATCATGCCCGACAGGATTTTCTTTTCCGTATGATGCATTTCAATGCCCTCAGATTGTGGGAATTGGGGAGTGGCCGAACCTTTAGAGAGCGGAGGTCCGATCAATCTTACTCCGTGCGACAAGAAATTTTTTGTCGGGAATCTCGGCCGTGCGCTGTCCGTCGCTAAAGGCGGCGCTACCAGGGCATTCCCAGCAGCTTCGAAAAGCGAAGCGAGCGGCTCCGTCAGCGCCGCGCTGTGGGTCACTGCGTATCGATGTATGGCCGTTAAGCAACCTCGAGGACACGCGAAAAAAGGAGCGAACGAGGGAATATGACGTCTTTATCGTAGGGTGAACCCGCCCAGGGTCTGTTCGCGTCGTGATGGCTTCACAGTCGCAAGCGCCAGATCCCCCCCCTCCCCCGCGTCAGCTCAGCCCCGGACCTGGGCGTATGGGATCGCTTTCGTGTTGTTGAGATCAGCTTTCTTGTATGAGGGTTTCAAGCGAGAATGATTTTTCAAGCCTGACAAGGTCGACGGTCTCGTCCCAGACTTCGTTGAGATGCGTCGCGTTTTTTACCTCGGCAGTAGAACCACGAATTGACTCGAAGGATCATTATTGACGGTGTCGCCGGTGGTATACGTTGACTTGATCGGATAACGCGCCTCAGCTCCATTTACTTATTTCTTTGGATCCAGATCCTCTCTAATTTGCGCTCCGTTTGGACAGCACCTCTTCCGACGGATTTTCCATGGCCATTCCGGCGGTATCCGCCGAGAGGATCGGGTGGATGAAACGAGATCGAGCTTGCGTCATTCCAGCTGTGGTTTGTAAATTCCTGTGGCGGAAGCTAACCTCTTCCCAGCTGCACGCCAGAGATAACTTAGCATCCTTTGGCTATCGTCGATGGCTCACACAGGACAAAGCATAGTCCTCAATCATCAATCCAGAGGCCTCGGTGGCGACAAGATCCAATGCTCAGTGGCTGATCTCTTTGCGCGAGACAGGGCAAAGCCAGGAGAACGCGGTCAAGGAGCTGCGACAATTATTGCGCCGCGCCATTCTCAACTTCCTGTCTCGTAAGCGAGCGCCTAATGCCGGCCTCCTTAACCATGGCTATGAGGATGTGGCGGAAGACTGCGCACAAGAGTCCGCCTTCCTCATTCAGTCCAAGCTGGATCAATTCCGGGGCGACAGCGAATTTACGACATGGGCCTATTCGATCGCGATCCGTGTCACCCTCAATGAACTGCGACGGCGCCGTTGGCAAGCAAGCGCGGCCGACCCGGCGCGACTCGGCGACGCCATGCCGCACTGGCCGATTGACAATCCCGGGCCAGAGCGAAGTCTCGAGCAGCAGCAAGCTTGGGCGATGCTGAGCGAGCTGATCGAAACCGCACTGACCCCCTTGCAGCGCAAGGCGTTGATTGCACACGCATTCCAAGAAATGCCGCTGGATCTGGTCGCTGAATGGCTGGGAACCAATCGGAACAGCCTCTATAAGCTCATTCACGATGCGCGCAAACGGCTCAAGGCGGCCCTCCTCTCAAGGGGCGTCACACACCGTGAGCTAATCGCCACATTCGATATGCCCCGGCAATCGCGATCCTATTTAGAAGATGGTAAGAATTCTTTATTTCAAGACGTCTAATGGTTAGAAACGAGAATCGAATATGAAACGAGCGGAGTTCGGACGCCTGATCGACACAATCTTCGCGGCGAACGCCGGTGAGGAGCTGTCGTGCAGCGATTATTTCGAGCAATTGCCGCACTATGCCGAGCTGCAAGCCGCTGGTAAGGACGCCGCGGCGCGCCTTCCCGCAGTGCGCCATCATATGCACCAGTGTCCCGAGTGCGAAGAGGTTTACCTGGGTCTCCTCGAGGTCTTACTGGCCGGAAATAAATCCGACGCCTCTAAGTAAGGGTCCTCCCGGGCGCGCCTCTAAAGAGAGCGTGAAAAGAATTTGACCTGTCGCCCAACGACGGGCTTATGAGAGCGCAGGTCTAGCTTTACGCGTCTCAGCGACGAATACGTCGTCGACGCTGCGGTCCACCTTTTTTATCGCACGGTGTTCGCCGGCGGGCGCAGTGCAGGCTTCTTCGACTGCCCTGATATGAAAAACCAACTAACAAAGCGAAAAGCCTTTTTGACAAGGCGTTCTGCCACAGCGAGATCGGTAATCCCCTCTCCTTCTCCTCGAAAGACGATAAAAAGTTAACCTACCGAGGTCGACGCCACCGACGTGAGACGATCACAATATCACCGCGAATATGGGGAACACGACATCGCTCCGTATCTTACTGCGCGGCGAGCTTGATCTCGGGATAGGCGCAGCGTTCGGCGCTCTTTTCGTCGACATGCAGATGCGACGGCGGCTCCACGAAGGGGATGCCGAGCGTATGCCAGACATCGACCAGCGCCTCGACCAGATGGGCGATATGGTCCTGCGTGTGGCGCGGCGTGGGCGTGATGCGCAGGCGCTCCGAGCCCTTGGCG
>RXIY01000113.1 GCA_003963405.1 Hyphomicrobiales bacterium
CCGCGGCAAAATCAAAAATGCCCCGCGTTCAGCAAACCCCGGCAGAGATCCACTTAAAATCCGCGGGGAGCTGTCCAGACAACCGGAGCCAGCTCTCCACCTCCCAGCTCGCGACCAGGCCCATACGATAATCCCGTTGGTCGCGGTAAAAGGTGGGGAGACCATTTGCAATCGTACCTAACTTACCATCAAGGCTCTGATGTTCGAATGTGGTCGAAGTATCGAAAGCAACCGTTGGTAAAGGCGAGTGATGTCATCAAGATCGGGCGAAGTCGGGTTCGAGCTGAATGTGTCGCAGCTTCTTCGCTTGTTACACCGTAGTCATCCTATCGCTTTCTCGCGAACTCTACGATCAGAATCGCATTCTTCGCTGCAAGTCCAATCAGCACGACGAATCCGATCTGAGCCAGAATGTCGATTGGCATATCCCTGATTTGCAAGCCGGTGACCGAGGCAAGCAGACACATTGGGACGATAAGTACGATCGACAACGGTGTCTTCCAACTCTCATATTGGGCTACGAGTACCAGGAAGACGAAGACGGCAGAGGCAGAGAAAATCGCGAGGGTAGAGATACCTTGTTGCTCTTGCTGGTGAGCCAAGTCGGTCCATTCGTATGCGACTCCAGGCGGAAGTACGTGCCTCGCAAGATCTTCCATGGCTCGCATCGCAGTGCCGGAGGCGACGCCGAGCGCCGCAGTGCCTTGTATCTCGGCCGCCGGATAGAGATTGTAGCGCGGGACCCGATACGGCGATTTGCTAGTTTTGAACGTTGTCACCGCACCAATCGGCACCATTTCCCCGCTTGCATTGCGGACTTTGAAACCCGCGTTATGCTGCGCCGATCGTCGAAATTGCTGGTCCCCTTGGACAAATACCGGATATGTTCGGCCAAAAAAGGTGAAGTCATTTACATACTGGGAGCCAATATACAGCTGTAGGGTCGAGAACACATCTGAAGGCGAGAGACCAAGCTTTTCAGCCTTCATCCGGTCAATATCGGCATACAAAGACGGCGCGCCGGAATTATAGAGAGTGAATACGTTTGCAAACCTACTGTCCTT
Organism: Hyphomicrobiales bacterium; assembly: GCA_003963405.1. Taxonomy (GTDB): domain Bacteria; phylum Pseudomonadota; class Alphaproteobacteria; order Rhizobiales; family Beijerinckiaceae; genus Methylocystis. The sequence continues at coordinate 1,065 of RXIY01000113.1, forward strand.
ATTGGGCGCGGCGACAAGATCGTTGGCCGCCTTAGCGAGCGCTTGGGCCCAAATCGCAGTATACATTTCGCTTGATCAGGATCGGCCGGGCGATCCGCCGTCTTTGATCTCCTGACCCAGGTGCTTTGTAGAAATGTTTCGGGATCGAAGGGAATGACAATTTTTGCGCCTACGACCGGCGTGGTTCCCTGCGCGCGACAACGATAACCATTATCACCAGCAAGCCTTGACCCTGACGGACCACGGAATTTAATTATTTTTTGCTGGGTAATTCGGTTGAGTCGCTGGGTGCTTAGTAGCTTTCGCCAGATAGCGGGTTGACGATATAGCGGTTGGAGCAGCCACGGTCGCACTAATTCACTCGGCCGCGATTTCGGCGGTAGGCCGCAGGCGTCATGCCGGAGTATCGATAGAATGCTCGACGAAAGCTCGCTGCGTCCGAGTATCCTGAATTTGCAGCTAGTTGCTTCATGGGAAAGTTGGTTGTTTCGAGCAACAAGCGTGCGGTTTCGAACCGAACACGGTCTATAAATTGCTTGGGGGTCTCCCCGGTGGCTTCTTTCACTCGTCGATTCAGTGTCCGATCCGAAGTACCCAGCGTTCGAGCAAGGTCTTGCGCTGTCACAGTTTCTTTACCTGCAACCCTGACCGCACGTTCCGCTTCAAGTAAAAAAGGATTGGCGGATAAATGATTAAGCGGAACATACATCGTGCGCGTTGAGGGCACGGTATCTACGACCGCAAAATCAGCAGCTAACTTCGCTGCATCGTCACCACAAAGCGAACGAATAATATATAGACACAAGTCAATCCACGACAGCGGACCGCCGGAGGTTACGACCCTTTGATCTTCGATGAGCGGAGCACCCCATATAGCGTCGGCTCTTGGATATTTTGCCTTCAGCTCGTCGTGACGCCACCATGTGGTGGTGCAGCGACGTCCATCGAGCAGGCCCGCCTCGCCAAGAATGAATACACCGCTGCACGATGAGCATACCAACGCTCCCATTGCGTGCTGGCGACGAATCCACGCTGCCAGAGCCGCGATTTCTGAAGTCGAAAGGTACTTAGCATTATCATCGGAAAGGTAGCCTGGCACCATTATCGCAGTTAAGCCAGTAAGCGCTGCTATCTCTGTTTCGACATTCAGTAGTCGCCCACTGCTATCCTTAAACGGCTTGCCATTGAAACTTGCGGTCAAAACCTCGAAAGGCTGATATCTGCCTTCCTTGCTGATAATTTGCGAGCCGAGCTTCAACATATCCACTGACCCAACGAATCCTGCTCCTAAACAGCTGTTGAAACCGAGGACGACGATTTCCATAGCGAGCCCGTTGGAGGTCGAAGGACTTTCGCTGCTTCCCCAAGCGGCGCATCCGACATCTGAACGCAACCTTGATATGCATTCAAAGCCGGTTCGGGAGCTTTTGCGCCAATACATCGAGCTTTTCAATCGACGGGCCGCCCGCCAATAGATGCGCTGCACGCCCCCTTAGAGCTTTCGCTACCTCTCCCGCCAGATGAGCTTCCCGTCCGGCCTCATTGGAGAAGGTGTCGAAAATTCCGAATTTCGATCGACTTATTTGAATCGCAAACCAGCTTGCCGTGGCCGGTTCAGCCTCGACGAGGGGTAACGCATTTCTCAAGAAATCTGCCAACTGCTGTTCTTTTCCAGCCTTGGCTTCAAGAGCAACAAACAGTCCAAGCTTAGCCATTTTTTTGGTCTCACTTGTGGGGTTGGGTTGAACTCTACTTGCAGAGTATTCTGCACTCGTTACGAAGCAGGCTCTATAGGCAACGATGAATTCCCGAGCGGAAAAAATTGTGAGAACACCCGCTGTCGCCAAGGAACCACCTAGCAGGAAGCTATTCCCGCCGACGCCAGCGCTTTCATCCGCCACAGCGGCGCTTGCGACATAAATCGCTGTCACCCAGATCGCTACAATCCAGATTGCGACCGCAACCGCGTAAAATACATTGGTATTGAGCCACTCGCGCTTCGCACTCATGATGGTTGTTCTCGCTGATTATGTCCGTGGACAAACGTAACAATGGTCCCGCCGGCCACAGGTGGGCAAATTTGCCAAAAAGGGCTCCGAGTGCGCCATTTCGCTGCTTCTGTCTACACCTTTGCAGGACAAGCGGACACCTGGTGTCCATTGCGAATAACCAACCGCCCTAAACCGCGGCTGCCAGCGCTTAAATCGCGGCTCTCTAACGATAGATAGGCGTTGACAGTCCTAATTCAAAGCACTATTTTTTCTTCGATCTAACTAGAGCTTCTGGGCAAACGAACTGTCCCGATCCTTATTCGCATCGATAGGGCAAGTGCGGCTTTCCGAACTAGGAGAACGGGCGATGGGCCAACTCGAAAAGGCCGAGAAGTTTACGGCTCTCCATGTCAAGGGCGCGCCGCTTATTCTCTACAATGCCTGGGATGCAGGCAGCGCTAAAGCTATCGTGAAATCCGGCGCACAAGCGATCGCCACTAGCAGTTGGTCTGTTGCCGCTGCGCAGGGATATGACGACGGGGAAAATATTCCGATCTCCGTCGCGGAGCACGTGATTGGGAAGATCGCCTCAAGCGTCGAAGTGCCCGTCACTGTTGATTTCGAAGGTGGCTACAGCGATGATGATCACAAGCTGTCTTCCAACATCTCAAGGCTGGTCGAACTCGGAGTTATCGGGGTCAATTTTGAAGATCGGATCGTGAAGGGCAAAGGCCTTTATGATATCGATCGGCAGGCGAAACGCATTGCTGCAATTCGGCGTGCGGCAGAGAACAGCCATGTCCCTCTTTTCATCAATGCCCGGACCGACGTCTTCCTCGGAAATAGCGCTGATGTCGATGAACTGCTTCACCGGGAAAAAGCCTACGCCGCCGCCGGCGCGTCCGGCTTCTTTATCCCAGGCGTGACCAACGCTGATCAGATCAGGCGCATCGTCGAGGAAACGACGCTGCCCGTTAATGTCATGGTGATGGAGGGCGTGCCGCCAAACGACGAGCTATCGAAGCTGGGTGTTGCTCGCGTGAGCTATGGCCCAATCCCGTACATCGAGACATTGCAAGCGCTGGAGAAGAAGGCTACTCAGATCTATTCATAGCCCCTGCGACGTTTTGAGAACGGCTGATCCCTGTCAATTGGTCTCTACGAGACATCCGGCACGGGTCGGGAGCGACTGACCTCCACGAAGCAATGGCCAAATGAAATCAAAGCCTCTCGCAGGAATGATCCATGGGTGTTTTGCTTAAGACGTCTTTCTCGCTTCGGGGCTGCGGACTCCGTTCGACCGCGGAGGTGGTGCGCTTGCGAGGTACGATGCGATCGGCGCCTATTGCGAAGTCAAAGACAAGGAAAGTGGTCAATCAAAAGCCCGATCTCATGGTCTGGGGCACGGTCCTTCCGAGTCTCGCTGGAGGACATCGGAAGAGAGATCTGGCTAGAGGCGAAGCTCGACGCGACGGTGCCGTCGAACTCGGTTGTGCTCGCTTGTTCGACCAGCATGACGGCGACATTCGTGACGGCGGGCATGATCGGCCCAGATCTCGATGCCGTGTTGGTGAGAGGCACCGAGACGGCGAGGCCGCGCACCGATTGGCATTTTGTGAGAGTTGGGCGAACCGGATGAGCGAGCGCACCATGGGCGACCACATGGAGGACACCACGAAGGAATGGGACATCGCACAAGAGGCTCAGGACAATTAGGCCTATCAGAGCCACATGCGCCCGTGGCTAGCTGGGACAGCGGCTTCCTCGATGACCTCGTCACTCCGAAAGGACGCAACATGGTCTCCTATCTTACGGCAGCAGCGGCCGAGGAAGCGGGGTTTCGGGCTTGTTTGCGCTGCCGACCGGAGATCGCTCCTGCCGTCAGTGCCTGCCGAGGGGCATCCGATACGGTTAAACGCGCACTTACTCTGATCGAGCATGGAGCGCTTGACGACGGCTGCGACGTAACTTCGCTCGCCGAACGCTTCGGCGTCGGTGAGCGGCAGCTACGCCGGCTCTTCCGTCGACATCTTGGCGCGTCGCCAACCGCCGTCGCACAGACGCGCCGCGTACATCTGGCTAAACAGTTGTTTCACGAGACACGTCTTCCAATGAGTGAGATCGCGTTGGCATCCGGCTTCGGAACCATCCACAGACTCAACATGGCATTCGAAAAACTCTGCGGTCTGCGCCCGAGCGCGCTGCGGCGCGCATCAGCCGAGGAGATTTCGGCGGGCCTTGGAGGCGAAGTGACGGTACGGTTGCGCTATCGGCCGCCGTACGACTGGCAGGCTATGCTCGGCTTCCTCGCTGCCCGTGCTGTTCCCGGCGTGGAGCTGGTCGATGGCGGCGCATACAACCGCGTGATCGATATCGATCGCCAGATCGGTGCCGTCCAGATAACGCCAGCTCGAGACGAGGATGCGCTAATCGCCCGCGTGCGATTCCCCGACCTTTCCCGGCTACCGGTCATTATCGCGAGGCTGCGTCGGGTATTCGATCTCTCCGCCGACCCGCAGGCGATCAACGAACACCTGTTGCGTGACGCCACTCTGGCGCCGCTGGTCGTCGCAAGGCCGGGCCTGCGAGCTCCTGGTGGGTGGGATGGATTTGAATTGGCCGTGCGCGCGATCCTCGGCCAGCAGGTCACAGTGCGAGCCGCCATTGGCCTCGCTACCAAGCTTGTCGCCGACTATGGTGAGGCCGCGCAACCCTCCGCCACTGGAGACACGCGGCTGACCCACGCATTTCCAAGGCCCGAACGCCTTGCGAATGCAGAGGTGCAGCTTGGCATGCCCAGTGCGCGCGCGCATGCTATACGCGCCATTGCCGCGGCTGTCACCGCCGACCAAAAGCTACTTGACATCGGTCGCAGTCTCGAAGACGCGATCACGCGCCTGAGAGCATTGCCGGGCATTGGCGAATGGACGGCGCAATACATCGCCCTCAGAGGCATGCGTGAGCCCGATGCCTTTCCGGCCGCCGATGTCGGCCTCATGCGCGCCTTGGCCAATGAGGGGGGCATACGTCCGAATGCCGTCGAGCTGCTAGCCCGCGCCGAAGCGTGGCGCCCTTGGCGTGCTTATGCCGCGCAACACCTCTGGGCAGCTTCTCCAACCGCGTCAGAAAAAGCCGCCAAATCTTGTTCGTGACTTAATGAAAGGCGAACGCGGCAGGAGTCCGCCATGATTTGCGCCAAGGCCAACGAACGTCACCTATACAGCTTCGATTCCCAGGAGAAACTCCTTGGCTTCGAGGCCACCGGCAAAGCCCGTGAGCGAACCGTCCTTGCCGATCACGCGATGGCACGGCGCCACGATGGAGATGGGATTTTTTCCATTCGCCGCGCCGACGGCGCGGAAGGCGCTAGGCCTGCCGATCGCGGTAGCAACATCGGCATAGGTCCGTGTTTGTCCAAACGGGATATTGAGCAGCTCAGACCAGACCTGTTTCTGGAATGCTGTTCCTACAAAAGCGAGCGGGAGATCGAACGACTTGCGCGCTCCGGCAAAATACTCTGCGAGCTGTCGCTCCGCCTCACAGAGAATGGGGTGTTCGAGGTCTTCGACGAGAGGCTCGAGCCAGACCCGTTTCGGATTGCCGTTTTCCCACAGAACCGCGATCAAAGCTGAGTCGCTCGCGACGAGTTTGAGCAACCCGACCGGGGACGCGATGGATTTGAACGCATTGCTCATGCGCTGCTCCTAGACGAGGGGCGTTTGAAGTTGAGTGCGCAGCACCTTGCTGCTTTGTCCCCCTGCAATATGGCGTCGATGCGGGCTCATTTGAAGCGCTAGAGCTTCGGACATTACCTGGCATCATCCCTGTGCTTTCCTCTGAGGGGCGCGTGGTACGGGCCGACTGACAAAGGGAGATTTCGCCAACCAGAATCGCCAAAGCTTCTCCTTTTCCCGGGTGAGGCCGATCCGCGGACCTGCCCGAACGCTCGTGAGGGGAAGGCCAGCGAGGTCGAACGGCGGGCGGTCGAGCGGCTGGCCATCAAGCCTTCCATCGATTGCGAGTGCTTGGCAAAGTCGGCCGGGTCCGGAACAGAGGCCGCTAGGATCAGTCAGGCTTCGCTTTTTGGCCATGACATCGACGCGGAACATAGGTTGAATGCCCGGACAAAACCGCGCCGCCACCCTTGGTGCCACAGACAAGGTTCAGGTACCAATGTATGCCGTAGCTACGATAGACATAGGAGTGCCCTGGAGGTCCGAACATGCTTCCGTTTCCGCGATCGGCCGCGATAGCTGTGCCACGAAGAATCGGTGGCGTCATATGCTTCCGTCTCGACGATGGGCGCGCCCACGCCGTTGATAAGGAGTGTGACCCCGATCAAGCCGTGCGCGACATCTTTAGTAAGGAAATCGCCGAGATGCGGGGTTCAGAGCTGGGCGGGCTCTTGGCCGCGCTGCTCTTTACGTCGCTCCTCCTGCGAGCAGGTCGTGGACTTCTTGATAACGTTGGGCATTGGAGGTAACCAACGGGCAGATCGACCGGAATTTCCGGCCACGCGCGCGCACATCCTCAAGTGCGACCGCGATGAGACGAGCGACAGCTCCCCGGCCGCTTATCTCCGGCAACGCTTGTGTATGGATGAAGGTGATGGTGTTGCTATTCAGCCGACACGTCGCGATGCCGTCTCTCGATCGACTTCCGAATTGTAGCATAATGCGCTCTGATGATTGCGTACGTCCATGTGCGCTTCTCGCTATTGCGCAAAACCGCAGTCCATGACGCTGCTTTGGTAGCATCGCTTGTGGATCTGCCCACCGCCCTTGAATTGTGCCTCGCGACGACCATCGCAGCGGTCTGTCAAGCCTCAACAGGGCGGTCACCGTCTTGATCGCCGAGCTTCAGCGTCGCTGAGTATCTATTGTCGCCCGGCCATGATGCCTCCGTCGACGGACAGGATGACGCCGGTGATCCATTTTGCTTAATCCGAGGCGAGAAACAGGAGTGCCTCCGCACACGGCGGAGCGACAACCTCACAGAACCTCTTGCCATATCGACGGGCGGCTGCCGCCATTCCTTATCGGAAGATGGTGATGAACGCTCGCGTTCTTGGTGCCGATTTCCTCGGTAAGGCCGCAAGGCCGCGAAAACTGAAGCCTTGGTAGTCCGCCTCGCGGATTAGAGTTTCCATTAGTCCGTTCGGCTGTCTCACTCATGTTACAATTTCCTGCCTATCGACAGATAGAGGTTGACGAGGGAAGTTTCCAGAGTTATCGATTCTCTATCTATCTATCTATCTATCGATAGAGCCGAGAGCGAGCTCATGAGTGCGGAGGAATCGAAGTGAGTTGCGTTGCCTCTCGCCCTTACGACGTGGCGACCGGAGGATGCGCGGTCCGACGATTTATCTAACGATAATTTGACGCCGCTGTAAACGGGCACACACCCGTGCGGTTGATCAGGACGCGCATTCGAAAACCTATAAAAGAAATCCTTGTTCTTAGTCTCTCTGGCGGTAGATAGAAGACGCAAACCCATAAATAATCGCTGCGGATTTCAAGCTCAGCTTGCGGGGTGGCTTCAATTAATTGACAAAGACCGAGAGGCAGCGCAGCGCCTGACGGTGTGTGCTCTACCTCACCGAAATCGAAATCCGAAGCAGGAGAAGCAAGCATGCTGGAGCTTCGACCTAATTGCGAATGCTGCGACAAAGATCTCCCGCCAGATGCAGACGACGCGGTGATATGCAGCTTTGAGTGCACCTTTTGCCAGGAATGCGCCGATTCAAAGTTATTCGGTGTTTGCCCAAACTGCGGAGGCGGATTCGAGCGGCGGCCAATCCGGCCCGCGAGCAAACTGGGAGAGTTTCCACCCACTAAGGTGCGGGTGCTCAAACAAGAGAGTCGCGTTGGACAGCGATCAAAGGTGCCTATTGACAATCCGCCGACCAATTAAAAGGAGGGCGATTTATGTATTATCAGCTAGTGGCGCAATGCGCGCAGTCCTTGAAAAATTTCGAGACTTGCCTGGACAAGGCGGAAGGATACGGTGCCACGAAGAACGTCGATGTTTCCATCCTATTACAAGGGCGACTAGCACCCGACATGAAGCCACTAATTTATCAAATCCAGAGTGCGTGTGACTACGTCAAAGCGGCGGCAGGCTGGCTATCTGGACAAACGCCCCCCAAACACGAGGATTTTGAACAGACGATTGATGAACTTCGCGCGCGGATACGCAAGACTATCGCTTTCGCACAAAGCGTAACGGAGGAACAATATATCGGGGCAAACGATCGCAAAATAAGCCTATCATGGGCCCCTGGTAAGATCATGAACGGTCAAGACTATCTACTCCAAATGGCTGTCCCGAATGTATTTTTTCATATCGCCATGGCTTACGCAATCCTCCGCAACAACGGCGTCGATGTCGGAAAGATGGATTTTCTTGGGCCGATTAATTTAGTGGATATCTGATCGAGGAAGCAATTGAACTAAGGCGAGGCAGGTAAACCAGGCCCCGCCCGGTGTCCGGTAAAAGGGAGTGCACCGTCCGTCGACTATGTTACAACCACCTGCCTAACGGTAGATAGATGTTGACGCCGCAAATTTCCAGAGTTATCGGTTCTCTACCTATCCATAGAGCGGAGAATGAGCTTATGAGTACTGTCCAAGACTCGTCGATTGTTCTCCACGTCGATACCGCTTCAGGGCGGATCGCTTATGTGCAGGCGGGCTCCGGACCCGTCGCTCTCTTCGTTCATGGCGTCATGCTCAACAAGCACATGTGGAGGCGGCAGCTTGACGCACTCTCGGACACCCGCCGCTGCATAGCGGTCGACCTGCTCGCACACGGCGACACCGAGATTAGGCCTGACCAGGACGTCTCTGTAACCGCCAACGCAAAGATGCTGAAGGAAGTCCTCGATGCGCTGCAAATTACTCAGGTCGATCTGGTCGGGAACGATAGCGGGGGTGGAATCTGCCAAATCTTCGCAGCGCTCAATCCCGATTGCGTCCGGAGTTTGACGCTGACCAACTGCGATACGCACGACAACTGGCCGCCTGAGGCGTTCAAGCCGTTTGTCCAAATGGTGGCGGCGGATGGACTGCCGAAGACGATCAATGCGATGCTCGGCGACAAGTCTATATACCGTTCGCCTGGCGCGCTGGGCCCCGCTTATGAGGACCCGAGCATCGAGCGTGACGAAGACATTGAGATCTATCTGCGGCCTCACGTTCGCAGCAAGCAGCGTACCCTTGATCTGAAGCGTTTCGTAGGCGCCTTCGACAACAAGCATACTTTAGCAATCCACGATAGGCTGGCTAAGCTCACCGCGCCAACGCTGATCGTTTGGGCTACCGACGATGTCTATTTTCCGGTGCAGTGGGCGCAGTGGTTGGCAAAGACGATCCCGGGCGCGAAGCCGCCGGTAGAGCTGGAGGGGGCGCGACTCTTCTTTCCGCTCGAACGAGCAAACGCTTTTAATGATCTCTTGCGTGGTCATTGGACTGCCTGACCCGCGCCGAAAGTGACGATCCAGTCGCACATATCGAACCAGTCCTGAGGCAGACAGGCATGCTGCTGGAAGACCTACTTGCGCAATTCATTCCGATGCTGACGCTCGCTCAGGTTCAATTTGCCTTGGGCTTCGCGAGTGGTCTCAAGCGGGATTTTGCGCGGGACGAAAAGCTTCTCGATGTCGGCTACCGCAATGCGAGCATCTGGCTCGTCGTCGCAGGCGCCATCGTTGCGAAGGGACGCGACGGCCTCGGACGGGAAGGGCTGTTCACTACCGGCGGTCCGGGCCAGTTCCGCGGCGGGGTCAGCGATCTCGCCAGTCATGCCTCCTTGGCGATGGTGTGCACTGGTCGGGATGGATGCACGGCTTATCCCTTTGATCTGCCCCACCTGCGTACCCTGCTCATCAACAGTGCCGATATCGGTGATGTGATGATGGGGGCCTTCATCCTGCGGCGCGCGGCGCTGCTCGAGAGGGACAGCGTAGGCTCGGTCATACTTGAAGAAGCAGCGTCGCCGGACACGGTTCGTCTTGGCGGCAACGTTAAGGATCTCCAAACGTGATCCGCTGTTCAGAGAAACTCGCCTCCCGACCTGCTGTGCAACGCGGTCGCAAAGTCAACAAGACGCAGGGCGATCTATTCGATCCCCTGGGAGACGATGCCGCAGATTTCGACCGGCCGATTCATTAATCACGCACATGCGCGCCACCGAGTCTACCCGATTCCAGAGTGATGTAACGACACGGAGAGTCTTCGCCCCAGGACGATGCCTTGCAGAGAGCCGAGCAAAATGCGCTAACTAAGAGTGGCAGCGCTATAGCCAACGTCAGTCGTGTGCGCGCGTTGCTGGTAACAGCGGCGCGCGATAAGCGAACAGTCAGCTACTCGGAACTACTCGCCACACTAGGCTATCGCTTCAGCCGACCCAAGATGCGCGCACTCTGCAGAACGTTGAGCTCAATCGATATCGCGGCTGCCGTCATGGACGAACCTCAGTTGGCGGTACTAGTAGTGCGAGAAAGCGATCGCCTCCCCGGTCAGGGGTGGTGGACATCGCGTCGCGATGAACACGGATATACAGGCTCGCGAACCGGCCCCGATGCAGCAGCATTCGTGCGAGCGATTCAAGAAAGGGCTTTCGATTACTGGGCAGCCCGCAATACTAAATCAAAATCTGGTCAACAACCAGTAGCTGAGCTAAGCGCCGTTTCCAAAATCCCCACGCCGCGCGGAGACGTTCAAGACAAGGGCCAAGAAGGCCGCGCTAAACGAGTGAGCAGGCAGTCCGCGCTCGACCCACTCCGCCGGACCTCATGAGTGGCAAAAATCATATCGCGCAAGCCCTCGCGGGCAACAGTCCAGCGCTTAAACTCCGATGTTTGGCGTACCCACAGTGGTGGTCACGATTGTAGTTCCGAGGATAAAAAAGCAAGGACGTAGGATGACCCTGACGGCCTGGGAGTCTATGAACGCTCATTGTCTATCTATCGAAAGACGTGAAAGACTTTGAACTGCAAAGCGTTTGATGGATCTCGCCGATGCCCACGTCCGTGAGAGCGGGTACGCCAGGTACGGGCCGCCAGCGTGGACACGGCCTGAAACCGGCAATCACAATTTCAGCCATCCCTCAAAGCGAAGTTATGCGTTGACAGGACTGCCTGCTCAACCTTGCGTGCCTAAAACTTTGGCTAGCGAAAATTTATCCCTGCGCCCTCGGTAGCCGTGCGCCCTCTTATAGAAGAGCCTTCTTCCCGCGACGGTTCTTGACTCCACCATTTTTCAGGCTGCTGCCGGTCTCTAATCGCTACTTGGAGTGGCGCTGACCTTTTGCAACCACCGGTTTTCTGGCCTTAGTGAATTCACGAGTGGCACGATCATAGATGGCGAAATCGTTGACCGCATTGGCGACGACGAGAGCACCGGTGATTGTCGAGAGCAACTGAGAGGCCTCGTCTGGCGAGAGACCTTGCTTGACGATTTTGTCATAGCACATTTTGAAGAAACGCTTCACCTCGGCTGCCACTTCTGGCGGCAAGTCCAGCGATGATGCCCCCAGCACGGCGCACGGGCACATCCGGTCCTCGGAGTGAAGCGTCCCTCGAAACGCCTTTACCCACACTTTGATCGGGTTGCCTTCTTTTTGAAGCTCGTGCTCGATCAGCTCCGCGGTCTCTCCCGTGTAGCGCTTGATGACGGCCGCAGCGAGATCTTCCTTGGTGGGAAAGTGATAGTGTACGCTGGAGCTCTTCACGCCAACGTCAGCAGCGATCTCGCGATAACTGAAACCGTTGAAGCCGCCTTTACGCATCCGCCGCTCGGCGGCGTCCATGATGGCGGCAGCGACATCACTCATTAGGGTCTGCTCCCGTAGCTATCTCTCGATAGGTAGGGCTTCTGGCGATCAAAAACAACGATTTTAATCTATCTATCAATAGGACGCTATGGTGAGCTCTTTGGGCGCTCGTATCCGCATGATTTTTGCGTCGCTGGGAGGTCAGCCGGCCGAATTGAGGCGGAAGGACGAAAGTCTTTATCCTGTGGTGAGGGCACCCGGCATCGGCCCGCCAGCGAATGTCAGCCGGGGCGATGGTCGCGAGAGGTTCAGGAAAGCGGGGTTGCGTGGCCCGGGATGTCGGCGGCGGATCGGCATGAACCGAGCGGCTGTCGCTTGCGTCCTCATCATTGCCGCGTTTCCTGCCAATTAGCAGGGAAAATCAGTCCCGACACCCGGCAACAGCCGAGCTCTTTCAACCAATCTCAAAAGCGGATCGCGCAAGACTAAGATCCTTAGGTAGGCCCACTCGCGTCGACGAGGCCAGCGCCGACGGCGAGCCAGACCAGATGCGCATCTGTCCGCGCGCCGATCTTCGATTTGATCTGGTAATGATAGTTCTGCACTGTCTTGGCGCTGATGTTGAGCAGATCGGCGATTTCGCCCGTCGTGTGGCCGAATGCCAAAAGTCTCAATATCTCCGTCTCGCGCGGGCTAAGCTCGTCCGTCGCCAGCCGATCGGCGCTGAGTCGCTCGGCGGCGATAGCATGGGCGATATCGTCGCTCAGCGCCCGCCCGCCGCGCGCGACGATTCCTACGGCGCGGATGAGTTCGCTGGCGTCGCTGCTCTTGGTGACGTAGCCCATGGCGCCGGCCTCGAAGGCTTTCAAGGCGAAGGCGGTGTTGGCGTGCATGGTGAAGACAAGGATCTTCGCGCCTCTGTCCCATTGCCTGATATGTCGGACCGCCTCGAGCCCCCCGGCGCCCGGAAGGGAGATATCCATGATCACGACATCCGGCGTCACCTCCTTGTAGGCGCTGTAGGCCCCCGCAGCGTCCTCCGCCTCCGCCAAAATCCTATAGCCGGGCTGGCTTTCAAGAAGCCTGCGATATCCTTCCCGCACGACGGGATGGTCATCGACGAGCAGAATCGACAGCACGTTCATGCCGCAAAGCGAGTCGTTTGCGCATTGGACGCCGTCAGCGGGATGCGGGCTGAGACGCGCACGCCACGCGCCGAGGGTCCGATCCGGACGCAGCCGCCAAAGGCCGCCACGCGCTCCTGAACGCCGAGGATGCCGTGACCTGGCGCGGCCGAGAGCCGCGAGGGGTCGCCGCCGCCGTCGTCCTCCACTGTCAGCGCGATGAATCCTTCCTCGGAGATCAGGCGCTCAACCCTGAGACGGATGTCGCCCGGCTTCCCGTGACGCATCGCGTTGGTAAGGCATTCCTGCGCAATTCGGTAGATATTCGTAGAGACAGGTTGCGGCAGGGTGTCGAGATCGCCAAGGAGATCGAGATGGACCATGGCGGAGGGCGCCGCCTGCGCGTTCCATCCCGCAACGAGATGAACGAGGCTCGCTTCCAGTCCGACCTCCTCCAGATCTTGTGAGCGCAACCGGGCGAGGGCCTCGCGCAGCGTCGTCATCATGCGCTTCGCCGTCCCAATGACAGCGTCCGCATCCTTCGTGAGATCAGGACGGTCGCTCGCCCTTGCCTTGATCGAGGAGGCGAAGGCGACGGTGGCTGTCAAGCACTGACCGAATTCGTCGTGCAGATCGCGGGCAAGGGCGCGCCGCTCTTCTTCCTGCACCTCGAAGAGACGCTTCGTGAGCGCCACGCGTTCGGCGCTCGCCTGGGCGAGCCTGCTCGCCAGATCGTTCACCGCGCGGGAAATCAACCCGAATTCTCCTTTCGAGTCGATTTGCACTCTATGCCGGTAGTCACCATCCGCAAGGCGACGAAGCCCCCCGACGACCCGTTCGGTCGGCGCCAAGGCATGTGCGATGACGGCGGCAGCGAGAAGGCAGATGCTAATGGCCATCGCACTGGCGATCGTAAGGATGACGGACACCTGCCGCCACGCCTGTCGAACCACCGCCGCTCGCTCAGGCGTAGCGATGACGACGGCACCGCGCTCTTTGATAGAAACAGGCGTGGCGACGGATGGCTCCGGGCCGAAGAAGCCTCGATAGGCCATCGAGAACCACTCAGGCGCCGGGGTTCCGACTCCTTCCGTCTGGCTGCACAAGGTCCGGGCCGCTTGCGGTTCGGCAGGGTGGAAGGTCACGCAAACTCCGGGGGAGACCAGTTTCAACGTCGAGAGCGTCTCCCACTCGGGGGATGGTAGGAGCAGTCGGTCGCCGCGCAGGCTCTGTCGCCAGAGGATCTCTCGCCAGAACAGATTGGCGAGCCCATGGGCGACCCGCTCGCTCGACGCCGCCGTTTCCTCCTCGATCGAGCGATGGACATTGGTCATCACGCTGCTGGCGGTCACAAGGAAGCACAGCAGAACGACGCCGATGAGTTGAAGGATCAGGCGGGCCATCAATTGCATGTTCGGGCTCCGGAGACGGGAAGCCGGAGTTTAGAGTGTGACGTTTGCCAGCTGCAAGGAGGCGATCGGCGCAGAAGCCGCCGTCGGGCAAATTGCCCAAAACCAGGCGGGAGAATCTCTGAGGCTTGGAGCCCTGGCCCGTGGGAAGAGCCGACGTATCGACCTGAAACGAGGAAGGCTTGAATGAAAGTCCTGCTGATCGGCTCCGCCGCCTGCATCGTCGCCTTGATCACGACGGCATGGCTGATGACATTTGCAAAGTGGTTCTCGATCGCCGCCGTCGATCGTTTCGTTATCGACTATAAGACCATGATCCGGGCGCATGTCGATTATGCGCTGATGGCGCTGTTCGGTGTCGGCTTCTACGGCTCGGGGGTGGAGCTTCCCGTCATCGCCTGCTGGTGCGTTGCGGTGGGCGGTTTCTCCAATCCGACCGTCTTCACGATCGCGTCGTTCGATCCCAATTTCTGGGACAAGCCGTTGTGGCGGGTCTACACGGCGCTGAGCTTCGTCGTGTCCTCCGTCGGCTTCGTTTGGATCGCCTTTGCGCTGGCGATGCACGTCCTCAGCTGAGGCGGCGTCCTATCTCGCCGCCGCTGTCCCGTATCTTGAGACGCAGCGGCAACAAGGTGAACGCCGGCGACGTCTCGCTGCACCGAGCCCCCCGCTAATTGGCCATGAGCGAGCGGGGCTCAGGCGTGGTTTGCTATAATTCCTAAGTTGCCGACGACCCGGAACACCATCTAATCGTTACCCAAACGGGCAAGGACAGTGGGCAACTCGGGCGGATGTCGAAGCTGTTTAAGGGGAAACGCTAGGCGCAGACGAACTCGATGTCATCGCCGAGCGCGGTTACTTCGAGGCCATGAGATCCTCGCGTGCATCGAAGTTGGCGTCACAGGTCATTCTGCCGAAAACTATGACCTCAGGCGCAAAGGCGGAGCGGCGGTTTTGCAAGCAAGACTTCGCCTATCTGGTGGAATTAAATGTGTATCGTTGTCCGACTGGCGAACTGCTTCCCCATGATCATATCATTGTACTGAGGACATTTTCTTGCGTCGTTACCGGTCGACGGCCGCTGCCGAGCCTGCTCGATAAGGAACACCTCAACCGATGGCCGGCGTAGTTTTTCATTGCGCGCATTTCCGTCGCGGTGCCGAGAGCGTCGGAAACGCGCTTTGCCGTGCGCTCGTCATTGGTCGCGAAGGACACGCGGACATGGCAATTGTCGAGAATGATGTGGTTGGGACCATAGGCCTTCTCGATCTGGTTGAGCGACTGGGCGATGAGGAAGTTCTTGAGGCCATATCCGCCATGAAGGCGAGCGCGGACTCGAAAAAGTCGAGCTTTCCCAGCGCCGGGAACTCATCAAGCAGAGTAACAGCCGATGGCGCCGGTATCTCGACTCCAGCGCTTCGGACGCGTGGATTGGCGCGCGCCGTCCTATACCATCTCCGGCAACGCAAGATCGGCCCAGACAAAGCCCAGTGTCAAATGGCGAAATTGCAGCCGTATAGCTTTTGCCCCGCGGACCTCGAAAAATTTCGCTTAAGCATCACCACTGAAAAGACAGTCGAATTTGTCAAGCCGCCGATGGCGATCAATTGGCACCGTTCCAGATTGGTCCCGGCTCATTAGAACACAGATTGCGGCCCGCTCGGGAGCGAATATGCGGGTCTCGCTTTCAGTTGGCGGGATATATTCCTTTCGCCTCCAGAACTCGTGCATGCATTTACGCTTAAAATTGATGCAAAACGCAATGCCTGAAGCGGCAGTAAAGGCTTGGATGGCGCACTTAGAGCCATTTTTGGCAAACTTGCCTACCTGTGACTGATCATGGCTTTGTTAAGTCTGGTCAACAGACGTCGAAGAGCACGATAAAGAGAGTAGTGCGTGATGAAGCAAGGTAGGAAGCGCGACCCGTCCGCAAAGAATGTCCTTTATGCCGTTGCAGTGGCGATCTGGATCGTGACGATATGGGTGACGGCATTCTACGTCGCAAACGCTGCTGTGGCGGACGAAAGCGCTGGCGTCGGCGGGAATAGCTTCCTACTTGGTTGTTCCTTGGCAACAGCGGGAATTCTCACGGCCTTCTCAGCCCGTGAGTTCGTAGCCGCATACAGGGCGTGCTTCGCAACCGAAAATCAGTATAGCGGAGACGCAGTTCGTTTCGGAAGAACAAAGGGAGAAGGTCAAAATGACTAAGCTTGGATTATTTGTTGCTCTTGAAGCGAAAGCTGGACAAGAAGAGCAACTAGCTGCCTTTTTAAGAAATGCTCTGCCGCTTGTTGAGGCGGAACCAAAGACCGCCGCCTGGTTCGCGATTCAATTGGCCCCAACAAAATTTGGAATCTTTGACACGTTCACAGACGAGGAGGGACGAGAAGCTCATCTCTCGGGAAAAGTGGCCAGAGCTCTGATGAGTCATGCGTCGAACCTTCTAGCGACACCTCCGTCAATCGAAAAGTTGGAAGTCTTGGCCGAGAAACTGCCCAGCCTACGATGATGCTATCAGGGCTGTATCACTTGAACGATGCCTCACTTGACATGGCAGCGACAATCCTTCGACCTCTGGCAGGCTGGCTATGGAAATCGTGGTTCTGGGGTTCAACGGTTGCTTAGGAGCCGGGTTTGTCGGGTCCGTGGATATGCTGAAGCTCAGTTCACAAATTCTAAGCAAGGAGGCAAAGCATCAGCTCTTCAAGACTGTGACAGCAAGTTTTAACGGTATGCCATTTCAGGATAGCAGCGGTCGGCATTTGAATGTCGAAAAGGACATGACAACTATTACCGGCTTAACCGCTTTACTTGTGCCAGGCTATCTCTGCGATGACAATGCCGCATATCTTTCAACTCCCGAGATTGCTATGATGGCGTCTTGGCTTCGCCGCCAGCACGCCATGGGGGCGCTGGTATGCGCGTCATGCAGCGGTGTATTCGTTCTCGGGGAAGCCGGCTTGCTTGATGGGCGGCGTTGTACTACGACTTGGTGGCGTCATGATGAGCTGAAGGCGAGATATCCAAAAGCAGAAGCTATATGGGGCGCTCCACTGATTGAAGATCAAAGGGTTGTAACCTCAGGTGGTCCACTGTCGTGGATTGACCTTTGTTTACATATCATTCGCTCACTCTGCGGCGACGAAGCGGCGAAGATTGCCGCTGACTTCGCAGTTGTAGATACCGCCCCATCAACACGCTCGGTATATGTTCCGCTTAGCCATTTGTCTGCAGCTAACCCTTTTTTGCTAGAAGCAGAACATGCCGTCCGGGTTGCAGGTGAAGAACCAGTGACAGCCCAAGACCTCGCACGCACGCTGCGTACCTCAGATCGGACTCTTAATCGGCGCTTGAAAGAAGCCACTGGCGAGACGCCAAAGCAATTCATAGATCGCGTACGTTTCGAAACTGCACGCATGCTACTCGAAACTACGAACTCTTCTGTGAAGCAACTGGCGGTGAATTCTGGATACTCGGATCCCGCTAGCTTTCGTCGCGCGTTCTCTCGATACTCCGGTATGACGCCGGCTGCTTATCGACGAAATCGAGGTCGAGCAAATTAGCATAACCAAGGCTGCGTCGATCGTTGTTGGAACGCTATATCGTCTGCGAGCTATTCGGCAAAAGCGCAAAGCGATCTCCCCAGTAACCGACAAAAAAATGCCTCAAACCATCTGACGAACGGGCAGAAAAAAGGCACTATCTATCGATAGACAGAGGATCAGAAAAGCGGTAAAGCTTGCGGAAATCGGTAGGGACAATTTCGCCATCAGTGATCCTGCAGGAGTGTGCCGAGGTAAGACGAAGCGGGGAAATCGTGAAGGGGAGGTACGTGGTTGAGGCCCCGATCGGCTCCCCCCGACTTGGGACACGCTTCTATCCCTGTTGAGTGGGGAGGAGCAATCCATACGTTGCCAGGTGACTCTGCAAGGCGAAGGTTTTTTCGCTCTTTCAACTCACGATGAGCTCTCGACACGTCCGGTTTGGAGTCCAGCGGTTGACTTTCTGCGCCGCACCGGAAGGCTTGCTTGGGGATTAAGCCGCTCTCACCTGCCATGAAGCAGTCTGCGTCCACAGGTCAACGACCCGAGGGGATCCCAAGTGCCCTAGGAGTTCAAAATGAGTAAGAATGCCAAAGGCGCAACTAGATATGCGCTAGGAGCGATGTTTGGTCTCGGTGCAGTCTGCATCTGGGCCACATGGATATCGATCACTCGCCTCGGCGTGATGACTTCCCTCAGCATCTACGACCTTACAATGTTGCGTTTCGCAACCGCGGGAACTCTGCTTGCGCCTGTCGTCATCCGCAATGGTTGGGCGCTTGACCGCCTCGGTTGGCCGCGCCTGCTTATCCTCGTCAGCGGCGCGGGCGCTCCCTACGTGCTCGTCGCGTCGAGCGGACTTAGTTTCGCGCCCGCCGCTCATGCCGGCGCATTGACTGCCGGTGTAATGCCTTTGTTTGTCGCTGTCATCTCCGGATGCGTGATGAAGGACAAATTCTCGGTCCTGCAGGGGGTGGGCTATGCGTTGATTGCGCTTGGCGTTCTCACTATCGTTGGCGGATCCGCCTCGGCGGCGAGCGGCGAACGGACCGAAGGTCATTTGCTCTTTCTGACTGCCGCCTTCATGTGGTCCTGCTACGCAGTCGTGCTCCGCCAATCTCAGCTCGAGTCACTGCACAGCGCGGCACTTGTCGCCGTCGGCTCTTGTCTGTTGTATTTGCCGGTCTATCTAGCGACTCGTGGCGTACATTCCTTCGGCCTGCCGATTGGTGACCTCGTATTTCAGGCACTTTTTCAAGGCGTTGTCGTTTCCATTCTCGCGCTGTATTTCTTTGGAAAAGGAATTTCATTGCTTGGAGCGTCGGCAGGCTCGGTGTTCAGCGCTTTGACGCCCGTCTTGGCAGCGCTTCTCGCAATCCCAATGCTGGGCGAGGTGCCGGAACCAAAAGACTGGCTCCCGCTTCTAGCCGTATCAGCAGGGGTCTTCCTCGCCAGCGGCGGGTCTTTTCCGGGATGGGACCGAAATTGAAGAGTTCGGATCCAGGGGCAGAGACCAGCGCAGCTCGGCTTCCACAGTGATTTAGGCAAAGCTACAGAACAGAAAAAGCACCCCACTTTGGACAGCGAGCTTCCGTGGCGATTGGTCGATCCCACGAACATAGCGATAATAACTGACGATTAGCTGTCTGCGTGAACACCGTCAGTTGAACCCCGGCGTTTCGAAAGGTCAACCGGTCTTACCGGGCTCCAAGTCTGTAAGGAGAGACCCTTTGACAGGCTTTAAACGAAGCATCGTTTGACGAATATTCGACTAGCTTGGAAGGCGTCGCCTGCTCGCGAAGGACTGGGATGCCTTTCCGGTGGAGCGCTCGCGTCCCAACGCCTCGCTTCCATTAGACCCATGCTCGGAAGATCATGCTATCGCGCGTAGTCTTTCCGGGCAGACCTTCACCCGTTTGGTTCTTGTCGCACGCCTCGCCGTGTGGCTGGAGGGGCCCTCATATCTCAGGGTCGATCGGTAGATTTGCCTCGATCAAAATCGTCGCTTTCCTCGGAGAGTTAGAGCTGGGTCTAGCCCAGTGACGGTTGAGGACCGAGAGAGAGGCTCTCGGCGCCGTCGTGGAGACGATCGATGATTCACGTGGAGACTTTAGGCGCCGCTCGCGGGCGTGATGGCGGCTACAAAGTGGACGCAAGCCGTGGCGAGCGAATTGGTCGCGTGTCCTCCGAATGGTTTTCTCGCCCTTCGGATGAGCGATACCTCTCCCTGTCGGATCTGTTCGCCGCCGTGCGTGGCCGGACCGAGCGCAGCCGCACGCGGACAATCGAAAGCGCCGCAATCCGAGTGGAAGCCAGCCGCGACGACGCCGAACGGCTTTTGCTTGCGGTGCCGGGTTCCGACAGTCCGGTCGCGATGACCCATTGGAGCTTTGGTCAACTTGCAAGCCTGGTCGGGGCGCCCGCGGCTTACCTGCGCCAACTCCCAGCCCCGCTTGCCGGGATTAATCTGCAATATGGCCTATCTTCGCACCGCGCCGAGCAAATCAAGACGCTCGAAATCGAAAATGGTAGAGGCGAACTGCGCGCCGTGACCGGCCCCGACTATGGCCGGATCTACGACCATGAACTCGTCTCCGCCGTGCAGCGCATCGCTGGCGATGGCGTGGGCGACACCCGCTGGAAAGTGCCGGGCGCTCTCGACTGGTCGACCGGGATCTACAATCCCCGTGTCGACATCACCGAGGAGACGACGACGCTTTACGCCTCGGACCGGGACGTCTTCTTGTTTCTCGTCGACGACTTGAACCCGATTGAAGCTGGCCGCCTTTCCGACGGCTCGCCCGATCTCTTCTTTCGCGGCTTCTACTGCTGGAATTCAGAAGTGGGGGCGAAGACGCTCGGGATTGCGAGCTTCTATCTGCGCGCTGTTTGCCAAAATCGCAATCTCTGGGGCGTGGAGGATTTCGAAGAGATTACCATTCGCCACTCAAAATACGCCGCCGCGCGCTTCGCGCATGAGGCGGCGCCGGCGTTGGCGCGTTTCGCCGATTCTTCGCCCCTGCCGTTCATCAACGGCGTCAAGGCGGCGCGGCA
>RXIY01000078.1 GCA_003963405.1 Hyphomicrobiales bacterium
GGTGTGAAGGGGTTGCCGTCCCTTCTAGCCAGCTATTCGAGAGGTCCGGCCTTCGCGCCGGGCTTTTCCTTTTTGGGGCCTGCTTCCCTCCATGCGACTCTGGGGAGCACAGTTTATAGTTTAGTAGAATCGGAAAGGCCACCCGGCTGCTCGCGCCCCGGACGAGGATGGTCGTGCGCAGGCGCATCTTGATGGATGGGCTGCGGCGTAAATCCGAGCGATATTGGAATTTTTCGGGGGCCTGAGGCGCGGGCCCGATTCAACGCGGCAACCTCAAGGGCAGCAAGGCGGAGCCCTCGATAAGGCATCTGCTAAAATAAAGAATATGGCGCGCCAAACGCTTACCCGCCCGGCCCCTCGCGGAACAACAGCGCAGATTGACGCCCACGCTGCCAAATCCGCTGCTCAGATTTGCGTCGGCGCCACGACGATGTCGCTGCTGGCGAGCGCGGGCGGCGCGCCGAGGCTCGGGAGCGATGTCGGGGCGCTCGGCGTCGCCGAGGACGCCACCACGCCGCCGGCGGCGTCGGGACAGCTCGAATTCGAGCCCGAGGAAGAGCAGTTGCTCGTGGCGGAGGCCAGAAGCGAAGGATCGCTGTGGAGCTTTCCGTAGGCGTTCTGCACGCCTCTCGCCCAGCCGGCCTGCTCGCCCGGACGCGGCGAGCCGTTGTAGCACGCCGAGAGACAGGAAAAGGCCGTATCCCCGCACTTGTTGTCGCATTGTTTGAGCAGCTTCATCCCGCCCATGATGTTCTGCTCGTTGATGTCGCGGTTGTAGCCGAGGCTGTTTCCAGTGCGTTGCGTGAGTTGCATCGGACCTTTGACGCCGGTGTCGGATCCCGCGCAGGAGTTGAAGCCTTCCGACTCGTGATAGGAAACCGCCAAGGCGAGATCGACGGGCACGCCCTGCTGCTCGGCGGCTGCGGTAATCATCGCGACATTGTTCGGTTGGTTGCCGATCGCCTGCTGTAACGAGCCGGGATTGAACTGGCCGAAGCCCTTTGAACATAACTGGCTGAGCGGCGTGTTGTTTTTGAGAAGATTGTCGCCGTTTGGACAGTCGCTCGCGAAGGCGAGTGTCGAGGCGAGCGACACGAGAAGGAGAGCGGCCCGACGCATCATCTCGCCCCGCAATAGTCGTATCGAACACCATTCATGGAGAAGGCGTTTCGCGAGAGGACCGCGATCGTTGCGTCCTTCATCGTCTTGGAGGGATCGCCCTGGATTTGCGCCGTCGTGGGATAGTTTGCTCCCTGTCCCTCAATGCAGGTCTGGCGATAGCGCGCGTTTTGCCCAAGCGCCTGAGTGAGGCATGCCTGGTAGTGCGGCGAGAAATTCTTGCCGTCGAAATCGACCGTGCCGCCGCCGCCAAGACCGTCGCATCCAACCGTCGCGGCGACATAAAGCCCCGGCGCCAAACGGTCGCGATCGTCGGCAAGCGCTCTGCCGGAGAGGGCTAGCAAAATGACGCATAAAGACGCACAAACGTTCAGCCTGCCGTGCAATGCACGCCGATGAACTCCAATGAAATGAGGGGGCGCTAACGCCACCTCTCGCGAAAGAAAAGGTCGCGACATGATCGGCCTCCTGAAAATCTGGCCGCAAACGGCCTGGTTCGGAGCATAACGCGCCGAAGCTTTTTACGCTATATTGTTTACTAGAACACAGACGCCTGCTCAACCTGCTTGATAGGCGGGATCAGAAGCGCGGCGGCTCTAGCCACGGTCGAGTCTTCACGGCTTTGTGCACTGAGGGCAGACTTTTCGACAGCCACAATCTTTATACATATATTTCAGAGACTTGCAGCCTTCGAGGCGCGCCCTCGATTGACACTCCCACAACGCCCCGCGAGCTTGTGAGGCCTTTCCGGAGACAGGGCGAGGAGAAGACAATGCGCCATCTAAGCTTTGCCTTGTCGTCAAGGATAACTCAATGATCTTCTGGCAGGGAAGAATATGATATATTTTAGGCGAAAGCCTGACGGCAATTTGAGTCGCTCGTTTCGGGCTCGGCGCAAGGCGTCACGGTTCGTCATTCGGGGAGGGGAGGTAAAACAGTTATGGCGATGCCAAAACAACAAGAAGGCGAAGACAGAGATTCTGTCGCGACCGCCTTGTTCGCCATTATCTTGCAGCGGAAAGCCAAGGAATATCCCAACCTCAAAACCTTCCTCGACAAGATCGGCATGTCGATGGCGGCCTACTACAATCTGGAAAAGGGCATCGGCAATCCGACGTTTTGGACGATCGAACGGACCGCCAAAGCGCTGGACCTCACGGTTTGGGACATGCTCGGCATTGACGAGAAGGTCATGCGCGCGTGGCTCGCCGGCCAGAACATCGATCTCGACCGGCTGACGCAAAGCGTCGAGGCGCGACGTCAGACGCGCTCAAAATTTGGCGCAGATCAATTCGCAATCACCCCGCCAGCGTCGAAATCCGCCGAACGACCCGCTGAGACGAAACCATCCGCTGTCGAAAAGCCCGCTTCCGCGTCAAAGGCAAAGGCGACACGAAAGACCAAGTCGCGCAAGAGAGCCTAACTTCCGACAAAGTGGCGCACAAAATGGCTGCGGTCGCGCCAGCTACTTCAGCCAAGCGACTCTTGCTGAGCCTTTCGCTGCACGAATGTCGCCGGCGCGAGGCTTTGTCGGCTGGGAGAGGCTGCGTCCAGTTCGCAACAACAGAGGAGACCACAGCGGGGCGGTTTCTGGATGCAGGAGTGCGGATTGCCCGCACAGGCGTTTCTCTCGACGCCTCGGGTCGTTAATCGTTTAGAGCCGGTGTTGACGGCGAATGGAGGCCAAAAATGATTGCTTCTTCTCCCATGTTGGAACAATGCGAAGAGAAGAGGCGATCCGCCGAAGAGACCGTCAGTTTTCTGAACGATCATTTCGGCCCAGACGAATGCGACCGATTGGCGCTGATCGCCATCTTGATCGGAAAAGCCGTTTACGAAAAGGAACCGGACGAAGCCCTGTTCTGGTGTTCCGTCTTCGCGCGACGCGAACGGAATGCGCTCAGCCAAGCGACGCGCCAAGAATTGCAAGCGTTGCTCGACGATTCCACACATTGGCCATTCTGAACTCTCCGAAAGCCTTCAAGGCGGCTGCGATGCCTCTCACCGGGCAGGGCGCTATGGCACCGCGCCGTGAAGAGAGGCTGAATCGTCGCCTCGTATTCGCCTGGAAGAATCAGAGACTGTCGTCGACACGCGCTCAGCTCCGGCGGTTGCTTATCCACCACGCCTCGACGCTCTGTTGATGGCGGTCGGCCGCGAGTCGGCCTGCCTCTTGATCGACATGCGTAACGCGCCTGTCCTCTTCAAGAAACTCGATCCGCCGCGCCTCTTCCTCTGAAAATCCTCGTCTCTCGCGGCGACGACGCAACAGGGCTCGGCATAACGCCTCCGACATGGCTCCCGCAGCAAGGCTTGCAAACGCAACCACAAGAGCGACGCACCAAGCCGCAAAACGCGCATCGAGCGATGTGAACGGAATGACGAACAAGCTGGCAAAAGCCAGAAGAAACAGCCACTCTGACCAGTAGTAGATCGCGTAGGAAACGGCGTAGATCCGATGCATCGTCGGGGCCTCATTTCGGATAGAGCGGCACGGTTTGCGAGCACTGCTCCACGACACGGCGCCCC
>RXIY01000121.1:0-10261 GCA_003963405.1 Hyphomicrobiales bacterium
CCGAAGCTTTTTGAGCCGCCGGCGCGCCTCGGCGAAATCCATGTGCAGCCAGATCTTCAGGAGATACACGCCTTCATGGCGCAGCATCTCCTCGGCGCGGATCATCTCTTCGAGCGCCCGGTCATAGGCGTTCCTTCCCAGCCGTCCGAGCGCGCGGTTGCGGAGCAGACGATGATGCCAGGAGCCGAGAACGAGGCCGATCCGCCCCTTGGCCGGTATGTCGCGCCAATAACGCCAGGCTCCCGGCCGCGCCCGCTCCTCGTCGGTCGGCCGGCCATAGGAGAGGGTCTCGACGAAATGGTCGTCGAGCCAGTCGTAGAGCCTGTTGACGATCTCGCCCTTGCCGACGCCGTCCGAACCATTGATGAGCACCATGACAGCGGCGTTTTTCCTGTCGGCCACCTCGAATTGCGCGTCGAGCAGCCTCTCCCGCAGCTGCGTCTCGGCCGCCTCGAAGGCGGCTTTGGTCATGACATGCGGCAGGGACGCGGATTCGAACATCAGGCCTCTCCCCGGGAATTCCAACTTTTCAAACAGGCGCGCTGTGGTAGATGTTGATTCGCGCGGGTCCCGTAGCTCAGCAGGATAGAGCAGCGGTTTCCTAAACCGAAGGTCACAGGTTCGAATCCTGTCGGGACCGCCAGAAATTTCATCGACTTGGCGTTTTTGACCGGCGTTTTCGACCCGGTGTTTTTTGGCCTGGCGTTTCTGACTTGGCGTTCAGCAGATGGAAACAGGCGCCTGTTGCATTTTCCGCCCATTTTGAGGGAGCTGCTTTCAAGACGCCGAAGGCGGGAACAGATGTGTCTTCCACGCAAGCGCGGGGCGGCGCTGTTCCGATTCAAGGCGCCGACGGCGTCTTTCCAATAAGTAAAGCGCCCGGTTCGCTGAGTGGAAATTGCTGAAGACGTATATGCGAGGCGCACGTGAACGAACCGCATGGATCAAGGTTTTGCTTTAGCTTCGCGATTCAAGGCGACACATTTTAGTCGGATTTGTTGAGTGATGTCGGCGCCGGCGCCGAAAGAGCCCGGACGCGTTTCTTCTTGAGCGCCTCCATATAATTACGTTTGCCAGTGCCGATCCGTTGGAAGTGCAAATCGTCCGCTGGGAGAGTATGATGATCGCCTCGAATCGAAGGCTCAATCGTCTTTCTGGGCAAGCATGGCCAATGAGGCTTGGAGGGATCAGGATTGATTGAACCGAAGCCTGGATCGATTTCGGCGACGACGCGCGCGGCGAGGCCGATCCCGGTCTCCCGGGGTAAGGTTTCGCGCCTTTCCTCTCTGTGGCGTCCGGCCTGAGCCCAGATTGCGTGCGTCTCGTTATCTCTCCAACCTACCCGATGGCCTTGGCCGCAAACCGACCGACGCGAACAGCCACGTTCAGGGCCCGATAAATGTCATGGACGATGTATAGCGGTCCATGCCGGGCCGGGCGCCGCTAAAGTCGGCGCGAAGCTCTCTGGCGCGTTCGGCGACGCGCCTGTTGAACCGCGGCGACGGGTGAAGCGTTTGGCTTCACCCGAATGGCGGTAGCATGGGACGATCGTTGCGACCGGGAAGCGGCCTGCCGGCGCCGCTTACAGCAAGTTTTTGATTTCCTGATCATTTGCAATAGAG
Source organism: Hyphomicrobiales bacterium (assembly GCA_003963405.1). Taxonomy (GTDB): domain Bacteria; phylum Pseudomonadota; class Alphaproteobacteria; order Rhizobiales; family Beijerinckiaceae; genus Methylocystis. The sequence continues at coordinate 1,623 of RXIY01000121.1, forward strand.
GTTAGCATCGGTCATCTTGTTGTTGTAAGCGGATTTTTCTGGACGATGGCGCGAAAATGGAGTGGTCAAATCCAATGCGCGCGCGCTAGAAAGACGACAGGTGTGCGCGCCAGTCGCAGACCGTCTGGACGATTTTTCAGTTGTATCCCCGATCGTCTTTTTTTGAGATGCCGCCTGAACAAAGTCGAGAAGGCGCACAGCAAGCAACCACGCGGTTTTCCACGCATTCCAAGGGCTATTGATCAAAATGGAAAATGTCACTTCTCTCGCCGACGTCAAGCTCGCAATTATCGGCCTTGGTTACGTGGGTCTTCCCCTGGCGGCGGAATTCGGCAAGCGTCGAAGCGTCGTGGGTTTCGACATAAACCCCACGCGGATCGCTGCGTTGAGGGGCGGCCACGATACGACCCTCGAGGTCGCCGATGATGAATTGCGCGCTGCAAGCGGGCTGAATTACACCACCGATCTCGCGGATCTCGCCAGTTGCAATGTCTACATCGTCACTGTGCCTACGCCGATCGACGAGTACAAGCGGCCCGACCTCTCGCCGCTGATCAAGGCCTCGGAAACGATTGGGAAGGTTTTGAAGAAGGGCGACATCGTTATTTACGAGTCGACAGTGTATCCTGGCGCAACCGAGGAAGATTGCGCACCCGTGCTTGAGGCGTGCTCGGGGCTCAGATTCAATGTGGATTTCTTTGCCGGCTATAGCCCGGAGCGCATCAATCCGGGCGACAAGTTGCATCGCGTATCGACGATCAAGAAAGTGACTTCCGGTTCAACGCCGGAGGTCGCCGAATTGGTCGATCAGCTTTACAGCGAGATAATAGTGGCTGGGACACATAAGGCTCCGACCATCAGGGTCGCGGAGGCGGCCAAGGTCATCGAAAACACCCAGCGCGATCTCAATATCGCCCTCATCAACGAGTTGGCGATCATCTTCAACAAAATGGGCATCGATACCGAAGACGTGCTGCGGGCCGCGGGGACGAAGTGGAATTTCCTTCCGTTTCGTCCAGGTCTCGTCGGCGGCCACTGCATTGGCGTTGATCCTTACTATCTCACGCATAAGGCGATGGCCATCGGCTACCACCCAGAGATCATACTTGCCGGCCGCCGCCTCAACGACAGCATGGGCGCATATGTCAGTTCACAACTTGTGAAGGCGCTGATCAAGCGGCGTATTCACGTCGAGGGCGCGCGCATTCTGGTCATGGGACTGACGTTCAAGGAAAATTGCCCAGATTTGCGCAACACAAGGGTAGTCGATATCGTCAGGGAACTCGCGGACTATAACGCCGTCGTCGATATTTATGATCCGTGGGCTTGCGCCGAAGAAGCACAGCATGAGTATGGTCTGTCTCCGATCGCGCAGCCGGAGCAGAAAGCCTATGACGCCATCATTTTGGCGGTTGCACACGACGAGTTTCGTGGCCTGGGCCCGCGCATCAGAGACTTCGGGAAACCACAGCATATCCTCTACGATCTCAAATATGTCCTCGAAGCCGACCAGTCAGATCTCCGCCTGTAGGATTATTTGAATGACTGTTTATGATGAGATTTGCTGCGATCTCCGGCGAGAGCAGAAGACCTGGCTGATCACCGGAGTGGCCGGTTTCATCGGGTCTAACCTGCTGGAATCGCTACTCAGGCTCGATCAGAAAGTTGTGGGACTCGACAATCTTGCGACTGGCTATGAGCGAAACCTCGAGGAAGTCGAGGCTGCGGTTCAGCCCTCGCAATTCGCTCGGTTCACTTTCATCCGCGGCGACATCTGCGACCTCAACGATTGCGAAAGAGCTTGTGCAGGCGTCGATTACGTTCTGCATCAGGCTGCGCTCGGCTCCGTCCCGAGGAGCCTTTCCGACCCCATTGCCACAAACGCCGCAAATGTTACGGGTTTTCTCAACATGCTCGTGGCGTCGCGCGACGCCAAGGTAAGGCGATTTGTTTATGCGGCGAGCAGTTCAACTTACGGAGATCATCCGGGCCTTCCGAAGGTGGAAACGATCATTGGCCGACAACTGAGCCCATACGCCGTTACGAAATACGTCAATGAACTATACGCCGATGTGTTCGCGCGCTGCTACGGTCTCGAGTCAATCGGGCTGCGTTACTTCAACGTCTTTGGTCCAAGACAAGATCCGGAAGGCGCTTACGCCGCTGTGATTCCAAAGTGGATCGCAGCGATGATCGCCGGGGATCCTGTCTTCATCAATGGCGATGGAAATACGAGCCGTGACTTCTGCTACGTTGATAATGCGATTCAGGCGAATCTGCTCGCCGCGACAACGGAGAAGGCCGACGCTGTCAACGGTGTATTCAATGTTGCGGCCGGCGATAGGACTACGCTTAACGATCTCTACTATGAACTCCGCCGCCTCCTCACTCCCGGCTTTCCGCATCTCGCGGCTGCGGAGCCGCAATACCGTGACTTTCGCGCAGGAGACGTCCGGCATAGCCAGGCAGACATAAGCAAGGGAAAACAGCTGCTCGGCTATTCGCCCCAGTACAAAGTAGCCCAAGGGCTGGAAAAGGCGCTGCCTTGGTATGTGGCGCGCAAAGCAACGGCATCCGACCTCTCGACGCTCTCGAAATCTGTTCCGTCAATATGAAAAAGCCAATCTACGTCACGCAGCCTTACCTCCCTCCCCTCCGCCAGCATTTGCTTGCTTTTGACAGGCGTCCAGGTCTCGCCGTCGGGGTCGGTGAAGTCGTTCCATTATCGGTCAGGACTGTGTGGATTTTGTAGGGAACAGCCTTGATCAGCGCGAACAGGAAGTCGGCGGTCAATCCGCGTCGTAGCCTTCTCATGCAGCTCGACGAAGACAAATTTCGACGTGCGGTCGATCGCCACGGACATGTAGAGCTTGCCTTCGGCCGTGCGAACTTCGGCGAAGTCGAAATGGAGCCGATTGGCTAGGCTTAGAACTTCCGCTTGGCGGAGAGCTCACCCTCGACAGTCGGCAATCAGGAGATACCGTGGCGCTGAAGGCAGCGATGGAACGCGTCAGATGCGGAAGCGTTGCCTGTAGCGCGTAGAGGCGGTCATCCAAAGGCACCAGCGTGTGACGGCGGAAGGCGACAATAATGTCTCCTCCTCGATCGTCAGGTGATAGCACGCCGCTCTTCGCCCGGCGCAATCGATGAAAAGCCCGTTAAGCCCCCTCGCCTGAAGCGAGGGAATTACATCAGTGCCGCCAGAGCGAGGGGTTTTTCAACAGCCTGCTAGATTAGGGTCCAGACTCATTGATTGAGATAGGAGGCGACCGTGGCTGCGATGCAGATGGCCGAAAAGAAGGCGTGGGCGCATCTGTCGTCTCGTGTGGCGACGCGCCTGTCGAAGAGGTCCTCGATCTTGTGGCGCTGGCGGTAGAGCGCCTTGTCGTAGTTGAGAGGCGTCTTTCGGTTTTTGGTGGGAAGGATGCAGGGCTCTGCCCCCCGCGCCGCAAGCGCCGCGCGAAACCAGTCGCTGTAACAGCCGCGGTCCGCGATCATGGCCTTGGCTTCGGGCAGCGCTTCCAGCATCAGCCGGACACCCTTGGTGGTCTCTCATCTGTCCTTCGGTTAGCAGCACGACGAGCGACTTGTCGGCGTCTTCGCAGACGACATGGAGCTTGGAGTTCAGCCCGCCTTTCGTGCGGCCGATGCAGCGGGAAAGAGCCCCTTCTTAGGAGGCTCGCCGCCGTCCGATGCGCCTTCAGATGGGTGGAGTCTGATCATGATCCGCTCGGGCTTCGGCCCTTCGCCTGCGAGCGCGGCGAAGATGCGGTCGAAGACGCCGACCCGGCTCCAGCGGATGAAGCGGTTATAGAGCGTCTTGGGCGGCCCATACTCCCCGGGGGCACTCTTCATTGCAGGCCGTGTTTGATAGCGCCGGTCGTCTACACGAGGCACGCCGTGCGACAGTAGGAAATATGGGGAAATCCGTGCCATCTGCGCTTCGCTGAGCAAAAACAAATCACCCATCAAAGCCTCCCCATACCCGGAGACTTTGAATCACACCTCAGCCGAAATTCATAGATCCTGAGCCTAGTGTTGCTGGCACGCTGCGAAAAAACGTGGATCATTTGCGGATCTATTCTCGCCAGATTCACTCGGTCAACTTGCCAAGGCAGCGTCGATAACGCGGCCAGCAGGTTCAGTCTCATAGACGGTATGAGACACATCCAACGACGGATCCCCTCGAAATCGGATCGCTGAGTAAAAAATAGGCTCGAAAATTAAGAACAATGCAAGGCTCTCGGTCAGTGCTTTTAAGAAATGCGGGTGCTAAGGAGATATTAGCGTAATGTGTGGTATTGTTGGATTTTCAGCTAGTCTCGAAACGAGCGCTTTGCAGTCGCGAGTACGGAGGATGCTTCAACCCGTGCGCGACCGAGGTCCCAACGCCGTTGGCCTTTGGGCCAACGATGGAATCGCAATAGGCCACACACGACTGGCTGTCGTTGATCTGACAGCGGCAGGGCGCCAGCCCATGATCTCACAGTGTGGTCGGTATGTGCTCTCGTTCAACGGTGAGATTTACAACGCAGGCGAACTCCGATCTCACCTCGATCAGGCAACAAACATTCAGTGGCGTGGACATTCAGACACTGAAACGCTTCTCGAATACATCGCATTCTATGGCCTTGCCGAGACGCTGCCTAAGCTGAACGGAATGTTTGCATTAGGATTGTGGGATCGTAGCGCGAGATCCCTTTCGATCGCCCGGGACAGATTCGGGGAAAAGCCTCTGTATTTCATCCAGAGCGACACAAGTTTCGGCTTTGCTTCGGAACTTTCCTGCTTTAAGGCGGCTGGCGACATCGACCTTGATCTAAACCGTTCGGCGCTAAGCGCTTATTTTCTGTACGGGTATGTACCTGAGGACTGCTCGATATATTGCAATGTTTCCAAATTGGCGCCTGGTTTCAGCCTAACATGGAAAAGCGGCGCTCCAGGGGTTCCTCGTCCTTACTGGTCTGCGATTGAGGTCTTTCAGCGGGGGCTTGAAAACCGGATAAGCGACGCGGGAACCGCAATTGAAGCAATTAACGCCGCATTAGACAGGGCATGCCGATTGCGGTTGGCTTCAGACGTGCCGCTAGGGCTTTTCCTATCGGGCGGGATCGATTCCTCGATCCTCGCCGCTCTGACACAACGCGCTCTGGGGCATCGTCTGAAAACATTCAGTATTGGCGTAGACGATATCGCATTCGACGAGGCGCCTCATGCGGCTGCAGTAGCACATTATCTCGGAACGGACCATCACAGCGAATACGTGACATCGGAGGAATTACTCAAGGTGATCCCCACTCTCGGAGAGTTCACCGATGAACCATTTGCGGACGCCTCGCTAATACCGACCTATCTCGTCAGCAAAATAACGAGGGAGCATGTTACGGTTGTAATTACTGGCGATGGTGGAGACGAGTTATTTGGCGGTTATCCTCGTTATGCATCCGTTCAGAAACAATGGAATTGGATACGTCTCCTGCCAGCACGTCGTGCATTAGCGAGAACCCTATCCAATGTTTCGGAGTGGGGCGATGATTTCCAAAAGCATGTCGAATGCCCAAAAATCGCTAGTTCAATCCAGTTCAAGCTGGAGCGCATCTCGCAGAAGCTCCGTGCAGATTCATTGATGGATCTCCATGAAAATTCTATTCGCTCAACGGCTCCTCCAGATCTCGTTCTCATGGATGGCGACAGGCGAGCCGGTTCGACAATCCCGACAAATTTCGGATGGCTGGACCCATTAGGTCAGCTTCGTTACATGGATATTGTTAACTATCTACCATCCGATTTGTTGGTGAAAGTCGACCGAGCTTCCATGCGAAACAGCCTGGAGGGGCGCATGCCTTTTCTCGACCCGGAAGTCTTCGAACTGAGCTGCCGGCTGGATAGCAGTTTGATGATGCGCGGCGACGTCAATAAATGGGTTTTGCGTGAAGCGCTCTACAAAATCATTCCCCGACGTTTAGTGGACCGGCCGAAACAAGGTTTCAGCCTGCCCATTGACAGATGGCTGCGTGGTCCGTTGCGCTCATGGGCTTTAGATTTGTTGGATCGTCAGTCGATATCGGACCAGGGAGTTCTGAATGTTCAAGCCGTAGAGGATGCAAAACACGATTATTTCGTTCGTGGCAAATCAAGCCAGTTGATGATATGGTCCCTTTTAGCTTTCCAAATGTGGCTCAAGGCGGATAAGTGGGAAATGAAAGAACCTGGAGATTTGGCGGCATGATTTTGGGAGAGTTACCTAAAAGCGGACCTCCAGTACGTCGCCGGATCATACTGCTTGGGCCACAAATAGGATATGGCGGCTCTGAAAAATCCTTTATTCGGCTGGCCAATTTCCTTTCACGCTATCACGATACGACAGTTACGTTATTCACTAGCGGTTACGGAGGCGCGGACTATTCCCACGCCCCTGAACCAACGCATTGTCCGGTAGTTATTCTAGACGATGGCAAGCGCGGTTGGATCGCACGGTGGCTCCAACGTTTGCGTAATTTCCGTGCGCTGAAGCGTCAAAGCGACATTGCGATCAGTTTTCATTCCGGACCGAATTTATTAAATGCGCTGTTATCTAGCGTCGGAACACCGTCAATTGTCTCCGAGCGGGGGTCCAAGCGCTACAATCTTAACATCTCCTTCCTAAATCGCGTGGTGTGGCAAGGTGTCTTCGACCCCTTGATCTATCGTGCTGCAACTTGCATTGTTCCGGCTTCGTCCGGCGTTGGCGACGAGATTGCCGAAGGCCGGCCCAAATCGATTGAGAGACGAATCGTCCCAATCGAAGGCTACATCGATGCCGAGGAACTCGTACGCAGCGCCGATCAGTTAATAGAGCCCGAATATGAGGAGCTCTCTCACTTCCCGACGATTGTCTCCTGTAGCCGTTTGGATAACGGCAAGGGACTCCGCTTCTTGATCGACCTATTTTCAAGGGTCAAGGCCGATGTTCCAAGGAGTAGGCTGCTTATCGTAGGTGACGGACCAATTCGAGAGGAACTCCAGGGGCGCGCCATGGCCCTTGGGCTCCGGACATCGCATTCCCCAAACGCTTCCGCGGATGTCATCTTTGCTGGGTTCAAACCGAATCCGGTTCGTTACATGCGTGTTGGCTCGGTGTTCGCGTTCACATCCCGAAACGAGGGTTTGCCTAACGTGTTGATCGAAGCGCTGGCCTCAGGGATAGATGTCATTTCTGCTGACTGTCCTTGGGGCCCGCGTTCGATACTTGCGGGTGCTCGAGACAATATGGTCTCTATGAAGAATACCCCCGCTCCGGTCGAATTGGAGCATGGTCTGTTGCTGCCGCCCGTCGGCGACCCTGGAGCAATGGGAATCTGGCTTAGTTCGCTCTTGCCGCGGCTGGCGAATCCACGCCCAAGGCGTACACCCGAGGAGCGAATGGCAGCCGTAATTAGGTTCGACATAAACAATACGGGGAAGTCCTGGCTTGCTCTAATCGAGAGCCTTTCAAGATCTCGGGATCTAGGTAATTCTTAATTCGGGTCGAATCCGGCAGGATGCTCGCGGGGAGGCGGATTTGACGTGTAATGTCGCCCTTGCATCGTATCTGCATCCGCAGAATAACATCCCGGCAAACGTGCTATCAGGGTCAGGATCATCTCCCATGCGTGAGGAACAAAATGGTATCGGGTTAATGACGCGCCGACTGATCAACAAGATCGGTCGGCCATTTGGAATTAACCCTTTCGCCCGAGCCTTCCCCAATCCGCTTTCGCAGGGACCGGTTTCGCGCCAAGCCGTATTCGACCGCATTTTCGCCACCAATTACTGGGGCTCTCAGCAGAGCCATAGCGGTCTTGGAAGTGAAAAAGCCTATGCGGAAATTTACTGCCGTGAATTGCAAGAGTTAATTAGATCTCGAGACTTCAAAAGCATGTTCGATGCGCCGTGTGGCGACTTGAACTGGATGCCAGATGTCATATTGAACACGGGAATAAGTTATGTCGGGGGAGACATTTCAGCGAGTGTTGTGGAGAGAGCGCGGCATCGCCACCCGGGACTCCAAGTAAAAATCTTCGATATATGTGACGATCCTTTTCCACATGTCGACGTCTGGCATTGCCGCGATTGTCTTTTTCATCTTTCGTTCGACGATATCCGGAAAGCACTTCTGAATTACCTTTCTTCGCAGATACCTTATGTCCTGCTAACCACGCATAAAGCGCGATGGCATCGGAACCTCGATGTCGCTACCGGTGGGTTTCGCTACCTCGATCTCGAACGACCTCCGATTAACCTGCCGCCTGCGACATACTACTTGAAGGATTATAAATTAGGTGTGGACTTCCCCCGTTATGTTGGACTCTGGCCTAGAGAAGCAGTTGAGAAGGCATTGTCCGCTTGGGTCTAATTTGAAACAAAGCGAAAGACTAGTTTTACCTAGAGTTCGTTATGTGCTCTGGATCATGAGTTCCGCGGCGCGTCTGAGCATGAGACAGGCAAAGGCGACGCCGTGGAGTCCTGCGAGGGTCTGGGGATAACGCTCGTATCCCTTTACAAGACGCCTGCATCGCATCACCCTGAATGAATCGAAAGGGAATCCCGAATCGGCGTCGGTCTGATTCAAGCTGTCTGCTGGCGAAGGAGGCTGGCAGGCATGTCGAAGAAGACCCTTT
>RXIY01000121.1:10311-10481 GCA_003963405.1 Hyphomicrobiales bacterium
GCAGAAGGAGATCGGCAGCCCCGCCTCCTACAAGCGCGGCGGCGACCGCAGATCGGCGCGTATCGACGCGCATAGGAGCCTGATCCTCTCGCTTGTCGAGAAGACCTGCGACATCACGCTGAAGGAGCTTCAGGCGCAGCTTGTCGAACGCGGACATTGCTTCAGCATCG
>RXIY01000121.1:10531-31407 GCA_003963405.1 Hyphomicrobiales bacterium
CGAGAAGCTCGTCTTCATCGACGAGACCTGGGCGAGCACGAACATGGCCCGTATGAAGGGGCGCGCCCCGAAAGGCGAGAGGTTACGCGCTGGCGTTCCGCATGGTCACTCGAAAACGACGACCTTCGTCGCCGGATTGAGACTCTGTGGCCTGACGGCGCCCATGGTTCTCGACGGGCCGATTAACGGTGTCTGCTTTCAGGCCTATGTCGATCAGGTTCTTGTTCCCACGCTCGCGTCCGGGGGATATCGTCGTGATGGACAATCTTGGCAGCCATAAGGGCGCGGGGGTGCGCAAGGCGATCGAGGCCGCCGGGCGACGCTGCTTTACCTGCTTTACGCTGCCGCGAGCAGCTTCGGCAACCGGACCAGATTGTAGGCAGCGGCCGCGAAGGTGAAAGCGAAGCCCACTCTGTCGCAGCCGCGGAACTTCGTCTTCTCCTGCCCGGCGATCGTCTTGATCCAGCCAAAGCGCTCCTCGATCCGCTTGCGGATGCGGTGGCTCAGCCCGTAGCCATCATGCCCCGTCGTGCGTCTATCGATGGCAGAGGACCGGCCGCTCACGTTCTGTGCCACATGCGGCGTCACCCGCATCGACCGTAGCTCGTTGACGAAGTCTTCGGAGTCATAGCCCTTATCAGCCGAGAGCGTGATCCGCCCGGGCCGGTCGGCGCGCGGCTCGATCATGTCCGGCGCGGCGACGCGTTCGGCGTGGCCGTCGGCCTTCGTCAAGCAGGCGTCGACGAAAAGCGGGTTGCGGTTCTCCATCAGTGCATGGCCAATGAAACACAGCTTCGCCTCCTTGCCGGCGCCCTTGCGATAAAGCCGCGCGTTCGGATCGCTCGTCGATGCGTGCGTGTCGTTCGAACGCTCTCGCCATGAAATCGGCTTCGCGATTGCGCGGTCCGCCGCCGCCAGAAGGCGGTTCATCCATCTTGTTCTCCGGGCTTTCGGCCGCGCCTTTCGGCGTGAAGCTTTTCATCGACGCCCAGGCTTCGATCAGCGTGCCGTCGACCGAAAAATGGTCGTTGCTCGAAAGCCGCTTCACGCGCGATTGGGCCAGCACGGCGGCGAGGAACTTCGCCGCGACATCGCCGTCGAGCAGCTAGGTCGCGGTTCTTCGAGAAGGTCGAATGATCCCAGACTTTATCGTCGATCCCGAGCCCCACAAACCAGCGAAACAGCAGGTCGAAATCCAGCCGCTCCATAAGCTGGCGCTCCGAGCGGATCGAGTAGAGCGCTGCACGCTTCCGGGTGGAGCTACGGGCCTTGCATCTTTGCGGTCTGCAACGCCACAGCTTGACTTCTCTTTAGGTATATTGCCTATCGCCATGTATTGCTGCCGATGTTTACTCGCGCGGCTCCAGATTCTCTTAATTGGTTGCTGCCAACGTGAAGCTTTCATATCGCGCTGAAATTGATGGTCTCCGCGCCATAGCCGTTTTGCCGGTGATCCTCTTCCATGCTGGCTTCACCGCTTTTAGCGGCGGTTTCGTTGGCGTTGACGTCTTTTTCGTCATTAGCGGTTACCTAATCACATCGATCATCGCGCAGGAAATCGAGGCGGGAAGTTTTAGCTTCCGCGGGTTTTACGAGCGGCGTGCGCGACGGATTTTACCCGTACTATTTCTCGTAATGTTATGTTGCATCCCATTCTCTTGGATGTGGATGATGCCTCTGGAGTTTAACGCATTTTCAACCAGCGTAGTTTCTGTATGTCTATCCCTGTCCAATGTGCTTTTCTGGCGACAAAGCGGGTACTTTGAAGCTGCAGGCGAATACAAGCCATTGCTCCATACATGGAGCCTTGCCGTTGAAGAGCAGTTTTACATAATTTTTCCCATAGCTATTCTGCTATTGTGGCGGCTTGGTCGGACAAAAGCAAAACTATGCATCGTTCTGGTGGCAGTATTAAGTCTGACATTGAGCGAGTATGCGTCGCGCTATCATCCCTCTTTCAATTTTTACTGGCTTCCGACACGGGCGTGGGAGCTCATGGCAGGAGCGCTCTGCGCATTTGCTAGCATCAAGCCTTATTCATTGCGAGATAACATTTTGTCTATTGCTGGTCTTGTAGCGATAGCCATATCCGTTTTTGTGTATGACGAAACGATACCGTTCCCGTCGCTTTTTGCTCTCGTCCCCGTGTTGGGTGCCTGTGCTGTCATAATCTTTGGACGAGATGGTAATACAGCATGTAACCTGCTGTCGGTTAAACCTTTAGTTGGCGTCGGGCTGATTAGCTACAGCGCTTATCTCTGGCACCAGCCGCTATTTGCGTTTGCCCGCGTGCGCTCTCCGGCAGAGCCGTCCTCGCATATTATGTTGCTCCTGGCAATTTCGTCGTTATTGCTGGCCTATCTCAGCTGGCGGTTCGTCGAGATGCCAGTTCGGGCTCGCAGCGTAGGGGCTTTATCAAGTAGCCGCTCAGTAATTGTCATGTTGAGCGCAACGGCTACGGTGTTGATTGCAGCCGGGCTGGCCGGGCACTTGAATAAAGGGTTTCCGTCAAGGATGTCTGATTCAATTCTGCGTGTTATAAGTTCTTCAGATGATGGAAACGCAAGATCTGGTTGTTTAAGCGAACTAAATAGTAAAGTTTTGCCGAGCCAATCTTGCATTTACGGAAACGAGCAGAAAGTCCATATGGCGCTTCTTGGCGACAGCCATGCTCATGCTCTCGCGTTTGCCTTGGGTAGAGAACTATCGGAGCGTTCCGGCCAACCAGCTGGGTTTAGGGAGCTCACTCATAGCGGATGCCCGCCTATTTCTTCATATCGGCGCACGACACACGGAGGTTTATATGATTGCGACCAATTTTACGCTGCGGCGATGGAGTTTCTCGCTTCCAATCCAGACATAAATATAGTCCTGATTTGGGCTCGATGGCAAATATATGTCGAATTTGCTCCTTTCAATAATGGCGAAGGTGGGATTGAGACGGGTGGGAAAGTGATCCCTGACCGCAGTGCCTTCCGAACATCAAGTGACATCGATGTCAAAGTCGAAATTGGAAAGCTCTACCAAAAGAGCATTGAGGCGCTTCTGGCAATGGGGAAGCGGGTTGTTCTAATATATCCTCAGCCTGAAGTTGGCTGGAATGTTCCATTGTATCTCTCAAAATCTATGCTGATAGGATTGCCAATAAAGCGGCCTCTCTCTACGAGCTATGAGAGGTTCAAGATTAGAACAAGTTTTGCATATGATCAGTTGGATTCTGTCCATTCTGAAAAAATAATACGGGTATATCCAGAAAGGATATTTTGTAACACTTTTTTGAGTGGCCGATGTGTTGCTGAGGACGGAAGGTCGCCATTTTACCTTGATGACGATCACGTGAATTTCATTGGTGCATCAAGGCTCGCGACAGAGATCGTTCATGTGTTAAAAGAAAGCGGATGGATTTAAAGAATGAATTGCAGGGCTCGGACCCGTAAAGTTGTTGACGTGAATGCGGCGACGTGAAGCACAGCCAAAGCCACAACGACTGTGTTTGCGTGCGCCCGCGATAAGAGGCCTCGTAGCCCTCTCCTATCCGGGACGGGTTCTTGGAGAGAACCGGTAAGGCTGATCGAGCGCCCTGGATGAGCATCTTTCGCAAATACTTATTGCCACGCTTTGTGATCCCAAGAAGGCGAGGCTTACCGCCTGTCGTAGCCTGTCGAGGGACAAGCCCAAGCCAAGCCGCTAGGTCGCGTCCACGGGCGAAGGCGCTGGCGTGTCCAATCGCCGCAACAAGCGCCGTTGAATTGAGTGCGCCAATGCCAGGAATGGAGAGGAGCCGAGACATGCGCATGTGTTTGCGAGTTTGAGCGGCATTCCGCGTCGAAGGCTCCGATGCACTGATCAAGAGAGCGTCACTCCTCACGCATTTCGCGGATGAGGAGCCTCATGCACTGCGTTAATGGCGAGGTCTCCTCAGCCAGCAAGCCATCCAGGCTCGCAGATAGCTTGGCCTTGCCCTGAGGCGTCACGTGGCCCCGCTCAAGCAACAAGCTCCGGATCTGATTCCTGACTAATGTCTGCTAGTCTAGTTGGAAGAACCGGCTTTTGGAGGGCGCGGCGGGCGTGTTCGGGCAGGAGAAGACGGATCAGAAAGAGGCGAGCCCGGCATCCGAAAGAGCTTCACGCCAAGATCAACGAACTCACGCTGGGGAACGATCTTTTGTCCGGCGCACTCGGCAACGCTGGCCTGCGGTGCGCAAAAAGATGCTCGACCGCAGCCATCTCCTCCGGATCGCCGGCCAAGCGAAGGCGCTCGGCCATGTTTATGCTTTGCTCTGAAATTCGAACTGGCCTCGCTGAGCCTTCTTCGGTAAACAAAGGCAATCCTGTTCCGGAAGGAGGCGAAAATTATGACAGAGGGCCTGCGTGGAAATTGTAATACAAACAAGCTCCGCCTGACAGCGACACGCTGTTCAAGAGGCCCTCGCATGCCTTTGATTGGAAAGGGCGCAGCCCGTACGATTGCGCAGGTAGGTGGATGGGCATCGGACGAGCGTCATCTGGGCATGATCGTAGTCTGGGAGCGAAGTCCCTGAGGAACGGCCCGATACGTAATCCCGCGTTTCGAAACAAGGCCCCTGTCGCGCAATGGCACAGCGTCAGCTTCGGGGTTGTCTTGATTTTACCGGGACCATCGCGGCTCACCTTGGCATTTTCGCTAAGGTTTCCGGATCGGATGTTAGCGCTGAGCTTGGATGGTTCTCAAAAGGTTCCAAACGGGCAATGCTCTGGTTTCAATGACTATACACTGTCATGGACCCTTTTCGCGCAAAGTGAGTAAAATCATGTCAAAAACTCAGAGAGTTATCGCGCACGTTAAGTCTATACTCCTCACCCCCTACGCATATCTCACGGTCTTTTTCGAGAGACGGCCGACTACTGATGTTGGGAGGTGGCAATCACCTGAAAATCTAAGCCCGGATTGGGATGAACGCACCGCATTGATTGCAGCTCTGGTCCCAGCGGGCTCAAGTGTGATCGAATTCGGCGCGGCAAGGCTCGTACTTAGGCGGCACCTGGATCCGAGTTGCTCCTACCAACCTGTTGATTTGGTGAAGCGCTCCGATGATACGATTGTGTTTGACCTAAATGGCGCGCTTCCCAAACTTCCGCAACAATACGACGTTGCCATTTTCTCAGGCGTTCTCGAATACGTCCATGATCTCGGCCGGATTATGGAGTGGTTGCCACGTATTTCTCGTTCGGTGATCTTTTCCTATGCTGTCACCGACATGCTTTCTGATCCTGTCACGCGCCGGCAAAACGGATGGGTCAACAGCTTTTCGGACAAGGAAATACGTCGCATTGTGGGGATGGCCGGACTTGATGTCCGATCAAGCCAGCCATGGCGCCAACAGATCATCTATCTTTGTCAATTTCCTACCACGCCCGCTGATCGTGGTAGCGCCGTGTAATGAGCAAGGAGTTTCATTTCCGACGGGATCTGCTGCAAAGCGTCGGCTCCAGCGGGTTTGGGTTGATGCTGACGCTCGTTACGACGCCGATCATGACACGTGTTTTTCCGGCCGAAGCCTATGGCATCAATGGCATAATGATTACTGTATCCACGTTGCTGGCAGCTTTTGGCTCACTTGGGCTTCCCGTGGCGCTAGCGCGACAGCAGCAAGGAAGTGAGCAGGCGCGACTTCTTCATGCCTCCGCCCAGATGGCGGTAATGCTTACTGCATTATCAGCCGTGTCGGCTGCAGCAGCATTGCTGGGCCCATTTATATTGCCGAGCGGAATGACGGCTGTAGTTGTCCTGATGCTCCCATTTCTTGTTTTCCTCCATTGCATCCAACGCATCGCCGACTCCCTCGTCATTGCAAAAGGGCGCTTTCCAGCACAGGCCGCCGCCCGGATAATTAATGCCGTCACTACTCGAGGGCTGACGCTTGCACTTGGCTGGCTGTTCCATCCGACTGCAGCTTCCATGTTGGTCGGTGACGGCACCGGCAAGATCGCTCACATCGGCATAACGGCGCGTCTTGGCGGTATGGGGCCTGACTTGCATAAGCTTTGCTTATGGCCGGACCTCGACTTCCTGCGCAAAGCCATTAGTGACTATCGAGCTTTCGCCTTGCAAGCAAATGTGGCGTCGTCGTTGCCGCTCTTAGCTGCTCTGGGCGTCCAGGTAATGCTTGGAGTTAGGCTAGGGACAGAGGCGATCGGCTATTACGTGTTTGCGAATTCGATCATCACATTGCCTGTTACCGTCATTGCGCTCGCTTCGGCGCCGGTCGTGTTTCACCGCTTAGCGCATGCTGCGGATAATTCGCCAGACAGGCTTCCGCAGCTGACCTTCGAAGCGCTTCTGGGTTATCTCGCCGCGGGTACCGTATGCATGCTGCCAATTGCCTTCTTCGGTCCGACCATTTTCGTCTTTGCCTTCGGCAAGGCTTGGGCAGCAGCGGGCGGCGCAGCAGCAGTCCTAGCGATACCGCAAATATTCACTTTCGCGCTGACCGGATTGCTCGGTATTTTTCAAGTAACGAGAAGGTTCAACGTTTGGCTCGGCTGCGAACTCGCCGGCACGGTGTTTATTCTGGGCGGAATGATTTTGCTCCCTGAGCAGACAGACTTAATGACCGCTATCTCCTTTTTGGCTGCGTTGAAGCTCTGTTATACTATCGTAATGCTGGCCGGTTGCATTTGGGCATCGCGACAATCGATGGAGCGCAGAGTATGATCCCTCCTATGCACATCCTCCTTGTGGCGCCATCTGCCCCGCCAAAGAATAGCCCCGAGGCAATGCAGGTCGGTCGGTTCATTGCTTCGCTGCACCCAGCCGTGCGCGTCACCCTCGTCACTACAACGCCTGTGATTGCTGGGTGGCAGTGGGAAGACAGTAGCCTCGTAATCGATCGGCCCTCTATGACCGTCATCGCCCTCTCTCTGCCCTGCCACCATCTAACACAGCCCGTGCTGGCAAACCGCCGGCTGTCGTTCCTGCACAGCCCTGATAGCGAGTTCTGGCTGCCTTGGCTTGCCAGACATGTTTTGCGCCGACTGCCCGCTATGCCGGACGTCATCTATTCACGTGCGGCACCCTTCTCTGCATCGTTGCTCGCTCGTCGTTTGAAGGCTTTAACCGGCCTCCCTTGGCTGATGCATTTAAGCGACCCATGGTCTGACAGCCCTTATCGACAATTTTCACCCCGCAAGTCAGTAAAAGACCGGGCGCAGGAGGCGGCGTGCTTTGCCGAGGCGGACATGATCACGCTCACAACCATTGGGCAGGCGGACCATTACCGCGCGCGATACCCGACACGCAGCGGGTCGATCTTCGTCACGCCGAACATGATGCCCGCAGTTCATCCGATCCGCATGTCAGCACACGCACCCGGGCTTCTGCGGTTGGTGTATACCGGTGCGCTTTATGGGGAGCGCAATCCTGAGACGCTACTGACGGCACTGCGTATTTTCCGCGAAGCGGCCCCAGAAGAGGCAAATCGAATCCGTGTCGATTTTTATGGGAACGCGTCCTCAGAGATGGTCGAAAGGATCAGAAAGGCTCCCGGTTGCTTCGTTCATGGTCCTGTCTCCTTTGCCGAGGTATCTCAAATACAGGCGGAGGCAGACCTGCTTGTGACCATCGAACCTTCGGGCGAAGCCCCCCTTCTGTTGCATTTCATGCCATCAAAGAACCTAGACTACATAGCTATCGGAAAACCCATTTTAGCCATAACGCCGAAGGGTAGCGAGACGGATCGATTGTGTCGAGCAGGCTACGGCTGGGCTTTCGCTCCCGACAATGCCGCGGAGCTAGCAGCAGGATTGGCGCACCTAGTTTTCGCTCACAAAGCCGGCAAGATTACTAATCCCGTGCCCCACAAAAACGCGCTACCGTATGACGCTCACACTGTCACTTCGGACATCACAAAAAAGTTGCTGAGCCTGACGAGTTCACATGCCAAGAAGGGGGCTCTGGCATGAAAGTTCTGCTTGTCATTGGGACAAGACCCGAGGCCATCAAATTGGTGCCGGTCCACCGCGCGCTTGCGGCGTACGACGACATGGAAACTTGCCTCGTGCTAACGGGTCAGCATCGAGATATGGCACGCGGCGTACTGGATCTTTTCGGTATTAGTGCCGATATTGACCTAGACGTTATGGAGGCTAGCCAGACCTTGGCAAGCCTGTCCGCCCGAATCATGAACGGGCTATCGCGTGTGCTTGCGGATGAAAAACCCGACGTAATCCTCGTTCAAGGGGATACCACGTCAGCAATGATTGCCGGGTTGCTCGGCTTTTATGCTGGATGCCCGGTGGGACACGTCGAAGCGGGGCTGCGGACAGGCAATATCGCCGCACCGTTCCCTGAAGAGTTCAATCGGCGAGTCATTACACTCGGAGCACATTGGCATTTCGCACCGACGGTAGTCGCTGCCGACAATCTCAGGTCTGAGGGCGTAACACAAAATGTCCACGTCGTCGGCAATACCGTCATTGATGCGGCGCTCGAGATGGCGAGATGCATGACGCCGGGAAAACGAGAGATCATTGAGCAATTGCACTGCCTGAATGATCCAGCAAGCAAGATGATACTTGTGACCGCGCATCGCCGTGAGAACATCGGCCCGCCAATGGCCGGGATTGCGGCGGCCGTGGCAGAACTTGCCATTGTTCATCCCGAAATCGAATTCGTCTTACCTATCCATCCAAATCCGGCGGTGGGCGCTATACTACGTCCCCCACTGGAGTCACTGGAGAACGTGCATATGATCGAGCCGCTTGGCTATGATCAGATGATTCATCTGCTCGGTAAGGCTTATCTGGTCTTGACCGACTCCGGCGGCATCCAGGAAGAGGCGCCCGCCTTTGATGTACCCGTTCTAGTGCTGCGCAACGAGAGCGAGCGCATGGAAGGAGTCGAGGCCGGGTGTAGCAAGCTCGTTGGTACTGATCAATCACGAATAGTGACAGAGGTCAGTAAACTGCTAAGAAACCCGATAGAACACGCGACAATGGCTAGACGTGTCAATCCCTACGGGGATGGGAGCGCATCGCTCATGATTGCTGAGATATTGAGGCAAACTGCATGAAGAAGCCGGAAGTCGTGCTGGTCGGCTATTACGGGCGGGGAAATTTTGGCGACGACATTTTGATGATCACAGCGCACAAGGTTGCTCGCAAAGTGCTGCCTGGCTCTACAATCGGTATTAGATCGAGTGCTGATAGGCCCTATCCGGCTCGCCTGATTGGTGAAGATGTCATCCCTATCCCGTTCGGCACACGGGACCGGCATCGACTGATCGTCCACGGTGGTGGCGGCACATTTTTTGATTTCTCCCCGCACCCTGTGCCTGCGCGCATTATCAATGTCGCGCTCTTGGCAGGCGGCGCACGATCATTCGTAATGGCTGAAAACACTCTGCGCAGCCTCGTAAAAAAACCCCGCATGTCCGCTTACAGTCGAATCGGATTGGGAATCGGAATCGGAACTTTCACGCCGGGCTCAAGAAAGCTGCTTGCAGCCTTGCCCTTGCTGTCAGAATTCGATCACCTGTGGGTGCGTGATCTAGGTAGCAAAGAGAACCTCGCCAAACTGTCTGTTGCGCTGCCCGTGATTGTAGGTTCTGATCTCGCCTTTCTTTTGGAAGATTGGTGCCCACCGGAGCTAACGTTGCAGCCGCAACGCTCAAGGCCAGCCCGCCCGAGGGTTGGGGTGATCCTGCGTGACTGGCCACCAGGCAGTGGCGCGTGTTTTGCTGACGCGTTCCGACCAGTCATGGAAGCCTTATCGGTCAATTATGACCTGACGCTTGTCTCGTTTGATCCTGCGACTGATATAGGAACGTTATGCGCATTTCCAGACTATCCTCAACTCGTGTGGCAACCAGAATCTATGGAACTACGAGAATTTTTAACGTTCCTGTCCGAGCATGATGTGTTCCTCACCTCACGCGCCCATGGCGCGATTTGTGGTGCATGTCTCGGCCGCCCATCGGTCATTCTCGAAATAGAGCCAAAACTCGCCGCAGTGCACGCTATGTTGCCTGCAGCCACCCGCATTGCCCTTCCCCACAGCGATGCCAAAACTATTTCAAGGCAAATCGACGAAGCACTGTGCATCTCGACCGGATGCTTAATGAGAGATGTTATACACAACCGTGAATTATCCGAAAAGGCTCTTAATACAATAATCAGAGGACTGAACCCATGACCCCTCACTCTCCCAATTGTATCTGTATTCTAGGCTCAAGACCTATTAATTTCGGCTGAGGCGTGATTCAAAATCTCCGGATATGGAGGCTTTGATGGGTGATTTGTTTTTTCTCAGCGCAGCGCAGATGGCGCGGATTTCCCATCATTTTCCCTTGTCGCACGGCGTGCCTCGGGTGGACGATCGGCGCGTGGTCAGCGGGATCGTCTACGTGAGCAAACACAGCCTGCAATGGAAGAACGCCCCTAGCAGGCTGTTGAAAACCCCTCGCTCTGCCGGCATTGATGTAATCCTTCGCTTCAGGCAAGGGGGACTTAAATGCGTGGCGGGGACGAACGGTCTGGGGCGCTGTTCAGCTATGTGGGCATCGAGGCGCGCGCTGAGTCGCATCCGTTGCGGGTGATCCGCAACTTGGTTAAGACGCTCGCGGCTCTCGCCGGTGAGTTTTCGGTGATCTACGCCTCGACAGGCCGGCCCTCTTTCACGCCGGAGAAGCTGCTGCGCGCCATGCTGCTGCAAGCGTTCTACTCGATCCGCTCGGAGCGCCAGCTTATGGAGCGGCTGGATTTCGAGAAGAACCGCGGCCGGCTGCTCGACGGCGACGTCGCGGCGAAGTTCCCCGCCGCCGTGCTGGCCCAGTCGCGCGTGAGGCGGCTTTCGAGCAACGACCATTTTTCGGTCGACGGCACGCTGATCGAAGCCTGGGCGTCGATGAAAAGCTTCACGCCGAAAGGCGCGGACGAAAGCCCAGAGAACAAGACGGATGAACCTCCTTCTGGCGGCGGCGGACCGCGCAATCGCGAAGCCGATTTCCATGGCGAGAAGCGTTCGAACGACAGTAAGCGCTGTTTTCAGGCCACGTCTTTGAGAGCGACTGGCGGGGCATAGGCCCAGGGCATGAGCTCGTCGAGCTTGCTGGCGCGATGGCCGTCGACGATCTTCACGAGGACGTCAGCTATGTAGGCCTGCGGATCGACGCCATTGAGCTTGCAAGTCTCGATGAGTGAGGCGACGACCGCCCAATTCTCAGCTCCTCCGTCGGAGCCCGCGAATAGAGCGTTCTTGCGAATGAGCGCGATAGGACGGATGGCGCGTTCGACGATATTCGAGTCGATCTCGATGCGCCCGTCGTCGATGAAGCGCGCCAGGCCGTCCCAGCGCGAGAGCGCGTAGCGGATCGCCTCGGCGAGCTTGGTCTTCTGGCTGACCAGCGCGAGTTTTTCACGCAGCCATGGCTCAAGGGCGTCGAGGATAGGCCGGGATTTCTCCTGCCGCGCCGCGTGCCGGTCATTCGGGCTCCGACCTTTGATGTCGCTCTCGATCGCGTAAAGGGCGCCGATGCTTTCGAGCGCCTGCGAAGCGATCGGCGCCGGGTCGGCGGCGGCGAGTTCATAGAAGCGCCGTCGGACGTGCGACCAGCAGAAGAGGCGAGCGACACAGTGTTCTTTAGCCCCAGCGCGCGATAGCCGGCATAGCCATCGACCTGCACGACGCCCGCGAAGACAGCGAGATGTGCGAGCGGCTGCTCGGATTTTCGGTTTTTCGCTTGGACATAAACCGCGATCGGCGGATCCGAGCCGCCCCATGGCCGGTTATCGCGCGCATAGGCCCAGAGCTGGCCAGTTTTGGTGCGTCCGCGCCCCGGATCGAGCACCGGCGTCGTCGTCTCGTTCCCGAAGATTTTCGTCGAAGCGCGGCCAACCCAGTCGGCGAGCGTCGAACGGTCGAGGGCGATCCCCTGCCGGGCGTAGATCTGCGCCTGGCGATACAACGGAAGATGATCGGCGTATTTGGAGACGAGCACATGGGCGATTGTCGCCTCGGTCGGCAGGCCGCCCTCGATCAGCCGCGCCGGGGCCGGCGCCTGCACGCTTGCGCCCTCGCAGGCGCGGCAGGCGTATTTGGGACGCCGCGTCACCAGCACGCGGAACTGCGCAGGAACGACGTCGAGCCGCTCGGAGACATCCTCGCCGATCCAATAGAACCCGCCCTTGCAGCAGGAACGATGTCGACGACGGTTTCGATGCGCGGAAGATGCACCGGTAGTGCGCCACGGTTCGTGCGGCGCCTTCTGGCAGCCTTTTCGCGTTCGGCGGCGGATGTTGCTTCCGCCGCCGCCGCCACGCCGGCCTCGGTCTGCTCGACCTCTTCGAGCGCGAGCAGCATCTGGTCTTCGGGAAGCGTCTCGGCGCGCCACCCGAAGCGATGGCGCTGCATCTCCTTGATGGTCTGAACGAGGCGCTCGTTGCGCGCCCGCTCGGCGAGGACCATCGCCTTCAGTTCGTTCGGATCGTCGGGAAGCGTCTCGATCGTCTGCGCCATGACCGCAGGAGACCATATTTTACACCGTCTTTCGAAGATCTCCGACGCCCTGATTCACTGTGTCGCAGCTCATCCGAGCAAGGCCGGCGCCGGCGTCTCCTTCGCGCAGTGGACACGCCGCCAGTCCAGCCCCTCCAGCAGCGCCGAAAACTACGCCGCCGACTATCGCATGACGCCGTCTTCGATCTTCGGCCAGCGGAACTCCCCGTCCTCCAGACGCTTGGCAAAGAGGCACACGCCCGTGCCGTCCCAGAAGACAAGCTTGATGCGATCAGCCCGCTTCGCGCGAAACAAGCGGGCAGGGACTTGATGTAGGCTTCCAGCTCGTTGCGCGGCTGGGAGCTAACGAGGACGGTACGGGCCGAGCTCCCTTTGGTCTGGTCGGGCGTGAGTTGGATTTCTGCTCGGATGGTGCCGTCGGAAGCGAGCGCATTGTTTAGCCTTAACGCAGCGCGCCAAAATCACACAATATGACTTTTATGATGTTGCGCTGTGCTTGGAGCGCAAAAAGCGCCCAAAAGTACGAGAAGGAGCCGGGTTGCTGTGTGAGTAGCCATTGTGGCTTCTGATGCGAATTTTTAACCTAATCATCGCGTTGATGATGAGCACGGTTGTGAGGCCTCTTGAGGCGCGTGCCGCAGATGGTAGCTATTGGTGATGTGAAGCGGAAAAATGGGTTCCCGTTGGCGAGCCCAAGCACCCAGCGCCGAAGAAGGCCTCCGACGCTGTCCTGGATGTCCCAAAGATTGTGCTGCTTGCGTGTCGATAGGGGGGAAATGGGGACCGGCTGGCCTATTTCCGAAACAAATTTGCAGGATGCCAACGCACGACGGTGGGCGAGCCTGTGCTGATACGGATGAGTTTAACGGCCTATGTCTCGCGCCGCTGGCGTCGAAGTAGAGGAAAATGCGGAAGGGTCGACGGAGGATCGCGATCATGGGTCAATGCACGCACTATGTTTTGGTCTTCGGCTGCATGGCCAGAGTGGAGCAGGGTTATGTTTCGGGCCTGTTCTGCGCGGATTGACTCCAGATAGAGGTCTTGTCGTCGGATGAAGGCCAAGTAGTTTCTGGCCTGCACCCGACTAGGTTCGGGCCTACTGATGACTTCTCAGTGCAGCGAAGATGGCGCGGGCTTTCGTCGTGTTGTCCATTGTTTCCTTGCATTTTCGGCAATTATTCCATGGCTCGCAGCCCCGACTCCCCTGATGCTTGCTTTAGATATTTGGAATAATCTGTCAGCCACCCGACAACCACTATCGCAAGCCCCATAAAGAGATAGAAAATACATGCTAGGCTGTTTCCGGAAAAAATGAATGTGAAACCTATAAGAACTAAGGCTGGGCCAACGACCTTTTCAATCCACCCGTGAATTCGGAACTGCAGCCACGTCAGCCAACCTAGCTGGAAATCGGTAGCAAGCGTGAGTGCGAAATGGACGCCGGCTAGTGTGTACGACAAGAATGCAGGAAATCCGTCCAAGCCAATGAGTTTTGGCGCGATCAAGAAGGTCAGTACAGTCAAATAGTCTAGGTACCCATGTGCGATTGGCGTGATAGGCTTCATGGCATCCTCCGTATCGATCGCCCTCAAGGTGGTAAGGCGTGAATGCCGAGAAGCTACGTATTGCCGATGCCTGTGTCTGTAACCGAGGTTACAAGGCAAGTAGACGACTATACGTACGTAACGAAGGCGGCGGCGGCGACACAGATTAGATCCCGGCGGTAATCAAGCACGCCGCGGCGACGCAAGGCGTTCATAGCCTTGGTCACGGCTGGGCGACTAGCGAAAACGAGATCGGCTATGTCTTGTTGAGTTAGAGGTATTTCGAGAGCGTAGCCGTGCCGGCACGGCGCCCCGAACATCAAAGCGAGTTCGTGAAGTATCTCAACAAGCCGCGTTTCGAGCCCTTTGGTGAGTAGAGTTATCATCTTTCGCTCCGTCCGCCTCTGCCGGGATTCCAGTCGGTCGAAGAGAAACGTCGCGAAGTCTGGACTATGACAAGCTAGACTCTTCAGCTTTTGATGCGACACTAGGGCAACCTGAGTTTCTCCAAGTGATGCAGCCGTGTGATCGGAAAAATGATCTGAGAGAGCAGTGCCAAATACCTCTCCCTTTCCTATCACGTCGATGGTCAACTGCATTCCTCCTTCCGTGACATGAGAGAGTTTGACGATCCCGTGCAGCAGACAAAAAAGGCCCTCCAAACGGTCGCCTTGTGCGTAGACCACCGTCTTGTCGCGGTAGCGAAGGACCGGAATGGACGGGTCGATCGACTTCAAGCAGCCGATTTCAAATTCCGACGGCATGCAACACTCACGCTTTATGATGGGACGGAAGCGCTCAGTCTTTCACTCGCCTTTGGTAGCGGGATTGTCGCAGATGTATGACTAACTGGGTAGCACTTTCCCAAGCCTTATTCCCTGAACCTTTCTTCAGCCCAGCGTGTTCTCGCAGCCTGTGTAGCGTCTGTGTAATATCCCACCCACGCTCACGCCGAATACACGCTTAAATTCCATCAATCCAATTTAGGTCATTCTTTGTTCTGTGCGGAGCGTGTGTAAAAAATAGGCGCCAACATCTAGTATGTTGACGCCTAAATCTCTGATTATATAGTCTATAACGTGTGTATTCGACGCAAAGTTGGATTGGCGCAAATAGTAATAAACCATGACGTAATGGCTTTAGAATCAATAATTTTGCGGAGCTAAAATCTGCGTGTGTAGCATCTGTGCGTGTAATAAGAATCACATTCAAACGTCATCTCAACCGAGCCAATAGCACATAGCCTGCAGCAGATTTGGTGGCTGTAGAGCGTTGAAAGTGTGAATGAAAGTTTGAGGAAAAGTGGGTTCGGGGCTTGATGGTCGTGCCGGGTAAGAGCGGGTCGCGAGCTCAATCATAGCCTAACCGGGAAGTTGGATATTGCCGTAGCACCGACTGCGCCGAGAACGCCAACCAACGATGGCGGCGTCTTCCAAAGCACGAGCAAGAGGAAAGCGAGAACACCAAGCCCGAAATCCGCGGGTCCAAAAATTGCACTCGTCCAGACCGGCGTATAGAGGGCCGCCAACAGAATGCTGACCACGGTCGCGTTGATGCCTCTGAGAGCCGACTTTACACCCGAGCGACGACGTATACCATTTGACGCAGCTTTAATGGCAGCGTCCAAGTAGGCTGCGAATGTGAATAGTGGCCCCGGGACGGCCTGCGCAGCCCCATAGCCCGCGAGAAACGAGTCATTACCGATCCAGCCTCTTGCCACCACTGCTTGTTGAAGCAGGGGCAAGACCACATGTCCGCCACCGAAGACGAGTGAGCCGGAGCGATAGAAGCTGCTAATCAGCGCGACCGTATGATCCTTGGTGCCCTCGGCGAGACCCGGCAGCCCGACCTCAATCCACACGACTTCGCGCACCAAGCCAAATCCCGGTCGGTTGATCGACCATCCCAGTGTGCGATGAGCGGAGCCGAAACGAGCGACGAGATAAGATAGCTCAAGCTCAATTTCAAACGGCGCTTCTGTCATTTCAATTTTCATGCGGTTGGGTTGCGAGCGCCGGCGATCGACCGGCGCTCCGCGATGTGGATCAAATGTGGCGCGGTGCGAGCGGCACCACTTGCCGCGGCGCTACGTTTGCAACGAGCGCCCGTATCGCCAGGAGACCGCCAAAGGCGCAGGCGTTGATCAGGAAAATCCTCGTCACGACTGCAAATGCGAAATCATCACCGTTCTGGGCGATGATGAGATCGATCATGATCAACGCTCCCTCGTAGACGACGAAGGCCCCCAGAAAGGCGGCTGCGACCCCAATCGCGCCCGGGAGCCGCCGATACAGCTGACCAGCCGCTTCGCAGGAGAATGCGGCAATGACGCCGAGCGCGCCGCCCCAAGCGAGAGTTTCGCCGTCGAGCGGGTAATGCATGAATGTGAAGCCCCAAAACTGATTTGCGAGCCAGACCGCGCCAACCGAGAGAAGCGTGTCACGCCGTCCGAAGGACAGAGCTGCGATGGCTGCAAAGGCAGCGAGCGGAACCGCGCAGGCGAAGCCGAGGGTGAATAGCACGCTCGCGACGGCAAGTGCGCCAATTCCCATCGCGGGGCGGGAGATGAAGGAGCGTAGGTATAGTGCGGTCATATCAGTCCCCTTGGTTTTGATAGCAGCAGTAAATTGACCAGCGCGGGCGTCCCTTGCCGGTCAAACCGTTTACGCCTGTGCGCCGCGCCACGCGGACCGATCGACAGGGTCGGGTTCAGTGAGGCCAAACCATCGCGCCCGGAGCTTGTCCCACAGGGCGAGGCGCGACCAGTCAGGCTCCTTCAGAAGCCTGTCGGTTTCCGGATGGAGGAAGGGATTGGGTAGAAGCACAGTGATCTGCTGCTCATTTGCGCCGTTGAAAAGCTGCACGCCCCAGGACATTGGAACACAGGAGCGGCCAAACCGCCGATAGATTTCCGCCCGGGCCGTGCGCCGATGGCGCGCCAATTCCGGCGATGTCGGACGGCTCCGGGGTCCCTTGTGCTCACCGATGCAGACATGGAAATGCGGAACGCCGAAGGCGACTGTCAGATAGCCATCGAGCATGCCGATGCGCGTTGGCGGTCGATCGGTCTTCATCTCCCAGGCGGCTCCCTGAATGAGGGTGCCAAAGGTGATCTCCTGCCAGTGGTTCTCGAAGAGATCGCGAAGCAGCTCCTCGAGGCTCGCGGGGTCGGTCGGCATGGCGAACACGTCGAGCGGCGTTCCGTCTGGCTCGCTTGTTCGTGTCGGTGTGTAGTCAGCAACGGCTTGCACGTCTTTTTCCTCTTTCGCGGCACTACTCTCAAGGGACGTCATTCTTACGCTCCTCTCGGAATGAGACACTTAGAACGACACTTTGATCGATCCGCGAAAGCTTCGCGGCGCGCCAATGACGTTGAAGTTGTAAGCGGGCATGTTCCACCCCGTCTGGATCGGATTGGTGAATGGCGGGGAGTAGCCGCCGGGATGCTCATAGTCGAAGGCTTGCGGACCTAGGCCACCCGTCGTGAAATAGGTCTTGTCGAAGAGATTGTTCACGTTGAGCTGAGCGACGACTTTGAACTGGTCGAGGCTGAATTCGTAGGCGCAGAAGAGGCCGACGAGTCCATAGCTTGGCGTCGACTGACCATAAATGTAGGAGCCGTCATTGGAGCCATGATAGAAGGGAAGGTAGCCCGTGTAGTCGTAGCGCGCGCCAAAGCGGAGGCCCTTCAACTGGCCGTCCTTGAACTCATAGGCCGAAGACAGCGAACCGACGTTGCGCGGAACGAACGGAATTGGCTGGCCGACGACCGGCACCCCAAGATACGTGGGATTTGATTTGGTTGTAATGGCGTCAGTGTTCGCGTAGGCGAGATTCATACTCCAGCCGGACAGAATCTCGCCCTGGACATCGAGTTCCGGCCCCTGTGAACGCACCTGACCGATAAGCATCACATGATCGAAGTCGTTGGGGATACCGACGGGGATATTTGTCTTCGTCAGATGATAATAGGCGGCCGTGGCCTGTATCCGGTTGTCGAAAAAGGAGAGCTTGACGCCGACTTCCTCCTCCTCGCCGGCGCTCGGAGGCGTCGGCTGGTTCGAGCCATAGACCAACAGGCCGTTGTAATTCGGGCTGTAGGACTCGGCATAATTTCCGTAGAGACTGAGCCACTCGACCGGGCGCCAAAGAAGTCCAACGCGAGGCGTGATCCTCTGGCTAACGGAACGGCCGTTGGTGGTGATCGTGGCGAGATTACAAGGAATTGCGATCCCCGAGGACCAATTTGAGGAGTAGGGGCCACAGAAGCTCGTATTGTCGGATGCGCCGGTCCGGCTGTCGATATATTGCCAGCGTACGCCGCCAAGCACATTGATCCCATAGGGAAGTTTGATCTGGTCCTGCAGATAGACGCCGTAATTGTCGGCGCTTTGCTGCGTGGCGTTGTAGGGAACGAGTCCGCCAATGGGAGTCGGGAGATATGGAGCGCCGAACATGGCGACGGTTCCCGGATACTGCGGGATCATGTTCTGACCCCGGAAAATGTAACGATAGTAATCGGCTCCGGAAAGAAGCGTGTGGCTTGCGGCCTCTCCGGTATTGAAATGCCCGACAAGATTGATCGCCGTCGTATATTCGGCCTGCCTGTTGTCGGACGCATAGGACGTGTAGTTCAAAAGGACATTGTTCGGTGAATAGGACTGATAGAAGGGGATAAAATTCACCCAAGGCAGATAGCAACTTGTGCTTCCCGGCGTCACGCAATCGCTAATGGAGGTGGTGCCGCCATTATTCGCCCAATTGTTGCTCAGCAATTGCATGAACAGGGTCTGCTGGATCGACCAGCTCTTGTTGAAGTCGTAATGCCAGGTGATTTCGCTGAAGTTCTGCTGCTGCGTATAGGGCGACTGTGGTCCCCAATTGAAACTACGCCCCAGCCACAGCGGATTGATCATCCCGTAATAAGGGACGTAATACCAGTCCTGATTGAACCTATTCTGCTGGAATTGGGTAGAGGCTCTGATCCAAGTGCTACCGTCGACGTTATATCTGACGACAGGGTTGACCATGATATTTTTGCTGTAATCGAGGTTTCTGAACGAGCCATTGTTCTCGTAGGACAGGATGAACCGGTAAAGCAGATTCTTGTCGGCAGTGACCGGACCGGTGGCGTCGATGACCGTCCGGTAGGCGGCATAGCTGCCGGTCTGCTGCTGCACCGAAGCGTTAGCATTCGCCAGAGGTTGCTTGGTGTTGATGTTGACGATGCCGCCCGGCTCCACGGCGCCATAGAGGATGGCGGCAGGGCCCTTCAGGACCTCGACGCTCTCCACATTGGCCATTTCGGACGTGTTTGCGCCGGCAAAGTTCAGGCCGAAGCTGTCGACGCGGAACCCGTCGCGGAAATAGTTCTGAGTCTGGAAGCCGCGAATGATGATTTGCCGGGAGGAATTCCCCAGCGCCGCGTCGCCGCCGCCCGACGTTGTGACGCCACTAATGTTCTTCAGGGCCTCGTCCAGCGTGATGACCTGCTGGTCCCGCAGCATCTGCTGGGTGACCATTTTCGTCGTGACCGGCGTATTCATCACCGGCGTGTTGACCTTGGTCCCGAGGGACTCGATGGGGGCGGCGTAGGAGGTGGGGTTGTTGCAGATCCCGTTGGCGCAGATTTCTCCGTTTGCGCCCGGGCCAATCTCGGCGCCATTGCTGTCCGTCGCGGCCTGTTCTCCAGCCTCCGAACCACCAGAGCCGAAGCTGTTCTGCCCAAGGATAGGCTTAGGTTTGCCCACTTGGATGACCGGGAGGGTCTCCTGGCTGAGAGCCGGGGAAACGAGAGCCGTTGATAGGAGGAATGAAAGCAGGGACGAGCGACGACGCGCAATGACGCTCACACCGCCTCTATGGGCGGTCGGGAAAGCGGATGGCATGGGCTACAGACTCGCAGCAACGTGGGCCGTCACTGCGAATGGTCTCAAGACCGCTGACTTTGCGCCCATTGACGCTCAGCTACAGCCTTCAACCGCCTCGGTGCACCCCGCCCGACGCCCTCGCGCGTGACCACGAACGATGGCAGGTCTCCTGGCTCGCGGGTCACCGCCTGGAACCGCCTTCCCAGGGAAATTCCCCAGTGGCTTTGTGGCCCTCAGGCTCGCCGCTTACAGTTGCGGGGGCAGCCTCGGCATAGCGCCTATTGGCGCGCACCGAGTTCCCTTTTGATCCCCGAAGGGAACCATCGCGCCTATCGAAGCCGAAGATAGATGAAGTCGTCAAGCCGAATCAGAAAGCTTGGGCCAAATTTCTGAATGCTCGAATTTTCGCATCACGCAACGGGAGGTCGTTGTGCTCCCGAAGCACCTCCGCTCAAATCGGGGCTATGTCCGAACATCCGATAAGGCGATTTTCTGTAAAGCTCCAGTCAACGATGAAGATCGCGCTGCCTGACGCTGACGGTACACGTGACCCACGTGCCGTGATCATTGTTGTAGCTGCCGAGATCTCGCCATTTTAGAGGGCGAGCCTCGCCAACTCGCATGCCGGAATTGACCATGATCATCACGTAGAAACGTAGAAGCGTGCGGTCTTGGCTGACCCGTGAGTTGTTGATCTTAAATGGCCACCCCATGAGGAACAGGCGCAGTTTCTCGTCTTCGTCCTGCGTGAACGCTGGGCGCTTATTGATGCTGCTTTTCTCGTGTTTGAGGAACGGCAGCATGTTCTGCGGACCGCCGAGATCGACGCCATGAAGGAAGACGCCTCGTAAGACCGTCCCCTCCTGCTTCAACCTAGTGTCCCGTCTCTCAAATATCGACTATTATTTCCCTGCGAGTGATTTGCAGGAAGTCTTGCTAAGATGGCACGGCCAATCAAGCGGATACAGG
>RXIY01000011.1 GCA_003963405.1 Hyphomicrobiales bacterium
GCCTTTTACAATTAGCTGACTTGACGGGAGAAGCCGCGTGAAGCGTCTTCCCGCGGCTCCTCCTGTGGCGCTCGACAATCAAGCTGATGTCTGCGCCTCCATGCCAACCCGAACGATCCCGTTTTCCGCCTGCGCAATCAGCAGGCCGGGCGTCGAGCGGGCGGCGCCACACCTGCCGTCGCGATCCACGATGATGAGCCCGCCCGAGCCCCGCACCTTGCGCACGAGATAGGATATTGCCTCCTGCGCCGCCTGCGGGGCAGAAAGTCCATGTTTTTCAACAAGAAGCGCGGCAGTGCGGGCCAGCGACGTGCGCAGGAAATCCTCGCCTGCGCCCGTGCAGGAAATCGCGCAGGAGGCGTTGTCGGCGTAAACTCCGGCCCCGATAACCGGCGAATCGCCGACGCGTCCGCTCATCTGATTGACAAGGCCGCCGGTCGAAGTCGCCGCGGCGAGATCGCCCGCGCTATCGCGCGCGACCGCGCCGACCGTTCCGAGCTTGCCGCTCAGGGGTTCGGCGTGATCGAGCGACATCTGACGCCGCGCCTTCGCGCGGGCGAGCTGCGCCCGCCTCTCCGGGGTGACGAAATAATCCTGCTCTTCGAAAGCGATCCCATGGGCGCGCCCGAAATTCTCGGCGCCGGGGCCGATCAGGAAAACATGCGGGGTCTTTTCCATTACAAGGCGAGCCAGCAGCACGGGGTTTCGCACCCCCTTGACCCCCGCGACGGCTCCAGCTGCGAGGTTGCGGCCATCCATGATGGAGCCGTCGCAGCAGCTTTCCCCCGCCGCATTCAGCACCGCGCCGCGCCCGGCGTTGAATAGCGGATCATCCTCCAAAAGGGCGACGCAGCGGGTGACCGCGTCGAGGGCGCTCGCCCCTTTCTCGAGCAGCCCGGCGCCGGTCTCGGCGATCCGGCGCAACGATGGCGCGTAGCGTTCCGGCGCGTCGATTGCACCCGCGCCGCCGTGTATCATCAGTGAATAGGCCATGGGCTCCATCTCAGGAAGAGCGATGGTCAACAACTAGCGCGTTTCGCGCGCATGGCGGAAAACGCGCGGTAATTGGCCATGGACGCGCTGTCGTAACCAGAGCGATAGTGGGAAAAAGGATCAATAGGAACCTCCCTTCTTCCAACTCGCCCGGGCCCCGCCCGGGCGTTTTTTTGCGTGCAGGCGCGAGAAGCGCGCAGGAGTTGGTCGCCCCAGCCCTTGCCTCTTTCCGGCGGGCTTCCAGCTGGCCGGCCGGCGCAATCCCTGCGCAATCCACGTGGCGTTAAAGGAGCGAGGGCTTTGCGCCATCCATTGCAAAGCAAATGTTCTTGCCCGAGGAAAACGCCATGACCGACCTGCCCGACGTGATCGACCGGATCGCCTTTATCGGTCTGGACGACGCCGCGCGACGGCATCTTATCGCGATAAGGCCGATATTGGAAAAAGAGCTCTCCTCGACCTTCGACGAATTTTATCGTCATGTGAGCACGCATCCAGGAACACGCGCTCTGTTCTCCGACATGAAGAGAGCCGAAGCCGCAAAGCAGAAGCAGATGCAGCATTGGGCGGACATCGCCAGCGCTGATTTTGGCGTCAGATTCGCGGAAGCCGGCGCCGCAGTGGGGCGGGCTCATGCGCGGCTCGGCCTCGAGCCGCGCTGGTACATTGGCGGTTATGCCCTCATTCTCACGACGCTCATTGCAAAAGTCATCGAAGCGCGCTGGCCCAAAACCGTCTTCGCCGCCAGGGGAACCACCGCACGGCAGATCGCCGGGGAAGTCGGCGCCCTGGCGAAGGCGACATTGCTCGATCTGGACGTAGGGATAGCGGTCTATCTCGAGGCCCTGGAGGAGCGCCGGCGTCAGGCCGACCGGGATCGCGCGGCGATCGAAACCGAGCAGCGAGACGTGCTCTCCGATTTCGGCGACAGTCTCCGGCGGCTCGCGGCGGGCGATCTCACCGCAAAGATCGAAAAGGAATTCTCGGGCCATTACGAACAGCTGCGGCGTGATTTCAACAAGGCGCTCGACAGCCTCGATGAGGCGATGTCTTCAATCGCCGCGGCCGCCGACAGTTTCCATGACACGTCGCAGGAAATAGCGGCCGCATCTGACAATTTGTCTAGCCGGACCGAGCAGCAGGCCGCGAGCCTCGAGGAGACTGCGGCGGCCCTCAACCAGATCACTGATGCGGTCAAGCAAAACGCGCTCGGCGCAAAAAAGGTCGCAGGGATTGTCGCCGGCGCGCGCGTGGACGCGTCCCGCTCTTCGGAAGTCATGCAGGACGCCAATGTCGCCATGGCGGAAATCAAGCAAAGCTTCGAGAAGATAAGCGGGACTCTGAGCATGATCGACGAGATCGCGTTTCAGACAAATCTTCTTGCCCTCAACGCCGGCGTCGAAGCGGCTCGCGCCGGCGAGGCCGGACGCGGCTTCGCGGTCGTCGCGCAGGAGGTGCGCGTCCTGGCGCAACGCTCGGCGGAAGCCGCGAAAGTCATCAAGAGCCTGCTGGCCAATTCCTCCAGCCATGTCGACCGCGGCGTGAAATCGGTCGCCGATACCGGCGAGGCTCTTTCGGGCATCGTCGCCAGAGTAACGGAAGTCGATAAACTTGTCGGCGCAATCGCGACATCGTCTGAAGACCAGGCGTCGAGCCTCACAGAGATCAACCAGGCAGTCACGCAGATGGATCACGTTACTCAGCAGAACGCGGCAATGGTGGAGGAAGCGACAGCCGCAGCCGCCAATCTGAAGTCCGAGTCGAACCAGCTCGCCACCAGCGTTTCTCGCTTCCGATCCGGCCAGACCGCCGTACGTCCGGCGAAGAACGCCGTCGCGCAGTCGCAGGCGGCGATTGCCGACGCGTTCGGCGCGCGCATGGAAAACGTCGGCTAGTGCAGTAACAGACCAAAATAGATCAGGCGCGCCGAAATCTAAGCTTCGCTTAACCCCCGGCGGCTATAAGGTGACGATGTCGGGATTGGCGCCTGAGAGGCGGCCAAAGGCATGAAGCCGCGACCGACATGCCGGTACGATCCGGAATTCCCCCTCGCATCAATGAGCGCCTCCTCGAGGCAGGTTTTTCAGACACGCCGGCAATTCTGCCGGCGTCGCATCGGCCTGCATGGCTTCATCGGTTTCGTAAGAGGAAATAATGCGGCTTTTGCTCAGACTGATCGCACCGGTAACAGGTCTCTCGATTACACCGTGGCTGCTGCTAGGAATGGGCTACTCCGCCACGGCGCTCCTCGCTCATCCATGGTTTGCAACGCTTGTCGTCGCGACAATGGCTCTTTCAATTTATGTCCTCGCCTCCGTCACGCGCGAGGAGCAAGCCCTGCTGGACGGCGCCCTCAGCGAAGCGCTCGCCGCCTGCGAGACCGAAGCATATTCCGCGCCTCTTTCCCTTGGAGCAGGCTTCGATTCCCCGGCCGTGGATGCGGTGGAAAACATGCGCAAGACGCTCCGGGCGCGCGCAGACCAGGCGATCATGGATCTTGCAGCCATGAGAGAAGCCAGCGAGAAAAGCAAGTCCGAAGGGGAAGAGATGTCGCGGGGCTATGCCGCAGCGCACGAATTCTTCATGAAGACGTTCTGCGACGCGCTCATACAGTTGTCCCACGGCAACCTCGGCGTTCGCCTGGAGACGCGATTCTCTCCGGATTACGAGAAGCTCCGCGAGTGCTACAATGAGAGCGTCGATCGGCTGAATAAAACGTTCAGCGCAACAACTGCGGGCATGCACAAGCTCGGTTCGTCGACCGATCAGATTGCGTCCGCGTCCCGCACGCTTTCCGAGCGCACATCCCAGCAGGCGGCAAGCCTCGAGGAAACCACGGCCGCGCTGGGCCACATCACCACCACCGTGAGCAAGATATCGGAAAACGCCCAGCACGCGAGCGCACTGGTTTCGGACATTCGCAATAATGCCGAGGCCAGCAGCGACGTCGTCCGGCAGGCCATTCGGGCGATGGAGCGGATTGAAAAGTCGTCTGCCGAGATCGAGCAGATCATCGGCGTGATCGACGAGATCGCCTTCCAGACCAATCTCCTCGCCCTGAACGCAGGTGTAGAAGCCGCGCGCGCAGGCGAGGCAGGGCGAGGCTTCGCCGTAGTCGCTTCCGAGGTGCGCGCGCTTGCTCAGCGATCCGCGGAGGCCGCGAAGGGAATCAAGAGCCTTATTGCAGGCTCGACGATTCAGGTGCGCGACGGTGTGCAGCTCGTCTCCCAGACAGGAGAAGTCCTCGCGCGGATCGTTACGCAGGTGACTGGCGCGAACGAGATCGCCGCGGACATCGCAGGCGGGGCAAAGGAGCAATCCGCCGCGTTACTGGAAGTCAACGGCGCGCTCGGCGAGATGGATAAATTCACGCAAGAAAACGCCGCTATGGTCGAGGAGACGGCGGCTGCGACGCGGAGCCTGGAAGAGGAGATCGGAGGCGTGATCAAGGCTGTCTCGATTTTCACGATCGGCCGCTCGAACGGCGCCGCGCCCTTTTCGAAAAGCAGCCCCCA
Source organism: Hyphomicrobiales bacterium (assembly GCA_003963405.1). Lineage (GTDB taxonomy): Bacteria > Pseudomonadota > Alphaproteobacteria > Rhizobiales > Beijerinckiaceae > Methylocystis. The sequence continues at coordinate 4,509 of RXIY01000011.1, forward strand.
ACGCATGAGCAAGATAAGCCGCATCGCGTCTCAGCCGCGAGGCGCGGCGACGGCGCGCAAACTGGAGCCTGCCGTCGATACCCGAAACTGGGAGGAATTCTGAAGATGAGCGGCGCGACAATTCAGGCGGCGCAAGGCGTGGAACCACAGGAGTTCATCGCCTTTCATGTCGGCGAACAGACTTACTGCATCGATATCATTGCGGTGCGGGAGATCAGAGGTTGGACTCCGGCGACGCCGCTCCCGCATGCGCCGTCCTTCGTGCGCGGCGTCATCAACCTTCGCGGCTCCGTACTGCCCGTCGTCGATCTTGCCGCACGGCTCGGCCTTCCTGTGAAAGAGCCGACGGCTCGCCACGCGGTGATTGTTGTTCACAGCAACGGACAGATAGTGGGTCTCCTCGTCGAGGCGGTCTCGAACATCATGACCATCAGTCCGGACGCGATCCAGCCGACCCCCGAGGTAGCACCGGACTTATCCAGGTCGTTCATCAAGGGCATCGTCGCTGCCGATAAGGAGGTGATCAGTGTGTTGATTGTAAGAAATCTACTGCCCGAATCCATGCCCTTCGCCGCTTGAGCGCAAGGAACGAAACCACGCAAACGGCGGAGGAGGAGATGGACGAAGAACAGCCGCAGACATCGCTCTATGAAGTGACGTTGCCCGAAGCCCTCGACCTGCGGGCGGCCGTGCCGCTCGTCAACTCCCTGCTATCCGCGAGAGGCGGAGGGATGAGGCTCGACGGCGCGAAGGTCAGAAATGTCGGAGCGCAGTGTTTGCAGGTCATACTGTCCGCGCGCCAAACCTGGGAGCGCGACGGCTTTCCGCTCACCATCATCAACCCCACCGAGGAACTCCAGGCTGCATTTGCCGACGCGGGGTTGAATATCGAAGGACTCGTAGAAGGCGAACAAGGCAGATGAGCAAGAAAATTCTTACCGTCGATGATTCCAAGACGATGCGCCAGATGCTCGAAGTAGCGCTTACCGCCGCAGGTTTTGAGGTTGTGCAGGCAGGTGACGGCGTCGAAGGTCTCGAAACGCTCGAGTTGACGACGCCCGATGTCATCGTGACCGATATCAACATGCCGCGTATGGATGGATTCGGCTTCATCGAAGGCGTGCGCACGAGCGAGCGTCACCGAGCGATTCCAATTCTCGTCCTGACAACAGAAAGCGACGACGAGAAGAAGGAGCGCGCCCGCAGAGCCGGCGCCACCGGTTGGATCGTGAAGCCTTTCGACCCGGCCAAGCTGGTTAGCGCCATCAAGCGCGTGAGCGCCTAAGCCAGCGGGAGGCAGTCTTGGATCATTTGGAAGCAATCAAGCAGACTTTCTTCCAGGAGTGTGAGGAGCAGCTTGCCGAACTCGAGAGCGGCCTCATCGCCATCGAAGACGGCAACCATCATCCCGAGATCATCAATGCGGTCTTCAGAGCCGTTCATTCGATCAAGGGTGGCGCAGCGGCGTTTGGATACGACGAACTCGTAGAGTTCGTGCATGTATTCGAAACAACTCTCGATCTCCTTCGATCCGAAGCTCTCACGCCGACCCCCGCTACAACCAAGATCCTTCTGCATTCCTCGGATGTGTTGTCCGATCTGATTCGAGCGATTCGAAACGATACATCATGGGACGCGGATCAGGTCGCTTCTGCGAAGGCCAGCCTAGATGCGGTATGCGCCGAACCGAAGCAGGGCAAAGCTACTGCCGACGCCGCGTCCCAGAACGATGCAAGCCAAATCAACTTCGAGCCCGTCGCCATCTCGCTCGATGCCATATTCGGCGACAATGGAGACATTGCCGGGCCGAGAGCGAACCAGTTCTCGGTCTCATTTCGTCCGAAGCCGACCCTTTACGCCCGCGCAAATGAGGCGCTGAGAATATTACGGGAGATCAAGGCGCTCGGCGAAGCGAGCGTTTCGTGTGACTGCTCGGAGTTGCCACTCCTGACGGAGCTTGACGCCGAAGGGGCCTATTTCTCCTGGACGGTAAGACTGGAAACAGAGGCATCGGCCGCCGACATCGAACAAATATTCGATTTCGTGTCGGCTGATTGCGATTACTCGGTAAATCCCGGTCACCCGGCTGAGACAGAAAAGGGGCTTGTCGAAAAGACAATAGAGCAGGAGCCGCCCTCGCCCTCGCTCATTGAAGATCACACTGAGCAGCCAAAGCTCCCGGAGCCGAAGGTTGCGACACCCGATCCGACTCCGCCCCAAGGTAAACAAGGGTTTGAACAAGCCCCGCCGCAACCCGTACAGGAGACGATACGCGTCGATCTCGACAAGATCGACCGCCTTGTCAATCTCGTTGGTGAACTTGTCATCAATCAGGCAGTGTTGTCGCAACGGGTTTCCGAGGCGGGTCTCCCCCGCGGCTCTTCTGTGATGATCGGGCTGGAGGAACTCGAGCAGCTCACCCGCGACATTCAAGACAGCGTGATGGCGATAAGGGCGCAGCCGGTGAAGCCCATCTTCCAGCGCATGTCGCGAATAGTGCGCGAAGTCGCCGCTATCACCAAAAAATCCGTGCGCCTTGTCGTCGACGGCGAAGGAACGGAAGTAGACAAGACGGTCGTCGAAAGATTGACAGATCCGTTGACGCATATGGTCCGCAACGCTGTCGATCACGGGATCGAGGGGCCGGAGGAGCGCATCGCGGCTGGTAAGCCGGAGGAGGGGACATTGCGCCTCTCGGCCATGCACCGCTCCGGACGCATCATAATCGAGGTCACAGACGACGGCGCTGGCATCAATCGCATGCGCGTTCGTGAGATTGCTGTCAGGAAGGGGTTGATATCGGAAAACGCAGTGCTGTCCGACGAGGAGACGGACGCGCTGATTTTCCTTCCGGGGTTCTCGACGAGCCAGACCGCATCCAGCATTTCTGGCCGAGGGGTCGGCATGGATGTCGTTAAGCGCGCAATTCAGGCGCTGGGCGGCCGTATCTCGATTTCATCGAGACAGGGAAACGGATCAACCTTCTCGATGAGCCTTCCGCTGACACTGGCGGTTCTCGACGGAATGGTGGTGAACGTTGCGGGTCAGATCCTCGTTTTGCCATTGACGGCCGTCATCGAAACGCTGCAGCCGAGGCCGCAGAATATCCACCTCCTGAGTTCCGGCGTGCGTGTCATTGGCAATCGCAGTAGCTTCATCCCGCTCATAGACGTGGGGATGATCCTCTCCTACAGATTTCAGGAGATCGATCCAACGACCCAGGTTGCGCTCCTCGTCGAGTCCGAGAGCGGCGAGAAATGCGCGCTCCTGGTCGACGCCATACAAGGGCAGCGGCAGGTCGTGATCAAAAGCCTGGAAGCCAATTATGGAAAAGTGCCGGGCATCGCGGCAGCGACGATACTTGGTGACGGGCGGGTTGCGCTGATCGTAGACGTCGACGCTGTGCTGAGCCTTTCCCGTGGGGATTACTGTCAGATAAGCGAAGCGACGATTGAGACAGTTTGACAAGTGGATAAAGGCCTATTGGAGCGAGATCGGATGCAGACGGTGGCCAGGCCGAGTCAGGCCGACATCATGACGGTTTTCAAATACACGGACGGAGATTTCCGGCAAATTTCACGCATTTTAAACGCAGAGGCGGGCATTTATCTTTCTGAGGCGAAGGCGCCGTTTGTGTACTCGCGACTGACAAAACGCCTCCGCGCGCTCGGCATGGACAGCTTCGAGCAGTATTGTTCCCTGATCGCAAGCGCGTCAGGTGAGAGAGAACGCCATCAGATGATCGCCGCGCTGACGACGAATGTGACGCGCTTTTTTCGCGAGGAGCATCATTTCGCGGATTTGAAGAGGAACTTGATCGAACGGCTCGGCTCGCAGGCGCGCGCTGGACGCCGCGTAAGAATCTGGTCAGCTGCTTGCTCGAATGGCCAAGAAGCCTATTCGATCGCGATGACAGTTTTTTCGGTCCTGCCAGATGCTGACGATTTCAATATTCGCGTGCTGGGAACCGATATCGACGACTATATGATTCAAGCTGCAGTGGACGGTGAATATGCAGACGACGCTGTCGCCGCGGTTCCCGAAGACCTGCGCCGGAAATGGTTTTCCGCGACCGGAGAGGGCATGTGGAAGGTCGACCAGAGGCTTTCATCCCTCGTGGCGTTCCGAAAGCTCAATCTGATCGGTCCGTGGCCGATGAAAGGGAAATTTGACGCAATTTTTTGTCGGAATGTCGCGATCTATTTCGAGGAAAAGACCCAGCAGGAAATATGGCGTCGCTTCGTCCCAATGCTCAATCCCGGCGGCGTTCTCTATATCGGGCATTCTGAGCGTGTGACAGGGCCCGCCGCAAGCTTGCTGACCAATGATGGCGTGACAACCTATCGGCTCCCGGAAGGAGATGCCCGGTGAAGTCTTGCAATGTTCTCGTCGTGGACGACTCGCGCACAATGCGATCGTTGATCGCGTCGACGCTTTCCGCCGATCCGGACATAAGAGTTATCGGAGAGGCAGGGGATGCATTTGAGGCGCGTGACGCGATCAAGGAGCTCAGCCCGGATGTCGTGACGCTCGACATCGAGATGCCGCGGATGAACGGGCTCGACTTTCTCGAACGGATCATGCGTTTGCGGCCGACGCCTGTTATCGTGATTTCCAGTTTGACAGAGCGCGGAACCGACACGAGCATCCGGGCGCTCGAGATCGGCGCAGTCGATTGCATTGCAAAGCCATCACCGAGAAACAAGGATTCGCTCGAAGATCTTGGCGCGCGGGTTAAGGCCGCCGCGGGAGCGCATCTGCGCCGGTTGCGGCCAGCCGCGGAGTCTATGGCCGCGCGTATTCTTCCAGGCAGCCAATATTTATCCGACGGGCGCGTCGTCGCCATCGGGGCGTCTATGGGCGGAGTCGAGGCGCTGTGCACATTATTGTCGCGATTTCCCGCGAATTGCCCGCCATTCGTCGTAACGCAGCACATGCCTGCCGTCTTCACCAAAAGCTTCGCGGACAGGCTCGACCGGTTGTGCCCTGCAAAGGTGATGGAAGCGACAGACGGGGAAACCCTGGCTCCTGGTCATGTCTATATCGCGCCCGGCGGCGCCAGACATTTGGTGATCCTCGGAGCGGACCGTCCGAGATGCCGCCTGCAGGAAGGAGATCTCGTGTCCGGCCATCGTCCATCGGTCGATGCGCTGTTCCAGTCTGTCGCGCGCTCGCTCGGGCCGAAAGCGGTCGGCGTGATTTTGACCGGAATGGGGAAGGACGGCGCGCAAGGATTGCTCAGCCTGCGACAAAGCGGCGGGGAAACGCTCGGGCAGGACGAGGCGACCTCGCTCGTCTACGGGATGCCGCGAGCAGCCTTTGAACTTGGTGGCGTGTGCCAGCAACTTCCACTCGGCGCGATTGCGGATCGCATCCTGACAATGACGAACAAAACCAGGCTGAGGTAAAAATGAGTATAGCAGATCAACTTCGGGTGCTGATCGTCGACGACACCAGCACGAGTCGCCTCTTGCTGCGTGATGCACTCGATCAAATAGGCGTGCATAAAGTCTTTTTCGCAACCGATGGCGAGAAGGCGCTGAAATTCATGATGGACACGCCGGCCCATCTCGTCATTTCGGACGTCAACATGCCCGTGATGGATGGGATGGGATTGCTGAAGGCGATCAGAGGATACAAACCCACTCAGCGTGTGCCATTCATTGTTCTTACGGGACAGGCGGACAAGGCGATCATCGAAACCGCGGCGAAACTTGGCGTGAACAATTACCTTGTCAAACCAATTACGGCCTCGAAGCTCAAAACCGCGATCGAAGCTATTTTGGGGAAGCTTTGATGGGGCAGCCTTCCAATCAGCCTCGGAAAATACATCTCATTCAGGGCGAATATCAGGTCGTCTCTGAGCCCAATGTCGTGCTCTCGACGATTCTCGGATCTTGCGTCGCGGCCTGCCTGAGAGATCCGGCCGCGGGGGTGGGCGGGATGAATCACTTCCTCCTCCCTGGCGGCGATGCATCTCGCAGGCAGGAAGCGGACCGATACGGCGCTTACCTGATGGAGTTGCTCATCAACGGCCTTTTGAAACGCGGCGCAAGGCGTGAACGCATCGAAGCGAAACTTTTCGGCGGCGCGCGCATGCTCGAGGGGCTGTCGGATATTGGAGCACAAAATTCCGCCTTTGCGAGAGAATTTCTCGCAAATGAGGGAATACGCGTCCTCGCTGAAAATCTCGGGGGTACGCACGGGCGCAGGCTGGAATTTTTCCCTGTCTCGGGGCGGGCGCGGCAGATCCTTTTGCCGCAAAGTTCGAACGTCATCGAGAGGTCTCTAGTGAAAGGGGACTCGAAGACCGAGAACTATGGCACGCTGGAGCTGTTTTAGGTCGAGCGTATGCGGGCCCGAGTTCTTGGTCCACCGCGGGAGAAAGATATGAGCGAAATACAAGCGAGGCCGTTGGGAGAGGTGCTTGTTCGTATCGGCGCGGAGCTCGAGGTTGCGGCCGGATCCGTCGAAGACCTTCATGCGCTCGTGGAAGCATCTGTCAAGAACGGAGCCACCACAGACATCTTCCTGCAACAGGCGCAAACAATCGACATCTTACAGCAACACCTGTTCGCGCTAGCGGGTTTCGTAAATCAGGTGTCGGAGGCGATTCCACCGTCCTGGAGAATTGAGAGCGATGAAGCGATGAGGAATCTGAAGCTCTCCCCTCTTAGGGACCGTCTGGACCGGATGTGCGGCGGCGAATCGGCGGAGCAACAGATCTCGGGCGAGTTGCACATGTTTTGACTCGGCGCGGCGTCTACTGTGTTTTTCTTGTGAAACATTCAGGGCCGCATAAGGTTTGTATGGTCCAATCTGAGTAGACAGCGACATGGCGAAAGAACCGCAGGCATGAAGCCGGCGTGTCGCTTCGGTTGAAATCCGAAATCGAAAAATAAGCCGAAACGCGCCGACGTCGTCGTTGGGCGGCTTGCATGTGCGCATCTGTGCATCACGAGTTGAAAAATGGGGCATCAACCGGCGCCGCCATGATAAGGGAAGCAAACCGTGTCTTCAGCAAGAGAAGCTTCTGCGGCGACCACAAGCCAATTGCGCGTGTCTGCGCAAAAAGTCAGTCGCCTCATGGACCTTGTGGGCGAACTCAGCCTGAGCGTCTCCGACACAATTCACAGTTCCGACCTATCCGATCTCGATCTGACGAATTTCGAGAAATCAGCTCATCGCCTCAAGCTGGTCCTGCGCGAGGTACAGGAGGCGGCTGCCGAACTCCGCCTCGTGCCTATTGGCGACGTTTTTCAGCGTATGGGTCGGTTGGTGCGCGAACTTGAGCGCCAAACCGGAAAGGAGGTCGATCTCGAGGTTCATGGCGAGGAGACTGAAATAGACAAAATTGTTGTCGACCAGCTCTTCGAGCCGCTCGTTCATGTCGTACGTAACTGCGTGGATCATGGGCTAGAGCCCCCCGACGAACGCATTACCAACGGAAAGCGTCGCCGAGGGAAGATCGCGCTTTCGGCGGCTCAGGTGGGCGGGGACATTCAAATAACGATCGCCGACGATGGGCGTGGTCTCAACAGGGCCAAGATACTGAAGCGCGGACGTGAAGGAGGATTGATCGGTCCGGACGAGGAGCCGGACGATCGGGACCTCTGGCAAATCATATTCAAGCCCGGATTTTCAACCGCCGAGGCTGTGACCAACCTGTCGGGACGTGGGGTTGGGATGGATGTGCTCGATAATACCATTAAGCGACTGCGGGGTCGTATCCTCGTCGATAGCGTCTGGGGCTCGGGAACCAGGGTTATCCTCTCCATTCCGCTGTCCCTGGCTTTCATTGATAGTCTTGTGATGCGGGTTGGCGAACGATTGTTCGCGACGCCTATTACCGCTGTTGCAGAGATTTTCAGGCCTGTCGCCGAGCAGTTGACTGTCATGACAGCTGATGGCGGGGGAGAGTTGGTGAAGGTCAGAGAGGCGCTTGTGCCGATTTGCCGTCTCGAGCGTTTCTACGGCGAGGCCCATGAATCGGACATGCTCGTCAACAAGATCATCCTGGTTTTCCAGACAAGCCAGGGAAAAATCGGGGTGCCTGTCGACGAGCTCTTCGATCAGCAGCAGATTGTGATGAAACCTCTCCAGGGGCATCTGGAGAGAATAAGGGCAAGTTTCGGTTGTGCTCTACTCGGCACTGGTGAAGTCGCCATGATGCTCGATAGTGAGAAGCTCACGGAAATCGTGCTGTGACAGTAGACGCCTGCAAAGCGCTCGCCGTAGCGAATGACGGTCTCGATGCAAATCGACGCCTTGAGGCATGGCTGCATGATCGTTGCGGGCTTCATTTCGGCGAGGCTGATCTTGGGCTCATGGGACAGCGGCTCGCCCGGGTCGTGGAACAGTTCGGTTTGCAAGGACTCGGCGAACTAGCTCGGGAAATCGAACGCGACAAAAACCATGAACTGACAGCGGCTGTTGTTCATGCCGCATCGACGAACCACACGTATTTCTTTCGAGAGATGGATACGCTCGACTTCTATCGGCGCCATCTGCTCGACCTTGCGAAAAGCCAGGGAGAAATTCGAGTTTGGAGCGCCGCGACATCGACGGGAGACGAGGCCTATACATGCGCAATCATTGCTGTCGAGGCCCTCGGGCTGGAAGAGGCCCAGGAACGGGTGAAGATACTTGGGACTGACATTAGCGCGCCCGTCATCGAGACGGCGGAGCTGGGGATCTATCGCAGACCGAACCTAGAATACACGCCCGATCATCTGAGGTCGCGATTCTTCCGGCCACTGGCCGACGGGCGAGTGGCGGTGTCGGACGATATCAAGAGGTTGTGCACGTTTAGACGCATGAATTTGAAGCATCGTCCCTACCCCTTCCAGAAAAAGTTCGACATCGTCTTGTGTCGCAACGTTCTCTACTATTTCCGGATACCGACCCAGAGGGAGGTCTTGCATTCGGTTCATGAAGTCGTTCAGCCAGGTGGCATCCTGCTGACAGATGTTAGTTTCACCCTGCGCGATCTTCGGGTTCCCTGGAACACGGTCCGTAGCGGGGCGCACAGGAAAATATGATGAGCGCGCTTCCGAATCGACCCGTGAGGGTTCTGGTCATCGACGACTCGGCACTCGTGAGAAAAGTTCTCGCCGACGGCTTGTCGCGAGACCCCGAGATCGAGGTTGTCGGGCAGGCAAACGACCCCTATCGCGCGCGAGATTTGCTGGTGGACCTGAGGCCAGACGTTGTGACTCTCGATGTAGAGATGCCGCGCATGGATGGTGTGACATTTCTGAAGCAATATATGCGCGCCATTCCGACGCCGACAGTGATGATCAGCTCCTTTACTCAACAGGGAAAGGGCGTGACGCTCGAGGCGCTCGCCGCTGGCGCCGTTGATGCGATCGCAAAACCCAGCATCGGGTTGGTGGACCAGTTACCAAACATGTTGAGCGACATTTGTCGTCGGGTGAAAGACGCAGCGCGAGTGGACGTGTCGCGTTTTGGGCGCATCAGATTACGGCCGTTGGAAAAGGTCGCTCCGGTGGTCGAGGCCGCTTGCCCGAAACTAATTGCGATTGGCGCTTCGACAGGAGGCGTAGAGGCGCTCAGCCACATCATGCCAGCTTTTCCCGCGAATAGTTCGGGCATCGTTGTGGTTCAACATATGCCTGCCGGGGTCACGTCGAAATTCGCGGAGCGCCTCAATGGCATGTCCGCAATGCGCGTGAAGGAGGCGGAGGATGGCGAACGCGTATGTAAAGGGCTTGTCCTCGTCGCGCCCGGCGGGGCCAAGCACATGACGGTCGTTCGGTCGGGGTGTGATTATCGGATCGTTCTTGCCGATGGGCCCGAAGTGAATTTCTCGCGTCCGGCAGTTGACGTGCTTTTCAATTCTGTCGCCCAGGCCGCAGGGCGTCATGCCGCTGCGGCGTTGTTGACAGGCATGGGTCGTGACGGGGCGGAGGGGTTGCTTGCAATCCGAAACGCGGGCGGGAGAACCTTCGTACAGGATGAGGAAACCTCGGTGGTCTATGGCATGCCCAAGGCGGCGAGCGACTTGGGGGCGGCCGAGGCGGTGGTTGCTTTGCAGAAAATTCCAGGTTTGCTCACAAGAGCGATCAAACGAGACTAAAGATGGAGAATGTCGATGGCTGAAGCTTCCACGGGAGATGCAACCGCAGGTAATTCGCCCAAGCGCGCAATGGAAAGCGACTCTGCGGAATTGATCTTCAACGACGAAAATAACATAGACGATATGTACCTCACTTTCGGCGTATCCGGCGAGGAATATGGTCTCGGGATCGCTTTTGTGACTGAGATCGTTGGCATGCAAAAAGTCATGCCGGTGCCGGATGTTCCCGCCTTCATCAAGGGTGTAATCAATCTGCGCGGCAAGGTCATCCCTGTGATGGATGTTCGGCGGCGTTTTGATATGGACGAGAAGCCATATACGGAACGCACTGTCATTATCGTACTGGATTGAGCGCCGTTCCGATTGGCCTTGTCGTCGACAATGTCAGCGACGTGCTGGAAATCCCCCCGTCGCAAATCGACCCGGCGCCGAAGTTCGGATCAGGACGTTCGCATGACAGTCTGATCAGGGGACTCGGTAAATCCGGCGACCGGGTTGCGGTGATCCTGGATATTCGCCGGCTCGTCGGGGAAGGTCACGGGGACGCCGGGGAGGGAGCGTCCCTGCAATGACGCCAGATGAAATCAGAGATTCGATCGACGATCAGAACCAGCCTTTTGAGCGGGCGGAGGAGGCCACTCCGCCGGATGAACCCGCCGCTCCTGAGGGCGAAGGTGGTTGTGAGGCTCCCATAAGCGTTTCGGGCTCCGTGGCCCGATTTCAGTCAAGTGAAGAGAAGGAACTCATCATGTCAAATGCAGACAACAATCAGGCTGTCAGGGAAATTCTGCGCGCGATTCGCGCGCTGAAGAACAGCGACTTCAGCGTTCGCGCCGATGCCTCGTCGGCGAGCGGCGAGTGGGCTGAGGTCATCGGAGAGTTGAATGCGGCCCTCGATGCAGCGGGTCCCGATATTACGCAGACTCAGCGTATCCGTCAGGCGCTCGACAATGCGAGCGACTCGTTGATGATCGCGGACGCTGACTGCCGTATTTTCTACGCCAATCGATCGGTTCTCGACATGCTGGCGGCGGCCGAGGCGGATGTCCGCAAGGACTTGCCCAACTTCAGCGCCAGCAAGATTTTGGGCTCCAATATCGACATCTTTCACAAGAACCCTGCGCATCAACGGCGGCTTCTCGATAATCTGACGTCGATTTACAATACGCAAATCAGCGTCGGCGGCCGGAGTTTTGCGCTCAAGGCCTCTCCGATCTTCGACAAGAACGGCAAGAAGGTCGCGATCTCCGTCGAATGGATCGACAAGACGAGCGAGAAACGTATCGAGAAGGAAATCGTCGTCGCCATCGACGCGGCGGGCCGTGGCGATTTTTCGCGGCGTGTGGATATGAGCGGCGCGGAAGGCGTCTTCAAGCTTCTCGGTGAGAGCATCAACCGGCTCATCGAACTCACAGGCAGTGCGCTTGTAATAATTGGGGGGGGCCTTAACCGGGTAGCGAAGGGAGATCTTACAAAGGGAGCAGAGACGGCGTTGGAGGGGGCGTTCGGTTCTCTTCAGAATGATGCCGAGCAGGTTCGCGTCAGTCTCATGTCCATGGTGGAGGACGTGAATAGGCTGGCGAGAGCGGGCGCTGAGGGTCGCCTTCAGGAGCGCGCCGACGCAAGGCGCCATCAGGGCGATTTCCAGAAAATCGTCGAGGGGATCAACGAGACGCTCGATGCGCTTGTCGATCCGATCAAGAATATCGCCAAGGCAGTCGAAGCTCTTGGGCGAAACGATGTCGGCGTTACGCTCGAAGGCGACTTCCGCGGGGATTTCCTGGCGGTCAAGAATGCTTTCGACGCGGCGATGGCCGGCATCAACAATACGCTCTACAGGATCGTCGACTCGGTGGAACAGGTCGGTATTTCGGCCGATCAGCTGAACTCCGCCTCTCAGAACATGGCTTCTGTATCTGAGGAGCAGGCCGCGGCGGTTCAGGAGGTGACGTCGAGTGTGACGGAGACCAATACGCAGGTTCAGGCGAACACCGAGAACGCGAATTCGGCGAACCAGCTCGTGATCAGCGCCTCCCAGGCCGCCAATCAGGGGCAGGCGAAGATGGAGGACATGAACGAAGCGATGAACGCGATCAGCGCCTCGGCCCAGAGCATTGGCAAGATCATCAAGGTCATCGACGAGATTGCTTTCCAGACGAATCTCCTTGCGCTCAACGCCGCTGTCGAGGCGGCGCGGGCAGGACAGCATGGGCGAGGGTTCGCCGTTGTCGCTCAGGAGGTGAGGAACCTCGCCGGGCGCAGCGCGAAGGCGGCGCGTGAAACGGCCGAGATGATCGAAGATTCGGTCAAGCGCGTGAACGAAGGCGTCGCCATCGCCAAGGAAACCCGCGAAGCTCTGGATCAGATTGTCACCAATGTGGTGAGGGTCAAGGATCTGGTGGCTGAGATCGCGGTTGCGAGCGCCGAACAGTCGCGAGGCATATCGCAGATCAATGTTGCGATGAATCAGGTCAGCAAGGCTTCGCAGGAAGGCAGCCAGCAGGCGGAAGAGCTCGCCGCATCTTCCTCCGAATTGAGCAAGCTCGCCGAGTCGATGAGCGAAAGTGTGCGTCGCTTCAAGCTGCGTGAGCGGGCTTCGGCGGGTGCGCTGGGTCTACCGGGGCTCAACGGGATGACTGCTGAAATGGTCGAGCAGCTGAAGGCTCTCCTGGGAAATCAACAGCGGGCCGATGTCGCCGCGCCGGCGAAGGTTGCGGCTGCGGGGGGAAGGCCGAGAAAGAATGCGAGCGCGATCATTCCGCTGGACCAGGATGAGCGGGGCTTTGGCGGGTTCTGAAGGCCATCAATACGCAGCCGGGCGGGGCGCCCGGCTCACTGCGAGAGCAGGAGAGATCGATGCATAAGGTGATGGTTGTGGACGATTCCGCAATGATGCGGGTCGTGATCTCCAACTTCGTCTCGTCCCTTCCCGACTTCAAGGTTGTGACCTCGGCGGAGAATGGCAAGGCGGCGCTGGAACAGCTCGCGAAATTCCCGGATCTCAATCTGATCCTTCTCGATATCGAGATGCCAGGGATGAACGGGCTCGAGTTTTTGCGGCACGCCAAGATGAAGACGAGGGCGAAGGTGGTGATCCTGTCCTCCGTCGCGTCGGCAGGGTCGAAACAAGCATCAGAAGCGCGGTCGCTCGGGGCGGACGCGATCATCACGAAGCCGTCCGGCGCCGTTTCCATGGATCTGGCGGACAAACGCGGCGCGGAGCTTGCCCGCGTGATGTCGCTCGTGCTCGCCGCCTGATCTGGCCGCAGGGGTTTTCCAGCATAATACAGTCGAGGGAGATAGCCGCTTTGTCCGAAGATATTGACGAAATCTGGGCGTTGTACGCCGACGATGGCGCCCAGTCGCTCGATACGGTCGAAGCGGCGCTCCTCAGATTGAGGGGCGACCACCGAGACGGCGAGGCGATTGCAGAGCTCTTCCGGGCGATGCACACGTTCAAGGGAAATTCCAGGTTAATCGGTCTCGTCAGGATCGAGACCTGCGCGCATCTTGCGGAGGACCTCATCGGTCTCGTCCGCGACGAAGGCGTGCAGATGGACACAGAGCTGCTTGATCTCCTTCTGGAAGCAGGCGATCGTCTGCGGGAGATGATGGAAAGCGCAGTTGTGTCTCGCAGGGATCCGGAGGAGTCGGTCAGCGAGTCGATCTGCGCGCGAATGAAAAGCAAGTATTCCGCGCTACGTGGGGAAGGGGATGGGCGGGAGGCGGCTGAGGCGCCGGCTCTCGCACCAGCCGGGACGCCCGAGAACCAGGTCGAGAACGAGACGTTCGAGACGGCTGTACTCTTCGGACCTCCGCAAGACAATCTCGCAAAGGATCCGCTCTACCTGAAAATCTTTCTCGAAATGGCGCGCGACGCAATCACGAGGATCGCTCTCACGTTGCAATCGCGTGAGGAGGACGGAGAGGCGCGCGGGGAGTCGATCCGCAACGCGGCCGGCCTTCTCAGCGAAGCGGCCGGTCGTATCGGCTTCGTAGAATGGCAGGAGCTCGCTGACGCCTTTTCGAGAGAGGCGGCGAATGAGAACCGCCTAGCGGCGCTTCTAGAGCAGGCGGAAGAGCTCTACCAACGTAGCGGAGGCGAGAGGGAGGCGCAGCAGGGATCGCCTGCGCCGGCGCCGGACCAGCCCTATGACGCGGGGGCGTTTCTGAAGGAAATCGCGCCGCATCTCGACAGTCTCTGCAAGACGGTGACGGAGGGTGAAACACTCGAGAAATGCGACATCGCCGATTTTTGCGATCCCATCAAAAGGGCTGCGTCGCGGCTTGGTTATATTCGCATCGTGGAGACCGTCGCGGCGCTGCCGTCTTCTCTGCGCGACGCCATACGGTTCGAAACGCTTCTGTTTCGCCTTTATGAAGATCTCTCGCTGATCCGGGAAGTCGAAATCGGCGGCGCCGACTCGGTGGCGATCGAACGGGCTTCGCGCCTTCTGGAGACTTGGTACTCCACCCATTTGCCGGCGGCGCTTTCGGACCTTGCCGAGGCTCTCCATGGGCAGGCGGATGAGATTGACTGGAACAGGGTCGTCGCCTGCCAGGAGCGCATTCATCGGGCCTGCCGCTGTCTGAAACTCGATACGCCGGGGCGGGTCGCGGTCGCCTTGCTCGACCTTGCCGCTCGCGTGGCTTCCGGCGAAATCCCGCCGGATCCGCTACTGCTGAGCACAATGAAGTCCTTCAACGAGGCCGCCAGATCGGCGGTGAACTCCGCGAGCGACGAGGCGATGAGGCGCCTGCTTGGCGAGACCGCGGAGGTGACGGAGGCCTTGAGCGGCGCGGCGCCGGTGCGTTCGATCGAGCATCTGCTTCATTTGCCGGCAAGTTTCCAGGGGGTCCTGTCGCCAGAAAGCGCGCGGTCGGCGGCGGAGCGGTTGGCCTCCGGCGACCGATTCTACATCATCCGCGCGGACATCGATCCGCAGCCCGAACTCGCGAACAAGTTCTTTGACTGGACGAATGCGAGCGGCAAGATCATCGGCTGCGTGACGGTCCCGGCCGATCGGCCCATTTTCGACTTTCTCATCGCCGCACCGCTCGAGTCGGACGGCATTTCCACAGAGCTCCTGCAACTCGATCCTGACGGCGAGGCCCTTCGCGTCATAGACGAGATCAATCATGCGGCGGTAGGAATGGGTCCGCATGGCGAGGGAACCGGGGTCGAGAGATTCGACGCGGAAGCGGATAAGTCGTCCGCCTCTTCGACTGAAATGCTCGAAACGATCGAGGAAATCGTAACCGGGCACGGCGCGATGCGCGAGATCATCTCGAGCTTCGACAAGACGCGGGTGCTGGGAGTGTTCGACGCCGCGATGGCGGACGGCGGTTCGAATTGGACCAAGGCGCGCGAAACCGTTCATCGACAGTTGCAGGACTGGCAAGAGGACGTCGACCGGCTCCTGCAACTCGAGAAACAGCTGGAAAAGCGGCTGCGTCAGCTTCAGGAGGATACGGTCGGGGCCCGAATGCGGTCCGCTTCTCCGCTACTGCAATATCTCGTCGATTACGCGGCTGCTGGAGCCCAGCGTCATGGGCGCGCGCTACGTTTCGCACCCTTCAATCAGAACGAACCCATCGACGCCGATCTCCTGGATCTGCTCTCGGACCCGATGCGGTCGCTGATCTCGATTTCGATCGCACATAGCATCGAGCCTCCGGCGGCGCGCGTCGGGAAGGGGAAGGCGGCCGAAGCCGAGATGCGGCTTGGCGTCATGCGTTTTCTGGACCGGGTGGTGGCGACGGTCGAAGATGACGGCGCTGGCCTCGAGGCGCAGGGCGCCGGCACGGCCGTGGATGCGGTGCGCGCATCCATGCGCAGCCGAGGGGGCGACGTCGTGGTCGGCGCATCTCAGTCCGGTGGGTTGCGCGTCGATGTCATTCTGCCTTTGTCCATGTCCGTGCTGGCGGGCATGATCGTGCGCGCCGGCGCGGTCATGTATATCGTTCCACTCCACTCGATTCAGCGGATCGTGCACTCGGGAGGCAGAGACCTCGTCTATCTGTCGGCGGGCAGCCGCACGATCAACCTCAAACTCGGTCCGGACAGGCTGGTTCCGATCCGTTTCCTCTCGGATAGTTCCGAGACCCGGGCGCATCTCCTGGCGCCGGGGGGCAGGACCGAGGAGGAGAGATATCTCTTTGTTATCGCGGAAGCGGAGTCCACCCATTTCGCATTGTCCATCGACGAGGTGGTCGGCGAGCAGTTGGTGATCGTGCGGCCGATGAAAGGCTATCTCTCCGCGATCCGAAACGTGATGGGCTGCGCTCTGCTCGCCAATGGCGAAATCGGGATGGTGCTCGATATGGCGTCCATCGGGGCGGACTGAGGCTCTCCGTCGGATGATGCGCCGGGCGGGTTGCTGCGCGGCGCAGGCGGACGGCGGGAGCGCGACCTGCCGTCACTGCTGCAATAGCCTGTCTATCCTGTGTAGCTGCGAGTGGTGTAGCAGCAATACCCTGTTGGAGGCGGCCAGCCGCTCCGCCGCTCGCGTGTAGCCGTTCGTCGCCACGACCACCCCCCTCTGGGCGTCTTCATGCGCGATGGCGGCTACAATTTCCTGAACCGCCCGGTTGCCCACGGGCTTCCGATATTTCTTGCACTGGACGACAATGCGCGCCCCACGTTTCTCTGCGACAATATCGACGCCCTGATCTCCGCTTGCCCGCGTGACGCGTGCGGCCCATCGGCTCTCCCTGAGCACGGCGGCGCAGTAGTGCTCATATTCCTGCGGGGTCATATTAGCGTCAAAGTGCGCCTGGGCGATTTGCTCATATACGAGGACCGCCAGGTGGAGGAGGCCGAACAGGGCGAGGGCCATGAAGGCCAGTCCCGGCGCATTGGGCCAGTAGGGGCCCGCAAGACAGGCGAACAGGGCGATCCAAACGATCCATTTCGTCGCTGCGCGGTTTTGTCCTTGGTGGCGCGACATTCGCCGGCTGCAACCTTTCTTTGGAAACCAGACGCAGAAATTCTTGGCCAGAAAATCCTTGGCCAGAAAGTCCCTGGCTCAAAAATTTCTGGCGCGGTTCCTTGGCCGACGCCGCCCCGAGAAGGCGGATTGACGGTCGTTTGTTAACAAATTTATCGACGAAACAGAAGTTTGTAGAGGGGGACGATGCGCGCATCCGGCTCGTTTCGCTTCCTCTAGTTGACATTTGAGAGCAGAAAACAATTTAAGGTTTCTATCGGCGATTGGAGTGGAGGCCTTTCCAAAAATAATGGCAAAAATAATGGAAAGTGTTATTTACAAACTTATAGATCGGGCCTATTAACACGTCGTCGGGACATTAAGAGGACAAGATGCAATTAACTTCCGCCGAGGCCGCCCAGCTCAAAAAGATAATCGCGATCGCCGAAGCGCTTCTTGAAAAAGCTGGCGCCAAGCAGGAGAAAAGCGGTCGCTCCGAGGGCGGTAATGGAACCAGAATTCGCCGCTCAGGTAAGGATTTGGCGGCTTTTCGCAAAATGCTGAAAGCCGAACGCAAAGCCGGCGTTCCGGTCGCGAAATTGGCGAAGAAGCATGGGATCAGCCCTTCCTATATCTATCAGCTGGGTTGATATTAACACTTGCGCCGGATGGGTTGGCGCAGGGTCGCCGCCAATATGCGCGTGAGCGCTTTCAAAAGCCTGAGAGACGGTCTGGTCGATCAGATCATGAGCGAGCGAAGGCGCGGCCGCTTGCCTGAAGGGGCCGCTTTTTGCACGCACGGGTGGAGGCGTAGCGATCCGACGCCGCCCGGATTGGCGCGCTTGCCCGTCAACTCCTTGCCCATCAACTCATTATGATACTTGTTTTGAATTAAGACGACGCCGATTTCAGTTCGGGTGGGCCACCGCCGCGGCTGCAGAGCAGAACGCAGATTGGCGAGGGCGTGACATTGGCAATAACGAGACGCAGATCCCTTGTCAGGCCGCGCGGCGTCATGCCACGTCGCCAAAAATTGCGTCAAAATGCCGCAGAAGCGCGGCGTCTACATCCGTCATGCGCGCTGGATGGCCGATATCCGCGAGGCTGGTGACCCCCAGATGTCGCTCGCGCACGCCGCAGGGCGCGATGCCGGAGAAGTGAGAGAGGTCAGGCGCGACATTGAGCGCGACGCCATGAAAGCTTACCCACTGGCGTAAACGCACGCCGATCGCGGCGATCTTGTCTTCGGCGGGCTCGCCCGCGACGCCGGGTGGTTTGTCCGGTCGCGGAACCCAGACGCCGACACGCGCCTCGCGCCGCTCGCCCGCGACGCCGAAATCGGCAAGGGTGGCGATCAGCCAGGATTCGAGTCCGCAGACATAGGCGCGCGCGTCCCTGCGGCGGCGGGCGAGATCGAGCATGACATAGGCGATCCGCTGGCCGGGCCCATGATAGGTGAATTGACCTCCCCGCCCCGTGCGGTGAACGGGAAAGCGCCGGTCGAGCAGGTCGGCGTCTCTCGCGGAGGTTCCGGCGGTATAGATCGGCGGATGTTCGAGCAGCCAGACGCATTCAGGCGCCTCGCCCCGGGCGATGCGCGCCGCCCGCCTTTCCATTTCAGCGACGGCTTCCTCATATTCGACGAGATCTGTGCTCGCCCGCCATTCCACGGGGGGCGCTCCAGGGGCGGGCCGCAGCGTCGCGCAGATCGATTCGCGGGGCAAAGGGCAGCCGGCGTTCATGTCTTGGCGTCTCCCATCACGCGATCAGGTAAAGGCCTCCGCTAGGAGATGGCCCAGCATGGCGCTTATTCGGCATTTAGGAACGGAAGGCCGGCGCCGACAGTGCCGGGGCCTTTCATCCTGGGGAAAGAATGACAAGGCCGCTCCTGAAAAAAGGGTGGGGTCTTTTGCAAGCCGTGTTCCGCGCCGTCAGCGCGCCTCGCGAAACCATGCACACGCACTTGTCATCGCCCTGCCGATTTGTTACAGGCTGCGCGCCGGCGCTTCGCAGCTTGCGATCAGCGCCCAGTGCGGCCGTGGCGGAATTGGTAGACGCGCTAGCTTGAGGTGCTAGTTGGGAAACCAGTGGAGGTTCGAGTCCTCTCGGCCGCACCAATAAATCGCGCAGTCTCCGCTCCGGAGAGGCTCGCTCTCTCGGCTCTCCCTTCAAACCTTCAGCGACGACGCAGATTTCTTCCCTGCACGCGTCGGATCGTCTGTTTTTGCTCCATCCGCAGCGACGGGCTCATTTGCCGGCCGCTCGCTTTGTGCTGGCCAGTCTGCGGGGCGCCGTTGGGGCGCGGGGGCTTTTCGGGAGCCTCTTGCCGCATGATGGGCAGGCTGGCGTGCGGGAGCCTGGGCAAAGTACAGCCACATTTCCATACCCATGATGTGTATCAAACTGGCGCAAGGGAGGGCGAGAGACCCCCCGGACGCCGGTGGCTGGGGGCAAATCATCCCGGGAGAGAAGTCCCGGTAGCTGGTCGGATCGAGACGCGGCGCCTGGGCGCTGCGCGACACGCGCAAAGGCGCGTTCCCGACCGAGGTGCCCGGAGTAAACAGTATGAGCGTATTTTATGAGAACAATGGCCGTAAGCACGGCTATGAGTCCGACGTCCCGCATTCCCGCTGGGCGCGCAGGGAGCGGGAAGACCTGCCGCTGTGGGGCTTTTCCTATAATCATGCCGAGGGCGTCGTTCATCTTCTGCTCGCCTTCAGCATCGTCGGCGGCGCCGCCGCGATCCTGAGTTCCGGAGTCTTCGCTCCGGACGCCGCGCAGGCTTCAAGAGTGGAGGCGCGGGCGGCGTCCGTTGAGCGCCTCCCGCAGCAGCGGAGCGAAACCCAGCCCGCAGCTCAGCCGAGGGCTGAGGCGGAGGCGGCGCCCCCGCCGCCGGCGAGGGCTCAATCCGGGCAGGCCGACGCGCGGTCCGCGGCGCCGGCGGATCCAACTGAGAAACCGACGGCGTCTCTGATCGATTCGCGGCCGTTGGCCGAAATCGGCGCTACGCCCGAAAAGGCGCCTGAGCCGCTTGCGCCGCCCGCGGCGACGCTGCGGGAAAAGCTCGAACCGGGCGAGGATGGGGCGCAAAAGGCCGCGGCCGCCGCCCCTCCGCCTGTCATCGAGGCCGCCCCTGCGCGAGCCGAGGAAGCGCCCGCGCCGGAGGCGGCGCCGGTCCCGCCCCGTGCGGAGGCGAAATCAGAGGACCGAGGGCGGATCGCGCATTGCTATCTGAAGCTTGCGGGGCGCGTGCAGTCGAGCGGCTCCTGCCGGGTCCGGCGCACCGAAGAGTCCGTGATCCTCGAACTGCCGGGCAAGCCGCTCGAAATCGCCCATGCTCATGGCCGGGTGTGGACGGCGGCGCTCGGCGGCCGCGCCCTGGGCAATGTCTATCGCAGCGGCTCCTGCTGGGGCGCGCGCGGTTTCTACGCCTGCGAGAAGGGCTGACGCCGCGGCCCCGTCTGCGGGCGACTATTGCTCGCCCGCCGGATGCCGATGCCCGTCCGCCCCGGGGTCCGCTCCCTGGGGCGACTTGCTTTTGCCCGCGAGCGTCCTGGCGATGATCGGCTCGGTCGTCGAAGCCCATCCGGGCCCCGCCTCGATGACCGGCGTCTCTCCGGCGCCCGGCGCGATGTGCGCCAGCCGGTAGCCGCGCGCCTTGAGCGCCCGCAGAAAATCGGGAAGCATCTGCGCCGTTTGCGCCTTGGAATCGTGGAAGAGCACGATTCCCTTGCCTGCCTTCTCCAGCCGCGACATCACGAGGTCGAGCTCGCCCTTCGGCGACATGGGCGACCAGTCGGAGGCCCACAGATCCGAGCCGAAGATCGTGTAGCCCCTGTCTTCGAGATACCGCACGAGCGCGGGCGTGTCGGCGAAGCCGGGGAAGCGGAAGAAGGGCGCCGTCTCGCCGCCGAGCGCCCGCTCGACGGCCTTGATCCCTTTCTCGATGTCCGCCTTGGCGTCGGCGTCGTCGAGAAGCCGCAGCGTATTGGCGGGATGGCTGTAGGAGTGGTTGCCGATCGTATGGCCTTCGGCTGCGGCGCGCTTGATCATCGCCGGCGCCTCTTCCGCATTGCGGCCGATGACGAAGAAGGTCGCACGCGCGCATTCCTTCGCCAGCGCGTCCAATATGCGCCCGGTTGGGGCCGCCGGCCCGTCGTCGAAGGTCAAAACGACCTCGTGGTCTTCCAGATCGAGCGTGCGCGGATAGCTCTGCAAGCCGAGCGTCGTTCCCTTTGGGCCGATGGAGATGGTGCGGGAAACGCCGAGCGCCTCCGGCCCGCACTCCCGGGCGGCGGCGGGCGCGGCGGCAATTGTCAGCAGGGTGAGGATGGCGGCGCGGGAAAAGTAGATCATATCCGTTTTGCCGGTTTGCTTCCGCGCGCGCGCGGGGTAAGAGCCTTGAGCCTTGTAGCGGGAATCGGCATGCCACTCGACCAGGAAGAAACGGCGGCGGGCGCCGAGGGTTTTCGCGAAGAGCGCGGCGGGCTGGACGCCGATTTCGTCTTCGAGGTGGAGGCCGCCATTGCCCTCGGAGACGCCGCCAGGGTCCATGAACTGGTCGGCGGGCTTCACGAGGCCGATGTCGGCGCGCTGCTGGAACTCCTGAGCCACGAGGCGCGCCCGCGACTCGTCGAGCTGATGGGCTCGGCATTCGACTTTACCGCGCTCATGGAGGTGGGGGAAGCCACCCGCGAGGATATTCTCGAGGAGCTGCCGGTCGAGACGCTCGTCGAGGGCGTGCGCGAACTGGAAAGCGACGACGCCGTCGCCATTCTCGAAACGCTCGAGCCTGCGGAGCAGGCGGAGGTGCTCGAGGCGCTGCCCGCGCAGGAACGCATCGTCCTGCGCCGCTCGCTCGATTATCCGGACGACTCGGCCGGCCGTCTGATGCAGACGACGCTCATCGCCGTGCCGCCCTTCTGGACGGCCGGGCGCGTGCTCGACTTCTTCCGCGAGACCGATGGCGACGCTTTGCCGGACAGTTTCTTCGAAGTCTTCGTCGTCGATCCCGGCTACCACCTGCTCGGCACGGTCTTTCTCGATGCGCTGGTGCGGGCGAAGCCCGCCGCCCGGCTCGACGAGATCATGCAGGCCGACCGGCGGCGGGTGAAGGCGACCGAGGACGGCGCCGAGGCCGCGCGGCTGTTCGAGCGATATAATCTCGTCTCGGTACCGGTCGTGGATGAATCCGAGCGGCTCGTGGGCGTGCTCACCATCGACGACATCGTCGACGTCATTCAGGAGCAGGCGTCCGAAGAGATCAAGGCGCTCGGCGGCGTCAATCCGGAAGAAGAGCTCACGGACGATTTCTGGTGGATCGCGCGCAGCCGTTTCGCGTGGCTTTTCATCAATCTGCTGACGGCCTTCGTCACCTCGACGGTGTTGAAGACTTTCCAATCGCAGCTCCAGCAGATGGTCGCGCTCGCGGTTCTTGGACCGATCATTGCGGGGCAAGGGGGCAATTCCGCAACCCAGACGATGACTGTCGCCGTGCGCGCCCTCGCAACCCGCGAGCTCAACCGGGCGAACGCGGTGAAAATTATTTTCCGCGAGCTCGCCATCGGCGCCGTCAACGGCGCCGCCTTCGGGCTCGTGACGGGAATCGTCGCCGCAAACTGGTTTCAGAATGTCGGCCTGTTGCCCGTTATGGCTCTGGCGATGTTTACGAATCTCGTCGCCGGCGCCTTCGGCGGCATCATCGTGCCGCTCGTCTTCGACCGCTTCAAGTTCGACCCGGCCGTCTCCTCAGGGCCGTTCGTGACGACCATTACCGACGTCGTCGGATATGGCGCCTTCCTTACAATCGCCAGCATCTGGTTTCATCTCGATTGATCGGACCGCGGGTTTTAACGCTTCGTTACGGGCTGAGGGGTAATTTGACGGAATGGGCTCGTTGAATTCTTCAGTATTGCGTATCTCCGCGCTCGCTTGCGTTGCGGCCAGCGCGGAGACCCTCGTCGCTTGCGGGAGCGCCTATGACCCCGGCTACGCCCGGCATCCGCGCTTCGCCACCAGCGCCCCGCTCGTCAACGCCAAGAAGGACCCGAGCTTCCTCGCCTATGCGGTGCCGGAGTCCGATCTTCACCTGTTCCCTGCGACCCGCAGCGCCGAATTCGACGTCCATGGCGTCGACGTCTCGAAATATCAAGGCGATATCGATTGGGAGCAGGTGCGCAATTCAGGCGTCGCCTTCGCCTATATCAAGGCGACCGAGGGCGGCGACAAGACCGACTCCAAGTTTCAGTACAACTGGGCGGCCTCCAAGGCCGCCGGCGTGCCGCGCGGCGCCTATCACTTCGTTTATTGGTGTCGACCGCCGCACGAGGAAATCGCCAATTTCGCCTCTGTCGTGCCCAATGAGCCGGACGCCCTGCCGCCGGTGCTCGACGTGGAGCCGACGCCGGAATCCAAGAGCTGCAAGCGCACGCTCTATCGGGAGGAGGCGATCCGCGACATGCGCCTGATGCTCGAGGCGATGGAGCGCCACTACGGCAAGAAGCCGGTCATTTATTCCTCGGTCGACTTCTATCAGGCGATTCTCCAGCCCGACGCGCTGTCGGAATATCCGATCTGGGTGCGCTCGACGAAATATCACCCCAAAGTGCGCTACGGCGACCGGAAGTGGACCTTCTGGCAATATCGTTCGGATGGCCGCGTGCCGGGCATCGTGGGCGCCGTCGATCAGAACACCTTCAACGGCACGCATGATCAATGGCGCAGCTGGCTCGCGGCCCAGACCGGCATGAGGGCCGCGCCCGTCGCGGCGGCGACCCGGCACGGCGACGAGCGCAGCGCCAACAAGCTCATCGAGGACGATCCGGCGATGATCAAGGGCGCCGAAAAGGGCGCCTATGATAAGGACGGCGCCGCGCCGACGCCGCCGGCGGCGGTCGACGGCCCGCCGGACAAGGGATAATGCCTTCCAGCGGCTAGCCAAGCGCGTCGAATTCGCGTATAGGGCCGCATCAGTTTCCGCCGCGCTGGGGCGAACCCGCGCGGCCTTAGCCGTTCAGTAGAGAGAAGCAAATGGCCGTTCCGAAGAGAAAAGTCTCCCCGATGAAGCGGGGCTTCCGTCGTTCCGCCGACGCCCTGAAGGCGCCGACCTATGTCGAGGACAAGGATTCGGGCGAGCTGCGCCGTCCGCATCACATCGACCTGAAGACCGGCATGTATCGCGGCCGTCAGGTGCTGAAGGTCAAGGCCGCCGAGGAATAAGAGGCGCCTGACGCCGAACAAAAAAGCGGGCTCTGCGGGGCCCGCTTTTTTGTTTTGAGGACGGCTGCTCAGCGCCGTTGCATCTGCGCGGCGCCGAGAATCGGCAGCAGCAGCGCGCGGGGCGACAGCCGTGCGCCCCAGACCATGAGTTTGTTGGCCATTCCCGGCACGACGACCCGCTTTCCGGCCATCAGCCCTTCATAGCCCTGGCGGGCGACTTCCGAGGCGGGAACGAGCGCGGGCTTCACGGCGGCCATCATGCCGTCGAAGTTCATGCCGGCGCGGGCCTGAAAGCCGGTTTCGACCGGGCCGGGGCACAGGCAGGAGACGTTGACGCCGGCGGGCTTCAATTCATGCGACATCGCCTCGCTGAATGAACGCACGAAGGCCTTTGTTGCATAATAGACGGCGAATCCCGGCCCCGGCATGAAAGAGGCGACGGAGGCGACGTTCAGCACGCCCCCCTTCGTCGTGACGAGCGACGGCAGGAATCGCAAGGTGAGCTCTGTCAGCGCGCGGATGTTGAGGTCGATCATGTCGAGCTGTTCGGCTCGGTCCAGCTCCGCCGCCGCGCCAATGAGCCCGAAACCCGCGTTGTTGACGAGATATTGCGCGCAGAGCCCGGCCTCGGCGAGGCGCTGTTCGAGCGCAGCCGAGGCTCCGTCCGACAGGAGGTCGAGTTCGATCACGGTGGGGCGGCTTCGCCCGCTGGCCGCGATCTCGTCGGCGAGGGCCTCGAGCCGGTCGCCGCGGCGTGCGACGATCGCCACCTCGTGGCCGTTTTCGGCGAAGACGCGGGCGAGAGCCGCGCCGATTCCCTCCGACGCGCCGGTGACGATGGCGGAGGGGCGGGCGTTTTGCAAATCGGTCATGTTACGACGATCACTCCTTGGGGCGATACCAGGTCTCCTGCTGTGGCGCCTCGAGGTTTTCGCGCGCCTCACGGCGCAACTCGACGCGCTCGCGCGTGGAGACCCCGAGCAATTCCGCGACGCGCCAGACGACATTTTCCTCGAATTCATGCACCGAGCCGTCGGCGTGGGCCATGTCCCACAACATGCCGATTACCTGCCGGCGGCCATCCTCGTCGAGACGGCGCTTGAGCACGCTGGTGAAACGATAGAGGTCAACAGCTTCTCTCTCGCTCTCGAAGGCGTTGGCGATGACTTTTCCCGCCTCTTCGGGGGAGAGGCCGAAGCGCGCCTCGACCAGCTCCTGAATGCGCGCCCGCTCGTCGGTGTCGAAATCGCCGTCGATCGAGGCGATGTGCACGAGAAGCGCGGCCGCCGCGAGCTGATAGTCGGCGGCCTCGAAGGGCTTGGGGCCTTCGGCCTCGCCCGTGAGCTCCGCGATGAAGGATTTGAGAAGATCGAGCATGTGCGTTCCGGGCTGCCGGCCAGTGTGGCGTCTCGTTTGCTATAGAGCAGCGGAGAGCCAAAGGGTAGCCGAGCCGGATGCGCCAGCCAGCCGGGCGGCCCACGTCAGGGTCGCTCAAAATTTAGGCGGTTTGCCGTGGATTTAGGCGTCTCCCGAGCTTGGCGTAGGATTATGACAAGGGGGTGACAGTGACGGCCGAGATGAACGTCATCCGCGTCGCAGACTGCGACGCAAGCGCGCGGCGTCCCTGGAGGGATCATTCCAAGTCCATGACCAGTTACGCTTTCCAACGAGCGGAGCTTCCGCTGACGGGCCTCGCGGGCTTGAAGCAGAATTGGCGTCAGGACGCCGTGGCCGGCTTCCTCGTCTTCCTCATCGCGCTGCCGCTCTGCCTCGGCATCGCCATGGCCTCGGGCTTCCCCCCTCAGGCCGGCGTGATCACGGCCATTGTCGGCGGGCTTCTCGTCTCGCGCATCAACGGCTCTTTCGTCACGATCAATGGCCCGGCCGCGGGCCTCATCGTCGTGGTCCTCGCCTCCGTTCAGGAACTCGGCGCGGGCGACGCCATGGCCGGCTATCGCTACACGCTGGCCGCGATCGTCTGCGCCAGCGTGCTCCAGACGGCCATGGGTCTTTGCCGCGCGGGCAAGCTATCGGCGTTTTTCCCGTCCTCCGCCGTGCATGGCATGCTCGCCGCCATCGGCATCATCATCATGTCGAAGCAGCTTCACGTCATGCTCGGCGTCAAGCCGGACGCCGACACGCTGTTCCAGACCATCGCCGCCATTCCGGCGAGCCTGCGGGACATGAACCCGGAGGTTGCGACGATCGGCGGCGTCGGCCTGCTGATCCTCATCGGCTGGACCCTCGTCACGAACCGCTATGTGAAGATGATCCCGGCGCCGCTCGTCGTCGTGATCGTCGGCATGGCGCTCGGCCAATATTTCGATCTCGACGACGAGCACATCTTCCTCTTCCTGCCGGACACGGCCTACCTGCCGCATCACGAATTCACGATTGGCCCCAAGTTCCTTGTCGCGATTCCGAATAATTTCCTCGCGAGCTTCGCCTTTCCGGACTTTACGCCGATCTTCTCGCTCGTCTTCTGGCAGCAGGTCTTCGCCATCTGTCTCGTGGGCAGCCTCGAAACGCTATTGAGCGCCGCGGCCGTCGACAAGCTCGATCCCTATAAGCGCACCTCGGACCTCAATCGCGATCTCGCGGCGGTCGGGCTCGGCAACATCGTCTGCGGGCTCATCGGCGGCCTGCCGATGATCGCGGAAATCGTCCGCAGTTCAGCCAATTGCACCAATGGGGCGCGCACCGGCTGGGCGAATTTCTTCCACGGCGCCTTCCTGCTCCTCTTCGTGGCGCTCTTTCCCAAGCTCATCCACGAAATCCCGCTGGCCTCGCTCGCCGCGCTGCTGGTCTTCACCGGCTTTCGCCTCGCCTCGCCGAGCGTCTTCAAAAAAACGCTCGCCATCGGCTGGGACCAGCTCGGCGTCTTCTGCATCACCATCGTCGGCGTGCTGGCGACGGACCTCATCGTCGGCGTCGCCATCGGCGTCGTCGCGGAACTGGTCTTCCACCTCTATCGCAGCGTCAACTGGAGCGAGGTCCTGCGCCTGCGTCTCGAAATCGAGGAGAAGGAGCCGGAAGTCTTTCACGTGCGGCTCGGGGGCGCGGCCTTCTTCGCCAATGTTCTGGCGCTCAAGAAGGATTTGGCGCTGCTTCCGCGCGGCAAGACCGTGGTTTTCGACGTTTCCGAGACCTCGACGATCGACCATACGGTCATGGAGTTCCTCCACCACTATTGCGAGGACTATGAGCGCGCCGGCGGCGCGGCCGAACTTTACGGCCTCGACAATCACGCCTCGAAATCCAGCCATCCGCTCGCGCCGAGGAAACGCACGGCGGCGTAAGTCGCCGGCTTGCCGGGGAGGGGGCGGGCGACGCGCTCGCCCCGGCCTCGCTCGTTCATATTCTCCGTTCTCTGAGCCGCCCTGGCCTCGGCCAGGGCGTTCTTGCGCTCGCGGGGCGGTCGGTCGGATTTGACATAAACAAATCTTTATATCTTTATTGCCTTCTGTGGCCGCCGCTGTTATAGGCGCGGCTTGCGCCGGGACGCCGGCCTCCCCGAGCAGAGGACTCGCATGACCGCCCATTTCAATGATTATGCCGTCACCGACATTTCCCTGGCCGACTGGGGCCGCAAGGAAATTGCGATCGCCGAAACCGAAATGCCGGGCCTGATGGCCACGCGCGCGGAATATGGCCCGTCGCAGCCGCTGAAGGGCGCCCGCATCGCCGGTTCGCTGCATATGACGATTCAGACGGCGGTGCTGATCGAGACGCTGAAGGCGCTCGGCGCCGACGTTCGCTGGGCCTCCTGCAACATCTATTCGACGCAGGATCACGCCGCCGCCGCGATCGCGGCCGCCGGCACGCCGGTCTTCGCGCGCAAGGGCGAGAGCCTCGAGGATTACTGGGACTACACCCACAAGATCTTCGAGTGGAGCGACGGCGGCTGCCCGAACATGATCCTGGACGACGGCGGCGACGCCACGCTGCTCATCCATCTCGGCCTGCGCGCCGAGAACGGCGACACCGCCTTCCTCGACAAGGCGACCAATGAGGAAGAGGAAGTTCTCTTCGCGGCGATCAAGAAGCGCCTGAAGGCCAATCCGGGCTGGTACAAGCGCAACGCCGAAGCGATCAAGGGCGTCACCGAGGAGACGACGACCGGCGTGCATCGCCTCTACATCATGCAGAAGGAGGGCAAACTCCTCTGGCCGGCGATCAACGTCAACGACTCGGTCACCAAGTCGAAGTTCGACAATCTCTATGGCTGCCGCGAGTCGCTCGTCGACGGCATCCGCCGCGGCACCGACGTGATGATGGCTGGCAAGGTGGCGTGCATCGCGGGCTATGGCGACGTGGGCAAGGGTTCGGCCGCTTCGCTCCGCAACGCCGGCTGCCGCGTGCTCGTCACTGAAATCGATCCGATTTGCGCCCTGCAGGCCGCGATGGAAGGTTATGAGGTGACGACGATGGAGGACGCCGCGTCGCGCGCCGACATCTTCTGCACCGCGACGGGCAATGTCGACGTCATCACCATCGACCACATGCGCGCCATGAAGGACCGCGCCATCGTCTGCAACATCGGCCACTTCGATTCCGAGATTCAGGTCGCCGGCCTGCGCAATCTCAAGTGGCACAATGTGAAGCCGCAGGTCGACGAGATCGAGTTCCAGGACGGCAAGCGCATCATCCTGCTGTCGGAAGGCCGTCTGGTGAATCTCGGCAACGCCACCGGCCACCCCTCCTTCGTGATGTCGGCGTCCTTCACCAACCAGACCCTCGCCCAGATCGAGCTCTTCACCAAGCAGGGCGAATATGGGAAGGAAGTCTACACGCTGCCCAAGCATCTCGACGAGAAGGTGGCTTCCCTCCATCTCGACAAGATCGGCGTCAAATTGACCAAGATGACCGATCAGCAGGCCGCCTATCTCAACCTGCCGGTCAGCGGCCCGTTCAAGCCTGAGCACTACCGCTACTGAGGCTCGAGCCTGGCGGTTCGCCGCCGGCCTCCGCTTGCGGTCCCGCTCCCTGGAGCGGGGCCGCTTTTTTATGCGTCCCCTGCACAGAAACACGATTCCGTTTTCGCTGAACGCGTTCTAGATTGAGACGAATCGTAGTAAGCGTCGCGGGCGTGAGCGCAACAGTGCCGGCCATTCGGCCGCCCTTGTACATGCTTCAGCTTCAGGCGGTCCTGCGGCGTCGTGCGTGCGGTTTTCTGCTTCGGCTCAAGACCCATTCTTGTGCATTTGTTTTCCGTGTCGTGTTTTCTCGAGCATCTCAACTCTCTCTGGGGCCAGGTTCTAGGATGACGCCCGAGCCGCACGGCGCGCGAAAGGAAACGTCTCGCTCATGATGCGATGCGGCAGACTGCATCCCCGCGTTGAGGCGGCGCCTCGGTCGCGGCGAGCGCGTATGCGCCTATCGGGCGGCGTGGCGGCGTTCTGCGGCGCGCTTTCGGTCGCCCCCGCGCTGGCGCAGTCGGCGGGGCTCGCCGCGTCGCTGCCGGCGGATTCCGATATCGTCGGCTTCGCCTTTAGCGGCGGGCTGGCGCTGTTTTCGGCCGTCGTCGCGCTGACCCACATCGGCGAGCGCAACCATTGGCGCCGTCGGGAGGCGCGGATGGCCGCAGAGCTAGAGGATCTCCGCGCCAGATTCGATCGCGCCCGCACCTTTCTCGCCAGCGAGCCTCAGGCCTTCGTCGTCTGGTCCTCTCCCGAGGGCGATCCCGATGTCAGCG
This sequence comes from Hyphomicrobiales bacterium, assembly GCA_003963405.1. Taxonomy (GTDB): domain Bacteria; phylum Pseudomonadota; class Alphaproteobacteria; order Rhizobiales; family Beijerinckiaceae; genus Methylocystis. The sequence goes on from RXIY01000011.1 coordinate 34,450, forward strand.
CCTCGACGCTGCTCGCCGACGCCGACGGCGCGCCGCGCCGGCTTCTGGCCTTCGGGACATGGCTCGTCGCGAAAGACGCTCAGGCGCTCGACGCCGCCATCGACCGGCTGCGCAAGTACGGCGAGGCTTTTCGCCTGTCGCTCGCGGGCGTCGCCGGGCGTTTCTACGACGCCGAGGGGCGCGCCGTGGGGGGGAGCGCGGTGCTGCGCATTCGCGAGGTGACGGGCGACAGGCTGGAGCTGATCGGCCTGCGCGAACGTCATGCGCAGGCGCAACGCGCGCTCGAAGGGTTGCAGGCGCTGCTCGACGCGGCGCCGGCGCCCGTCTGGCTGCGGGACGAGAGCGGGAAGCTTTCCTTCGTCAACAAGGCCTATGTGGCGGCAGTGGAGGCGAAGGATCGGGAAGACGCTCTCTCGCGGGGCGTCGAGTTGCTCGACGGGTCGGCGCGGAGCGACGCGGCCAAGGCGCTCGCCAAGGGCTCTGTGTGGCGTGACCGCGTTCTGACGGTCGTCGCGGGGGCGCGGCATGTGCTCGACGTGACCAAGACGACCGCGCCCCTGACGGCCGCGATCGCCATCGACCGCCACGAGGTCGAGACGGTGCGGGCGGAACTCGAACAGCAGATGCAGTCCTATGTGCGGACGCTCGATCAGCTGCCGACAGCAATCGCCCTTTTCGACCGCAAGAAGCGACTGATTTACAATAATGAGGCTTTCGCCCGGCTCTGGCAGCTGGATGCGAAATTCCTCGACCAGAAGCCGACGGACGGCGAGATCCTCGACCGGCTGCGCGCCGATGAGCGCGTGCCGGCAGAGCCCGATTACCGCGCCTGGAAGGAAAGATTGTTCGATGCCTATCGCGCGACCGAGCCGGTCCGCCACACCTGGCATTTGCCCGACGGCCGCATCATCGACGTGGTCGCGCAGCCCAATACGCAGGGCGGCGTCACCTATCTCTACGAAGACACGACGAAGGCCTATGATCTCGAGGCGCGCTTCAATGCGCTGAACCGCACGCAGAGCGAGACGCTCGAGACTCTGCGAGAGGGCGTGGCGGTATTCGCCGCGGATGGGCGGCTGAGCTTTTGCAATCCGGCCTTCATGACGCTCTGGCGGCTCGATCCGGAAGAACTGGAGAAAAAGCCGCGCTTCGAGGCGCTGGCGGCGCGCTGCCGGACCCTGCACGACAATGCGGAGACCTGGGCGGCGCTGAAGGGGTTCGTCACGAGCCTGAACGACATGCGCGAGGGGTTCACGCGTCGTATCGAAAGGAGCGACGGCGTGGTGCTCGACTGCACCGCGCAGTCGCTGCTCGACGGCGCCGCGCTGCTCACCTTCGTGGACGTGACGGCGGACGTGAATGTCGAGCGCGCGCTCACCGACCGCAACAAGGCGCTGCTTGCGGCCGAGAAGCTGCGCAACGACTTCATCCACCACATCAGCTACGAGCTGCGCTCGCCGCTCAACAACATCAACGGCTTCGTGCATCTTCTGGGCGAAGAGTCGACGGGGCCGCTCAACCCGCGCCAGCTCGAATATCTGGGCTATGTCAGCAAGTCGTCGGCGGCGCTGCTCGCGATCATCGACGACATTCTCGACCTCGCGACGATCGACGAAGACGCCATGGCGCTCGACGTCGCCAACGTGGATGTCGTCGCGACCATGCATGCGGCGATCGAGGGCGTGCAGGACAGAATTGCCGAAAACTCGATCGACATTCAGATCGTCGCCATGGACAATGTCGGCGTCTTCCGGGGCGACGCCAAGCGCGTGCGGCAGATTCTCTTCAATCTCCTGTCCAATGCGGTGGGCTTTTCCAGCCCCGGCCAGACGGTGACGCTCGCCGCCTTGCGGCGTGAGGGGGAGGTCGTCTTCAAGGTGACGGATCGCGGCCGCGGCATTCCGCCCGATGTATTGGCGCGCGTCTTCGACCGTTTCGAGTCGCATACGGCGGGATCGCGCCATCGCGGCGTCGGACTGGGCCTCTCCATCGTGCGGGCCTTCATGGAGTTGCACGGCGGCAAGGTGCTGATCGACTCCGCGCCCGGCGAAGGCACGACGGTGACTTGCGTGTTTCCCGCCTCCGAGGCCGGGGGAGAAGCGCGGCCCGCCGCCAGCGAGGGAGGCTCGGAGTGAGCGAGGAAAAGACGGCCAAGACCGTCTGGCGGATCGACATCGCCGAAGAGGCCGGCACGATTGCGCTTGCGCAAGACCTGGCGACGCTTCTGAAGAGCGGCGATACGCTGACGCTTGCTGGTGATCTCGGAGCGGGCAAGACGACCTTCGCGCGCGCCCTCATCCGCGCGCTTCTCGACGATCCTTCGATCGAGGCGCCGAGTCCGACCTTCACCTTGATGCAGATTTACGAGGGCGAGGCGATCCGCATCGTTCACGCCGACTTTTACCGCATCGATTCCGCTACGGAGCTTTCGGGGCTCGGCTGGGAGGAGGAAGTCGAAGACGCCATCGTTCTCGTCGAATGGGCCGAGCGTGCGCCCGAGGCGTTGCCGCATGACCGTCTCGACCTGCGCCTGAGTTTCACCGACGACGAAAATCCCGACGCCCGGCGCGTGACGATTTCGGGTTATGGCGCCTTTGCGGCCCGGCTGCATTCCTTCAAGGCGCTGCACGAACTCCTGCGCAGGGAGGGGTGGAGCGACGCGACCCGGAGCTTCCTGATGGGCGACGCCTCGACGCGCGCCTATGAAACGCTGGAGAAGCCGGACGGCGCGCGCGCGATTCTCATGATCTCGCCCCCGCGTCCCGACGGGCCGCCCGTGCGCTATGGCAAGCCCTACAGCGCCATCGCGCGGCTCGCCGAGAATGTGAAGCCTTTCGTGGCCATCGCGAACGGCCTGCGCGAGCAGGGGCTTTCGGCGCCGCGGATCTATGGACAGGATCTCGACGCCGGCCTGCTGATCGTCGAGGATCTCGGGCGCGAGGGCGTCGTCGACGAGAACGGCCCGATTCCCGAGCGCTATCTCGAAGCCGCCGGCGCCCTTGCGCATCTTCATTCGCGAACGCTGCCGGATACGCTGCCCGTTGGCGACGCGGGGAATTATCACATCCCGCCCTATGACATGGATGCGCTGCTGATCGAGGCCGATCTGCTGATCGACTGGTATGTCGGCCATAAAAAGGGCAGCGTCGCTTCCGGCGCGCGGGCGATCTTCGCCAATCTGTGGCGCAGCGCGCTGATCGACGTTGTGAGCGCGCCGCCGACATGGACGCTGCGCGACTATCATTCGCCCAATCTGCTGTGGCTCAGCGAGCGCGAAAGCGTACGCCGCGTCGGCATCATTGATTTCCAGGACTGCGTCCTCGGCCATCCCGCATACGACATGGCCTCGCTCGGCCAGGATGCGCGCGTGACCGTGCCCGACGATCTCGAGCTCAAGCTCCTGGCCCATTACGCAAAGCTGCGGCGTGACGCGGACGAAAGCTTCGATATGGCGGCTTTCGCCAAGGCCTACATGATTCTCGCGGCGCAGCGCGCGACAAAGGTTCTCGGCATCTTTGCGCGGCTCAACCAGCGGGACGGAAAGCCTCAGTATCTCGCCCACATGCCGCGCGTCGAATCCTATCTGCGTAAAAGCCTGAGACATCCGGCGCTGGCCGAGATAAAATCCTGGTATGACTCCAACCTCCCCGGATTGTTCCGCGACGACGGCTGAACGCGTCGCCGCCATCCCGAGAACCGCGATGGTTTTCGCGGCGGGCCTCGGCACGCGCATGCGGCCGCTTACTGACAGCACGCCGAAGCCGCTCGTCACCGTCGCCGGCCGCACGCTGATTGATCGCGCGCTCGACGATTTCGCCCGCGCGGGCGTCGAGACCGCGATCGTCAATGTGCATCATCTCGCCGATCAGATCGAAGCGCATCTTGCCTCACGCGTCGCGCCGCGCGTCATCATTTCTGACGAACGTGCGCGGCTTCTCGATCAGGGCGGCGGCATCCGCAAGGTTCTGCCGCGTCTCGGCGGCGAGCCTTTCTTCATCTGCAACACGGACGCTTTCTGGCACGGCGCCCCGCGCTCCAATCTGATCGCGCTGGCGCAGGCGTGGAATCCGATGGAGATGGACGCCGCGCTGCTGCTCGCGCCGACACAGGGCAGCGTCGGCGTCGATTGGGACGGCGATTTCGATCTCGCGGCGGACGGCCGCATCATCCGGCGGGCCGGGCCGAAGCCTTTCGTCTATGCCGGCGTCGGCCTCATCAAACCACAGCTCTTCGCCGCCGAAACGCAGGACGTGTTCAAGCTCGCGCCCTTCCTGTTCGAGGCGGCGGAAAAGGGGCGTCTCTTCGGCGTCGTCTCCAGCGGGCTCTGGCTGCATGTCGGCACGGTGGCGGCGATTGAAGACGCGGAGAGAGCAATCGCCGCAGCGGAGGCGTGAACAATGGGCGCGAAGCGCAATGTCTTCACCATCGCGCCCGGCGCGCCCTTCCTCGCAACTTTTGTCGACGCGCTCCTCGACGGCAGAATTGTTCCCGCGCTTTCCCGCGAGACGCCGCCGCTCGAAATGGCGCGCGCCACCATCTATGTGCCGACCCAACGCGCCGGCCGCGCCCTTGCGGCGGAGTTCGCGCGCGCCATCGGCAAGGGCGCCGGCTTCCTGCCGCGCATTCTTCCGCTCGGCGGATTGGAGGAGCAGGAAACCGCCACGGTTTTCAGCGGTTTTTCTGGCGATTTCGACGAGGCCGCGCGCCCGCAGATCGAGGAGCTCGAACGCCGCCTACTTCTCGCTCAACTCGTTACGAAATGGTCCGAGTCCGTCGGCAAGGCCATTCTCTGCGCCGATGGGCGGGGCGGTTTGCAGCTGCACGAAAGCGAGTCCTTTTCCGTCGCCTCCTCTCCCGCCGGCGCCTATGCGCTTGCCGCCGAACTTGGCGCGCTCATCGATGAATTCATCATTGAAGGCGTCGCGCCTGAGAAGATCGCCGGGGCGATCGACGACAGCGCCTTCGACAAATATTGGGCCATCACGACGACCTTTCTCGGCATTGTCGTCGAGGCCTGGCCGCAAATGCTCGAAGAGATGGGCCGCGCCGACGCCGCCGCCCGGCGCAAGCTGCTGATCGAAGCGCAGATCCTGCGGCTTTCCGAGAGGACGGATAATGCGCCGGTCGTCGCAATCGGTTCGACGGGCGCGCAACCCACGACGGCGAAATTGTTGTCGGCCATCGCCGCGCTCGACACTGGCGCGGTCGTCCTGCCGGGTCTCGATCAGGAAATGGGCCCTGTTGCCTGGGCGCATGTCGGCGACAGCGAGGACGAGCCCGCCTTAACCCATCCCCAGACCGTCCTGAAGCGCCTGCTCGGCGTCATGCGGCTCGAGCGGGACGACGTGCGCGAGCTTGCCGCGCTAGCGCCGGCGCAAGCCGAAAGGCGCCGGCTCGTCTCGCAGGCGATGACGCCGGCGGGCGCCACCGCGGCGTGGCGCGACTTCCGCGCATTAGAAGGCGCAGGCTTCGTCGCCGCGCTCGCGGGCGTGACGCTTCTGGAGGCGCCGGACGAGCAGATGGAGGCGCTTGCGCTGGCGCTCTTTCTGCGCGAGGCGCTGGAGACGCCTGGCCGCACCGCTGCGCTCGTGACGCCCGACCGAAATCTCGGGCGGCGCGTTGCGGCCGAGTTGCGGCGCTTCCAAATCGAGATCGACGACTCGGGCGGCGCCTCTCTCGCGTCGACCCCGGTCGGCGTGCTGGCGCGGCTGACGGCGGCGGTCGGCGCCAATGGCCTCGACGCCCGCGCGATCGCCGCCTTGCTGCATGATCCGCTCGTCCGCTTCGGGCGCAGCGCACAAGAGATCGCCGCGCTGGCGCCTCTCGTCGAAATCGGCGTGTTGCGCGCCACGCCGCCCGGCTCGAATGGCTATGCGTCCAACGTGGCGCGGGCGCGCGCGGCCGCTGCGGAGCCGCATGCCTATCCGGCGGCGCGGCGCATCACCGATGCTGAATGGAACGCAATCGAAACGCTGCTCGTCGATATGGAGCGGGCCTTCGCGCCGCTTCTCGCGCTATCCGGCAAGCATGAACTGAAACGCTTTGCGCGCGCGCATCGCGCCGCTTTCGAGGAGATTGCGAAAGGCGCGGAGGAAAACGCCGATGAAGGCGCGCTGGCGCTGTTCGATCTTCTCGACAGGCTGTCGCGGGCCGAGGCGCCGGAGGGTTTCAACGCGCCGGGTTATGCGGCGCTTTTCGATCGCATCGCCTTCGAGACGACGCTGCGCGGCCCGCGCCGCGCTCATCCACGCCTCAAGATACTCGGCCCGCTCGAAGCGCGTCTGATGGACGCGGACCTCATGCTGCTCGCCGGGCTCGACGAGGGCGTCTGGCCGCCGCAAGCGGAAACGGGCGCCTTTCTCAACCGCTCCATGCGCGCGCAATTGGGCCTGCCGCCGCCCGAGCGCCGCATCGGACAGAGCGCGCATGATTTCGTCATGGCGCTCGGGGCGAAGGACGTCGTGCTGAGCCGCGCCGCCAAGCGCGATGGCTCGCCGACTGTCGCCTCGCGCTTTCTCACCCGGATCGAGGCGCTCGCGGGCGTCGAGGCGATGGGCGCCTGCCGGTCCCGCGGCGCGAGAATGCTCGCCATCGCCGCCGCGCTCGATCAGCCGGCGCCCGACGAACTCGTCTCGCTGCAACGCCCGGCGCCCGCGCCGCCGGTCGACATGCGGCCGAAGAGACTGAGCGTCACACGCATCGAGACGCTGCGCCGCGACCCTTATGCGATCTATGCCGAGCGCATTCTCGATTTGAAGCCGCTCGCGCCGCTCGGCGCCGAGATCGGCGCGCGAGAAATGGGAACCGCGATTCATGCGGCGCTGGAAGCTTTCGTGCGGCGGCATCCGGAAGGGCCGCTGCCCCCGCAGGCGCATGAGGACCTCATCTCGATTGCGAAAGATTTGCTGAAAGAATTTCTCGCCGACCCCGCGTTCGAGAGCTTCACCTGGCCGCGCGTGCGGGCGGGTCTCGAACACGCCCTCGCGTTCGAGCGCGCACAGCGCGAGAAAGGCGGCGTCATCCATATGGAGAAATCCGGCGAATGGGTCGTCACGCTTGCCGATGGCGCGCTTTTTTCGCTTACAGCGAGAGCGGATCGCATCGAGGTGGACGCGCAGGGAGAAGCTTCGGTCTTCGATTACAAGACGGGCGATCCGCCCTCAAAGCCACAAGTCCTCGCGGGCTGGTCTCCGCAATTGACGCTGGAGGCCGCGATGATCGAAGCGGGCGCCTTTCCGGAGATCGGCGCGCGTCCCGTGACCGGCGCCGCCTATGTTGGCCTCAAAAATGGGGGCAAGACGCAGCAGCTCAGCTGGAAGGAGATTTCGTTCTCGGACGTCGTCGCCAAGCATAGCGGCGAACTCGTGCGAATGCTGTCGCAATATCGCGATCCGGCGACGCCCTATCCCTCGCGCCCCTATGTCGCCTTTGTGAGACATGAGGGCGATTACGATCATCTGGCGCGCGTGAAGGAATGGGCGCGCGGCGGCGGAGACGACGCATGAGCGACCGCCCCTATCTCTCGCTGACGATCCAGAAGCAGCACAAGGCCTCGAACCCGCATGCCTCGGCCTGGGTTTCCGCCCATGCGGGATCGGGCAAGACCTATGTGCTGACGCAACGCGTGCTGCGCCTTCTGCTCGAAGGCGTGCGTCCGTCGCAAATCCTCTGCCTTACCTTCACCAAGGCGGCGGCGGCCAATATGTCGGCGCGCATTTTCGATCGGCTCGCTCGATGGGCTGTGCTGGACGACGTGGAACTCGCTGAGGAGATAAGCGCCACGGGCGCGCCCGCTCCCTCGCCGCGCCAGCTCGATTTTGCCCGCAGCCTGTTTGCGCGCGCCGTCGAGACGCCTGGCGGCCTCAAGATTCAAACGATCCACGCCTTCTGCGAAAGGCTTCTGCATATCTTTCCCTTTGAGGCCAATGCGCCGGCGGGTTTCTCCGTGCTCGACGACGCCGCGCGCGCCGAATTGCTGCAAACGGCCAAGCGACGCGCGATCGACAAGGCGAAAAGCGGCAAGGGACCGCTGCACGAGGCGCTCGAACGCGTCGCCTCGGAGACAACGGAAAAGGGCTTCGACGAGCTCTGCGCCGCGCTCCTTGAGAAACGCGATGCGCTCGCGCAGGCGCAGGCGCGAGAGAGCTACGAGAAGCGCCTGCGGGCGCAGCTTGGCCTCAAGGCAGGCGGAACGCGCGCGCGCATCGAAGCGGCGATCATCGAGGGATACGAAACATGGCCGCAGCTTGCGGACCGATTGCGCCTCGGCTCGACCAATGACAAGAAACTCGCGGCAAACGTCGCGCGCGCCATCGCGCTCGCGCCGCACCCCGATTGCATCGAGAGCTACCTCGCTGTCTTCTTCACCGAAAAAGGCGAGCCGCGCGGCGGAGAAGGGCGCAACATCGTCACGAGGGGCCTGCAAGATAAAGCGCCCGGCCTCCTCGAAGAGATGCAGGACGAGCAGGATCGTCTTGCCGCGCTCGTCGAGAAGCGAAAGGCCGCCGTGGCCGCCGAGCGGTCGCTCGCGCTCGCGCAATTGGGCGAGACCATTGTCGGCGAATATGAACAGGCCAAGCGTTATCGAAACGCGCTCGATTACGACGATCTGATCGAGGGCGCCCACCGCCTGCTCAATCGTTCTGAACCTTCCTGGGTGCTTTACAAGCTCGACTCGCAGATCGATCACATCCTGCTCGACGAGGCGCAGGATACGAGCGCGCGGCAGTGGGAAATCCTCGCCGCCATTGCCCGCGAGTTTTGCGCTGGCGTCGGCGCGCGCGCCGCATGGCGTAGCTTCTTCGCCGTGGGCGACGACAAGCAGTCGATCTTCTCCTTCCAGGGCGCCGCGCCCGAGAAGTTCGACGCCATGCGGCGGAGCTTCGCGAGCCGGTTCACGGCCGCCGCCCTGCAATTCGAGTATGTGCAGCTCACGCAATCCTTCCGCTCGGCGCCGGGCGTGCTCGCGGCCGTGGACAGCGTGTTCAACTTCCCCGGCAATGGCGAGGGGCTCGCCTGCGATCCCGATCCGGACCGGCCGCCGCTCCTGCACGAATCGACGAAGACCGATCTCCACGCCGTCGTCGAAGTCTGGGAGCCGATCCGCCCGCTCGAGAAGGAAGAGCCGGAAGACTGGCGGTTGCCGCTCGATTACGCGAAGGCGACCGATCCCGGCGAGCGGCTCGCGCGCAAGATCACGGCGAAAATCAAAACCCTGCTGGCGCCGGGCGGCGGCGATTATGTCGAAGGCCGGTCCGGTCCGCGCCCCGTCGAGCCGGGCGACATTCTCATCGTGGTGCGCAAACGCGGCGCCTTTTTCGAGGCGCTGATCCGCGCGCTGAAGGCCGAGGATGTGCCTGTCGCCGGCGCCGACCGGCTCGATCTCGGCACGCATATCGCCGTCAATGATCTCGTGGCGCTCGGCCGCTCGGCCTTGCTCGCCGATGACGATCTGACGCTCGCGACCGTGTTGAAATCGCCGCTCGTCGGCCTCGACGACGACGATCTGATCGCGCTCGCGCCAAAGCGGCGCGGCGCGCTCTTCGACGCGCTCCTGCGCTCGCCGGAGCCGCGTCATCGCGGGGCGGCGGAAAAAATAACGACGTGGAGGCGCGAGGCGACGCGGCTCGCGCCGTATGAATTCTACAGCCTCGTTCTCGGCCCCGGCGGCGGGCGGCGCCGGCTCGTGGCGCGGCTCGGGCCGGAGGCCAATGACGCGATCGACGAATTCCTGCGGCTGGCGATGAATTTCGAACGTGAGGAAGCGCCGGCGCTGGTCAATTTTCTGGGGCGGATCGAGGGGCTCGATCTCTCGATCAAGAGAGACATGGAGGCCGCCGGCGCCGCCGTGCGCGTGATGACCGCCCATGCCGCCAAGGGGCTGGAGGCGAAGATCGTCTTTTTGCCGGACACCTGCGGCGCGCCGGCCGGCAAGCATGATCCGAAGCTCTTTACGCTCGGCGCGGGGGACGACGCGTCGCTCGCCTGGTCCTGCGGCAAGGACAGCGATCCGGAAGCGATCTCGCAGGCGCGCGCCGATCATCGCGCCGCGGAGGCGGCCGAATATCGGCGCCTGCTCTACGTCGCCATGACGCGCGCGGAGGAGCGGCTCTATATCGCGGGCTATCATGGCAAGAACCCGCCGGCCGAGGGCTGCTGGCACAATATGATCGTGGCGGCCCTCGAGCAGGAGGACTGCGAAAAGCTTTCCGACGCCGACGGCTATGTTTTGCAACGTGGCTCTCCGCCGCCGCGTCACGATCTCGCGCGCGTGCAAAGCGCGTCGTGGGCGACGGCGATCCCGGACTTTGCGCGCACGCCGGCGCCGAGCGAGGCGTCTCCCGCGCCGCCCTTGCGGCCGTCGAGCGCGCTCGCCGGCGCCGACGCGCTGGCGGTGCTGGAGAGCGGCGCGCCGAACAGCCGCGACGCGGCGCGCGTCCTCGTCGGGCGCCTCACCCATGCGCTGCTGCAATATCTGCCCGCCTGCCCGGCGGAGCGGCGGCAGGAGGCCGCGCGGCGGTTTTTGACGTTGCGCGGCGCCGGTCTCGATGACGAGGCCTGCCGAAACATCGTCGCGGCCGCGACGCAGGCCATCGAAAGCCCGCGCCTCGCCGCGCTGTTCGGGCTAGGGTCCATCGCCGAGGTCGACGTCTATGCGGCTCTGGATGGAGGGCTGCATGTGTCGGGACGGATCGACCGCCTGGCGGAGACCGAGGACAGCGTGCTCATCGCCGATTTCAAGACCGGGCGGCCGCGCGAGACGCCGGACTCCGCGCAGCTCCGCCAGCTCGCGCTCTACCGCGCGGCGCTGCGGCCGCTCTATCCCGGCAAGAGTCTGCGGTGCTTCATCGTCTTTACGCAGAACGCCGATGTCGTTGAGGCGACCGACGCCGCGCTCGATGACGCCTACTCGCGCATCCTCGCCAGCGAGGGCGGCGCGAGCTGAATCATTCCGGGCGAAGCTCGGGGTCGGCGCGGCGTCTCCAGAATTCGAGCATGAGCGTCGTCATGGTGAAGGCGATGGGGCCCAGGATGAGCCCGGAGGGTCCAAAGAGCTGAAGCCCGCCGAGCATGGCGATGAAGGCGGGCGCCGTGTGCAGACGCAAGCTTTCGCCGATCAGCAGCGGACGCACGATATTGTCGGCCGTCGAAATGACCACGCTGCCCCAGAGGCCGAGCGTCACGGCGTCCGCCCAGCGGTCTTCGAGCGCGAGGTAGATCGTCGCAGGGATCCAGATCACGAAGGAGCCGAGCACCGGGATGATGGAAATAACTGTCATGATGACGGCCCAGAGCGCGGGCGAGGGAAAGCCGAGCCACCAGAACATGAAGCCGCCGAGCGCGCCCTGTAGCGCGGCCACGGCCAGCGTGCCGAAGATCGTGGCGTAGATCGTATCGCGCACGCGCACGATGAGCCTGCCGGTTTCGAGATTGGAGAAGGGCGAGAGCCGCACCAGCGAATCGAGCGCCGAATTGCGGTCGCGCAGGAAGAAAAAGAGCATGTAAAAGGCCAGAACGATGGTGATGGCTTGTCCTGTGGACTGCTTCAGCAGCGACGCCCCGAGATTTGTGAGGAACTCGCCGACTCGCGCAGCGATTGTCGGCGCATCCACGCGGTCGCCCAACCATCTGAGCCATGGATGCGCGGCGAGGAAGTCGCCCCATTTGCCCGCCGAGATGGCGTTCCGGATGTAATCGACGCCGGTCAGCGCCTCCTGGAGCAGTCGCTGGAAGATGAAGAGCAGAGGCGCGACAATGATCAGCGCGACGACGGCGACGGAGGCGCCTGCCGCGCTGTTTGGACCGAGTGCGGTTTCAAACCAGCGATGCGGGCGGATGAACACCACCGCCAGCACCAGCGCCCATGTCAGGCTCGCGAGATAGGGCCAGACGATGAGCGTCGTGATGACGACAAAGATGAACGTGAATCCGAGGCGCGCCAGAAGAAAGATGTCGATCGGCTCGCCGGGCGTGAAGACCTCGCCTGCCGGCGTGTCCTCCTTGTTCCGTGTTTCAGTCATTTCGCGCCCGTGTCTTCGCCGAAATTAGATAAGGCGCCAGCGGCGCGGGCAAGTCTTTTTTAGAAGGCGCATTCCTTCGGCAAATCGCCGTCCGACCAGTCAGTGAGCTTCTTTGCCGGAAACTTCACGTCGATCGGCTTGCCGTCTTTCTTGCCCTTGCCGGTGAGGAAGTTGAGGTCGCAGCTGTGGGCCGAATTGGGCTCGAGGGAATCATAGGCGTCGCGCGTGAGGCCGGCGACGACGAAGTCCTTGTTGCGATAGACGACCGTCAGCGATTGCGTCCATTTATCGCGGCCGACGCCTGTGTTCTCGGATTTTATGAGGAGGGAACCCTTGGCGTTGGTTTCGAGCGAGGGGCGGGAGCCCCATATGCCGCCGCTCCAGGCGGCCGCCTTCTTGACCAGCGCGGGCTTGGGCGGCTTTGCCGGATCAGCGGAAGGGTCGAGCGCCAGATAGATGTAGAGGTCGGCGCCGGAATCGCCGTTGTCGACCAGAACGGCGCGATCCGTGTCGCCGTTGTTCTGCGCCGAGAAGGTCTCGGCGTCGAGGACGCGGGAATAATCCGGCTCCGCCTGTGCGGCCGGGGCCGCGGCGAGGGCGGCGACAAGAATGGCTCTGCGGAACATGGCCTTCCCCAAAAAAAGAGCCGCCCGGTGCGCCGGACGGCTCGCGTCGTTCTTGGCGCAGGCGCGCCTTGTTACTCGGCGTCGGCCGCGTTGGCGGCCTCGCGCTCGGCCTTCTCCTTGGCCTCGAGGTCTTCGCCCGTGGCCTGATCGACGGCGCGCATCGAGAGGCGAACCTTGCCGCGATCGTCGAAGCCCAGGAGCTTCACCTTCACGCGGTCGCCTTCCTTCACCACGTCGGTCGTCTTGGCCACGCGCTGCTTCGAGAGCTGCGAAATGTGGACGAGGCCGTCCTTGGCGCCGAAGAAGTTGACGAAGGCGCCGAAGTCGGCGGTCTTCACCACGGTGCCCTCGTAGATCATGCCGACTTCCGGATCGGACGCGATCGACTTGATCCAGTTGATCGCCGCCTTGATCGAATTGGCGTCAGAGGAGGCGACCTTCACCGTGCCGTCGTCCTCGATGTTGATCTTGGCGCCGGTCTTCTCGACGATCTCGCGGATCACCTTGCCGCCCGAGCCGATCACGTCGCGGATCTTGTCGGTGGGGATTTTCATCGTCTCGATGCGCGGCGCGAATTCGCCGAGCTCGGCGCGCGAGCTGGTGATGGCCTTCGCCATCTCGCCGAGAATGTGCAGGCGGCCGTCCTTCGCCTGGGCAAGGGCGACGCGCATGATTTCCTCGGTGATGCCGGCGATCTTGATGTCCATCTGCAGCGAGGTCACGCCATTTGACGTGCCCGCCACCTTGAAGTCCATATCGCCGAGGTGATCCTCGTCGCCGAGAATGTCGGAGAGAACCGCGAAGCGCTCGCCTTCGAGGATGAGGCCCATGGCGATGCCGGCGGTCGGCGCCTTGATCGGCACGCCCGCGTCCATCAGCGCCAGCGAGGCGCCGCAGACCGTGGCCATGGACGACGAACCGTTCGATTCGGTGATCTCGGAGACGACGCGCAGCGTGTAGGGGAATTCCGCGGCGGCCGGCAGCATCGGACGGATGGCGCGCCAGGCGAGCTTGCCGTGGCCGATCTCGCGGCGGCCGGGCGAACCCATGCGGCCCGTCTCGCCCACGGAATAGGGCGGGAAGTTATAATGGAGCAGGAACCGCTCCTTGTAGGTGCCCTCGAGCGAATCGACGAATTGCTCGTCTTCCCCCGTGCCGAGCGTCGCGACGACGAGCGCCTGCGTCTCGCCGCGGGTGAAGAGCGCCGAACCATGGGCGCGCGGCAGGACGCCGACCTCGGAAATGATCGGACGCACCGTCTTCACGTCGCGGCCGTCGATGCGCACGCCCGTGTCGAGGATGTTCCAGCGCACGACCTTGGCCTGAAGCTCCTTGAACGCTTCGGCGACCTGCTCCTTGGTGTAGGGCGGCTCCGAACCTTCCGGAAAAAGCTCGGCGATCGCCTTCGCCTTCACGGCGTCGACGGCGGCGTAGCGATCCTGCTTGATGGTGATCTTGTACGCCTCGCGCAGCCCGGCTTCGGCGTGCTTGGCGATGGCCGCCGAAAGCTCCGAGGTGTCGGGCAGGATCAGCTCGCGCGGGTCCTTGGCGGCGCGTTCGGCCAGGCGGATGATGGCGTCGATCACCGGCTGGAAGCCGCGATGGCCCGTCATCACCGCCTCGAGCATCGTTTCTTCGGAAAGCTCCTTGGCCTCCGACTCCACCATCAGCACGGCGTCATGGGTGCCGGCGACGACGAGGTCGAGGTCGGAGAGCTTCATCTCCTCAATGGTCGGATTGAGCTTGAGCTGACCATTAACGAGGCCGACGCGCGCGCCGCCGATCGGACCCATGAAGGGAACGCCGGAGAGCGTCAGCGCGGCTGAGGCCGCGACCATCGCGAGGATGTCCGGGTCGTTCTCGAGGTCATGCGACAGCACGGTGACGATGACCTGCGTGTCGCAGCGGTAGCCGTCGGGGAAGAGCGGGCGAATCGGACGGTCGATCAGGCGGGAGACGAGCGTCTCGCGCTCCGAAGGCCGGCCTTCGCGTTTGAAATAGCCGCCTGGAATGCGGCCGGCCGCGAAGGCCTTTTCCTGATAATTGACGGTGAGGGGGAAGAAGTCCTGCCCCGGCTTGGGGGCCTTGGCGGAGACGACGGTGGCGAGAACGGTCGTCTCGCCCCAGGAGGCCATCACGGCGCCGTCGGCCTGGCGGGCGACTTTTCCGGTCTCGAGGACGAGCTTGCGCCCGGCCCAGTCGAGTTCTTCGCGGTGTACTTCGAACATGCTTGGTCTTTCTCTCGATGAACCAGCCGGTTCGTCATGAGCAAGACGGCGAGAGGCTGCGGAATCGTTGATCTTTTGTCACGCAGCGTCCGGCGATCCTGCCATGACGGTGTTCGCGCTGGATCTGTTTGGGGCGCGTCCGGCGCCCTGAAAAACGAAAGCGGCGCCTGCTTGTCGCGCCGCTTTCGCAAGGCGTGTCTTAGCGGCGAATGCCCAGCCGCTCGATCAGGCTCCTGTAGCGGGCTTCGTCCCGCTTCTTCACATAATCGAGAAGCTGGCGGCGCTGGGAGACGAGCTTCAGCAGGCCGCGACGCGAGTGATTGTCCTTCACATGCGTCTTGAAATGCTCAGTGAGGTTGACGATGCGCTCCGTGAGGATCGCAACCTGGACCTCGGGCGAGCCCGTATCGTCGGCTTTCGTGGAATATTCCTTGATGAGCGCCTGCTTGCGCTCGGCCGTGATCGACATCCGTCGTTCCTTTTGTTGGGAGTGATCCGCCGGCGGGGGCCTTGGCCGGGATGTCGTCCAGCGAGGTCCCCAATGGCGGGGCCGCCTGGCGGGGCCAAGCGTGCGCGGTCCATATAGCAGAATTCGCCGGAAAGGATAGGGGGCGTTCCGGGAGGGTGTGAGCGGCTTCACGCCCCCTTATCAGGCGCGGCGATCGCTCCGTCTCCGTGGAGCATCCGCCTGACGAAGGATTGCGCGAGAGGCTTCTCCTGATTCGACGCCAGGGCGGAAACGACGCCCGCCGCGACGGCGACGGTGGCGCCAGCCAGCGCGGCCAGGGAATAGACCTCGATCTTGCGGGCCGGCCCGGCGATGAAGAGCGCCGCCGCGAGGGTTGCGGCGCCCGAGACAAGCGCGAAAAAGGCTTCGCGGTCGTCGGCCCGATCCCAGAAAGCCAGGGCGAGCGCGGGCGCAACGCAGGCCGCGGAGACCGCGAGCGCCAGCGCGATCAGGCCGCCGGGCGTGACGATCTGGGTCACGCTGGCCACATAAGCGCCGGTCGCGACGACGACGAGCGCGAGCCGCGTGATAGCGAGCCGGCGGCTCGTGAGGTCGACCTCGCCGCGAAGCCGATAAAGCGCGTCATTGCCGACCGCGGCGCTGCATGTCTGAAGTCCCATGCCCGCGAGCAGCACGCCGAAGGCGACAAGCGCCGAGGTCACGAGGCCCGAGGCGGCCGCGCCGAGATCGGTCGCGCCGGGCAGGGCGCCGAGAAGGTAATCGCCGTCGACGGGCCGCACATTGGCGGGCGTGAGCGGCGTCCCGGGCGCAATGCCTTGCGCCGCGCAGGCCCGCTGCGCCTGGGAGGGGGTTGCGACCCTTGCTTCGCAGACGGCGACGAGCCCCCGGCTGCTCGCTGCAAAGACCGAAGCCGGCAGGCGCTCGGCGCTCCGGCCGGAGACGGAGGCGGCGAGGCTGAGGGCCGAGGCGGCGATGGCGGCGGCGATGAGCAGCCCGAAAAGGAGGCTCCAGCCCAATGTGAGAACGCCGGAAGCGCGGGCGGACTCGGGCGTCTCCGTCGTGACCGCCGGCGCGAGAACCGGCGCGAGCGTGGCTACGCCGAGCGCCATGGCGATCGTGGCGCCGATCTCGACGAAGATCCCCATGGGGTCCGGCATGAGCTTCCACCCGGTGAAAAGCTCGCCTGCCTCCTTCCAGCCAGCGCCGCCGAAGAGGCCGACGGGCAACTGGCCCTGAAAGTCGAGCGCGGCGACTGGCCAGCCAAAGCCAAGCAGTGCGACGCCAGCTGCGGCGGCCGCGGCCCAGACCGCGGCGCCAAGGCCGCCGGGGCCGGCGATCACCAGCCCGGCCGCCGCAATGGTGAAGGCCGAGAAGACTCGGCCCGCTCCGGTCAGTTCGACCAGGGCGTCGACGGCCATCTGGCTTCCGGCGACAGCAAGCAGGCCGGAGGACAGGCTGATGGCCAGGATCAGGCCGAAGCGTGGCAGCGTGCGCGGAAAGCGCGCGGCAAGGAAGCCCGAAAGCGAGAAGACGCCGGTCCGGCGAAGGAGCGGCCCGAGGAAAAGTGCCGCAACGGCGAGGCCGAGAAAGGCGCCGCAGACGACGCCGATCCACCAGCTGTGGCCGGCGAGTCGCGTCGCGAAGGGGAGGAGCAGCGAGACCGCCACAGCGGCGTTGGCGAAGCCGGAATAGGCGGCGGGAATCGCCCGCCCCCCGGCATAATAGAAAGAGACCCGCATGGAGTGGAGCAGGAAACCCAGCGCCGCCAGCGCCACGACCGTGAACCAGGGTGGCGCCGCGGCGACGAAACGTTCCGGCGCGCCCACGCGGTCGAGCAGCGCCGAAAAGCCGTAGGCCAGCAGGAAACTCGCCGAGACAAAAGCGATACGCGAATCCAGAACCGCGCGGTCGAACAGGGCAGCTTCGCCGGAACGCTCTTGCATGGGGGCTCTCGCGGGATGGTTGCGCAAAGACTATCGGACGCGGCGCGCCGGGGGAAGGGCGCGGCGGGTCCGTCGACGTCCGGTCACCCCTCCCCCCGCGACACCAGGGTCGCATAGGCGTCCTGATCGATCACTCCGCCCGCCGCGTCGACTCTCGCGCGATCCTCCTCGCGAATCGCGTCCTGTGCGATGTCGAGGCGCTTCCATCCGGGCAGCGGCGCCGCGCCCGCGGCGTCCGGCACATATCTCGATGTCGAGACCCGGCGGTGCGGGTGAATGTAGCGCGGACAGTTGACCCAGATCGATTCGATGGCGACCGAGACGAGAAACTGCGCCCCCGGAACCCGGGCGATCTCGGCGGGGTCGCGCAACAAGGTCGCCTCGCCCTGGACACGCAGCCGGTTGGGCGTCTCGAAGTCGATGAACAACAGGCCGACCCTGGCGTTTTGCGCGATATTGCCTGCCGAATAATACATGCCGTTGCCGTCGAACCAGGGGAAGACGAGGGTTTTCGGACCATTCACGCGCACGAAACCCGGCGCGCCGCCCTTGTAGGAGACCGTCGGCCGGCCGCCGGGATCGACGCTCGCCAGGAAGAACATGTCGCGGGCCTCGATGAACGCCGCCTCCTGTGGGGCGAGCTCGGCGTGCATCACGCCGCCCTCCATGAGATCGGCGAGGCGGCGCGTCTCGAAGGCGTCCTGGAGTTCGCGATGGGCGGGACCGTAGAAATCGGACATAAAGGAATCGGACATGGAGAGGTTCCTGTGAGAGGGTCCTTTGGCAGGCTTTGCGAACGCTCGCCATCGACAATGAGGCGCGCTTTGGGCCATAAGGCGGCGATGCCGTTTTATCCGCAACGAGACGCCGCATGAGCGCCCCCGAAACCCAGGGCGTGGGCGTGACCACCACAACCGTCACCGAGGACGAGGCGGGCATGCGCCTGGACCGCTGGTTCCGGCGCCGCTACCCCACGCTCGCCTTGTCGCATCTCGCCAAGATATGCCGCAAGGGCGAGGTGCGCGTCGACGGCCGGCGGGTCGAGACCTCGACGCGGCTCGAGGAGGGCCAGAAGGTCCGCGTGCCGCCGCTCAGGATCGAGCCGCCGGCGAGCCCCGCCGTCAAGCGCGCCGCGCCCGAGGACGCCGGAGCGATCCGGGCAATGACCTTGTTCGAGGACAAGGACTTGATGGTGCTCAACAAGCCGTTCGGCCTCGCGACGCAGGGCGGCTCCGGCCAGAAGCGCCATGTCGACGGCATGCTGGAATCGCTTGCCAAAGGCGATTCGCGCCCGGTTCTCGTGCACCGCCTCGACCGCGACACCTCCGGCGTGCTGCTCGTCGCGAAAAGCCGCCGCATGGCGGCGGATCTCGGCGAAATCTTCCGCTCGCGGCAGGCCAAGAAGTTCTACTGGGCGCTGGTCGAGGGCGTGCCGAAGCCGGCGCAGGGCCGAGTTTCGCTCTATCTCGCCAAAGGTCCCGGCATGGAGAAGACCCGCGGCGCCGGTCGCGAGCTCGAAAAGATGCGGATCGCGAAACATGGCGACGCGGACGCCCAGCATTCGCTGACCTATTACGCGATCGTCGACAAGGTGGCGCCGCGCTGCGCCTGGCTGTCGATGAAGCCGCTCACCGGCCGCACCCATCAGCTGCGCGCCCATGCCGAGGCCATCGGCCATCCGATTTTCGGCGACCCGAAATACGGGCATCGACCGGAGGACGAGGTGCGCCGTCGGGATCCGTTGCGGGCCATGCCCGACGGGCTCGAGCGCAAGCTTCATCTTTTGGCGCGGCGGTTGATCCTGCCGCATCCGAAAGGCGGGACGCTGGACGTGACCGCCCCTTTGCCCGACCATATGCAACAAAGCTGGGACCTCTTCGGCTTTGACGTGAAGCAGTACGATCCGATCGAGGACGCGCCGGACGCGTAGCGAAGTTTCCCCGGTCCGCCGGCGCATCATGGCCAGCCCCGGCCGCCGGGGCGCCCGGCTCAGGCTTCCAGCTTCCAAGGGACTGACATGACGCCCAAAAACCCGACCGGCTTCGACGCCGATTTCTTCGTAGAGCAGGGCGAGCGCGATCCGGTGAAGGCGGCGCGGGATCCCGCCCGGCCCCTGCCGAAACGATTCTACAAAGACGCGAGCGTCGGCGAGACGGAGAAGGGCTTCAGGATCCTGCTCGACGGACGGCCGGTCAACACCCCGGCCAGGCGCCAGATCGTCGTCCCCTCGCGGGCTCTCGCAGAGGCGCTCGCGGCCGAATGGGCCGGGCAGGGGGAAAAGATCGATCCCGCGACCATGCCGCTCACGAGGCTCGTGAATTCGGCCCTGGACGGCGTCGCCGGGCAAATGGCGGAAGTGGAGGCGGAACTCGTCAAATATGCCGGTTCCGACATGCTCTGTTACCGCGCCGGAGAGCCCGAGAGCCTCGTTGCGGCGCAAAGGGCCGCGTGGGATCCGCTCGTCTCCTTCGCACGCGACAATCTCGGCGCAAGGCTCGCGCTTGCGGAGGGGGTGATGTTCGCGGCGCAACCGGAAGAATCGGTCGAAGCCCTCGCCCGGGCCGTGCGCGCCTATGTTGGCGAGGGCGAGGGCGAGGCGGCGCCGCTGCGGCTGGCGGCGCTGCATGTCATGACGACGCTCACCGGCTCGCTGATTCTCGCGCTTGCTAAAGCATTGAAGGAAATAGACCTTGCGACCGCCTGGGGGGCGGCCCATATCGACGAGGACTTCCAGATGCGGGCCTGGGGCGCCGACCCCGAGGCGCTCTCCCGGCGCGAGGCGCGATTTGCCGAGATGACGGCGGCCGCTTTTGTCGCCGACTGCCTGGCCGAGGGAGGGCAGGGCTAACGCCGCCTTGCCGGCCTGCGCCGCCTGCGGCGAAATCGACATAACTGCGGAGCAGCCGTCGTTGTCTCTTGCTTTGCACAAGGGGCTTTGTTACGGAACCCGCGGCCTGGAGCTTTTCCAAGTTGAAGCTCCCGATAAAGCGGCCTTCGCCCCGCCGCACCGTCGGACCGACCGGACACGACCCATGCCGATGCTGCTCGAACAATATATGCCGCTGGTGATCTTCATCGCGCTCTCCGCGGTCATCGCTGGCGCACTGCTCGTCGCGCCCTTCCTGCTCGCCTTCAAGGCGCCGGATCCGGAGAAGCTCTCCGCCTATGAGTGCGGCTTCAATCCGTTCAACGATTCGCGCATGAAATTCGATGTGCGCTTCTATCTCGTGTCGCTGCTCTTCATCGTGTTCGATCTCGAAGTGGCCTTTCTCTTCCCCTGGGCCGTGGCCTTCAAGGAGGCCGGGGTCTTCGGTTTCTGGTCGATGATGGTTTTCCTCGGCGTGCTGACCGTCGGCTTCGTCTACGAGTGGCGCAAGGGAGCGCTGGAATGGGATTGATCACGAACCAGGGCGGGACGCTCGTCGCCCCGCAGGCCAAGGGCCTCATCGATCCGCGCACCGGCAAGCCGGTGGGCTCGGACGATCCGTTCTTTCTCCAGATCAACGAGGAACTGGCCGACAAGGGCTTCTTCGTGACAGCGACGGACGACGTCATCAACTGGGCGCGTACGGGCTCGCTCATGTGGATGACCTTCGGGCTCGCCTGCTGCGCGGTGGAAATGATCCAGGCGGCCATGCCGCGCTACGATCTCGAGCGCTTCGGCTTCGCGCCGCGGGCCAGCCCGCGCCAGTCGGACTGCATCATCATCGCCGGCACGCTCACCAACAAGATGGCGCCGGCGCTGCGCAAGGTCTATGACCAGATGCCGGAGCCCCGCTACGTCATCTCCATGGGCTCCTGCGCGAATGGCGGCGGCTACTACCACTATTCCTATTCGGTGGTGCGCGGCTGCGATCGCGTGATTCCCGTGGACGTCTACGTCCCGGGCTGCCCGCCGTCGGCGGAGGCGCTGGTCTACGGCATGCTGCTGTTGCAGAAAAAGATCCGCCGCACCGGCACGATCGAGCGGTAAGTCATTCCCTCTGCCCGCGCCGCGCGCGGGGAGAGGGGCGCGGCGACGCGAGAGCTTAAGGAAAAGTGACGGATGTCGGCTGAACTGGAAACACTCGGCGCGCGGATCGGCGGCGCACTTCCCGGCGCAGTGACGGGAGTGAAGATCGCCTATGGCGAGCTGACGCTCACGATCGCCCGCGATCGCTGGATCGAGGTCGCGACCTATTTGCGCGACGATTCGGAGTGCCTTTTCGTCAACATTGTCGACGTGACCGCCGCGGACTATCCGGAGCGCGACGAGCGCTTCGAGGTGGTGGCGCATTTTCAGTCGCCGAAGCACAATCGCCGCATCCGGATCAAAACGCCTGCCTCGGAAGAAACCCCCGTGGCCTCGCTGGTTCCGCTCTTCCCGGGCGCCGACTGGTACGAGCGGGAGACCTACGACCTCTTTGGCGTGATCTTCTCGGGTCATCCGGACCTGCGTCGCATCATGACCGACTATGGTTTCGAGGGGCATCCGCTGCGCAAGGACTTCCCCATGTCGGGCTATGTCGAGGTGCGCTACGACGACGAACGCAAGCGCGTCGTCTATGAACCCGTGCGCCTTCAGCAGGAATACCGCAACTTCGATTTCCTCTCGCCGTGGGAGGGCGTGCAATACGACCTGCCTGGCGACGAGAAGGCGAAGGGCCAGTCTTGATGAGACGCGCCCTTTTATCGATCCTTGTCGGCTTTGCGCTTGTCGTTTCCTGCGCCACGGCGCGGGGCCTCGACGTTGCGCCCGACAAGTTCGATGAAAAGCTGAAATCCTACGATCCCGCGACCCTCGCGGCTGCGCGCGAGTATATGAAAACCTTCGGCATGAAGGAGATGCTCGAGAAATCCATCCCGCCGATGCGGCAGGGTTTGCTCGCGCAGCTCAAGGCGAAGAACCCGGGTCTTGACGAGAAGCAGGCGTCCATGTTCATGGATGCATTCTTCAAGAGCGCCTTTGTCGACGACGCGGCAGTGACCGAGCGGGCGACGATTCTCCTGATGCTCGACATATTCACGAAGGACGAGCTCGTGGCGCTGAACAAGTTCTATTCGTCGCCGGTCGGCAGATCGATCCTCGCCAAGATGCCGATCATGATGGGACGGCTGCCGGAGGTTCAGGAGATCATGCGCTCTTACGTCTTGCCGCGCGCGCTCGAACACGCAGTGGGCGAGATGAAAAAAGCCGGCGTCGATATGAAGCTTTAACCGAGGCGGAAACGTCGTGAACGATCAGACCGTGACGCAGACGAAGCCCGATTCACAGGGCCTGCGCAACTTCAACATCAACTTCGGCCCGCAGCATCCGGCGGCGCACGGCGTTTTGCGCCTGATCCTCGAACTCGACGGCGAAGTCGTCGAGCGCGTCGATCCGCATGTGGGCTTCCTCCATCGCGGCACCGAGAAGCTGATGGAGGCGCGCACCTATCTCCAGAACGTGCCCTATTTCGACCGGCTCGATTACTGCGCGCCGATGAATCAGGAGCACGCCTTCTGCCTCGCGATCGAGCGTTTGCTCGATGTGGAAGTCCCGCGCCGTGGCCAGCTCATCCGCGTCCTTTACGCGGAAATCGGCCGTCTCCTGTCGCATCTTCTGAACGTAACGTCGCAGGCGATGGACGTCGGCGCGCTCACGCCGCCGTTGTGGGGCTATGAAGAGCGCGAGAAGCTCATGGTGTTCTATGAGCGCGCTTCCGGCGCCCGCATGCACGCCAACTACTTCCGTCCGGGCGGCGTCGCGCGCGATCTGCCGGACGAGCTCGTCGAGGACATCGGCGCCTTCTGCGATCCCTTCCTGAAGGTGTGCGACGATCTCGAGGAGCTTTTCATCGAGAACCGCATCTTCAAGCAGCGCAACGTCGACATCGGCGTCATTTCGCTCGAGGACGCCTGGAAATGGGGATTTTCGGGCGTGATGGTCCGCGGCTCCGGCGCGGCCTGGGATCTGCGCAAGGCGCAGCCCTATGAGTGTTACGAGGAGATGGAATTCGACATCCCCGTCGGAAAGAACGGCGATTGCTACGACCGGGCCGTCATCCGCATGGAGGAGATGCGTCAATCGACGTTCATCATGAAGCAGTGCGTCGAGAAGCTGATGCGCGCCGACGGCCGCGGCCCGGCGCTGACGCCGAACCACAAGATCACGCAGCCTTCGCGCGGCGAGATGAAGCGCTCCATGGAGGCGCTCATCCATCACTTCAAGCTCTTCACCGAGGGCTTCCACGTACCGGCCGGCGAGGTCTACGCCGCGGTCGAGGCGCCCAAGGGCGAATTCGGCGTCTATCTCGTGTCAGACGGCGGAGACAAGCCTTACCGCTGCAAGATCCGCGCGCCGGGCTTCGCGCATCTCGCGTCCATGGATTTCATGTGCAAGGGCCACATGCTCGCCGACGTCTCGGCGATCTTGGGCTCGCTCGATATCGTCTTCGGGGAGGTCGATCGCTAATGTCCGTCCGTCGTCTCGCCGAGCAACAGCCCGAGAGCTTCGAGTTCACGCCTGAAAACAAGGCCTGGCTCGAAAAGCAGATCGCCAAATATCCCGATGGCCGCCAGGCCTCCGCAGTTGTGCCGGCCCTGTGGCAGGCGCAGAAACAGAACAACTACTGGCTGCCGCAAAAGGCGATCGAGAAGGTCGCCGAGACGCTCGGCATGCCGAAGATTCGCGTGCTCGAGGTCGCGACCTTCTATACGATGTTCAACCTCGCGCCGGTTGGGAAGTTCTACATCCAGCTCTGCGGCACGACGCCCTGCATGCTCTGCGGCTCGGACGATCTCATCAGGGTGCTCGAGCGCCGTGTCGGTCCGCAGCGCACGGTCACGGCGGACGGCATGTTCTCCTGGCTTGAGGTCGAGTGCCTCGGCGCCTGCTGCAATGCGCCGATGGTGCAGATCAACGACGACTATTACGAGGACCTGACCGCCGAGAACTTCGAAAAGCTGCTGGACGATCTCGCGGCCGGCCGCCCCGTCAAGACCGGCTCTCAGAAGGGTCGCGTTTCCTCGGAGCCCGAGGGCGGGCTGACGAGCCTGACCTCGCTCTACGGCCAGAAATAAGCGGAGGGGAAAGACAACATGCTCTCCGATTCAGATCGTATTTTTACCAACCTTTACGGCCTCGGCGACCGCTCGCTGGCGGGCGCCCGCGCGCGGGGACAGTGGGACAACACCAAGGCGCTGCTCGCCAAGGGGCGCGACAGGATCATCGAAGAGGTGAAGGCGTCGGGCCTGCGTGGCCGCGGCGGCGCGGGTTTTTCGACGGGCCTGAAATGGTCCTTCATGCCCAAGGACGTCGATCCCAAGCGGCCGCATTATCTCGTCATCAACGCGGACGAGTCCGAACCGGGCACCTGCAAGGACCGCGAGATCATGCGCAACGACCCGCATACGCTGGTGGAGGGCGCGCTCGTCGCGAGCTACGCCATGGGTGCGCACGCCTGCTACATCTACGTGCGCGGCGAATTCATCGCCGAGCGCATCGCCCTGCAGAAGGCGGTCGACGAAGCCTATGAGGCGAACCTCATCGGCAAGAACAATATTCACGGCTATCCCTTCGATCTCTACGTGCATCACGGCGCAGGAGCTTATATCTGCGGCGAGGAGACGGCGCTCATCGAGAGCCTCGAAGGCAAGAAGGGCATGCCGCGCCTGAAGCCGCCGTTTCCGGCCAATGTCGGCCTTTACGGTTGCCCGACGACGGTCAACAACGTCGAGTCGATCGCGGTCGTGCCGACGATCCTGCGCCGCGGTCCCGGCTGGTTCGCCGGCATCGGCAAGCCCAACAATACGGGTACCAAGCTTTTCTCGATCTCCGGGCACGTCAACCGCCCCTGTAACGTCGAAGAAGCCATGTCGATCCCCTTCCGCGAGTTGATCGATACGCATTGCGGCGGCATAAGGGGCGGCTGGGACAATCTGCTTGCGGTCATTCCCGGCGGCTCGTCGGTGCGCTGCGTTCCGGCGGATCAGATCATCGACTGCCCGATGGATTTCGACAGCCTCGTGAAACTGGGCTCGGGCCTCGGCACGGCGGCGGTGATCGTCATGGACAAGTCCACGGACATCATTCGCGCCATTGCGCGCCTCGCCTATTTCTACAAGCACGAGAGCTGCGGCCAGTGCACGCCCTGCCGCGAGGGCACGGGCTGGATGTATCGCGTCGTTCAGCGCATGGTGGAAGGCCGCGCCCACAAGCGTGAAATCGACATGCTCTTCGACGTGTCGAAACAGATCGAGGGTCACACCATCTGCGCGCTGGGCGATGCAGCCGCCTGGCCGATCCAGGGCCTCATCATGCATTTCCGTGACGTGATCGAGCAGCGCATCGATCAGTATACGGCGAATCCGCATCCGGAGCCCGTGCGCGAGGCGGCGGAGTGATTATGAACCAGCGCATCACGACTTCGGAGAGAGCGAAGTGACAAAGATTCTCGTCGACGGCGTCGAAGTGGACGTTCCGGGAGAGTTCACGCTTCTCCAGGCATGCGAGCAGGCGGGCGCTGAGGTGCCGCGCTTCTGCTACCATGAGCGCCTGTCCATTGCGGGCAACTGCCGCATGTGCCTCGTCGAGGTGAAGGGCGGTCCGCCCAAGCCGCAGGCGTCCTGCGCGATGTCGGTCAAGGACCTGCGTCCCGGCCCGAACGGCGCGCCGCCGGAAGTTCTCACCAAGTCGCCCATGGTGAAGAAGGCCCGCGAAGGCGTCATGGAGTTCCTGCTCGTCAACCATCCGCTCGACTGCCCGATCTGCGATCAGGGCGGCGAGTGCGATTTGCAGGACCAGGCGCTGGCCTTCGGCGGCGACTCTTCGCGCTTCCACGAGAACAAGCGCGCGGTAGAGGACAAATATATCGGCGTCCTCGTCAAGACCGAGATGAACCGCTGCATCCACTGCACGCGCTGCGTCCGCTTCACGGCGGAAGTCGCGGGCACCGGTGACATGGGCGCCATCGGCCGTGGCGAGGATATGGAGATCACGACCTATCTTGAAAGCGCCATGACTTCGGAGCTTCAGGGCAATGTCGCCGATCTCTGCCCCGTCGGCGCGCTGCTGCCGAAGCCCCAGAGCTTCCGTGCGCGTCCGTGGGAATATCAGAAGACCGACACCATCGACGTCATGGACGCGCTCGGCTCGTCTATCCGCGTCGATTCACGCGGCCGGGAGGTCATCCGCATTCTGCCGCGCGTCAACGATCTTGTGAATGAGGAGTGGATCTCCGACAAGACGCGCCAGATTGTCGATGGGCTGAAGACCCAGCGCCTGGATCGTCCCTATGTGCGCGTGAATGGCCGGCTGCGTCCCGCGACGTGGCAGGAGGCTTTCGAAGCCATAGCCGCCAAACGCAAGACGACGGCCCCCGCCCGCACGGGCGCGCTGGTCGGCGATCTCGCCGCCGCCGAGGAGATTTTCGCGCTCAAGCTGCTGATGCAGCAGCTCGGCTCGCCGAACATCGACTGCCGTCAGGATGGCGCCAGGCTCGATCCGAAGTTCGGCCGCGCCTCCTACATCTTCAATTCGACAGTCGCCGGCATCGACCATGCGGATGCGTTGCTGATCGTCGGCTCCAATCCGCGCAAGGAATCGCCGGTCCTCAACGCACGCATCCGCAAGCGCTGGCTCAAGGGCGACTTCAAGATCTCGCTCATCGGCGAAAAAGCGGATCTTACCTACGATTACGACTATCTCGGAGCCGGCGCCGACTCACTCCTGCGGTTCATTCAGGAAGGCAAGCCGGTCGGCAAGCTCCTGGTGATTGTCGGGCAGGGCGCCATTTCGCGCCCCGACGGCGACGCCATTCTCGCACTCGCCGCCCAGGCGGCGCAGAAGCTCGGTGGCGTGAGCGATGGATGGAACGGCTTCTCCGTTCTGCATACGGCCGCGTCCCGCGTCGGCGCGCTGGATCTCGGGTTCACGCCGGCGGCAGGCGGTCTCGACGCCCAGGCCATGGCGAAGGTGGGCGCCGTGGACTTGCTGTTCAACCTCGGCGCCGATGAAATCGCGATCGAACCTGGCGCTTTCGTCGTCTATATCGGCACGCACGGGGATCGTGGCGCGCATCGCGCCGATGTGATCCTTCCCGGCGCCGCCTATACAGAGAAATCGGGGCTCTACGTGAATACCGAGGGTCGCGTGCAGCTCACGTCGCGCGTGGTCTTCCCGCCAGGCGAGGCGCGTGAAGACTGGGCCATTCTGCGCGCGCTGTCGGCGGTTGTGGGCCAGGCGCTGCCTTTCGATTCGCTCGCCGAACTGCGCAAGAAGCTCGTCGTGGCTCACCCGCATTTCGCCCGCATCGATCAGATCGAAGCC
Source organism: Hyphomicrobiales bacterium (assembly GCA_003963405.1). GTDB lineage: Bacteria > Pseudomonadota > Alphaproteobacteria > Rhizobiales > Beijerinckiaceae > Methylocystis. The sequence goes on from RXIY01000011.1 coordinate 62,024, forward strand.
GGACAGGCCGGAGATGTGGCAAGGCTCGCCAACCATCCGGCGGTCGCGATGAAGGATCCCTTTGTCCCCGCGATCGGCGATTTCTATCTCACCAATCCGATCGCGCGCGCCTCGGCGGTCATGGCGGATTGCTCGGCCCTCGCGCAGGGCCGGCTGAAGCAGGCGGCGGAATAGGAGCGATCACGTGTCAGAATCCTGGAACGCCATTACGGCCTATCTTGCCGAGAGCCCCGTTCTGCTCGCGATCATCAAGAGCGTGCTGATCGCGGTCGTCCTGCTGATCTATGTGGCCTATGTCATTCTGGCCGACCGCAAAATTTGGGCGGCAGTGCAGTTGCGCCGCGGTCCGAACGTCGTCGGCCCCTGGGGCCTGCTGCAAAGCTTTGCAGACTTCATCAAATTCGCTCTGAAAGAACCGGTTATTCCGGATACGGCCAACAAGGGGATTTTCCTTTTCGCGCCCTTCATCATGGCGACGCTTTCGATCGCGGCCTGGGCGGTGGTGCCGGTCGCAGACGGCTGGGTCGTCGCCAACATCAATGTTGGCATCCTCTATATCTTCGCCCTGTCGTCGCTAGGCGTCTACGGCGTGATCATGGGCGGTTGGGCGTCGAACTCGAAATATCCATTCCTGTCGGCTCTGCGCTCGGCGGCTCAGATGGTGTCCTATGAAGTCTCCATCGGCTTCGTCATCATCACAGTTCTGCTTTGCGCCGGTTCGCTGAACCTCACCGACATCGTGCGTGCGCAGGATACGCCCTACGGCATGGCCGGATGGTACTGGCTGCGCCTGTTCCCCATGTTCGTCATCTTCTTCGTCTCCGCGCTGGCGGAAACGAACAGGCCGCCCTTCGACCTCGTCGAGGCCGAGTCAGAACTCGTCGCGGGTTTCATGATCGAATATTCGGCGACGCCTTATGTGCTGTTCATGCTCGCCGAATATGTGGCGATCGTGACCATGTGCGCACTGCTGACGATTCTGTTCTTCGGCGGCTGGCTGCCCCCGGCGAATATCGCGCCCTTTACGTGGGTACCGGGCGTGATCTGGTTCATCCTGAAGGTGAGCTTCTTCTTCTTCTTCTTCGCCATGGTGAAGGCTTTCGTCCCGCGCTACCGCTACGATCAGCTGATGCGTCTTGGCTGGAAAATCTTCCTGCCGATCTCGCTCGCCATGGTCATCATCGTCGCCGCCGTGTTGCAGTTCGGCGGCGCGGCAGTCGCGAGCTGAGGACCCGTCATGAGACTAGACCAAGCCGCCAAGTCGCTTTTCCTGTCGGAGTTCGTCGGCGCCTTCCTGTTGTCGATGCGCTACTTCTTCAAGCCGAAGGCGACGATCAATTATCCGCACGAGCGTAACCCGCAGTCGCCGCGTTTCCGCGGAGAGCATGCGCTCCGTCGCTATCCGAACGGCGAGGAGCGCTGCATTGCCTGCAAGCTCTGCGAGGCCATCTGCCCCGCGCAGGCCATCACCATCGAGGCCGGTCCGCGCCGCAATGACGGCACTCGCCGGACGACGCGCTACGACATCGACATGGTGAAATGCATCTACTGCGGTTTCTGCCAGGAGGCTTGCCCGGTGGACGCCATCGTCGAGGGGCCGAACCAGGAATTCGCGACCGAGACGCGCGAGGAGCTTTACTACACCAAGGAGCGCCTGCTCGAGAACGGGGCGCGCTGGGAGCGCGAGATCGCGCGCAACATCGCGCTGGACGCGCCCTACCGGTAACGACAGAACGCGAGCCGCGGCGGGAGCCGCGCGCTCTATACGAGAGGATGAGGCCGTGGCGGCTGTATTTTTCTACATCTTCGCGACGATCATGATCGCGTCGGCCTGCGTGGTGATCTTCGCACGCAATCCGGTGCATTCGGTGCTGTTTCTCATCCTCGCCTTCTGTAATGGCGCGGGGCTGTTCCTGCTGGCGCGCGCCGAGTTCCTCGCCATGATATTGATTGTGGTCTACGTCGGCGCGGTGGCGGTGCTGTTCCTGTTCGTCGTCATGATGCTCGACGTGGATTTCGCTGAGCTCAAGCAAGGTTTCGCGAAATATCTGCCCGTCGGCGCGGCCGTCGGCGTGGTGGTGCTCGCGGAGCTCGGCATGGTCGCCATCGGCTGGCAGCCGGCTGAAACGTCGAAGAGCCTGCTCGAGACGCCCATCGCCGCGAATGTTTCCAACACGGCTGCGTTGGGACAGGTGCTCTACACAAAATATGTGATCTTCTTTCAGGCGTCGGCGCTGGTCCTGCTTACGGCCATGATCGGCGCGATCGTTCTCACGCTCCATCACAAACCGAACGTGAAGCGTCAGAAGATCGACGAACAGAATGCGCGCAACCGGAAGAACGTGATCGAGATAAAGAAAGTCCCGTTCCGGACCGGCGTATAACGAGGAAGCTTACATGACCATCGGCCTCACTCACTACCTCGTCGTCGCCGCGATCCTCTTCACGCTCGGCGTCGCGGGCATCATTCTCAACAGGAAGAACATCATCGTCATCCTCATGTCGGTGGAGTTGATCCTTCTGTCCGTAAATCTCAACTTCGTCGCCTTCTCGCAGGCGCTCGGGGATCTGGTGGGTCAGGTGTTCGCGCTCTTCGTGCTCACGGTCGCCGCCGCCGAGGCGGCCATCGGCCTCGCGATCCTCGTGGCCTTCTATCGCAACCGCGGAACCATCGCGGTCGAAGACATCAATTCCTTGAAGGGCTGATCCAAAGCCATGATCCAAGCAATCGTCTTCCTGCCGCTGCTCGGCTTTCTGATCGCCGGCGCCTTCGGGCGCAAGATCGGGCCGCGCCCTTCGGAGCTCATCACGACAGGCCTGCTCTTCGCCTCGGCCGTTATGTCCTGGATCGTCTTCTTCGACGTCGCCATTGGGCATAATCACGGTTTCGCGCCGGTTCTCGGGAACTGGATGACCGTGGGCGCGCTGAAGGTGGACTGGGCGCTGCGCGTCGATACGCTTACGGCTGTCATGCTGGTGGTGGTGACCACCGTATCGAGCCTCGTGCATCTCTACTCGATCGGCTATATGCACGAAGACCCATCACGGCCACGCTTCTTCGCCTATCTGTCGCTCTTCACCTTCGCCATGCTCATGCTGGTGACGGCCGACAATCTGGTGCAAATGTTCTTCGGCTGGGAGGGCGTGGGCCTCGCCTCCTATCTCCTGATCGGCTTCTGGTATGAAAAGCCGTCGGCTTGCGCAGCGGCGATCAAGGCCTTCGTCGTCAACCGCGTCGGCGACTTCGGCTTTGCGCTGGGAATCTTCCTTATTTTCCAGCTTACGCAGTCGCTGAGCTTCAACGAGGTTTTCGCCGCCGTCCCGGGTCTCGAGGGCAAGCCGATCCACATCTTCGGCATGGACGTGGATGCGCTGACGATTGCCGCTTTCCTGCTCTTCATCGGCGCGATGGGCAAATCGGCTCAGTTCTTCCTGCACACCTGGCTGCCGGACGCCATGGAGGGTCCGACGCCCGTCTCCGCCCTCATTCACGCGGCTACCATGGTGACCGCTGGCGTTTTCATGGTCGCGCGCCTCTCGCCTGTTTTCGAACATGCTCCCGCCGCGCTGGAATTCGTGACGCTCATCGGTGCGGTGACGGCCTTCTTCGCCGCGACGGTCGGTCTGGTGCAAAACGACATCAAGCGCGTGATCGCTTATTCGACCTGTTCGCAGCTCGGTTACATGTTCGTGGCGGAGGGCGTCGGCGCCTATTCACTCGGCGTGTTTCATCTCTTCACCCATGCCTTCTTCAAGGCGTTGCTGTTCCTTGGCGCGGGCTCGGTGATCCACGCGATGCATCACGAGCAGGACATGCGCAACATGGGCGGCCTGCGCAAGGACATCCCCTTCACCTTCGCGATGATGACCATTGGAACGCTCGCGCTCACCGGCTTCGGCATTCCGCACACCGAAATCGGCTTCGCCGGTTTCTTCTCGAAGGACGGGATCATCGAGGCGGCCTACGCCGCGAGCGCCCACAGCACGGCAGCCATGCTCGGTTTCGTGTCGACTGTGGTCGCGGCTGGTCTGACTTCCTTCTATTCGTGGCGTCTGGTGTTCATGACCTTCTTCGGGCATCGCGCGACCCATCACGTTCACGAGAGCCACGCAGAAGATGAGCCGACCGCGCAGGAGCTCGCCCATGCGGAAGGCCTGGACGACCATGCGCATCATCACGACGACCACGGCCATCATGGCCATGGCGAGCATTCCCCGCATGAGTCCCCGCTAGTAATGCTCGTCCCGCTGGCGGTTCTGGCGCTCGGCGCCATAGGCGCTGGCTTCGTCTTCGAGCCTTATTTCGCGGGCCACGATTACGATGAATTCTGGAAGGGCGCGCTCTTCACGGGCGAGCACAACCACATCCTTCATGCCCGTCACGAAATACCGGCGTGGGTGGGCTTCGCGCCCTCGACCATGATGGCGCTGGGCTTCCTGGTGTCGCTCTATGTCTATGTGCTCGCGCCCGGAACCGCGCAAAAACTGGCCGGCGCCCTGCCGCGTCTCTACCAGTTCCTGCTGAACAAGTGGTATTTCGACGAGCTCTATGACGCCATCATCGTGAGGCCTGCCTTCAAGATCGGTCGTCTTTTCTGGAAGGGCGGAGACGGCGCGATCATTGACGGGCTCGGTCCCGACGGCGTCGCGGCGCGTGTCGCGGATGGCGCGCGGATCGCCGTGCGCCTGCAAACAGGGTTCATCTACAACTATGCTTTCGCCATGCTGATCGGCGTCGCCGCCATTGTCACTTGGTTTGTCGCCGGAGGGCTTCGCTGATGTTCGGGTTCGGCATTCTTTCCGGCCTTACGTTTCTCCCGCTGGTTGGCGCCGCATTCCTGCTGACCCAGCGGGGCGACGACGAAGCGACGCTGCGCAACATTCGCTGGGCGACATTCTTCACGACGCTCGCGACCTTCGCGCTCTCGCTCTATATCTGGATGGGCTTTGATCCCTCGAACCCGGCCTTCCAGTTCGTCGAGGAGAAGAACTGGTTTGGCTCCGGTCTGATCTACAAAATGGGCGTCGACGGCTTTTCCATGCCGCTCGTGCTGCTCACGACTTTCGTCATGCCTTTCGCGATCCTGGCGTCCTTCGAGTCGGTCACGAAACGCGTGAAGGAGTATATGATCGCCTTCCTCGTGCTCGAGACCCTGATGATCGGCGTCTTCTGCGCGCTCGATCTCGTTCTCTTCTATCTCTTCTTCGAAGGCGGCCTCATTCCGATGTTCCTGATCATCGGAATCTGGGGCGGCAAGCGCCGTGTCTATGCGAGCTTCAAGTTCTTCCTTTACACGCTCGCCGGCTCGCTTCTGATGCTCATCGCGATCCTCGCGATGTATAATCAGGCGCATACGACCGATATCACGGTGCTGCTGAAGACGGACTTCCCGAAGGAGATGCAGACCTGGCTCTGGCTCGCTTTCTTCGCCTCTTTCGCGGTGAAGATGCCGATGTGGCCGGTTCACACCTGGCTGCCTGACGCACACGTGGAGGCGCCGACGGCGGGCTCGGTGATCCTGGCGGCGATCCTGTTGAAGATGGGCGGCTACGGCTTCATCCGCTTCTCTCTGCCCATGTTCCCGGATGCGTCGGTGTATTTCGCGCCGCTCGTGTATGCGATGTCGGTCATCGCGATTGTCTATACCTCGCTGGTCGCTCTTGTGCAGGAAGACATCAAAAAGCTCATTGCCTATTCGTCCGTGGCCCATATGGGCTATGTCACGATGGGCCTTTTCACGATGAACGCACAGGGCGTCCAGGGCGCCATGTTCCAGATGATCTCGCACGGTTTCGTATCGGGCGCGCTCTTCCTCTGCGTTGGCGTGATCTATGACCGGATGCATACCCGCGAGATTGCGGCCTATGGCGGTCTGGTGAATCGTATGCCGGTTTACGCCTTCGTCTTCATGCTCTTCACCATGGCGAATGTCGGCCTGCCGGGGACGACCGGCTTCATCGGAGAATTCCTCTCGCTGGCGGGCGCCTTCAAGGCCAATAGCTGGGTGGCGCTCTTTGCGACGAGCGGCGTGATCTTCTCGGCCGCCTATGCGCTCTATCTCTACCGGCGCGTGGTCTTTGGCGCGCTGGAGAAGGCGAGCCTCAAGGACATGGTGGACCTCACGCCCCGCGAGATCGCGATCTTCGCGCCGCTCGTGTTGCTGACGGTCTACTACGGTGTGCTGCCGGGGCAGATTCTGACCTCGACGCAAGCATCGGTCGACAATCTCATCCAATCGCATACGGCGCTGCTCGATGCGGTGAAGCTCGCCGCCGCCGGCCACTGACGGACAGCCTGAAATGTCTTTCCTCGCAGAACTTGCGCTTCATTTCCTCCCCGAGGTGATCCTCGCCGTCGGCGTGATGATCCTCATCCTCATCGGCGCCTGGCGCGGCGAGCGCGGCTTCAGCCTCGTCGACGAAATGGCGGTTGCGATCCTCGGCCTTGCCGTGCTCGCGATCGTCCTGTCCAGCAAACAGGGCGACACGGCCGTCTTCGACGGCGCCTTCATCGACGACGCCTTTTCACGTTTCGTGAAGGCGCTGACCCTGATCGGGGCCATGGCGTCCATCCTCATGTCGGTCGATTGGTTGCAGCGCAACGGGCTCGAGAAGTTCGAATATCCCGTGCTGATCATCCTCTCGACACTCGGCATGATGCTGCTGATTTCGGCCGACAATCTGATCGCGCTCTATCTCGGCCTCGAGCTGATGTCTCTCGCGCTCTACGTGATGGCCGCATTCGCGCGGGACGACGGCCGTTCATCCGAGGCGGGCCTGAAATATTTCGTGCTCGGCGCGCTCTCCTCCGGCATGATGCTCTACGGCTCGTCGCTGCTCTATGGCTTTTCGGGGACCGTTTCGTTCGATGGCATCGCCCAGGCGGTGACCAACTCTCCGCCCGTCGGCGTGATCTTCGGCCTCGTTTTCGTGCTCGCGGGCCTGGCCTTCAAAATGTCGGCCGCTCCCTTCCATATGTGGACGCCTGACGTTTATGAAGGCGCGCCGACGCCTGTCACCGCCTTCTTCGCCTCGGCCGCCAAAATGGCTGCGGTCGCGATTACGGTTCGCGTCGTGATCACGGCCTTCCCGGCCATCACCGTGCAATGGCGCCAGATCATTGTGTTTCTCGCCATCGCCTCGACGCTGCTTGGCTCCTTCGCGGCGATCGGCCAGACCAACATCAAGCGTCTGATGGCCTATTCGTCGATCGGTCACATGGGCTTCGCGCTCATTGGCCTCGCGGCCGGCAATGAGGCGGGCGTCAAGGGCGTCGTCATCTATCTCGCCGTTTATCTGGTGATGACGCTCGGCTCCTTCGCGGCGATCCTGGCAATGCGGATCGACGGGAGGAATGTCGAGAACATCTCCGATCTCGCGGGTCTGTCGCGAACCAATAGCGTGATGGCCTTCTTCCTCGCGATGCTGATGTTTTCCCTCGCGGGCATACCGCCGCTGGCCGGCTTCTTCGCGAAATATTACGTGCTGCTTGCAGCCGTCGACGCGGGGCTCTATCCGCTCGCCGTTATCGGCGTGCTGGCGAGCGCTGTGGCGGCCTTCTACTATCTGCGTGTCGTCAAGGTCATGTATTTTGACGAGCCGGCGCCCGGCTTCGACCGCTCGCCCTTCGCCATCCGCGCGGTTCTCGCGGTGTCGACCATTGCGGTGCTTGGTTTCTGGCTCTATCCGGCTCCGTTGATGGATGCGGCGAGCGCCGCGGCCAAGTCGCTGTTCTGACCGAGGGAGCCTGCGCGTGCAACTCGGTCCCGTTGCGCGCGCGCAAGGCGTCCGTCTGCTGACGCTCGGCGAGGTCGACTCGACCAATGAGGAGGCGCGCCGGCTTGTCGAAACGGGGGAACGTGGTCCGCTCTGGATCGTCGCGACGCGCCAGACGAAGGGACGCGGTCGGCTGGGGCGCGAGTGGGTTTCGCCGGTCGGAAACTTGTATGCGAGCTACATCTTCGGCGATTTTGACGAGCCTCGGCTCGCCCCGCAGTTGGGTTTCGTGACCGGCGTCGCCGCGATGAAGGCCTTGCGGGCTTGCGCCGGCGACCAAAATTTTCAATTGAAATGGCCGAATGACATGCTTTTCGAGGGCGCCAAGCTCGGGGGGATTTTGCTCGAAGGGATCGCGTCGGCGGCGCCGCTCGCCATTATCGGCGTTGGGATCAATGTCGCGGACGCGCCCTCGGATCTGCCCTATCCCGCCCGCGCGCTCGCATCCTTTGGAGCGGCTGCGCCATCGGCGGATAGCCTTTTCGCCGCGTTCACTGACTCGCTCTGTGAGGTGCTCGATCTCTGGCGCGGGGGCGATGGCTTTTCAAAGGTCCGGGAAGAATGGCTGCGCTCGGCCTCGGGCTTGGGTGAAAGGATTCGCGTGGCGATGACCGCTGAGACGGTTGAGGGCCGCTTCGAGACCATCGACGCGACGGGTCGCATGGTGCTGGATACGGCGAATGGATTGCGGGTCATCGAAGCGGGCGACGTGCTGATCGGTCCGCGCTCAGCCGAGGGGGCGCGCGGATGACGGCGGGTGCGGAGGCAAGTTTCGTTTTCACGCCTTTCGGCGGCGTCGGCGAGATCGGGATGAATCTCGCGCTTTACGGCTACGGCCCCCCGCGCGCGCGGAAATGGCTGATGGTCGATTGCGGCCTCGGCTTTCCCGGCGCCGATCTTCCTGGCATCGACGTCGTTTATCCCGACATCGCCTTCGTCGAGAAAATCGCGAGGGATCTCGTCGCCATCTGCATCACCCATGCGCATGAGGACCATATCGGCGCGCTTGCGACGCTCTGGCCCAAGCTCAAATGCAAGGTCTATGCGACGCCGTTCGCAGCGGGGCTTCTCGAAGTGCGTCGGCTGAACGAGCCAGGCGCGCCGAAGATCGACATTCACACCGTTCAGGCCGGCGCCGTTCTCGACCTCGACCCATTCAGGGTCGAATATATCGCCGTCGCGCACTCCATACCGGAGGCCAATGCGCTCGCCATTCGGACGCCGCTGGGCACGGCGCTGCATACGGGTGACTGGAAGATCGATCCCGAACCCGGCGTCGGCAATCGCATCGACGAGGCGCGGCTGCGCGCGCTCGGGGACGAGGGCGTCGACGTTCTCATCTGCGATTCGACCAATATTCTCCGAGAAGGCGACAGTTTCTCCGAAAGCGACGTCGCGCGCGTATTGCGCCCGCTCATCGCCGAGGCGCCGGGCCGCGTGCTCGTGACGACCTTCGCATCCAATGTCGCGCGCCTGCGCGCCATCGCCGAGGCGGCGCAAAGCTGCGGGCGGACGGTCGTCGTCGCGGGGCGCGCCATGGACCGCGTGGTGCAGGTTGGGCGGGAATGCGGCTATCTCGATGGGCTGCCCGGGTTCCACGCGCCGGAGATGCTCGCCAATCTGCCGCGGGAGAAGACGGTCGTCATCGCCACGGGCAGCCAGGGCGAACCGCGCGCCGCGATGATGCGCGCGTCCCAGAACGACCATCCCTGGATCAAGCTCGTTCAGGGGGACCGCGTCATTTTCTCCTCGCGGGCGATCCCGGGCAATGCGCGCGAGGTGCATCGCGTCATCAACAATCTCTGCAATCTCGGGATCGAGGTCATCACCGACCACGATCACCTTGTCCACTGTTCCGGCCATCCCCGCCGGGGCGAAGTGCGGCAGATGTACGAGTGGGTGCGGCCGAAAAGCGCGGTGCCGGTGCATGGCGAGGCGCATCATCTGACCCAGCACGCGGCCTTCGCCCGATCCTGCGGCGTGGAGCATGTGGTCTCGGCGCGCGACGGCCATATGGTGCAACTGCTGCCCGGCCCGCCCTCGATCATCGATCAGGTGCCGCACGGCCGTCTGCTCAAGGATGGCGACATCGTCATCAGCGAAGACGACGGCGCGGTGCGCGAGCGCAACAAGCTTGCCTTCGCGGGCGTGGTGTCCATCGCGCTCGCCGTGGACAAGAAGGGCGAGATGGTGGGCGACCCGGACGTGGTTTTCGCCGGCGTGCCGAAGAAGGGGAAGTTCGGCGAAGATATGGGCGAGGTCATCGACGAGGCGCTGTTTGCGACCTTCGAGGGCCTGCCGCGCGCTCGCCGACGGGACGCCAACACGGTTTCGACCGCGATCGAGCGCTCGGTGCGCGGCGCCGTGAGTTCGGTCTGGGGAAAAAAGCCGCTCGTGCATGTGATGGTTGTCTCGGCCTGATTTACTGGGGTTTTGGGACCCGAAGAGCTAAACTCGCGGGCAATGGGCGAGTCGGGCATGATGAAAAAGCCGAGCTTCTACGAATTCTTTGCCGGCGGCGGAATGGCGCGCGCGGGGCTCGGACCCGGCTGGACCTGTCTCTTCGCCAATGATTTCGATGCGAAAAAAGCCGAAAGCTACCGGCTGAACTGGGGCGCCGGGGCGCTGCATGTCGGCGACGTGAAGGCGGTGACGACGGCGCAGTTGCCGGGGCAGGCCGATCTCGTCTGGGCGTCTTTCCCCTGCCAGGATCTTTCCCTCGCCGGCGCCGGAGCGGGTCTCAAGGGCGAGCGGTCTGGAACTTTCTGGCCTTTCTGGGCGCTGATGAAGGCTTTGCGCGTCGAAGGCCGTGCGCCCAGGATGATCATTCTGGAAAATGTCTGCGGCGCTTTGACTTCCCATTCAGGCAAGGACTTTCAGTCGATTTGCGCGGCTCTGGCCGAGGGTGGTTATCGGTTCGGAGCGCTGGTGATCGACGCCGGGTTGTTCTTGCCGCAGTCACGGCCGCGTTTGTTCATTATCGCCGTGGACGACAACGTAGCAATTCCCGCCCTGCTAACTGGCGAGGCGCCAAGCCTGCCCTTCCATACCAAGGCGCTGCGAACAGCTTACGCGCAGCTGGATGCAAGTCTAAAGGCTGGCTGGTTGTGGTGGAGCTTGCCGGCGCCGGGACGGCGGAACAAAACGCTCGTCGAGGTCATCGAAGACGAACCCGCAGATGTGCCGTGGCACAGCGCCGCGGAAACCCGCACGCTTATCGGAATGATGAGCGACGTAAATCTAGCCAAGATCGAGGATGCCAAACGTGCTGGCCGTAAAATGGTTGGGACGCTCTATCGGCGCACCCGCTACATGGCCGGACAGAAAATCCAGCGCGCCGAAGCGCGCTTCGACGATATTGCCGGCTGCCTGCGCACCCCGGCGGGCGGATCCAGCCGGCAATTCGTCCTGCTGGTGGAGAAGGGCAGGGTGCGCTCACGGCTGATGTCTGCGCGAGAGACCGCCCGGCTGATGGGCCTGGAAGACGACTATCGGCTGCCCGAGCGCTATAACGAGGCCTATCATCTGACCGGCGACGGCGTGGTGGTTGATGTGGTCCGGTACATTTCCGAACGTATTCTTTGGCCAATGATCGAAAGCCGCAAGCGTAACGAAGTGGAAAAGCTGCATGTCAATCACGCCATGCAAAAAAAACCCGGAGCTGAATCAGCGCATCGAAGAGTTCGCCGAGGTCTTGAAGACCAAGGCGCATCTTCTGGCTGATTACGGGTTGTCGGAATCGGACTTCTATAATTCAGGTTTATTTCGCGGGTCTGTTGAAAGAATTCGCGGTCAGTTCTCGGCCACGATGCGCGAAAAGCGTGAGTTCGTCAGGCGTGTGCTGAGTTACATGCAAGACAGGAATTATATAGCAAATTTCGACTCGTCCGGCGGCAAAAATAGATATGATTATACTGTCGAGCTTCCCAGCGGGAAGATAGCTGTCATCGAGTTAAAAGGCGGCCTTGACGGGAACAATACGAATATCTTCGAAAGACCTGCCCATGCGAACGAGTTGATCGTTTGGAGCGTCAGCACGAACCAGGGCGGCGATCCGCGTCGCAATGTCTGGTCTGGTTTGCATACCCGGCTGAGCGCCGAAATGATTTCGAACAATAAACAGGTTGACGGGCTGATTGTTTGGGATTGGGTATGTGGCACGTTGGGACGCCGATGTCCGAAGCTCGAGGCTGATCCCACGCGGATAACGGCGATAGCTCAATTCGAATTGCCGCCGCCGTGCATCTACCTTTTTCCCGCGACAATTCCCGAGGTGCGCAACAATGCTTCGCCGAGCGGGCAACCTCTGGAGTGCGTCGAAATTCTGCACGCTTTCCATCAATGTTTCAAAGGCGCTGCAGAGGACGTAAGTTTTGTCGATTTCGAGGTCGCTTACCGAGGCGCCGACACTGTCAGAAGGACGACGGTGCGTCGGGGTGGAATTGTCGTCCAACAATCGGACTTCACGCCAATACAGCGGCGGTGAAGTGCCGAAGGAAACGCGCGCCCAGCGCGCCGCCATCATGCGCGCGGTGAAATCGCGCGACACTTCCCCCGAGCTTGCCGTCCGCGCGCTTTTGCGCGCCTTCGCGCCGGGCTATCGGCTGCATCGCAAGGATGTTCCCGGCAACCCCGACATCGCTTATGTCGGGCGCAAGCAGGCGATCTTCGTGCATGGCTGTTTCTGGCACGGGCACGATTGCGCGCGCGGGGCGCGTATGCCCAAGGCAAACGCCGATTACTGGCGCGAAAAGATTGCGCGCAACCGCGCCCGCGACGCGGCGCACCGCGCCCGACTTGCGGAACTGGGCTGGCGCGCGCTCACGGTCTGGGAATGCGAATTGAAAGAGAAAAGCGCGCTCGAAAAGAAGCTGCGCGATTTTTTACGGAGCTGACCCCGACAAGTTGAATGTTTGGCTGCGTCTGTGGTTAACGCTCGTCAAGGATTGCGCGGGCGCCGCCGGCGGGCCGTTGCTATGCTTGCGCGAAACCTGTTCGCAGGAGGAGGCCATGATCATCCTGGCTTTGACCTCGCTTGGCTTGAGCCAAAAGCTGCTGATCTATCAACGCATGGCGGATGCGTTGGCGCAGGCGGTCATGACGCCGCCGTCGGAAGCCGACAAGGCGCGCATCTACAGGATGCCGAGCGCCGTGGAGAAACAGGGCGGCGTCTCGCTCGTCGGTTTGAGCAAGGGAGTTTTCGTTGGAGGGGTGGTAAAAGTGGGAATGATTTCGATCGGCGAAGGGCGTGGCGCGCAAGCCGCCAAGGCGCAACTGCTGGCGGCCATGGCGCCGGGGATGTTGGGGGAAGGTCAGAAAGCGCGCAGATGAAAGCCGCCGGGGCGCGAGCCGCGGCGGCCGAAAGGGGCAGGCGCGCTGGGCGCCCCTCAGTCCTTGGCGCGCTCGACGTAAGAGCCGTCTTCCGTCTGGATGACGACGCGCGTGCCGCTCTGGATGTGCGGCGGCACCATGACGCGGGCGCCGTTGGCAAGCTTGGCGGGCTTGTAGGAGGAAGACGCCGTCTGGCCCTTCATGGCCGGCTCGGTCTCGACGATCTCGAGGGTCACGCGCTGCGGCAGCTGGATCGCGACCGCCTGGCCGTTGAACATGGAGAGGATGCACTGCATGCCCTCCTGAAGCCACTGCGCCTGATCGCCGATCGTGTCTCCCGGCACGGCGACCTGCTCGTAATTGGCCTGATTCATGAAATGATAGCCGTCGTCGTCCTGATAAAGGAAGCTGTAGTCCTGGTCCTCGACAAAGGCGCGCTCGACCTGCTCGGTGGTCTTGTAGCGGTCAGAGACCTTCACCCCGTCCGAAAGGCGGCGCATGTCGATCTGCGTCGTGGGAGTGCCCTTGCCGGGAAAGAAACTCTCCGCAGTCAGAACGACGTAGAGCTGCCCGTCCTCACGCTCAATGATGTTGCCCTTGCGAATCGAGCTGGCGATGACTTTCACAGGTTCGCTTCCTTCATTGCCGGCGGCCGCGCCGGCTCGCGTTCATTGCCGGCCACGGCCGGGCTGGTCTATGAACGGGGGTAAGACCATATTTCGCGCGCCTCGGCAAATCCCGCCGCAAGCAGCACGATCGCGATTGTCGCGACCGGGACGCGCTCGGGAGGCTTCATGACGCGCGCTTCGCCCTGGTGGGCACGGGATGTTTACGCCGATCGCAAGCCCTTTCTCAAGGCGCGCGGCGCAATAACGGCGGCGACGCGGCGATTTTTCGCGGCCGAAGGCTTCACGGAAGTGGAAACCGCGGCCTTGCAGGTCTCGCCCGGCAATGAGACGCATCTTTCCGCCTTTTCGGCCGAGCTGATCGGGCCGGAGGGCGCCAGAAGCCGCCTCTATCTCCACACCTCGCCCGAGTTTGCCTGCAAGAAGCTGCTCGCCGCGGGCGAGGAGCGGATTTTCACGCTGTCGCGGGTGTTCAGGAACCGCGAGCGCTCCGCCCTGCATCATCCGGAATTCACCATGCTCGAATGGTATCGGGCCGGCGAGCCGACGCTGCGGCTCTACGAGGACTGCGCCGGTCTCGCCGCCGCCGCGGCGCAGGCCGCGGGGACGAGCGATTTCACCTGGCGAGGGCGTGTGTGCGACGCTTTCGCCGAGCCGGAGATCGTCACCGTCTGCGAAGCCTTCGGGGCTTACGCCAGCATTGATCTGGAGGCGCTGCTCGATGATCGGGACGGGCTGGCCCGCGCCGCCGCGCGCGACGGAATCCGCGTCGCCGAGGATGACAGCTGGTCCGATCTCTTCAGCAAGATCTTGTCGGAGAAAGTCGAAAGCCGGCTTGGAAGCGAGCGGCCGACCATCCTGACCGACTATCCGGTGAGCGAGGCGGCGCTGGCGCGCGTGAACGGCGACGATCCGCGTTTCGCCGATCGCTTCGAGCTTTACATTTGCGGGGTCGAGGTCGCGAATGGTTTCGGAGAGCTGACAGAGCCAGAGGAACAGCGCCGTCGCTTCGAAGCGCAAATGGCGGAAAAAGAACGGATTTACGGCGAACGCTACCCGATCGACGAGGATTTTCTGGCGGCGCTCTCCGCCATGCCGCCGGCCTCGGGGGTGGCGCTTGGATTCGACCGGCTGGTCATGCTCGCGACGGGCGCCGAGCGGATCGAGCAGACGCTCTGGACGCCCGTGGCGGAGCGGGGCGCCGGGCGCTGACGCTCAACGATGCAGCAGCATCACTAGCGGCAGCACGCCCGCGACGCCGGCGATGACGCAGGCAAGCCAAATCGCCTCCAGACGCGCTTGCAGGGACGGCCCGCAGGCCGCGTAAGATGTCGCGCGGGCGGGCTCTTCGAAATCCGAGGAGAGGCCGGGGGCGCGCCGGGAGGCAAGGGGCTCGTAAACTTCTATGGTCATGGATCGGACCTTTGTTCTACTAGATGATAAGATTACTGGACTAAATCATGCAGGTCAACAAGTGTTCTTTGGCAAAAAATACAACGTAGTTTTGTGGTATGTCGGGCGCCACGCTGGACGATTAGCGGTGGAGAAGCGGCCGGATTGCCATTAGACGCTTTCGCGACAACGGCGCCGTGCCGGCGCTCCTCTCGATTCTGGTTGAATGGCCGAAAAAGCTCTCCGCTCCCTCTCCGACCTCCAATCCGCTGGCCTGTTGGCGCCGGCAAGCGATGCGGCGCTGCGCGCGGTCGAGGCGCGCTACAGCGTCGCGGTGACGCCGGAAATCGCCGGGCTGATCGACCGCGCCGATCCCGCCGACCCCATCGCCCGCCAGTTTCTGCCAGACGCGCGCGAAATCGTGACCCTGCCGCAGGAGCGCGACGATCCGATCGGCGATGCGGCGCACAGCCCCGCGCCGGGGATCGTCCATCGCTATCCCGATCGCGTCCTGCTGAAGCTTCTCACCGTCTGTCCGGTCTATTGCCGGTTCTGCTTCCGCCGCGAGACGGTGGGGCGAGGCAAGGGCGATCTCCTCGGCGACGCAGAGGTCGAGCGCGCGCTCGATTACATCGCGCGCACGCCGGAAATTTTCGAGGTTATCCTTACCGGCGGCGATCCGCTGATGCTGTCCGCGCGCCGCCTGTCCGCCGTGGCGCGCCGGCTCGCCAAGATCGGGCATGTCGCGCTTCTGAGGGTTCACAGCCGCGCGCCGACGGCGGCACCCGAACTCGTGACGGCGGCGCGCCTAGCGGCCCTCAGCGAAAGCGGCAAGGCGCTTTACGTCGCGCTGCATGTCAATCATGCGCGGGAACTCTCGGCCGCCGCCCGCGCGGCCATCGCGCGGCTTCGCGCGGCGGGCGCGACGCTTCTCTCCCAGACCGTGCTGCTCGCCGGGGTAAACGACGACCCGGACATTCTCGAGCGGCTGATGCGCGAGCTGCTGACGCTGGGCGTGAAGCCCTATTATCTGCATCATCCCGACCTTGCGCCCGGCACGCGCCATTTTCGCCTCAATATCGAGGCAGGAAAGCATCTCTACGCCGAGCTCGCGGGCCGCCTGACGGGGATCGGCGTGCCGGCCTATGTGCTCGACATCCCCGGCGGCTTCGGCAAGACGCCGGTCGCGGGCATGGAGCCGGACGGCGCCGGCGGCTGGCGCGTGACCGATAGAGCCGGACGCGTGCACATCTATCGGGACGACCTTTAGACTTGGCCGCTGGACTTGGCTTGGCCAAGGCTTGGCGATTCGATCTCCCTTGGAGACCTGCGTTGCGCAGACTGACGCTTTTTCTACTTCTGCTGGTTTCGTCGCTGCTTACCCTCGTGGCCGCCGCCGACGAGCCGCCGGCGACGATCGAACAGGTCAACGCCCGGCTCGACCGGACGCGCGCCACGCTCGACGAGCTTCACAAGAGCCTCGAAGACAATAATCTCTCCGACCGCGCGCTGCGCCAGCTGCGCGAGCGCATCGAGCCCATGCGCCATGAGCTCGAGGAAACGATCGATCTGCTGACCCCGAGGCTTGCCGCTGTCGAGGCCCGCTTGAAGGAGCTGGCGCCGGCTGCGAAGCCCGCTGAGCCGCCCGCCCCCGCCCAGGCTCAGGCTCCGCCCCCGCCGCCGGCGGCTCCCGCGCCGGCGGTCGATGCGAAGGCCGCGCCGCTGCCGCCCGTGAGGCCCGGCGCCGTAAAGCCTGCGGCGAAGCCCGACGCCGCCAAGGCGCAGCCGCCGCCTCCGCCGCCTCCCCCGGCCGCAGCGGCCGAACCGCAGCCGGGATCGGCCGAGGCGAGCGCCAGCGCCGAGCTGGTCGAGCAGCGCAAGGCTTTCGACGCCATCGACGCCACGCTCAAGCGCGCCCGCGCCATGCTGCTGGAGGCGCGTCAGCTCGGCGTCGCCATCCTCGCCCGCCAGCGGGCGCTTTTCGCCCAGACGCTCTTTCTCAAGACCAACGGGCTGTTCTCGGTCGATCTGTGGCGCGCGGCGTTGGCTGACGCGCCGGAGGTCGCATCCGAAGGCGCGCGCTTCCTTTCCGACCGCTTCGCCAATTTCATGAGCAGGCTGGAAAGCCGGCGGGCGGAGTTTCTCGCCGTCGTGCTGGCGATCTTCCTGGCGCTTCCGCCGGCGCTCTGGCTGGCCCGGCGCGTCTTGACGCGCGACCATTCAGGAAGGACGCCGACGCCGATGCGGCGGGCCGCCGGGGCGGGCTGGACGGCGATCGTCGCGGCGGCGGTTCCCGTCGGCGCGGCCGCCGCGCTGGGCGCCGCGCTGGAAGGGTTCGACCTTCTCGACGCCTCCGGCGAGCCGATCTGGCGCAACATCTTCGATGGGATCGCGCGCATCGCCTTCGTCTATGGCGCGGCCCTCGCTGTCTTTGCGCCCAAGCAGCCCGCCTGGCGCGTGATCGATCCCGGCGACCGGCTGGCGAGATTGTTCGTCCGGCTGCTGACCGCCGCCGCCGTCGTGCTGTCGCTCAGGAGCTTCGCCGAGCACATTGCGGAGGTCGTTCAGGCCAGCCTGCCGGTGGTGATCGTGTCGCGCGGCGTGGGCGTGATGATCGTCGCGGCGCTCCAGCTCGTCGCCGTCGTTTCGCTCTCGCCCGACCGGGTCGCCGCCACGGGAGAGGCGGGCGCGACGCGCGAGGGCCGAGACTGGATTACGGTCACGCGCCTTCTCGGGACGCTCGGCCTCATCCTGATCGTGGGGGCCTGCGCCCTCGGCTATGTGACATTCGCCAATTTCGTGATCTTCCAGACGGCCTGGACGGCGACGGTGGCCTTCGCGCTCTATGTCGTCGTGGTCCTGTCGGCCGGCGGCGTCGAGCACGCCTTCTCCGAAAAAGGCATTCTCGGCCGCACGCTCATTTATGGGCTCGGCGTGAAGCGGGAGCAGCTCGCGCCGATCGGCGTGGTGCTCGCGGGCATCGTCACGCTTTTCGCCTGGGGCGTCGCAGCGCTCCTCGCCATCGCGCCCTTCGGCTACGAGTCGAACGACATACTGGCGTCGGTGCGCGCCGCCTTCTTCTCCATCAAGGTCGGCGACGTCACCATCTCGCTATCCTCGGCAATCGTCGCCATCGCCCTGTTCTTCGTCGTGCTGGCGGCGGCGCAGGGGGTGCGTCGCTGGCTCGACACGCGCGTTTTGCCGCTGACGCGGCTCGACGTGGGGCTGCGCAGTTCGATCAATGCCACGCTCGGCTATGCGGGCGTGATCGCCGCCGCGATGATCGCCATGTCGAGCCTCGGCATCGGCGTCGAGAGGCTCGCCATCGTCGCGGGCGCGCTGTCGGTCGGCATCGGCTTCGGCCTTCAGTCGATCGTCAACAATTTCGTCTCCGGCCTCATCCTGCTCTGGGAGCGCGCCATCAGGGTCGGCGACTGGGTCGTGATCGGCGACGAACAGGGCTATGTGAAGCGCATCAATGTGCGCTCGACCGAGATCGAGACCTTCGACCGTGCGACCATGATCGTGCCGAACTCCAATCTTGTCAGCGGCGTCGTCAAGAACTGGCTGCGCGGCGACAAGATTGGTCGAATCAAGGTGGCGCTCGCGCCGCATTCGGGCGTCGATCCCGAGAAGATGCGGGACATCATGCTCGCCGCCGCCAGGGCGCAGGAGGACGTGCTGCGCATTCCGGCCCCGCAGGTGATGTTCCTCGGCATGGAGGCGTCGAGCTTCAAGTTCGAGCTCTGGTGCTATGTGGCGGATGTGGAGAAATCCTCGCGGGTGCGCAGCGATCTGCACTTCGACCTGCATCGGCGGCTCTCGGAAGTCGGGATCAAGATGGCCGCAACGTCCGAGCCGGCCAAGACCATTCTGGAGCTTCCCGAACTCGACAAGCTCGCCGCCGCCGCCGCGGCGAGCGCGCTCGCCATCGAAAGCGGGATCGTGCAGCTCGCGTCGCCGGACGACTCCTCTGTCGAAGACGCGCGGCAAAAGTCCCAGGACGCCGAGGCCAAGGAGGACGCCTGACGGCGGCGCCCCTTCGCGGTCATTCCTGTTCCCCCGGCGCGGCGCCCGTGTTAGAGGGGCGCTCCCGTAGGTCGATCAGGAAATCCGCCCGAAAATGTCGCAGGTCGTCACCCGTTTCGCGCCGTCTCCCACCGGTTTTCTGCATATCGGCGGCGCGCGCACCGCGCTGTTCAACTGGCTCTACGCCAAGCGCCACGGCGGCCGGATGATGCTGCGCATCGAGGACACCGACCGCGAACGCTCCACCCAGGCGGCGATCGACGCCATCATCGACGGCATGAAGTGGCTCGGCCTCGATTGGGACGGCGACATCGTCTATCAATTCTCGCGAGCGCCGCGTCACCGCGAAGTCGCCGAGGAGCTGCTGGCGAAGGGCAAGGCCTATCGCTGCTACGCCACCGCGCAGGAGCTCGAGGAGATGCGCGAACTGGCGCGCGCCGAGAAGCGCCCGCCGCGCTATGACGGCCGCTGGCGCGACCGCGATCCCGCCGAAGCGCCCGCCGGCGCGCCCTTCGTCGTTCGCCTTGCGTCGCCGCTCGACGGCGAGACCGTGATCGAGGACGCCGTGCAGGGCAGGGTGGTCTTTCCCAACAAGGACATCGACGATTTCGTGCTGCTGCGCTCCGACGGCACGCCGACCTATATGCTCGCCGTCGTCGTTGACGACCACGACATGGGCGTGACGCAGATCATTCGCGGCGACGATCATCTGACCAACGCCGCGCGCCAGAAGCATATTTACGAGGCCATGGGGTGGGAGACGCCCGCCTTCGCACATATTCCGCTCATTCACGGGCCGGACGGCGCCAAGCTCTCCAAGCGCCATGGCGCGCTCGGGGTCGACGCCTACCGGGCCATGGGCTATCTGCCGGCGGCGCTGCGCAATTATCTCGTCAGACTCGGCTGGAGCCAGGGCGACAAGGAGTTTTTCTCCCTTCCGGAGATGATCGAGTCGTTCGATCTGGCGCAGGTGCATCGCTCGCCCGCGCGTTTCGATTTCGCCAAGCTCGAAAACATGAACGGGCACTATCTGCGCGACACGCCCGACGACGAGCTCTTCGCGATCCTCCTTGCGACGCTGCCCTATCTCGAGGGCGGCCCCACCGTGCTGGCGGCGCTCGACGACGGGAAGCGCGCGCAGCTTCGCGCCGCTCTGCCGGGGCTGAAGGCCCGCGCCAGGACGCTCAACGAACTCGTCGACGGCGCGGCTTTCCTCTTCGTCACGCGCCCGCTGCCGCTCGATGAGAAGGCGGCGAAGCTGCTGACGCCCGAGGCGAAGGCGCGGCTCGGCGCGCTCGGCCCGAAGCTCGCGGCGCTTCCCGACTGGACCGCGGCGGCGACGGAAGGCGTCGTACGCGATCTTTCCGTCGAGCTCGGCGTCAAGCTTGGCGATCTGGCCCAGCCGCTGCGCGCGGCGCTGACCGGCCGCTCGACGTCGCCGGGCATTTTCGACGTGCTCGAAATCCTCGGACGCGCGGAGAGCCTGGGGCGCATCGCCGACCAGTCGGCCTGAGCGGCCCGATTGCCGATCACATGGCCTCGGCTCTCGCCTTGCTGGCGAGTTTTGAAGCTTGACAGACCCGGCGGTTGATATAGCTTTTTGCACTGCACAAGAGGTCGTCCGCCGCCCTGTATGTGCATAATTCACGGCCTGCCAGCGTTGCGACGCATTTTCGGTTAAGCGTTGTTCGGGCTGGGCCGGCGCCGCCGATTCGCGCGTCCGGGGGCCGACAAGCGAGGTGCGCAATGGCCGAGAACAAGGGTTCCTTCACGATTGGCGGCAAGACGATCGACCTTCCCGTTAAAGAAGGGACATTGGGGCCATCGGTCGTGGACATTCGCCATCTCTACGCCGAGACGGAGATGTTCACCTTCGATCCGGGCTTCACCTCGACGGCGTCCTGCGAATCGAAGATCACCTTCATCGACGGCGACGCCGGTGTGCTTCTCTATCGCGGCTATCCGATCGAACAGCTCGCCGAGCACGGCGATTTTCTCGAGACCTGCTATCTGCTGCTTTACGGCGAGTTGCCGTCGGCGGCGGAAAAGGCCAATTTCGATTACCGGATCACGCGCCACACCATGGTGCACGAGCAGATGGCCCGCTTCTTCCAGGGCTTCCGCCGCGACGCCCATCCGATGGCGGTGATGGTGGCGTCCGTCGGTGCGCTCTCGGCCTTTTATCACGACTCGACCAATATCGCCGATCCCGTGCAGCGCATGGTGGCTTCGACGCGCATGATCGCCAAGATCCCGACGCTCGCGGCCATGGCCTATAAATATTCGATCGGCCAGCCCTTCGTTTATCCGAAGAACGACCTCGATTACACTTCCAATTTCCTGCGCATGTGCTTCGCGGTGCCCTGCGAGGAATACAAGGTCAATCCAGTTCTCTCCCGCGCGCTCGACCGCATCTTCATCCTGCACGCCGACCACGAGCAGAACGCCTCGACCTCGACGGTGCGTCTCTCGGGTTCGTCCGGCGCCAATCCCTTTGCCTGTATCGCGGCGGGCATCGCCTCGCTGTGGGGGCCGGCGCATGGCGGCGCCAATGAGGCGGTGCTGAAAATGCTCGCCGAGATTGGCACGACCGACCGCATTCCGCAGTTCATCGCCCGCGCCAAGGACAAGAACGACCCCTTCCGGCTGATGGGCTTCGGCCATCGCGTCTACAAGAATTACGATCCGCGCGCCAAGATCATGCAGCGCACGACCCGCGAGGTGCTGAACGAACTCGGCGTGAAGGACGACCTGCTCGACGTGGCGCTGGAGCTCGAGCGCATCGCGCTCTCCGACGATTATTTCATCGAGAAGAAGCTTTATCCCAACATCGACTTCTATTCGGGCATCACGCTCAAGGCGATGAACTTCCCGGTGTCCATGTTCACCGTGCTCTTCGCCGTGGCGCGCACGGTCGGCTGGATCGCCCAGTGGAAGGAAATGATCGAGGATTCCGGCTCCAAGATCGGCCGGCCGCGCCAGCTCTACACGGGCGAGAAGCGGCGCGATTATGTGCCCATGTCGAAGAGGTGACGCCAGGCGATAAAGCGCCGCGGCGGAGAAGCTCGCTGTTCCGCTCTCCCAAAACGGCGGCTCATGGAGTAGATGGGGGCCTCTCTCGCCTCTGTCCGGAGCCGCTGTGTCCTCCCAATTTTCCGATATCTGGTTCGAGACGCGGGTCGCCGCGGAAAGCCTGGCCGATTTCGTGGCGGGCGCCCGTCTGCGCCTCGGCGTCACCGGCCTCTCGCGCGCCGGCAAGACGGTTTTCATCACCTCGCTCGTCCATCATCTCACGCGGGCGCTGGCGGCTGGGCGCAAGGCGCATATGCCGGTGTTCCGGGCGTTCTCGGAAGGCCGCATCCTCTCCGCGCATCTCGACCCGCAGCCCGATTTCAACGTGCCGCGCTTCGCCTATGAGGAGCATCTCGTGGCGCTGACCAGCGGGCCTGAGCGTCACTGGCCGCAGTCGACGCGACGCATTTCCGAATTGCGGGTCTCCATCGAATTCAATTCCAAGGCCTGGTCGCTGCGTCACATCGGGCAGGAACATGCGCGGCTCGACATCGACATCGTCGATTATCCGGGCGAATGGCTGCTCGATCTGCCGCTTTTGGGAAAATCCTACGCGCAATGGTCGCGGGAGACGCTGGAGGCGGCGAGCGCCGCGGCCCGCGCGCCCATCGCCGCCGATTGGCGGGGCGCGACGGCCATGGCCGATCCGAAGGCCCGCTATTCGGAGCAGACCGCGCAAAAGCTCGCCCGGCTGTTCACCGACTATCTGCGCGCCGCCAAGACCGAGAGATTCGCCCTCTCCACACTCCCGCCCGGCCGTTTCCTCATGCCCGGCGATCTCGAGGGCTCGCCGGCGCTGACCTTCGCGCCGCTTCCGGTCGAAGAGGGCGAGGAGCTGCCCTATCGCAGCCTCGGGCGCGAGATGGAGCGCCGTTACGAGGCCTACAAGACTCATGTCGTGAAGCCGTTCTTCCGCGATCATTTCGCGCGGCTCGACCGCCAGATCGTGCTCGTCGACGCGCTCGCCGCCCTGAACTCTGGCCCGGCGGCGGTCCGCGATCTCGAAAATGCGCTGACCGACGTGCTCAACGCCTTCCGCACGGGCCGCTCCAATCTCATTGCGCAGATCTTGCGCCCGAAGATCGACCGCATCCTTTTCGCGGCGACCAAGGCGGATCATCTTCACCATACCTGCCACGACCGGCTCGAGGCGATCCTGCGCCATCTGACCAGCCGCGCCATCGCCCGCGCGGAAGGGGTCGGCGCGAGCATCGACGTCATCGCCATGGCCGCCGTGCGCGCGACGCGCGAGGCGATCGTGCGCCACGAAGGCGAGAAGCTCTCCGCCATCGTCGGCACGCCGCTCGAGGGCGAGCGCATTGGATACGATGTGTTCGACGGAATCGCGGAAGGGGCGATTTTCCCCGGCGAGCTCCCCGACGATCCGAAGATGGCGTTTCACGGTGACGCTCTCGCCCTCGACGAGGAGGAGGCGGAGTACCGCTTCCTGAAATTCCGACCGCCGATCGCCAAGTTGGGGAAGGACCGGGAGCCCTTGCCTCTGCCGCATATCCGGCTCGACCGCGCCATGGAGTTTCTCTTTGGCGACAAGCTTGCCTAGGCTGGCGGACACAATCGGCCAGCCGAGGCCGTGATGACCAGAGACGACGCCGCGCTACTTCTCATAAGGCAGGGATGCAGTGGGAGCGCGTCATGGAAAATCATGTCTACAAGGTTGTCGAACTCGTCGGCGCGTCGCCGGACAGTATCGAGGACGCGATCGGCTCGGCCATTCAGCGCGCGGGGCTGACGCTGCGAAATCTGCAATGGTTCGAAGTGGTGCAGATTCGCGGGCGCATCGACAAGGGAAACGTCGAGAAATATCAGGTGACGATCAAGGTGGGTTTCACCCTGGACCTGGAGGGGGGAGCCTAAGTCCGGAGAAGTCGCTGGAGCCTTGGTGGCGGCTCCAGCTTCGGTTCTTCAGCCGGAACGGGTCAGCGCGTCAATGAGTGCGGCTCTTGCCGTTGCCGCCAACGGGCGTGAAATTCGCCCAGAAACGCGCGCCAGCGGCGAGGATGTCCTGCGTGTCGGAGATCGCCCGCCGCGCGTCTTCCGTCGCCATCTCCATATGTTTGACGGTCCAGTTCTGAAAAAGGCCGGCCGTTTCCGTGAGGGATTTCGCCGAGGTCAGCTTGCTGGCCAAATCCGCCGCCATCGACGCCTCATCCTGCAGCCGATCCATCCATTTGCGGTTGGAGCTTTGCAGCCGGTCCCAAAACTGGGACTGCACGTCCGCAAACTCCTCCAGGCGCTGTCGGCCCTCGGCCAGAAATTCGGAAGCCCTCGGCGTGGCTCGCCCGCGATCCGTTTGGCGCTCCTCCTGCTGAGTCATGTGACGCTCCTCATGAGTTGAGTTGGCCAGCCGCCCCGGCAAGGCTATATAGGTCGAATTCCGCGCGGTGGACTCCCCCGGCGCGCGGCTTTCTTTGCGCCGAAGCCCGCGCCTCGGCGCTCGACAATGGTCGCCAATTGATGTATGGGGAGCGGCCTCAACTAAAACAGCGTTCCGAAACGCTCGTCGGCCGAAAGGCTACAGACGAAACGGCAGGAGTTACCATTATGAACATCATCGAGCAGCTCGAGGCCGAACAGGCGGCCAAGCTCATCGAAGGCAAGAAGATTCCGGAATTCCGTCCCGGCGACACGGTCATCGTCAACGTGAAGGTCAAGGAAGGCGACCGTAGCCGCGTCCAGGCCTATGAGGGCGTCGTGATCGCCCGCAACGGCGGCGGTCTCAATGAGAGCTTCACCGTCCGCAAGATTTCCTATGGCGAAGGCGTCGAGCGCGTTTTCCCGATCCACGGGCCGCTGATCGACTCGATCAAGGTCGTCCGTCGCGGCAAGGTCCGCCGCGCCAAGCTCTATTATCTGCGCGACCGCCGCGGCAAGTCGGCCCGTATCGCCGAGCGCGTCGACCACAAGGCCAAGGCCTCGGGCGCGTAAGCTCGCATCCGCAGGATTTTACGCCGCCCGGCGCCAGAGACGGCTCCGGGCGGTTTTCTTTTGCGCACTTGATTCCTCTCTGCGAGCGGGCGCGCGGCTATTTGTTGTCCAGCGGCCCGTTCAGGATCCAGCGGTGACCGAAGGGGTCGCGCAGGCTGGCGTAGCGCGTTCCCCAGAAGGAATTCGTCGGCTGGGTTTCGATCTTTGCGCCCAGTTTGGCAGCGCGGGCGCAGGCGTCGTCCACCTCTTTGGCGCTGTCATATTCGAGACTGATCGAGACGGTGGCGCTGTCGCCCGGCATGGGCACGCGCGTCTGGCCGAGTTCGGGGAAGAAATCCGCAAGCATCACCGAGCCGCCATTGATCAGCAATTCGCAATGGGCGATGCGCAACCCGTCCACCGAGGGCATGATGGCGCGCTGCTTGGCCTCGAAGGCGCCCGTGTAGAAGGCGATGGCGGCGGCGGCCGGGCTGACGGTCAGATAAGGCGCAACCCTCGGTCGGTTCATCCATCTGCCTCCGGAAGGGCCGACAAGGCGTCGCCCCAGTCTTTTTTGCGATTCTCTTCATAGCGAGCCTTGTCCCGCTTGGGCAGGAAAATTTCGCGCAGCCCCGCCGATTCGCAAGCTTTCAGCGTGATCCCCGCCTTGCCGGAGCGCGCCGGGGCAAGGATGCGCCCGGCTGACGGCGCGCCGCTTCGCGCCGCGACGAGATAGGAAAACTTCTCGTCCTCGAAGGGGGCCTCGGCGCCCTTCAGCGCTTTGTGTTCGCGAGAGCGCGGCAGCCTGACCGAGAAATGGCACCAGTCGGGCGGCGAGAGCGGGCAGGGCCGCGCGTGGGGGCAGGGGGCCAGTATAGCGGCGCCAAGTTCGATCAGACGGGCGCGGATGCGCATGAGCCGCGCATGGTCGCGCGGCGTGCCGGGTTCGATGAGGGCGAGGGCGCCGCCCGTTCGCGTCCAGAGCGCGTCGGCGATTTCCGGCAGTTGATGCTCCGGAAGTTCGGTCAGCGCATAGGCGACGACGACAAGATCCCGCGGCGCGGCCGTTTCTGCGCCGAGGCGAGACATGTCGGCCGACGCGATCCTGGCCGAGGCGACCCGCGCCTCGCCGCTTTCAGCGGCGAGCGTCGCGGCGAGCGCGAGAAAGGCCGGGCTGCGGTCGAGCATGTCGACGGCGCCGATCTCCGGCCAGATCAGGGTGGCGGCGTAGGCCGCCGCGCCGAGGCCGCAGCCGACGTCGAGCAAGCTTTTCGGCGCGAACTCCGGCTGCTCGGTCGCGACGCGCCCAAGCGCGGCGACGACCGCAGCATAGGTCGCGGGCATCCGTGTCAGCGCATAGGCGAGGGCGTCCGTCTCATTGCGGATCGCGTCGGCGGTCGGCTTGCGGGCGCGGTAGCTCTCGGACAGGCGGCGCGCGCTCTCGGCCAGCTCCTTGCGCGGCCGGCGCTCGAGCTGCGCCGCAATCGCCGCGGCGAGCCCGGCGGGCAGGGCGGGTGACGGACCGCTCATGCCGGGCAAGCGGGCGTCGCGGCGGGCGGACGGCGCGATCTCTCTTCCATGCCGCTTGCGTTACGGTTAGAAGAACCTCAATTCAAGGGGCGCCTTGCTTCTCCCCGCTTGGTCGGGAGGGCGGGCGGCTCCGGTCTCGCCGCTCGCGGGGAGCTTAAGGGAAAAGCCGCAGCCTGCGGCGTTGAGGAAAGTAGATATGTCCGCCAATTCGACCGCGCCGCGCACGCTCTACGACAAGATTTGGGACGACCATGTCGTCGACCGCCAGGACGACGGCGCCTGCCTGCTTTACATCGACCGGCACCTTATCCACGAAGTGACGAGCCCGCAGGCCTTCGAGGGGCTGCGCATGACCGGCCGCACGGTGCGCGCGCCGCAGAAGACGCTCGCCGTCGTCGATCACAATGTGCCGACGACCGACCGCTCTCTCCCGATCGAGGACCCGGAAAGCAAGGCGCAGGTCGAGCAGCTCGCGGCCAACGCCAAGGAATTCGGCGTCGAATATTACGACGAGCACGACCGCCGCCAGGGCGTCGTCCACATCGTCGGCCCGGAGCAGGGATTCACGCTTCCCGGCATGACCATCGTCTGCGGCGACAGCCACACCTCGACGCATGGCGCTTTCGGCGCTTTGGCGCACGGCATCGGCACGTCGGAGGTCGAGCATGTGCTCGCCACCCAGACGCTGATCCAGAAAAAGGCCAAGAACATGCTGGTGCAGGTCGACGGCAAGCTCGCCGACGGCGCCACGGCCAAGGACATCATTCTCGCCATCATCGGCGAGATCGGCACGGCGGGCGGCACCGGCTATGTGATCGAATATGCGGGCGAGGCCATTCGCGATCTGTCGATGGAAGGCCGCATGACGGTCTGCAACATGTCGATCGAAGCAGGCGCCCGCGCCGGCCTCGTGGCGCCGGACGAGAAGACCTTCGCCTATCTGAAGGACCGCCCCAAGGGACCCAAGGGCGAGGCCTTCGACATGGCGCGCAAATATTGGGAGACGCTCTATACCGACGAGGGCGCGCATTTCGACAAGGTCATCCGCCTCGACGCCAGCACGCTCGCGCCGACCGTCACCTGGGGCACCTCGCCCGAGGATGTCGTCGCCATCGATGGAACGGTGCCGACGCCCGACAGCGCCAAGACTCCCCAAAAGCGGGACGCCATCGCGCGCGCGCTGGCCTATATGGGCCTCGAAGGCGGCGAGAAGGTCACCGACATCGAGATCGATCGCGTCTTCATCGGCTCCTGCACCAATGGCCGTATCGAAGATCTCCGCGCCGCCGCGAAGATGGTCGAGGGCAAAAAGGTCCATGAGCGGGTCAACGCCATGGTCGTTCCTGGCTCGGGCCTTGTGAAGGCGCAGGCCGAGGCCGAAGGGCTCGACAAGATCTTCCTCGCGGCGGGCTTCGAGTGGCGCGAGCCGGGGTGCTCCATGTGCCTCGCGATGAATCCGGACCGTCTGGCGCCGGGCGAGCGCTGCGCCTCGACTTCGAACCGTAATTTCGAGGGCCGTCAGGGCTTCAAGGGCCGGACCCATCTCGTCTCGCCCGCCATGGCTGCGGCGGCGGCCGTCGCCGGTCGCTTCGTCGACGTGCGAGAGTGGCGATAGGAAGGACTGAGGAAGGGGGCCGCGGCCCCCTTTTTTCGTTTGTCGCCAAAATGGCCGCGCTCCATGCGCGCCGAGGTCCAGCGCGACTTGTTGAGGCGACGCTACAGGCGCCATAGTCCGCCCATGAGCGAATCATCCATAGACTGGAGCCGGCAGGTCGCCCCGACGCTTGCCGAACTCGAAGCCATCGCCGACGCCGCCTTCGCGGCTCTGCCGTCAAAATTCACGCAACTGTGCGAGGGCGTCGTCTTTCGCGTCGAGGATTTCCCCGACGACGAGACGATGGAGGCCATGGAGTGCGAGACCGAATTCGACCTTCTCGGCCTCTTTCGCGGACGCGGGCTGACGGAGGGCGAGCATCTCGCCGAGACGGGCTCGGAGCCCAATATGGTGTGGCTCTATCGCCGTCCAATTCTCGACTTCTGGGCCGAAAGCGAGGAGACGCTGGGCGACATCGTCACCCATGTGCTCGTGCATGAGATCGGCCATCACTTCGGCCTGTCCGACGAGGACATGGAAGAGATCGAGCGGCAGGCGACGGCGCAGGATTGAAAAAGCCGCGTCGCGCTATTTCACGCATTCGATGAAGGCGATGGTCGGATGGTCGAGGAACGGCGTCCAGAAGTCGCGCCCGAACTCCTTCTCGCCTTCGGGTGAAAGGCGCGGCGCGCGCCAGACGATCTGCGTGAAGCCGGCGGCGCGAAACGCTTCCTCGTGCGCCTCCTCGTCGAGGAAGTAGTTCTCGATGTCGAAGGAGGTTCCGTCCTCGAGAAAGACGCGCCAGGTAATAGGAGCCCCCTCCCGCAGCCCGCCTTCGATCTTCGCCTCGAATCCATATTGCCGGTAGGAGCGGCGCGGGTCGAAATCGAGCAAGGGGCTGCTGTTGACGGTGACAAATCGTCCACCGGGCTTGAGGCAGCGCGCGACGGCGTCGCACATGTCCTGCAATTCGCGACGGTCGTGCGCATAGTTGAGAAAATAGGCGGCGAAAGCGAGATCGAATTCGCCCTCGAAGGGCACCTTTTTCCCGTCTCCCACGCGATAGTCCAGGCCGCCGAGAGCCTGCTGCGCCTCTTGGGCCCGCGCGAGCTCGATCATCCCTGGCGACAGATCGACCCCAACGACGCGGTCCGCGCCTTTCTCGCGCAGCCGCCGCGTGTAATGGCCCTCGCCGCAGGCGATGTCGATGACGGCCTTGCCGTCGAGCGCGGGAATCAGCTGGTCCAGCGTGTAGGCCTCGATATGGGTCCGCCACGGATGTTGTTTGGCGCGCTGATATTCTTTCGCGATCGGATCGTAATCGGTCGTCATTGTCGGCCCCTGGCGTTCGTATCAGCTTAGGCCGCGCGCCGGGCTTTGCAAATCCGCGGACGACTACTCGATGAAAGGCGCGCTTTTCAGCCGTAAGCGGCGCTGTTCGCGCGTTTCCGTCGAGGCGTCGGCGGCCCTCTCCTCGATGGCGCCGAGCGCCGCGGCGGCGAAGGCCATCTGGCCGGTGAACGGCTTGCGTTTCGAGAAGGGAACGAAGCGGTCCGGCGAGAGAATGGCGGGGGCTTCCTGAACTTCGCGGGCGCGGATTGTCTGCCCCCCATCGTCAAAGCCGCATGATCCATCGCGCCGCCGGCAATCATCGCTGGCGACGTCGCGCGGCGTCCTGCCGCGAGTCCGGGCGCGGGCGTCCGTGAGAGTCGGCGCGCATCCGGCCGGCCGCAACGCCGTGCAGGCGCCGCGCAAGACGAATTGGGTTTTCCCCGCGCGCGCAGCGATGGCGGATGCGGGCGGGGCAAGAAGAGATGCGCAAACTGCAAGACCACAGAGGTTTGCGGCGCGCAAATAACCGGCGGCGGATGCTGCTGTGCTCGACATCGGCATGACTGGGGAAAGGCGTCAACGTTGCGATGACTTAAGGCAATATTTCTTTACGCTGACGCGAGCCTTGTGCCGGTCCGAGCCGGATAACCTATTTTTAATCGAGCCGAAAAGAGGACCTCAGGGGCTGAGAACGTAGATCGGAACGAGGATCATGGAGAGCGCGAGCGTCCTGATCGCGAGACCGAGGGGGAAGCCGACGCAGATCCAGTAGACGAGGTTATTCGGAAGGTGCGCCATGTACAGCATGATTTCGGGCCGCAGGCGCGACATCCAGAGCATGTAGACGGAAATGGCGGCGCTGAGGGCAATGACGAACTCGACGCCATAGCCATGGATCCCCGCGACGATGACGACTGCGACGGTCATGCCGAATTTGAGCAGCGTGGCCATGGCGCGCGACCCTCTCCGAGAACGCTTCACCTGAGAGAGATGGGGCAGGGCGGCGCGCAGGCAATTGGACGCACGAGCCGCTGGCTGCCGCCCTCGCCGCCACAACCGTGACGTAAGGGGGTCAAGTGAACGCCCAATTGAGGCGCTAGGAGCGAGCATCGGCGCAATGGATGCGCAGGAGGGTTGCGCATGATCGGCAAATTATTGGGCTCGGCGCTGATGCTGCATGGTCTGGAGGCGAATGTCAGCGATTTGCAGGCGCAAGCCTTATTGCTCGCCGGCGCCTTCTTGATCATTCGCGGCATAAGGCGAAAGGAAGTCAGTCTCGGCCAAAGCGGCTGATGGAGTCGCCGCCGCCCGACCGTCAAGGACAGGCTTTCCAATCGGCTCGCTGTGGAAAAAACAGCGTCCTTTCGGCGCGGGCGGGCGTTGGATATTCGTCCGGGGGCTCTATCTGCCTTCGTTGCGGTAGATTTGCATGCAGCCTAACAGGCGCATGCGCCCGCGACAGGCGCAGCCGCGGCTGTCCCAAGCGGAGGGAAACGGGCATGGCCTTCTCTCACTTGACGCGCCCGCCGGCCCTTTTTTTAGGGACCGTTTTCGCACTTGCGTCGGCTGACGCCACGCTTGCCCAAAGGCGGATCAATCCGGTTGTTCTCGCGCCGGTTTCGACCCAGGCGCTGCCCAGGCAGTTCATGCAGGTCGACGGGGCGTTGGCTGCGCCCCTGGACCAATTTTTCGATATGGAGGATTGGCTGCCGCTGCTGGGAATGCTCGGATTGCTGCCAATCGAAAAGCAGATGGCGCAGCAGAGAGTCGCGCAGGCGTTTCCGGTCGCGTGGCAGGCCTTGTATGAGCGCCGTCTCTCAAGGGAGCCCCATATGCGCGCGTCGGCCCCGACCGCGGCGCGCCGTTAGGCGGGCCGCTCGAACGGCGCGGGTTCTGGCGGGCGCGCGACCCCGCGAGGCATTGCTCCCCTCTCTCGGAATCGGCTAAGCAGCTACGGCTCGGCTCAACCGGGCGGCCGCGGGTCGAAATCATGGGACTGTTCCGACTTGTTAGCCTCGTCGCGTGCCTCGCCCTCACGGGTGGCGGCGCAGAGGCGCACGCCATCGTGCTCAACTCCACGCCGCGCCCCGACGCGATCGTGTCGGGCCGCGAGCTCGCCATCGAAATCCGCTTCAACAGCCGGATCGACGCCGGGCGGTCGCATATCAAGCTTTTCGGCCGCGAGGGCGCGGCCGTTTCCCTGCCGCTAGACGAGTCTGCCTCTGAAGATATGCTGAAGGCGCGGGCCACGGGTCTCGCGCCGGGGAGCTATCGCCTGCATTGGCAGACGCTGAGCCCCGACGGGCATATTTCGCAAGGCGATATTCCTTTCCGGGTCGACCGCTGACGATGCAGCTTTTCATCGAGATCTACGGCTTTCTCAGC
The DNA here is from genome assembly GCA_003963405.1 of Hyphomicrobiales bacterium. Classification (GTDB taxonomy): domain Bacteria; phylum Pseudomonadota; class Alphaproteobacteria; order Rhizobiales; family Beijerinckiaceae; genus Methylocystis. The sequence goes on from RXIY01000011.1 coordinate 94,016, forward strand.
GTGGTGCTGCGCGGGTTCATCCTCGCCGCGCAGTCCGTTTCGGTCGGCGGGCTCGCCTTTCTGCTGCTGCTAATCTGGCCGCTCGCCGATGCGCTCGGCCCCTCGGGCGCTGTGCTGGAGCGCCGCGCTTTGCGGCTCGTCTTTCTGTCGGCCTGCGGTCTCGTCGCCGCGGAGGCGCTGGCAGCGGCCTCGCTCACGCTGATGCTCGCCGGCACGCTCGATATTCCCGTCCGCGAGGCGGCTGAGGCGCGCGCCGTCGCGGTCGATCTCATGGCGGCGCTTCTCGGCGCCGTCGTCGCCCTCTCGGCCTGGCGCGGCCGGCGCGGGGGCGTGGCGATCCGCTCGGCGGCGCCGGTGCTGGCGGCGCTGCTCATCGGCGTGCAGGCGGGCGCGACCCATGCCGTCAGCCAGTTCGAAGGCGCCCTCGCGCTCGCTGGCGCCGAACTGCTCCACATGGGCGGCGCGGCGGTCTGGATCGGCGGCATTCCTTATTTTCTCATGGCGCTGACCGACGTGGCCGATCCCCGCGCCCGCGCCGAGATTGCAAGCCGCTTCTCGGTGATGGCCGCGGGCGCCGTCGCCGCGCTGCTCGCCGGCGGACTTCTGATGGCGGCCTATTACGTCGGCGCGCCGGAGGCCCTGTATGGCGCCTCTTATGGCGTCATGCTCAGCGCCAAGATCGTCCTGTTCCTGGGGCTGCTGTTTCTCGGCGGGCTCAATTTCCTCGCCGTGCGCAAGCTCAGGAACGAGCCGGCCGGACCGCTGCTGCGCACGCGGCGCTTCGCCGAGACGGAGATCGGGGTCGGCCTGACGGTGATCTTCTGCGCCGCCTCGCTCGCTTCGCTGCCGCCGGCGCGCGATCTCCCCAACGATCGGGCGAGCTTCGCCGAAATCGTCGACCGGCTGGAGCCGCGCCTGCCGGTGCGGCTCGACAGTCCCGATTTCGAGGCGCTCTCGGCGGCGCTCCCGGCCGAGGCGACGAAGGACCTGCCGCCGGGAACACAGCCGCGCCGGGCCGCCGACATCGCCTGGTCGGAATATAATCATCACTGGGCCGGGCTTTTCGTCGTCGCCATGGGCGTCATGGCGCTTCTGGAGCGCATGAGCCGACGCCTCGCCCCCATCATGCGCCATTGGCCGCTGGTCTTCATCGGGCTCGCCGGCTTTCTCTTCCTGCGCGCCGACGAATCCGTCTGGCCGTTGGGACGCCTGGGCCTGATCGAAAGCCTGCGCGATCCGGAGATCGCCCAGCACCGGCTGCTGACGCTGCTCATCGTCGCCTTCGGGCTCTTCGAGTGGCGGGTGAGGCTCGGGCGCGTGACGAAATGGTGGGCGCCATACGTCTTCCCGATCAGCACGGCGACGGCGGCGGCCTTTCTGCTGACCCATTCGCACGCCTTGACCAATCTCAAGGAAGAGACCCTGATCGAGATCACCCATACGCCGCTCGCGCTCGTCGGCGTCGCGGCCGGCTGGTCGCGCTGGCTGGAGCTGCGGCTCGACGGCGAGGCGAAGAAGATCGCCGGCTTCGTCTGGCCGGTCGCCTTCATCCTCGCCGGGCTGATGCTGGTCTTCTACCGGGAAGCCTGAAGGCTCGCCGCGAATGCGCGCCATCGCGCTGCGGGCGCGGCCCCGAAAGCGTCCTCGAAGGCCCAGCCGAAATCCTCTCCGCTTTCGAGCCGCCGCATCAGCCGCGAGAAGGCGTCTCTGTCGCTCTCGCGCAGCCAGCCGATGAAGAGCGCCGCCTGCCGATAGGCGAGCCGCTGGCGGAAGGCGCGCGGATCGCAGCCCGCGTCGCAGGGCGGTTCGGCCGCGAAGGGGATGGACAGGAAATTCATCCAGGAGGAATTATCCAGAAGAACGCCGAAACCGCGCCGGATGGCCTCGCGCGCCTCGGCGTCGCTGACGCTCTCCGCCGCGCCGCCGTCCGAGGCCAGAACGGCGAGCCCCTCCGTGAACCATTGCGGCGGCCGCGGTGCGCGGCGCGGGCGCCAGCCGAAGAAATGCACATGCGAGAGTTCATGCGTCAGCACGCTGGCCAGCCGCGCGCGCTCGCTCCCGCACAGCGTCGGCGAGAGCACGGCCCGCCCCGCGCGCGAGACCGCGGCGACGAGGCTGTCGTTCAGCCCGTTGGCGCGGGCATAGGCGTCGAAATCCTCATAGACGCCGACGATCGGCGGCCGGGAGAAGGGGCGACCGTGCTCGGCCTCGATCTTGGCGACCGCGCCGGGGAGGGCGGTGGCGACCGCCTCCGCGCAGGCGCGCGCGCCGGGCTCGAAATGCACGCGTGAATCGGTGGGCAGGACGGGGAGATCGGCGGGGTCGTTGAGCGCCGCGAGAAGGGCCGCGCGCAGTTCCGGCTTCAGGGCGAGCGAGACGAGGGCCGCAAGCCCGAGCGCGAGGGCGAGAGAGGCGAGGAATTTGATGCCAAAACGGAGGTGCATCTTTAACTTAGCCGACCGCGCGCCATAGCGAGGATGAAAGACCTATCGTAGCGTACGAGGCCGAGCATGCTGCGCAAAGTTGCGCGCCGGATCTTCGATGATGCAACCTCTCGGTTCTGGGCCGTGGGCTCTCTCGGCTGTTCTGGCCAACCACGCGGTGGGTGGGGCATGGATGCCGGCGACAGGCGCGGGCCCGACGGCGGTGGGGTAGGGTTTACTCTGCCGTCATGGCCGGGCCTGTCCCGGCCATCCGCGCCAGAACGAGCGGGAGGCTACGCCGCCTTCGACTTCTCCATCATCTCGACGAAGCGGCGGAAGAGGTAGTGGCTGTCCTGCGGGCCGGGCGAGGCTTCGGGGTGGTGCTGCACCGAGAAGGCCGGGCGGTCGGTCAGCGCAATGCCGCAGTTCGAGCCGTCGAAGAGCGAGCGGTGGGTTTCGACGGCGTTGGACGGCAGGCTGTCGCGGTCGACGGCGAAGCCGTGGTTCATGGAGACGATCTCGACCTTGCCGGTGGTGAAGTCCTTCACCGGATGATTCGCGCCGTGATGGCCCTGCGGCATTTTCTTGGTCTTCGCGCCGACGGCCAGCGCCATCATCTGATGGCCGAGGCAAATGCCGAAGGTCGGGACCTTCGCCGCCAGCAGCTCGCGGATCACGGGCGTCGCATATTTTCCGGTCTCGGCCGGATCGCCGGGGCCGTTGGAGAGAAAGACCCCATCAGGGTTCAGAGCCAGAATCTCCGAGGCTTTCGCCGTGGCGGGCGCGACGATGACTTCGCAGCCTTGATCCGCGAGCAGGCGCAGGATGTTGCGCTTCACGCCATAGTCGATGGCGACCACGCGGAAACGCGCCTGCCCCTCGCGGGCGCCATAGCCCGCGCCGAGGCGCCAGGGCGTCTCCTTCCAGTCGTAACGCTCCCGCGCGCCGACGGAGGGCACGAGGTCCATCCCGTCGATCCCCGGCCAGGCGGCGGCCTTGGCCCTGAGGGCGGCGAGGTCGAACTTGCCGTCGGGCGCATGGGCGATCACGGCGTTCTGCATGCCGCGTTCGCGAATGAGCGCGGTGAGCGCGCGCGTGTCGATCCCGTAGAGCGCGACGATCCCCCGCCGGGCGAGCCAGTCGGCGAGGGTCGACTCGGCGCGGAAATTGGAGGGCTCGGTCACCGGCTGGCCGAAGATCGCGCCGACGGCCCCGGCGCTTTTCGCCATGTCGACGGTCTCGACGTCCTCCTCATTGGCGCCCACATTGCCGATGTGCGGGAAAGTGAAGGTGACGATCTGCGCGGCGTAGGAGGGGTCGGTCAGGATTTCCTGATAGCCGGTCATCGCCGTATTGAAGCAGACTTCGCCCACGGCCTCGCCGACGGCGCCGAGGCCGAAACCCTCGATCACTTCGCCGCTCGCGAGCACCAGCACGCCGGTATGCACCGGCTTCGTCCAGCCATTGTCCTGATCGAGGGTCATCTTTCCGTCCGTCGCCTTTCGCCGGGGCGGCTATTGACAGCCGCCCGGCCGCGCGTCATGCCCGCGCTCGACGCGGGCATCCATCTCCGATGCTCGATTAATCCGCATCGCGTGAGCGCCGGGCGCGTCAACACCCGCCGGCGTGGATGGCCGGGACGAGCCCGACCATGACGCTTGAAGAATTTCAGCCAAGTGGATGTAATCCATCCGCTCCCCAAATGGAAACCCTATGCGCGAGAAGATCACACAGGACTTGAAGGACGCAATGAAGGCGGGCGACCGCGCCAAGGTCGACGCCTTGCGGCTCATCAACGCGGCCCTGAAGGACAAGGACATCGAGGCGCGCGGCGCCGGCAAGACCCTGACCGGGGACGACATTCTGGCGCTGCTCCAGAAGATGATCAAGAGCCGCCAGGAATCGCTCGACATTTACGAAAAGGCCGGGCGCGCCGATCTCGCCGACAAGGAGAAGAGCGAGATCGCCGTGATCTCCGCTTATCTCCCGCAGCAGCTTTCGGAAGCCGAGGCGGCGGAAGCGGTGACGGCGGCGATCGCCGAGACGGGCGCGGCCTCGATCAAGGACATGGGCAAGGTCGTCGCCGCGCTCAAGGCGAAATATACCGGCCGCATGGATTTCGCCAAGGCGAGCGCGGCGGTGAAGGCGGCGCTGAGCGGCTGATCGCTCAGCCCTTCAGCCAGTCTCCGAAGGCGAGCCACCAGGGCGTCGTCGAGACGACGATGCGCAGCGGCTGCATGGCCAGAATGAAGAGCCCGCCGACGAGATAGGCGGGATGGACGCGCCGCCGCGTCGCGAAGTCGTAGCCGATGCAGGCGACGACGAAGAGGTCCTGAAGGCCGAAGGAGGCGAGCGGCCCGCCAAAGGCGAAGACGCCCGGAATGCGGGCGATCGCCGCGTCGAGCATGGCGATGCTCGCGAGCATCATCAGCCGCTTGTGCGTTTCTCGACGCTTGCGCAGGAGAAATCCGGCGCCGGCGAGGATCGCGAAAACGGTGACGCCAAAGAAAGGCAGCACGAGAAAAGAGCGCGGATCGAGGCCGGGCGGCGTGTGGTTCGTTCTGATGGCGTGGACCGCCGCCATCACGCCGAGGACAACCATGACGGCCGCGAGCCCAAAGCCGGCGAGGCCAAGCTTTTTGTGCAGATCGGGCCTATCCCTGGTGATGAGGGTCGTCTGGAGAATCAAAATCACATACCAGGCCGCGAAGGCTGCCCCGTGCAAATGCAGGAGCGGCGGCAGCGGCGGCGAATCGGAGAGCGTCCTGAGAAAGAAGGTTGGCGCGAAGCCGACAAAAACGGTGGCGGCCATCGCCACGGCCATGGCGGGATAGAAGAACTTGTCCCTGTTCGCGGTCGAAAGCGCGGAGGAGAAAGTCGTCGCCGTCATGGCGGAGCCTCCCTGTTGAAAAACGTCTTCACCTTAACTTGCTGTCCCTTGGGGCTGAATACGTAGTCTCCCCAATGGAGCCTCTTAGCGGCCCCACATCGCATGGAAATGATGCGGCGGCCCGCGCCCCTCGCCGAGGTCGAGCGCCTCGGCCGCCGCCAGCGCGCCCTCGAGCCAGACTTTGGCGGCGGCGATGGCGTCGATGAGCGCGTCGCCCTTTGCGAGGCCGGCCGCGATGGACGAGGACAGGGCGCAGCCGGTGCCATGGGTGTGCCGGGTCTCGACGCGCCGGCCGTGGAAAAGCCTCGTCTCGCCGTCTGTCGCCAGCACGTCGACCGGCGCGCCGGCGAGATCGCCGCCCTTGACCAGAACGGCCCGCGCGCCCGCCTCGATCAGCAGACGCCCCTGCGCGGCCATGTCGTCGACGCCGCGCGCCAAAGGGGTGTCGGTGAGCGCCGCCGCCTCGAAGACATTGGGCGTCACGAGCCGGGCGAGGGGGAGCAGCGTCACGATCAGGGCGCGCTCCAGCCCCGGCGCGGCGAGGCTTGCGCCCTGGGTCGGAACCAGCACGGGGTCCAGCACCACATTGCGCGGCCCCTCGCCCAGCGCCGTGGCGACGGCGGCGGCGATCTCCGGGGTCGCGACCATGCCGATCTTGATTGCGTCGGGCGGAATGTCGGACATGACGGCGGAAATCTGGGCGGCCACGATGTCAGGGGCCAAGGGCCAGGCCGCCGTCACCCCCCGCGTGTTCTGCGCGGTCAGGGCGGTGATCGCCGCCATGCCGTAGCAGCCAAAAGCGGAAAAGGTTTTCAGATCCGCCTGCGCGCCGGCCCCGCCGGAAGGGTCGGAGCCCGCGATCGACAGGAGCTTGGGGATTTTCGTCAAACCGCCTCCGCCCTTGCTGTCGCGGCCTCAGCTGTGCAGCTCTTTCCCGCCCGGCCAGGCGCTTTCCTTCTTCTGTTCGTAGTCGCTATAGGCCTTTTTGAGGCCGCACAACACCTCCGCCGAGGTCTCGAACATCGCCTTGAGCTGCGGCTCGTCGACCCTGTCTATGTCCTCCCGCAGGCGGTCGATCGTCTCCTGAAGATGCATGGACATGTCGCGGACGTGGCGATGCGGATCGCTTTCAGCTTTATTGGTCATGGCTCGGGCCCGATGTGTCGCCGGTTGAAGACTGACTTCCAACCCCGCGAGGGCGGCGGGCGTTCCAGGGGAGGCGGCCGGAGTGGACGTCACAACGACATGAGCAGGGCGCCTCTCGGCGCGCGCAGTTTCGAGACGATCGAGATCGTCGACCTGCGCCGGCTCGCGGCCATCGCGCGCGCCCGTATCGACGCCGCCTTCCTGCGACATCCCGCGAAGCGCGCGCTTTACGAGGGGCGGCTTCTCGGCCTCTGCCTGTGCCAGGGCGCCGCCGATCACTTTCTCCGCCCGGATGAAAGCGCGGGCGTCCACGATTTCGACCTCTGGGCCTTTTTCGCGCGCCCGGCGGGCGCGTCCCTGTGGAACCGCAAGCCTTTCACGGCGGATTTCGGGCCTTCAAAATTCGGGCGCAGCCCGCTCGATCCGGCGAAATATTCGGGGCGGCGCGTGGATGTGCTGTGGCGCGACATCGCCGCCTGGACGGACGAGACGCCGACGGCCGCCATGCGCCGCTATTTCGAGGAGCCCCGTACGGCGAGCGCCAAGGCGTTGCGGTCGAAGGCGGCCGTTCTGGTCTGGCCTGATGAGCGAATCGGCGAAATTCTCTGGCGGCCCTGACGTTACCCTTTGGGCAGGGTGAGCAGGCCGGCCTCGCCATTTTCCGCCCCAAAGAGCAGCCGCGCGCCCTTGGCGTCCCAGGCGAGGGCGCTGATGCGGGCGTTTTTCGACTCCTCGGCGGGTTTGCGGATGAGAATTTCCGACCCGTCGGTGATTCGGGCAAGCATCACGAGCCCGTCGTCGAAGCCGATGGCGACGACCAGCGCGCCGGGGTGGAAGGCGACGCGCGTGACCGGCACATTGGCGCGCACCCCGCACTCGCGCGGGGCCTGTCCCATCGGCCCGTCCTTGCCCGTGAAGGGCCAGATGATGCAGGCGTCGGCCCCCGAGGTCGCGAGCCATTTGCCGTCGAAGGACCAGGACAGGCTGCGCGTCTTGCCCGGATAGCCGGCCATGCGCATGTGCTTGGCGTCGGCGAGGCGCCAGCCGTGCAGCGTGTTCTCCTGCATGGAGGTGATGAGGAAGCGGCCGTCCGGCGAGATCGTCGCGTCGAGATGCGAGCCGCTCCAGGTCAGGAGCTCGGGCTTGCCGGCGTTGGGGAACCACAGCGTCGCGCCATTGTAATGGGCGGCGGCGAGGCGGTAGCCCTTGGGAAGGAAGGCGAGGCCCCGGCAGGTCGAGGGCAGGTCGAGCGACTTGACCTCGCCCTTGGCCGAGCGGGCGCGGACGTTGCGCCCCGCCGACCAGGCCACGGCGCCCTCATGGGTCGCGACCGCGTCGATCCATTTGCCCTTTTCGTCGGCGAGCGTCTCACTCTCCCCCGCCGCAGTGGTGGCGACGACGCGCCCGTCGTCGCCGCCGGTGATCAGGCGGCGCCCGTCGCTCGTCGCGACCAGGATCGCGGCGTCCGGGTGCGCCGTCGCGAGGCGGTTCTCCTCGGCCTCGCCGAGACGAATGGCGCCGTCGGCGAGCGCGAAGGCGGGCGTGTCGCCGAGCCAGGCGCCGGCGACGACCGGCTGGCCGAGCGAAAGCGGCTCGACCGCGGAAGTCAGCGAAGGATATTCGGCCAATGTCTTCTCTCGTCAGGCGGCGTCGTCCGCCGGGGCGGCGCCGAGGCCGATCGGCAGAACCGGCCGGCGCTTGCGGAACTGGCCGCGCATTACCAGAGCGAAGGCGATGGCGTCGAGCCCCGCGAGGGTCAGCCACCAGAGCTGCTCGGCGGCGGGGCCGAGCAGGCAGATGACGAAGCCGGCGCCCAGCCCCCCGAGCAGGAAAGGCGCGAGGGCGGGCCGCGCCTCGCCCACCGCCAGACTGGCCCGCGCGAGCACCAGCGCCAGCGCCGCCGCGCCCACCGCGCCGAGGTCGAACCAGATCTGGAAGACGAGGCTGCGCGGCGTCATCGGTGGCAGATAGCCGCCCAGCATCCCCCAGGTCGCCGCGCCAAAGCCGTGGCCGAGCAGCGTGCGCCATCCGTCGCTTGCGATCATATGGCCCCAGAAGGCGAGATGGCGGAAGAAGCCCTGCGC
>RXIY01000117.1 GCA_003963405.1 Hyphomicrobiales bacterium
AGCGCGAGCAACTCGTCGGAGGACGAAGAGGCGGCGGCAGAGGCGACGGCGGGAGCGGCCGCTTGCGGGGCGGGGGCGCTCGCCTGCTGGCTCGAGGCGGCGGGTTCGGAGGCGGGCGCGGGCGCCGCGGCATGCCTCGATTCCTCGCCGGACGCTTCATGGTGGGGCGCCTTGCTCTCGGTCAGAGAGTTGCCGACATAATAAACGCCCGCGCCCGCGAGCCAGATCGCCGCCGTCGTGGCGAGAAGATTGCGTGTATCTGTTTTCATGCCTCACTCCTTGTCACTCTGCGACGTCACCGCCGCCCTGCGGCGCGCCATCGCTCTGATTTTTTCCTTTGCGGGAGCTGCACAGCCGGCCGTGCTCGCCAGCGTGCATCTCGGCCAATCCGCGCCTTTCGCGGCGGCAGGCTGGAGCCCAGCCCAATCCTTCATCCAAAACGGCCGTTCGACGCCCGCCCAGCAAGCAGCCGCGCCTTGGGCATGGGTCCTCTCGCCAGGGCCGCTGTCGAAATCATCGGCGCCCGCTCGATCTCATAAACTAAGCCGCGACCGAGAACCAGTCCGGCCGCCTTCCACCTTTTACAACTTCCGATATCGGATTGTCCCTACCCACGTCTCGCGCACACAGGCGTCAGCGAAACGATCGAGCTCCCTGGCGTGAACGTAACAGCCATATGCTCATGGTCATCGCCTGTAGGAGTCGACGATCAGCTGGGACTCGGCGGCCTTCGGTTCATCGCAAGCTTCGCTGTAATTGAATGGCCGCCCTTGCTTGTCATAGCGCGCCACACAGCCGTCTGGCCATGTGACGTCGTACCCCCCATTCGCCAGGGCTTCGATATAAGCGCCTTCTGGTGCCTCATTTTTGGGACTGGTCTTTGCGGCGGCGCTTCTTTCGCCCCTGCTGCGGGCGCGTTGTTTGACGTTGTGCGGCGGGACGGACGCGGCGTTCGGCGCGATGTCGCCGCTAGAGGGCGCTTCTTGCGCGGCGGACGGGAACACGAAAAACAATGACGCCCCAAGGGCGATTGCGGCGATCCTGCGGTGCGTCATGCCGATCATTTCGAAATGATTTCGGAATAGGGAGAGTTTCGACCCTATCCGAGAGCAGGCGCCGACGGCAATGGCAAGAAATCATCGGCAAGAAATCATCGAACCGCCGATCCGAAAACTCGCGTTTCGCGCTGCGAGCCCCGAGCGGATCCGCGTCGATCGATAAGAAATCAGTTCGCCCGGCAGCCGATGAGGAGCCGCCGGGCGTCGCCCAGTCGGGTTTTTTCAGAAAGCCCCGGGCGCGCCCGCGCCGGCAAGCCGCATTTGACGAGGGCCGCCTGCGAAAAGGCTTGCGTCGGGGCGAGGCTCTGCAAGAATTCCTTGATCGGATCCCGATCTCCCGGATGATTTTTCTTCATCACGCGCCTCCTCGCCGAAACCGGCGATGCAATTACAAAACCTATGACATAACGTCGCGCCAACTTGGCGATCGATCAAGATGCGCGCGAGTGAAAACTGCTCCAGTTGCTTTATTTTTGGCGCCACGTTGCGCTTTTGTGACACCATTGCAATGACGCTGCGGCGCAACACGAGATTTGTGCGACCGCTAATGTAAAGCAGCGACATGGGCCGGGGCTCGGGCAGACTCCGTTCACTTGAACTGCTGTAGCGCCATCTTCAAAGGCTCGGTCGTCATCTTGATGAGGCCGCCGTAAGGCTGGTCCAGTTCCAGCGTGAGGAGGATCGCTCCCGTCATGGACAGCGACGCCGTGAAGAGCGCCGAGACGACTGCCGCATTGAAGGGAGAAATGAGGCCGAGGCTAAAAAATATGGTCATCAGCCAGAAGACGAGAACCGCGAGAAACAGCGGAGAAACCGTGCTGGAAGAGCGCTGGTAGATTTTCCAGCGCGATGTCGCAATTTCGTTTCCAAGCGAAAGGGCGCTGTTCTTGACCCATGTCTGGCTGGCGTTCTGCTCGGGGAGCGCGATCAGGTCGGTCAGCAGATCGTCGATGGTCGTGCCTTTCACGTCGTCTGCATGCAGGCCGCTCCTGGCCGTTTTTTCGATGACCTCGATGCCGCCGCGCGCCACCCGACGGAGCGACGCCTGCGCCTTTTCCGCTTGGTTTCCATATTTGTGCAGGAGGTGACTCAGGGCGATCATTTTCGCCGCGGCGTCCTTGAGTTCCGTCTCCTTGAGGTCGAAGGAGCCTTTCGCGGTGGCGATGAGAAGACCGAGCGTCAAGGCCGCGAGGCCGACGACGACGCCTCTCGCCGCCTTTATGATCGTCCGAGATTCCTCGCTCAGAAAATGGTCTGGGAGATGTTCCTTCAAAAATATTCCCGCGATTGCGGCCCCGAAAATACAGAGAAAAGCAACCAGGCTGATGGACAAGGGGCTCATGGAGACGGCGCGCCTTTCAAAGGAGGACGACTCGCGCGCGATCTCCCGCAAGCCGCCGGGAATAGAAAAAGCGAGCCAGAGGCAGGCTTCTCGATCTCGACAATATTTACGTCGTTCCCTCGAGGGATGAAAGCGTTCAGAAGCGCGCGCCCTGAATGTCCGCTTCGACGCCGAGCACGAGACGCTCGTTTACTTTGTAGTTGTAGCCGAATTGCGCACCGGCCGAGAAGTTTGTCGCCGGCGGTTTCCATCCTGTCGCGCCGATCGTCGAAAATCCTGCAAACACGCCCGTCGGGACCGACGCAAACTGCGGCGCCGCGTTCTGATAGAAAGAAGTTGCAGTTTTTCGCTCAGCAAACGAGAGCCCGGCGCCGAGGCCCACATAAAGGCCCGACCATGCGGGCGCAGGCTCGGGAGCGATGAACATCGGCGGCCGCGGCGCACGCGTCTCTGCCGCCGTGGCGACGCTAGCGATAAGCGGGCTCGCACACAGCGGCGCGAGCAATAACAGGACCCTCATTTGAAAAACCTCCGGACCGATCTTCGAGTCGCGCTTTGTCTTTTGCAAGGCGAAGCGGCCTGTTAATTGGCTGGCCCCCGATCAGTAGCCGGTCATTTCCAGATAGCCCTCGCCGCGCTGCGAGCCGGCAAGCGCAATCGGCCCCTCCCAATAGGAGAGCGCCGTTCCCATCCAGCTTTTCGGATTGAGCGGCGCCGTCTCGACGTCCAATCCCCGGCTCTTGACGCGCAGGCGCCAGCGGATCGGCAGGGATTTGCCGTCGATTGCGACATGGTCGAGAGGGGTCAGGGAAATATCGTCGCCCGCGAGCACGCTCGTCGTTCCGTCGGGAGCGATCCAGTTGCCGGAAAGATAGGTCCGCGCCCCGCGCAATCGGTAGATCATCGCCTTGTCGCCGCTTGCGAGATGGAGCGAGAACCAGTCCCAGCCCTTCTGATCGGGCGCGAGCGATTGGCTGCTCCATTCGCGGTCCATCCAGGCGCGACCCGCGACGCGGATGTCGCGCCCGTCGAAAGCCAGCGTCCCCTCCACCGCGAGGAAGGGCGCGCTGTAATAATGCGACGCCTGCCCGGCGGTCGATTTGAGGCTGAAACCGGCGTCGCCCTGGAGGACGAAGGGCCCCTGGCGCGTCAGATCGAGCCTGTAGGAGAAATGCGGCCCTTGCGCGAAGACGCGCGCGCTCGTGAAATTCTCGTCCTTCGCGGTGAAAAACCAGTCGTCGATCTGCGCCGAGAAGGGCGCGGCCATCACGCCCGCCTGGCCGACGCCGCCGCGCGCCATGGTTTGGGCGAAGTCGTGCCGCGCCGCGCTCGTGGCCGCGGCATGGGCCATGAAGACGTTTCGGTCATCCCAGCCCTTGCCGTCGCCGGGCTCCAGCGCATGCCGGAAGAGCGTCCATTGCACGCCGTATTGCGCGCCGTCGGCGCCTTTCAGATTGGCGGTGAGATACCACCATTCCGTGCGAAAGCTCGGATGGGGACCGTGGTCCTTCGGAAAGACGATGGGCGTTCCCGGCTTCGGCGCCTCGAAGCCGGGCGCGGGCGCCGCCAGGCCGCCATAGCCCTGCGCCTGCGCCAGCGCCGGCAGCAGCAGGCCGAGAAGGGCAAGGCTCTTACCGTTCATTGGCGAAGACCTTGAGGAGATCGACGGGCGCGCTGCGGGCGAGCCGCAGGGTGGGGACCAGCGCGGCGCAGAAGGCCGTGAGCAATGCGACGATGAAGACCTGCGCCCAGTGCGCGGGGAAGACATGCAGCGGCAGCCGCCAGCCGAAAGCGGCGACATTGACGACGTCGACCAGCGCCCATGTCATGAAGAGGCCGAGGGGAATGGCGACAAGCGCCGCGCCCGCCGCAAAGAGCAGGATGCGCAACAGCTCCATCCCGGCGAGCCGGCGGCGCGTCACGCCGATGGCCCAGACCGGCGCGATCTGCGCGAGGCGCAGGCTGCTGAGCGTCAGCAGGCTGGAAAACAGCGCCACGGCCGCGACGAGCAGCGTCAGCGTATCGAGCGCCGCGGTCACCGTGAAGGTGCGTTCGAAGATGTCTGTCGATATCTTCTTCACTTCGGCGTTGTCGACGAGCCGCGCGATCCGCGCGCCGAAGCGGGCGCGCATGGCCTCCATGACCTGCGGGACGTCGGCGGGAGCGACGCGCAGCGCGTAATGGACGCGGGACGCGTCGCTGAAATGCTGCGCGAGACGCGCGTGATCGAGACGCAGCTGGCCGCGCGGATTGCCATAGTCGGGGAAGATGCCCACGATGCGGGCGCGCCAGGCGTCGGTCTCAGTCGGAATGGCGAGCGTCGCGCCGACGCCGACCCCGAGCCGGCGCGCGAGCTGTTCGCTGATGAGTGCAGCGTCTTGCGCGTGAAGCGCGCGCCAGGCGTCCGCGCCGCCCTCGAGCAGCGGGAAATGCGCCGCATAGGTCTCGTGCGCAGCCATGCCGATGATCTCCACCGGCCAGTCGGAGAGGCGCGTTCGGGCGCGCCAGACGGGGAGCACGGCAAAAATCTCGGGCCGCGACTTCGCCCAGGCTTCGATATCGGCGGCGTCGGCGGGCGTTACGGCCTCGTAATAGACTTCAGCAGTCAGGCGCGCGTCGAGCCAGTCCGTGAAGGTCAAGCGAAAGCCCTCGACCATGCCGCCGACGCCGATATTGGCGGCGAGCGCGAGGAGCAGCGCCTTCAGCGCCAGCGACAGGCCGGCGATTTCCCGGCCGCCATCGGCGAAGAACCAGCGCGCGAGCGGGCGCGACGCGACGCCTTCGCCGAGCGAAAGCAGCGCGGCGAGAGCGAGCGGCAAGAGGAGCGCGGCGCCGAGCAGGGCCGCCGCGATGACCAGAAAGCCCATCAGCAGCCCCTCGGTCGCGTGACCCGCGACGAGGGCGCCGACCAGCGCCAGCGCCGCCAGCGCCCCCTGGCGCCAAAGATAGCGTCGATGCGCCGCGCGCCAGGCGATGGGCCGCGCCACGGAGAGCACGGGCAGGCGCAGGGTTTTCGCAAGGCCGCTTCCCGCCGCGAGCAGCGCGCCGGCCCCGGCCATGGCGAGGCCCGAAAGCCAGAAGCGCGCGCCGAGCGACAGCTCGCCGGAGAGCGCCGCGCCATAGAGCCCCTCGAGACTGGCGGAGACGTCGGGCAGCAGCGCCGCCGCGATCAGATAGCCGCCCAAAACGCCGAGCCCGCCGGCAAGCAGCGTGAAGAGCAGGAGCTCGCAGAAGAGCGCCGCGGCCAGCGCGCGCGCCGAGACGCCGAGCGCGCGCAGCGTGCGCACCATGGGCAGGCGCTGCTCGAAGGCGAGGCCGAAAGAGGCGGCAACGATGAAGAAGCCGACGAGAAAGGCGAGCAGGCCGAAGGCGGTCAGATTCAGGTGGAAACTGTCGGTGAGGCGCGAGAGGTCGCCCTCCTCTTCGGGCTCGACGAGGCGCAGCGCGTCTCCGGCGATGTCGCGCAGGCGCGCCGCGTCGATCGGCGTTTCGGGCGAGACGAGCAGGCGCGAGAGGCGCTGCGGCCTGTCGAGCGCCTTTTGCGCGACGCCGATATCGACGATCATCGCGCCCGGCGGCGCCGCCTCCATGGCGTAGGCCGGCGGCAGCTGAAAGCCCCGTTCCGTCGCGGCCCGCTCGCCTTCCACCAGATGCAGCGCGCGCAAGGTTTCCGCGCGCGCAAAGGCGCGGCCGTCGCCGGCGAGGATGTTTTTGGCTTCGTCATTGTCGCGCAGCGGCGCGAGCGGCGTCGATTGCGGCAGCGTCAGCGGCTCGACGCCGACGAGGCGGAGGCTTTTTTCGCCGATGCGCACCGCGCCCTCGAGCGCGGGCGAAACCTTCACGCCCGCGCGTCTGAGGTCGACGAAGAGCGACTGAGGGAAAAGACCGCCGCGCGCGGCCACGAGATTTTGGGTCTCGCCCCCGGAAAAGATGCGCGCCGCGCTGTCGTAGCTCTTGCGCGCCTGCTGGTTGAGCGCCTGCACGCCGCTCCACAAGGCCGTGGCGATGGCGAGGCCCAGAACGAGCGTCGCCAGATTGGCCTTGTGGCGGCGCCAATGGCTCATGAGCGCGATGAAAGTGTAGAGCGCCTCTCTCATGCCGACAGGAGCGCCCCCGCTTCGAGAATCAGCCGGCGCTCCAGGCGCGCCGCGAGCCGGGCGCTGTGGGTGACCATGAGGAAGGCGCAGCCCGTCTCCGCGACAAGTTCCAGCGTCAGCGCCAGAACCGCGTCGCCCGCCGCTTCGTCGAGATTGCCGGTCGGCTCGTCGGCGAGAAGGAGCTTGGGCCGCACGGCGAGCGCCCGGCCGACGGCGACGCGCTGCTGCTGGCCGCCGGACAGTTCCTCGGGATAGCGGGAGGCGAGCGCCGCAAGGCCCAGACGCGCGGTGAGGCGCGCCTGCCAGAGGGGATCGAAGCTTCCGGCGAGTCTCGCCTGAAAGGCGAGGTTCTCGGCGACCGTGAGGCTCGCAATGAGATTGAACTGCTGAAAGACGACGCCGATCGTCTCCCGGCGCAGCGCGGCGCGGGCGGCTTCCGGGAGCCGGCCGATGTCGCAGCCATTCAGGAAGATCTCGCCGCCGTCGGCATGGTCCAGCGCGCCGACGAGATGCAGCAACGTGCTCTTGCCGCTTCCCGACTCGCCCATCAGCGCGAGCGTCTCGCCGGGGCGAAGCATGAGGTCGACGCCGGCGAGCACGGGCAGCGGGCCCTGCGGCGTCGGATAGGATTTGCGCAGGCCGACGACGCGGAGCAGCGGCGCGAGAGGCGCAGGCGCGGCGGACGGCGCGCTTGCCGCAAAGGCGTTCAAGCGAGGGCCTTCTGGCTGGCGTTGACAGGATCGGTCCCGCGTGGCGGGTCGACTACTCATATAGGCGAAAGCCTGACGCCGCGCCCGTCGCTTTTGAGACATTCAGTCCCAAACGGCGGTCACCGCGGCATCGGCGCTTGTGGAGCTCGCGGGCCGCCCGACGCGTCCCGCCGGGTCGACGGCGGCGAGAATGTCGAACAGCGCCTGCGCCGCCTCGCGGTCGCCGCGCGTCAGCTCGATGTGCGCCAGCGCCTGGAGCGTGGACAGCGCGAAACGGGCTGGCCCCTCCGTCGGGGACTGGCTCTGTGGCCAGCGGCGGGGATCGGCGGGCCAGCCCGCCTGCCGCGCCGCCTCCCGCAGCCCATCGCGCGCCGCGGCCCGGGCGGCGTCGAGATTGCCCATGGAGGCGTGGACTCGATACAGACAAAAATAGGCGGGCAGGGCCTCCGGGGCGAGGTCGAGCGCCTGTCTGAACAGGCGGTCGGCGCGCAGCCTGTCGCTTTGGCAGGCGACGACGCCCTGCCGCAAGAGCATGTCGACCGGGCCTGGAAGGGCGCCGAAATCGACGCCTTCCTCTTTGAGAGAGAAATCCATCTGCCTGCGCTCCGCGCCCGCGCTTCCCCTGCACACCCTCGCAAACACGGCGCCATCGGTCCGCGGCGGCGCCTTGCCGCGCTTTTCGCGAAAACCCATCTTGAGAGCCAGACACCATATCGCAGCGCCTGGATGGATCTCATCACCGCAACGCCGCAGGGCCTCTATTGCCCGCAAGGCGATTTCCACATCGACCCCTGGCGGCCGGTCGCGCGCGCGGTCGTCACCCATGGCCATTCGGACCATGCGCGCCGGGGTTCGGCGCGCTATCTCTGCCATCGCGACTGCGCGCCCATTCTGCTCAGGCGCCTGGGCGACATCTCCATCGAGACGCTCGACTACGGCGAGCGAATCGAGATCAACGGCGTCGCGGTGTCGCTCCATCCCGCCGGCCATGTGCTGGGCTCGGCGCAGGTGCGCGTCGAATGCGGCGGCGAGGTCTGGGTCGCCTCGGGGGACTATAAGACCGAGCCGGACGGGGTGAGCGCGCCCTTCGAGCCGATGCGCTGTCATGTCTTCATCACCGAGTCGACCTTCGGCCTGCCGATCTATCGCTGGCGGCCGCAGCACGAGATCATGGCCGACGTCAACGCGTGGTGGCGCGAGAATGCGGAGGCCGGGCGCGCCAGCGTGATGTTCGCCTATGGACTGGGAAAGGCGCAGCGCCTGCTCGCCCATGTCGATCCCGCGATCGGACCGATCGTCGCGCATGGCGCCGTCGAGCCGATCAACGACATCTATCGCCGGCAGGGCGTCGCGCTACCGCCGACGCGGCTCGTCTCGCAGATGTCCGGCAAGGACGCCTTCGCCCGCGCGCTCGTCATCGCGCCCCCCTCGACCGCGGGGACCGCCTGGACGCGCCGCTTCGGCGAGTATTCGGACGCTTTCGCGAGCGGCTGGATGCAGATCCGCGGCAATCGGCGCCGGCGCGGCTTCGATCAGGGCTTCCCCTTGTCCGATCACGCCGACTGGCCGGGGCTCCTCGCGGCGATAAAGGCGACAGGCGCCGCGCGCATCCATGTCACCCATGGCGCGGCCGGCGCGCTCACCCGTTATCTGCGCGAGACCGGGCTCGACGCGCGCATGATGCATACGGAATATGGGGAGGAGGAAGCCGAGAGCGCCGCCGACGACGCGCGGGAGGCCCCGTGAGGGCCTTCGCCGCGCTCTATCGCGCCCTCGACGCCGCGACCGCCATCAAGCGAAAGCAGCAGGCGCTCGCGGATTACCTCGGCGCCGCGATGAACGATCCCGCGCAACATGCGAGCGCCGCCTGGGCGGTGTATTTTCTGGCCGGCGGCAAGCCGCGCCAGCTCGCGCCGACGAAGCTTCTCCGCCGCCTGGCGCAGGAAGAGGCGGCGCTTCCCGAATGGCTGTTCGACGAATGTTATCAGGCCGTCGGCGATCTCGCGGAGACATTGGCGCTGCTGCTGCCGCTTGCCGCCGCCGCCGAGGAGGTTTCGCTCGACAGCTGGATGCGCGCGCGCCTTCTGCCCTTGCGGGCGGCGCCCGATGACGAGAAATACGCGCGTCTGCGCCAATGGACGCGCGCCTTGCCGCAGCCGGAGCGCCTCGTTTTCTTCAAGCTGATCACCGGCGAATTGCGCGTCGGCGTCTCGCGCCTGCAGGTCACGCAGGCGCTCGCCCTCGCAGCCGGCGTCGATCAGACGCGCATGGCGCAGCGCATGATGGGCTATACGCAGGCGGGCCGCGCGCCCGGCGCCACGGATTTCGCCGCGCTGACCGCGCCCGCCAGCGCGGACGAAGACGCCGCGCTCGAGGAAGGCCGGCCCTATCCCTTCTATCTCGCCCATCCCTTTCAGCGGCCGGTCGAGGAGATGGCCGAGGCGCTCGGGCCGGTCCGCGACTGGATCGTCGAATGGAAATTCGACGGCATTCGCGCTCAATATGTCCAGCGCGGCGGCGGCTTCGCGCTTTGGTCGCGGGGCGAGGAGCTCGTGACCGACTCCTATCCCGAGCTTGCGGAACTCGCCCGCTGGCTTGCCGACGGCGTGGCGCTCGACGGCGAATTGGTCGTGATGCGCGCCGAGGGCGCCGCTTCGCCGCAGGATCTATCCGGTCTCCAGCCCTTCGCGCTCCTTCAGCAGAGATTGGGACGCAAGGTCGTGAGCGCGAAAATGCGGCGCGACCTGCCAGTCGCCTTCATCGCTTACGATCTTCTCGAACAGGACGGCGCCGATCTGCGCGCCGGACCGCAAGTCGAGCGGCGCGCGAAGCTCGAAGCCCTCGTCGCCGACGCGCTGTCGCGCGCGCGGGGTTTCGGCGCCGCGCTGCCGCTGCGGCTGAGTCCGGAGCTTGCCGCGCCGGACTGGCCCTCGCTTCATGCGCGACGCGAGGACGCCCGCGCGCTCGGCGTCGAGGGCATGATTTTGAAAGCGCGCGCGGGCGCCTATGGCATTGGCCGCCGCAAGGGCTCGGATCGCGAGAACGTCTGGTGGAAATGGAAGCTCGATCCGATGAGCGTCGACGCCGTGCTGATCTACGCGCAGCGCGGCCACGGGCGGCGCGCCGGCGTCTACAGCGATTATACGTTCGCGGTGTGGAGCGATCCTCCGGGCGCGCCCGAGCGCAGGCTCGTTCCCTTCGCCAAGGCTTATTCGGGCCTGACCGACAAGGAAATGCGCGCCGTCGACGCCATCATCCGCAAGACCACGGTCGAAACCTTCGGCCCTGTGCGCAGCGTGACGCCCACGCTTGTCTTCGAACTCGGCTTCGAGGGCATCGCGGAAAGCAAGCGGCACAGAAGCGGCGTCGCGGTGCGATTCCCGCGCATGTTGCGCTGGCGGCTCGACAAGCCCGTCGAGGAGGCCGACACGCTGCAAAGCCTTCGCGAACTTCTGCCGGGGCCCCATGCTCGAGCGGGTTGATCAGGGGCGCGCCATCGCGCGATTCTTCGAGGCGCGCGGCTGGCGGCCCTTCGACTTTCAAAAAGAAGTCTGGGCGCGCATGGCGGCGGGGGAGGGCGGCCTTCTGCACGCGACGACCGGCGCGGGCAAGACGCTCGCCGTCGCGCTCGGCGCCTGGCAGGCGCTTGAGCGAGAAGCGCCGCAAGGGCTGACTCTGCTTTGGGTGACGCCCATGCGCGCGCTGGCCGCCGACACCATGCGCGCGCTGACCGAGGCGTTTTCCGCCCTGGAGGCGCTCGACCCGACGGCGCCGCGCTGGACGCTCGGCATGCGCACCGGCGACACATCGTCGAGCCAGCGCGCCGCGCAAGCCCGCAAGCCGCCGCGCCTGCTCGTCACCACGCCCGAAAGCCTGTCGCTGCTGCTCTCGCGCGAAAATGCGCGCGACTATTTCTCGGCGCTGCGCGTCGTCGTCGTCGACGAATGGCACGAGCTTCTGGGAAACAAGCGCGGCGTGCAGACGCAGCTCGCGCTGGCGCGCCTGCGCCGCTGGCGCCCCGGCGTCGTCACCTGGGGCATGTCGGCGACGCTCGGCGATCTCGAAGGAGCAAAGCGCGCGCTGCTCGGGCCGCGCGGCGCGGGCGCGCTCGTCGAGGCGCGGCTCGAGAAAAAGCTCGTCATCGACACGCTCATTCCCGAGGCGCCGGAACGCTTCCCCTGGGCGGGCCATCTCGGCCTCAAAATGGCGCCGAGAGTCGTCTCCGAGATCGAGGCGCACAAAAGCACGCTACTTTTCACCAATACACGCTCGCAGGCGGAACTGTGGCTTCAACAGCTCTTGCGTCTGCGCCCCGACTGGGAGGGCTGCATCGCACTCCATCATGGCTCGCTTGCACAGGAAGAGCGCGACGCGACGGAGCGCGCGCTCAAGGTCGGCGATCTGAAGGCGGTCGTCTGCACGTCGAGCCTCGATCTCGGCGTCGATTTTCTGCCCGTCGAACGCGTGCTGCAAATCGGCTCGCCCAAAGGCGTCGCGCGTCTTCTTCAGCGCGCCGGCCGCAGCGGCCACGCGCCGGGCCGCGTCTCGCGAGTGACGCTGGTCCCGAGCCACAGTCTCGAACTCGTCGAATCCGCCGCGGCGCAGGCCGCGATCCGCAAGGGCCGCATCGAAAGCCGCGTCTCGCCTTCCGCGCCGCTCGACGTGCTGGCGCAGCATCTCGTGACCATCGGCCTCGGCGGCGGCTTTCGGCCAGACGACCTCGTCGAGGAAGTGCGCGACACCGTCGCTTATGAATCTCTTTCCGAAGAAAGCTGGCGCTGGTGCCTCGATTTCGTCCGGCAGGGCGGCCCGACGCTGCGCGCCTATCCCGATTACCGGCGAGTCGCGCCCGACCCTGACGGCGTGTGGCGCACGCGCGATAAAAGACTGGCCCTGCGCCATCGCCTCAACATCGGCGCCATCGTCTCCGATGCGAGCATGGTCGTGCAATATTTTCCGCGCGGGCAGAAGCTCGGGACCGTCGAGGAGAGTTTCGTCGCGCGCATGAAGCCCGGCGACAAATTCTGGTTCGCCGGGCGCCTGCTGGCGCTCGTGAGCGTGCGCGATCTCACCGCTTTCGTCAAAAAGGCGACGGGCGGCGGCGCCACGCCGCGCTGGATGGGGGGGCGCATGCCTTTGTCGACGACGCTCGCCGACGAAATGGTCGAGACCTTCGCGCGCGCCGCCGAGGGCGACATGTCGTCGCCCGAACTGCGCGCGGCCGAACCGCTCATCCGATTGCAGCAACGCTGGTCCGCGCTGCCGACGCCGCGCACGCTGCTCGCCGAGACGCTGAAATCGCGCGAAGGCTGGCATCTCTTTCTTTATCCCTTCGCCGGACGCAACGCGCATCTGGGACTGGCGAGCCTCCTCGCCTGGCGCGCGGCGACGATCGCGCCGGGCACCTTCTCGATCGCCGTGAACGATTACGGCTTCGAACTGCTGAGCGCCTCCGCGCGCGACTGGGCGGCCGAACTGCCGCGCCTCATCGCCGCCCCTGGCCTGGACGAGACGCGCCACGATGTGATCGAGAGCCTCAACGCCGCCGAACTCGCCCGCCGCCGCTTCCGCGACATCGCCCAGATCGCCGGCCTCGTGACGACGGGCTATCCGGGCGAACGCAAGAGCGCGCGACAGTTGCAGGCGTCCTCCAGCCTGTTCTACGACGTCTTTCGCAAATATGATCCCGAGAACGGCCTGCTGAAACAGGCCGAGCGGGAGCTTCTGGAGGACGAACTCGAGGTGAAGCGACTGCATGAGGCGCTCGTGAGAATGAATGCGCGGCGCCTCGATTGCGTGGCGCTGAAGCGCTGCTCGCCGCTCGCCTTTCCGCTCGTCGCCGAACGCTTCCGCGAGAGTCTGAGCACGGAAAGCTTCAACGCGCGCATCGAGCGCCTGCTCGCGCAGCTCAATTCCGCCGCCGACGCATGAACCCGGACGCGGCGTCCTACCGACATCGCGGCCTCGTCTTGCTGCCGCAGCGCGCCGTGTGGCAGGCGGAGACGCGAACGCTCTGGATCGCCGATCTGCATCTCGGCAAGGCGGCGAGCTTTCGCGCGCTCGGCCAGCCCGTGCCGCGCGGCACGACGCAGGAGAATCTCGCCCGTCTCGGCGCGCTCGCCGACGCCCATGCGGCGCGCCGCCTCGTCGTGCTCGGCGATTTTCTGCACGGACGCCTCGGGCGGAACGCCGGCCTTTTCGCGCAATTGCGCGGGTGGCGGGAGGCGCGCGCCGATCTCGACTGCATCGTCGTGCGCGGCAATCACGACGCACAGGCCGGCGACGCGCCGGCCGAATGCGGCTTTACGAGCGTCGACGAGCCTTTCGCCCTCGACGGCGTCGAGGGCTGGCATGAGGCCCGCGTGTCGGGCGCCGAGGATGGCCCGACGATCCTCGCCGGCCATCTTCATCCCGTCGCGCGGCTGTCGGGGCCCGGCCGCGACAGGCTGCGGCTCCCCTGTTATTGCCTGCGCGGCCGGGAAATCGTGTTGCCCGCCTTTGGCGAATTCACCGGCGGCCATCCGGTCGATCCCTGCGACTGGCGCCAACTCGTCGTGACCACGGGGACGCGTCTCTTCCCCGTCCCGCGCTGAGGGGGCCATTTTGCGCCGCGGCGCGGAGGCGCTAGAAGCGCGGGCATGAGGACGATCCCTTCCCGGAAGCTCGATGCGCGAGACGAGCCCTATGCGCTTGCCGCCGCGCTCTTCGTCGCCTGCGCGCTGCTGCTCGCTTTTCCCTGGCTCTCGGGCCGCGTCACCATCCCCTGGGACGCCAAGGCGCATTTCCAGCCGCAGTTCGCCTTTCTGGCCCATGCGCTGCATTCGGGCCAGTCGCCCTTCTGGACGCCCAACGTCTTCGCCGGCATGCCGCAGATCGCCGATCCGCAGTCGCTGATCTTTGCGCCCTTCTTCCTCCTTGCGGCGGCGCTCGTTCCCGAGCCCTCCTTCATCCTCGAGGATGGAATCGTCTTCGGCATGCTGATCATGGGCGGGCTGGCGCTCATCGCCTATGTCCGCGATCGGGGGTGGAGCGCGGCCGGGGCTCTGCTTTCGGCGCTCGCTTTCGCCTTCGGCGGTTCGGCGGCCTGGCGCCTTCAGCACACGGGTCAGATCATGAGCCTCTCCTGGCTCCCGGTCACGCTGTGGCTGCTGGCGCGCGCGCTCGACCGCCGCTCGGCCGCCTATGGCGCCGCCGCCGGGGCGGCCGCGGCCTTCATGGCGCTGGGGCGCGATCAGGTCGCGTTCCTCGGTCTGCTCCTCCTCGCCGCTTACGCGCTCCACCGGATCGCAACCGATGCGGCGCCCGTGAAGAGCGCCCTCGCGCCGCTCCTTGCCGGCGCCGCCGTCGGCGCGGCGCTCCTCGCCGCGCCGCTCGCCTTCACGCTCGAACTTGCCGCCCATTCCAACCGGCCCGAGATCAGCCTCGACGGCGCGCACAAGGGGTCGCTGCCGCCGGCCTCCTTCTTCACGCTGCTGTCCGCCAACATGTTCGGCACGGATGGGCCGCTCGCGGCCTTCTGGGGACCGCCCAACGGCGAGGCCGATCTCTTCCTCGCCCGCAACATGACGGATGTCTACGCCGGCGCGCTGACCCTCGCCGCCGTCGTCGCCGCGCTCGGGCGCCGCTTCTTCGCGGATAAGGACGCGCGTTTCTTCGCGGGCGCGCTGGTCTTTTTCGCGTTCTATGCCCTCGGCCGCTACACGCCGGCCTTCGCGCTCCTTTATCACATCCCCGGCGTCGACCTCTGGCGCCGCCCGGCCGACGCGACCTTCCTTTTCGGCTTCGCCCTCGCGATCCTCGCCGGCTATGGGCTGACGTTGATCGAGCGCGGCGAGGCGCGGCCGAGTCCCTTGCCGCTCGCGGCGGCCTTGGCCGGCCTCTTTGCGCTCGCCGCCGTCCATGCGGCCTCGAAGGATCATCTCGCGCAAGCCGCGGCGCCGTTGGCGATGGGCGCGGCCTTCGCGGCCGCCGCCGTCCTTCTTCTTCTCTCGGCGGGCGCCGGGCGGCTGCGCGGCGTCGCGCTCCTCGCCGCCGTCGCCGCTCTCATGGCCGGCGATCTGGCTTTCAGCAACGGCCCCAATGAATCGACGGCGCTGCCGCCGGAGCAATTCGACGTTTTGCGCGCCGATTCCAGAGACCCTGTCATCGGCTTCCTGAAAGAGCGGCTCGCCGCGACCGCCGCGCCCGACCGGCGCGACCGCGTGGAGCTCGCGGCGATCGACTTCCACTGGCCGAACGCCACGCTCGTCCATGGGCTCGACCATGATCTCGGCTACAATCCGATCCGCCTGAAACTGCTGGAGGACGCCACCGGCGCCGGCGATCATCTGGCGCTTCCCGAACAACGCGAGTTTTCAAAACTCTATCCCGCCTATCGCTCCCCGCTCTCCGACATGCTGGGCCTGCGTTTCGTCGCGACCGGGGTTCCGATCGAAGAGATCGACAGGCGCTACAAGCCCGGCGATTTCGCGGAGCTGACCCGGATCGGCAAGGTCCACATCTACGAAAACAGGAGCGCCTTCCCGCGCGTGATGGTCGCAACCTGCGCCCTTCACGTCGATTTCGAGGACATGGAGAAGACGGGCGAATGGCCCGAGGCCGACTATCGCGAGACCGTGCTGCTGGAGGAGCCGCCGATCTGCCATTCGCGCAAGGGGCTGCCGCCCGACGCCGCGCGGGCGCGGATTCTCTCCTACGCCAATACTGAGGTCGTCGTCGAAGCCGACGCGCCGCCCGGTGGCGGGTGGCTCGTCCTCTACGACGTCTGGCACCCCTGGTGGTTCGCCACGCGCGACGGGGAAGACGCCGAAATCCTGCGGGCCAATACGATGTTCCGCGCGGTCGCCATCCCCGAGGGACGCCATGAGGTGCGTTTCGCGTTCAGGCCGCTCGCGGGTTTGATGCGGGAGCTTTCGAGCCGACAGTGAATTTTTCTCGAAGCGAGGTTCGAGAGTCAGAAACGGAAACAGCCAAGACCGCCGGGACCGGTCGTGAGGCGCGGCCTATTGTTTTTGGCTGTCAGTGGTGCTTTCCGCGCCTTTGCAACGTCTCTGGAAACTTTCGGAGTTCAGCCCCTCGCTTTTGACGGTGAGACAAATCGCGCCATCCTTGATCCGGACCAGCCAGATCGAGTCGAAATCGCATTGCGCCCACTTTTTCGGCTCTTCGCACCGTGTCTGAACGCCATCGACGGTCAGAGTTCCGCCGGAGAGCGAGCGGAGGCCTCCAAGGTCTTTCAGATAATCGAAGAGCTTCCCGACGGCATTGCGTTCCCATGAAATGAAGATTGTTTTCGGTCTCCCGCTTTCATCAGGAAGAAAGGCGTGGTCGCTCAAGAGATCGCGCGCCAGATACTCGCTTTCCTTGTAGCCATAGGGCGTCCAAACCGGGAAGTCGATGCGCCGAGACACCGGGGCGATCGTCGCGAGCGGCCTGACGTAATTGAAATATCGCCCGGTCTTCTTGTTCAGCATTTTACCCGAGGGATTGGTTGTCACCAGCATATCCGGACAACCGAACTGGCTCAGCAGACTGTCGGGGAGGCCCGAGAGGCGTTTTTCGGCGTCGTGACCCAGATTGCCATCCTCGACCATTACGCCATCGTCTCCCAGAGGCTTTTCGGCATGTCGGAAGATGACGAGCGTGAGCGGATTCACGGATTTCGGGTCGTTTGGCGGGCTTGCTGGCGCGGCTTCTTTTTCCGAACTCCAGGAGGCGGGCGGCTCCGCGGGCGCACATGCCGCGGCGGCGTTCGAAACCGTCGGCGCGACAAGCGCGCAGGCAAGAATGGCCGGGAAGAGGTTCGTCATGCGGGATCCGAAGCTGGAAAGGGTCACGCCCGATCCTCTAGAAAGCCGTGCTCGACGCGCGTGCCCGCCGCCATTCGAAATTCTGCCGAAACACCGGGTTGAGGGCCATCAACACGAGACCGAGCGAAAACAGGCACCAAACGGCCGGCACCTCGTTCACATTGCCGGTGAGCCGCGCCGCCAGCAGAGGCCCGAAAATCGCGTGGAAAAGCGTGAATCGCCAGGCGCCGTAGCACAAAGGCACGAGAAACGAGACGACCATGTAAGAGGGGAATCCCCATTGCATGCCGATCATCTGGTCCACGTGGACGAGGAGCCCGTTATAGGGAACGTTCCACGCGAGGTGCCAGTTTCCCGACACTGTGCAAAGAGGCGACCCGCACATATTGACATGCGGCTCGCAGCTTCCCGCCCAGGCGAACGGATAGAGCTGCAACAGCATGATCGCGGAGGAAACCCCGCAAAGGACATAGACCGGAATACGGGCGCGTCGGCGGATGTCCTCCGGGACCAGTTCGAGCGAAAAGGCGTTGATGAAGAAGGGCTGAAATACGATGTGCAGGATGGACAGCAGCGTTATCGCCTGATTGACCGGATTGTCGCACTGGTTGATCACCAGATAACCGGCCAATTGGAGCGCCTCCATCAGCGTGAACCACGCGATGGCGACCGAGAAGGCGGCGGGGACCTTGCGCCGGACCGTGACGACGGTCGCGGCAAGGCCAATTCCAACGATCGTGGCGGAAACGCCCGGACCCCAGCACATAAGGCGCTCCTTGCACAGATTCGGGGCAAGGATGGCCTAACGGCAACGCTTTGGCAATGGTTTTTAAGTGATGCGGGAGGGGGTTAGGCGCCCCGGCCGGCGCCAGCGCCCCATGATCTCGCCAGCGGACTTATGTCTTCAAGCCATTCGCGCATAAACCGCGTCGATCTTCGCGCCCCGGTTCAGCCCCTTGCGGATCGAGATCTCGAGCCCGTCCGCCCTTGCCTCGGGCTCGACCCGCGCGAGAATCGCGCGCGCAGCGGCGTCGCTCTCTACAAAGGCGAAGCCCGTCGGACCCCAGGAGGTCTGGCCGCCGCCGGTCGCGCCCTCGCGCGTCAATCTGCCGATCGCCGCTTCGACCCTGGCGCTGGTGAAGCGCTGGCCGCCCTGGCGGGGCGCGAAATAGTCGCCCACGATCTCCTGAATGCGCGCCACGGCGGCGCCGAAGGGACCGAGCGCCCGCTCGGCGAGCGCCGGGAGCGCCTGCATCAGCACGAGCCGGCAGATCTCGCCGCTCTCGGCGGGCGTCGAGGGGGGCAGCGCCACGAAAGCCTCTTTCTCATCGGCCCCATGCAGACCGACCGCCGCAGGGTCGCAGACCAGCAACACCCGCCACTCTTCCGGAAATTCGGCGCGGGCGATCACCGGGGGCGTCCGGGTATCCGGCCCGCGACCGCCGTCGACCACCAGTCCCCCGCTGACGAAGAGCCCCGCGCCGAGCCCCGACCGGGCGCCTCGCGACATGAGCGCGGCGTCGGCAGCGGCGTCATGCGGCAGATCCTGAAGCCGCCGAACGGCGGCCGCGATGGCGAGCGCCAGCTGGGTGCCGGAGCCAAATCCGGAATGGGGCGGGATCGCGTCTTCGACGGTGAGCCGGTGGCAGGCGCCCGGCGCGAGCGTGGCCTGCGCCTTGGCGAGAAGCTGAGCCGCCCGCGCCTGTTCCGGCCCCTCGACGGCGTTTTGCGGAGCCGGGGAAAGGGTCAGCCGCGTTGCGGGGGCGTCGAGAGACAGGCCGAGCCCGCCGAATTTGCGCCCGAGTCCGCCGTTCATGTCGAGAAAACCGAGATGCAGCCGGGCCGTCGCCGTGACGCTCACTTTTGCCGACATGTCGCTCCCTGTCCGTCGATCGCGCAAGACTTCCCATTCGTTTAGGCTATATCTGCTTTGGGCGAAAGAAGTCCCCGGCGGGGGACTCGGGAGGGAAGATTCGAGATGAGCAAGGAAGAAAAGGCGCTGCCGGAGAGCGACGTCGTCGAGCGGCTCGGCCGCGAGCTGCCGCATTGGCGCTATGAGAACGGCTGGATCCGCCGCCGTTACAAGACCCACAGCTGGAAAGGCACGCTGATGGTGGTCAACACCGTGGGCCATCTTGCCGAGGCCGCCTGGCACCATCCAGACATCGCCGCCTCCTATGCCTGGGTCGAGGTGAAGCTGATGACGCACACCGCAAAGGGCATAACCGAGAAGGACTTCGAACTCGCCAGAAAGATCGAGGACGTGGTCGCCTGGCGCCCCGGCAAGGAGGGCGGCGCGCTCGAAGGCACGCCGGAGACAGACCAGCGGTTCGCCTATATAAAATATGACTGAGCCTTCGTCGTTCGACCGGGCGGCCATCGCCGCCGCCCGGGACCGGTTCTTTGCGCCCGTCGCCCGGCGGCCGGTCATCATGGGAATCGTCAACGTCACCCCGGACTCCTTCTCCGACGGCGGGCTTTTCGTCGCGCGGGAGGCGGCGCTCGCCCAGGCGAAGAAGCTCGCGGCCGAAGGCGCCGACATCGTCGACGTGGGCGCCGAATCGACCCGGCCCGGCCACACGCCGGTTTCGGCCGAGGAGGAATGGGCGCGTCTCGAGCCCCTTCTTGCCGCCCTGGTCGCCGAGGCGGGGGTTCCCGTCTCGATCGACACCTACAAGGCCGCCACGGCGCGGCGGGCGCTCTCAGTGGGTGTGGCGGTCGTCAACGACGTCTGGGGCCTCCAGCGCGACCCGGACATGGCCCCGGCGATCGCCGAGGCGGGGGCCGGGGTCGTCGTGATGCACAACCGCGCCGATGTCGATCCAGACGTCGACATTGTCGCCGAGATGCTGCGCTTTTTCGAGCGGTCCCTCGAGATCGCCCGGCGGGCCGGGGTGAGCGCGGCCCATATCGCCCTCGATCCGGGCGTCGGCTTCGGCAAGAGCCGCCAGCAGAACTACGCCGCGCTCAAGGCGACGCCGGAGCTTCTGAAGCTCGGCTTTCCGCTTTTGATCGGCGTATCACGAAAATCGATCTTCAAGGGCTTGCCCGATGGCCGGATCGAGGGGCGAATCATTGGCACGATCGCAGCGAATGTGATGGCCGCGGGCGCGGGAGCGCAGATTTTTCGCGTTCACGACGTGGCAGAGCATCGCGCCGCGTTCGAGGTGTTTGCGGCGTTGCGCGGGGCGGAAGGGTAAGCCATGCGGGTGGGATTTGGGCTCGGCAGCAATATCGGGGACAAACCCGGGAACATCCGTGAGGCGCTGCGGTTGCTGGAAGAGCGCGGGATCGCGCGGCTGACGGCGGTCTCGCGCATTTACCGGACTCCGCCCTGGGGCGTGCTGGATCAGGGCGATTTCGCCAACGCCTGCGCCATCGGCGAGACGGCCCTTTCACCCTATGAGCTGCTCGCGGCGGTCAAGACGATCGAGGCCGACATGGGCAGGGAGCCAACCCGCCGCTGGGGGCCGCGGCTGATCGACGTCGACATTCTCTTCCTTGGCGACCACACGCTCGACGACCCGGAGCTGACCTTGCCGCACAAGGAGCTCTTCGGGCGCGGATTCGTGCTGATGCCCCTGGTCGAGATCGCTCCCGACCTCGTGCTCGACGGCGTCCCTGTCGCGCAGGCGCTCGGGGAGGTGGATGCGGCGGGGGTCAGACCCTGGTTCGAAGGTTGATCCGCCTACCCCCGATGGTGGTATTGCCGCATTGCAACATGCAAGCGGCGCGACCGCGCGTCTAAACTTCCAAATTGTCAATTATACCCGGCGATTCTAGGGATATTGCGCTGTCTAAAGAAACTGCCGCGCGCGTGCTCCCGACGGAACTCAGGTAGGCGAAAACCCACCCACTGGGGCTGTTATTACTATTCGATAGACAGTGTTTTGCTATACCAAGGGATATTGTCATTATGTTGGTGAGGGGGAATGGTTGGGCC
>RXIY01000099.1:0-3818 GCA_003963405.1 Hyphomicrobiales bacterium
CTCCATTTGGTGAAGGGTTATGGCGGCGAGCGAGAGCACGCAAAACACGAGGTAGCGCGCCTCCACGAGGGAAAGCAGCCGGCCAACGATCAACATCGCCACAAGCGTGCCACCGCCGCGCGCTGCGAGAAGAAAGCCGGCAGTCAGGATGGGATAGCCGACGACGTTCTGCATGTAAGGCGTCACCAGCGCCATCGTCGCGAAAAGAACCACGCCGATGGCGGCCATGAAGATGCAGCCGACGACGAAATTACGGTCCCGAAACATGCTGAAGCGAATGAAGGGCGACGCCGTCGTCAGCGAATGCGCGAAGAAGAAGTAGAAACCTGCAAGAGCGACGAGCGCCTCGACGAGGATTTCGCGCGAGTCGAACCACCCCGCATTTTCGCCACGATCCAGCATGAGCTGTGTCGCCGCAAGGCCGACGGCGAGGGCGAGAAAGCCAAACCAGTCGAAGCGACGGGCTTTATCGAGCTCGGAGTCCCGCATAAAGGCTAGGAGGCCGAGCACGGTCAAAACGCCAATCGGGAGGTTGATGAAGAAGACCCAGCGCCAATTGTAGTTGTCCGTCAACCAGGCGCCGAGCGTCGGCCCCATGATGGGGCCAAGCATGACGCCGACGCCCCAGATCGCCATGGCGGCCCCCCGTTCCTGCGCGGAGTAGGCGTCGAGCATGACTGCCTGGGAAAGCGGCACGAGGGCGGCGCCAAAGGCGCCCTGCAACAGCCGGAAGGCGACCATCTGTCCAATGCTCTGGGCAAAGCCGCACAGCATTGACGCGAACGTGAAGCCAGCCACGGAAACGAGGAAAAGCCGCTTGCGCCCGAAACGTTCAGCCATCCAGCCGATCGGCGCGGTCATGACGGCGGCCGCGACGATGTAGGACGTCAAAACCCAGTTGATCTGATCGAGCGACGCCGAAAGGCTGCCCTGCATATGCGGCAGAGCGACATTGGCGATCGTCGTATCGAGCGCCTGCATGATTGTCGCGCTCATGGCGCAGACCGTCACCATGCCGCGTTGCGCGCCCCGCGCGGGCGCGGTCATTGCGTCTCCTCCTCCGCAAAGCTTTGGCCGGCCCCAATGAGCGAGGCGAGGCTGCGCTGGCGTTTCGTGTCGATCTCGACGGTGACGCTCATTCCGGCGCGTAAGGCCGAGAGCTTCTGACCAGGCTCGAATTCAATGCGGATCGGCACGCGCTGGACGACCTTTACCCAGTTTCCATTGGCGTTTTGCGGCGGCAGGAGTGCGAATTGCGCGCCCGTGCCAGGTCCGAGGGACGCCACATGGCCGTGGAAGGCATGTCCAGGAAAAGTGTCTACGGCAATCTCGACCTTCTGTCCGATGCGGAGATTCGTAATGTCCGTTTCCTTTGGATTCGCGTCGACCCATGGCCTGGAGTCGTCCACGATGCTGAGGATCGGTGTCCCGGCGGTCACGAATCTGCCGAGCTGGATATTGTCGACCTGAGTCGCCACGCCGGAAATCGGCGCCTTGACAATCGTATGATCGAGATCGCGCTGCGCCTGATCCAGAGTCGCCTTGGCCTGCCGATAAGATGGAAAATCCTCGATGGTCAGATCAGGATCGCCTTGCAACTGGTTCAGCGTCTCGGCCAATTGCTGTCGCACCGGCTGCAATTGCAGTTCCGCCGCCAACAGAGCGGCGCTGGCGTCCTCGAGGTCCGCCTGTGTGCTGAACTGGCGCGCGGCCAGTCCGCTCTTGCGGTCATAGATACGCCGTTTGACCGAAACCGCCTGCTCGCCGAGCTGGACCAGCCGGCTCAGCGATTTGTGGTTCGACCTGAGATTGGCGAACTCGGCGCGGACCATATCGACCCTGCTTTGCGCCTGGCGCAGGGCAAATTCGAAGGATGTGGGATCGATGCGAAAGAGCTCGTCGCCCGCGCCGACATGCTGCCCCTCGCGCACGAGCGCGCCGCTGATCTTTGCTGAAACGTCCGGCGTAACGAGAACCTTGCGCGCGCCGATGTAGGCGTTGTCGGTCGAAACATATCGCCCGCCTGCGAGATAGAGCGCCACGCCCGCCATTGCGGCGGCCGCAGGGACGCCGACCATGAGCAAAAGCCGAAGGCGCTGTCGAGCCAGCGCGAAGATGCGCTTCGCGTGGACGGGATTCGTAAAGCGCTGCGCCGGCTCCGCGCCTGCATCAGCCATAGCGCACCTCCGCTTCTGAATCCTTCCGGTGCGCCGCGCGGCGGAGGTTGTCCTTGATCGCCAGAAGGCTTGAGAGAAGTCGCGCCGTTTCCGCGTCGCTCAGCCCCTCGAATGCCTCCTCCATTAATTCATTGCCCGCTTTGCCCAGGCGTTTCAGAAGCGGCCGCGCCGCGGGCGTGAGGTAGAGCCGCTTGGCGCGGCGGTCTTCCACGTCGGCCCGTCGCTCGATCAAGCCGCTTTCGCTAAGGCCGTCGAGAAGACGCGTCAGCGTGATGGCCTGGAGATCGAGCATTTCAGCGAGTTCGGATTGTTTCAGGCCCTCGGAACGTTCGAGCCGCGCCAGAACCGCCCATTTCGCGCGGGTTACGCCGAATTGGGCGACTTTCTGGTCCGCGCATGTTCGAAACAGGCGCGCGACGTCGCTCAGCGTGAAGGCGAGGTCCCGCTTTTGGTCAGCCGTTGTCATTGCCTGCGTCCCCCTAGTTCGTTCGCTACATATCAAGCCAGCATATAATAAGCAAGCTTGTTATATGTAGGCGCTCGGCCCGGGGGCAGCGTAAGGGCTATGGCGCTCGCTTACCGGGCGGCGCGGGCCGCGCCCGGCGAGGCATTCCAAGGATACGATCAATGTGACGGACCCCGTGGAGCAACGGACAGACGGACGGCCAGATCAATCGATTGAAGACGCTCGAGCAATCGATGTATGGTCGAGCCAGCATTGAATTGCTTCGTGCGTGGATGATGCGACTTGCACCAAGAGTGAAACAGGCCCGCTTTCGGTTGCGACCAGAACCGCCCGCTTGCTCAGGGTCCTTTTGAGCTGCTCGCGACGGGGCGATCGGTTAATCCGCGTTATAGTGCAGACTCAGAAGGGTTTTTGCTCACAGGCTCCCCAATTACGCGGCGCATCAGGGACCCAGACCGTCGCTTGCGTTACGGTGCTTCAACGGAAGTATTGACTTGATCTCCGGGTCGAGCAGACGCCGAACAGGTCCGTCATTGGGCCAAGAGAATCTGCTGCCGCGCAAACTACTAAGGGAGATGGAAATG
Organism: Hyphomicrobiales bacterium; assembly: GCA_003963405.1. Classification (GTDB taxonomy): domain Bacteria; phylum Pseudomonadota; class Alphaproteobacteria; order Rhizobiales; family Beijerinckiaceae; genus Methylocystis. The sequence continues at coordinate 3,228 of RXIY01000099.1, forward strand.
GCTGAAGATCAAGCGGCGCCCGGTGGCCCCGATCTTACAGAAGGCATCGCGCTAACGGAGCTTCCGGATGGCGGCAAATTGGTCGGTCATGTTGGCGAGGAAAAAGTGCTCCTAGCTCGCCTCGGGACGGAAGTGTTTGCGGTCGGCGCTCATTGCACTCATTATGGCGCACCCCTCGTCGACGGGTTGGTAGTCGACGGCTCCGTGCACTGCCCCTGGCATCACGCATGTTTTGACCTCCGAACTGGCAAAGTCTCGCACGGCCCGGCTTTCGGTCCGATTGCGTGCTGGTCGGTCGAGCAGCGCGAAAATAAGATCTTCGTAAAAGAAAAGCTTCAGGCGATGGCGCCATCACGTGCCGCGGCCTCGGGAAATGTTCCCGAAAAGATTGTAATCGTCGGTGGCGGCGGCGCTGGATTCGCAGCAGCTGAGAGACTGCGCCGTGAAGGCTACCAGGGAAGCATTGTCGTGTTGAGTAACGACGATGTGGCGCCGATCGACCGAACCAATTTGTCGAAAGATTATCTCGCGGGCAACGCGCCTGAAGACTGGCTTCCACTGAGACCGAACACCTTCTATGCCGAGAATGAC
>RXIY01000099.1:3868-24505 GCA_003963405.1 Hyphomicrobiales bacterium
TGCGAGCCAATCCGGCCAACAATCCCAGGCGCCAATCTGCCACATGTTCGCACACTACGTTCACTAGCTGATTGCCGGGCTATTATTGGACTTGCTAATACGACGAACCACGCGGTTGTGCTCGGCGCGAGTTTTATTGGCTTGGAAGTTGCGGCCTCCTTGCGCGCTCGTGGGCTTGAGGTCCATGTGGTGGCGCCGGAGAAAAGGCCGTTGGAGCGCATTCTTGGCGTGCAGATGGGCGATTTCGTGCGTAGCCTCCATGAGGAGCACGGAGTGGTTTTTCACCTTGAAGACGTCGCGCTTGCCATCGATGAACACCAAGTGCTGTTGAGAAGCGGCGTCTCGCTTGAAGCGGGGCTGGTAGTCGTAGGCATCGGCGTGCGGCCGAGAATCGAACTCGCAGAAATGGCCGGTCTCAAAATTGATCGCGGTGTTGTCGTGGACGCATATCTCGAAACGAGCGTCCCTGGGATCTTCGCGGCTGGCGATATCGCCCGCTGGCCCGACCCGCATAGCGGCGAGAACATTCGAGTCGAGCATTGGGCGGTCGCAGTGCGGCAGGGCCAAACTGCGGCGCACAACATGCTTGGGCGAGCGGACGAATTTGCCGCCGCTCCATTCTTCTGGAGCCAACATTACGATATTCCAATCAAGTACGTGGGCTATGCAGACAAATGGGACGAACTCGGGATCGAGGGTGATATCTCCCACGAGGACTGCCTTTTGCGGTTCAAAAACAAGGGTCGCACGCTTGCTGTCGCCACCCTCTTTCGTGACACCGAAAGTCTACTCGCCGAGGTTATAATGGAGCGTATGGATAAGCGTTGACCAAGAAGCCTATGCCGATCGCGGTTTTCAGCGCGTGATCCAAGCTAGCAGGCTGTCGACGAAAAGGCTCGCACTAGCTCGCTATCCAGCGGCTAACCAAAAGTCATCGGCATTGAGGGCCGTGGATAAGAGCAAAGCTGAACTTGCGAATAGACCACCACATTACCGCGCGGGTCGGCTCCTTCAATGAAGGCAGAGTTTAGGGTTGCCGTTTGAGCCGTCCATTTTTCCTATCCGGCGGCTTCGCTTAACGAGCAGGCTGAAATCTGATAAAGACAGACGGGTGATGACGCCATGATCTCGTCGATCTGCAAGTCGACCTGCTCTCGCTCTCCTGCTTGTAGGAACAACGGTAACGTCTACTGAAGAGACCCGCGTCGATCACACGCGAAGTCGAAATGTCCATTCGGAAAGCAGAGCTCTTGGAGATGTCAGTTCGAGCCGTGCTCGCCGGCGTTATTGCTCTCGTCTTCAGCTTTGCGGTGGGCCGGACGGTGGCCGAAACGCCGGACGAAACCTTTAAGGCGCTCGGTCTCGCCAAAACCGCCTCCCCCAAGGAGCTCTATGACGCGCTAAGGAAGCGCTACAACGACCCCGGCGAAGGCGCGGGCAAGGGTTCCTTCTCGCAATACTGGGAGCCAATCCCGATTTCGAAATACCTCAACCGAAGCGAAGTAATTCGGGAGCCTCGGTTGGACTACCTCGCCGCTTCGCTTGTGAATGTTGATTGCTTTGGGATTCCGCCTCATTGTTCCGAAATACCATAAACAAATATCGGTCGATGCGAAGGGAGCCAGATCGCCGCCGAAAGGGCCCATCTGTTTTTAAGTTTCTAGAAATCAGAGCGCTAGCTCAAACGTGACGAGGGACCACTCCATCAGTTTTCACAGCCGCGACCCCCTGAGGTAGAAGATGGCCCTTTCCGACCGCGCCGCCGCCGCCCGGCGCTCTGGGATTCCCGGCAAGGCGCTCGCGATCCTCTATCTCATTGCCGCCGCGGCGCCGCTTCTCGCCGCTTGGGCGGCGGGTATCGAACCGGAGAGCCACTGGTCCGAACTCGGCGCCGGACTCGCCATGATCTCGGGCGCCATGTTTTTTCTCCAATTCTGGAGTTCGGGCCGGTTCGAGACGCTTTCCGGACGCGTCGGCATAGATCGGACCATGGGCTTCCATCGCATCGCCGCCGTCGTGGCGCTGCTGATCGCATTTGCGCATCCGCTCGCGCCGCTGGTCCCCGCATTCATTGACGACCCGCAAGGAGCCTTCGTTCTGCTCAGCCAAATGCTGGTTCGGCCCCGCCTGCTATCCGGCGCCTTATCGCTTACAGGGCTTGTCGTTCTCGTTGGTTTCGCGTTGCTGCGGACGCGCCGCGGCGTGCGCTACGAATTCTGGCGCGCGACACATGGGCCGCTCGCTGTCGTCGTCGCGGGACTCATTCTCCACCACGCGCTGACGAACGGAGATTACAGCAGCGCGCCTTTGCCCGAGGCGGTCTGGCTGCTGCTCGGCGGCGGGGCGCTGCTGACGCTTTTTTCCACCTATGCCGTGCGGCCCTGGCGCATGTGGCGACAGGGATGGGTCGTCGAGTCGGTCGAACCGACGGCGGACCATGTCTGGCAGATCGTCCTGCGCGCGCCGCAGCGACGCGCATTTCGGTTTCGCGCCGGCCAATTTCTATGGCTGACCATCGCGCCGAATAGCCCACCCTTCCACGACCATCCATTTTCAATCGCCTCGTCGCCGCAGATGCTGCCGCAATTGCGCCTGATCATTCGCGAAGCAGGCGATTGCACCAACGCCTTCGGCGCGATCGAGCCCGGCCGCCGCGTGGCCATCGATGGGCCGCATGGCGGATTCATTCTGCCATCCGGTGGCGCGAATGTCGTCATGATCGCTGGTGGCGTCGGCGTCGCGCCCCTCGTCGGCATTCTTGAGGAGGCCGCCGACAGCGGCGACGCGCGCGCCTTCCGCCTCCTCTATGCCGGCCGCACTCCCGGCTCGCTCGCGGGGCTGCGGCTCATCGAGAGTCTCGCCCGGCGCCTTGATCTGCACATTGTCAAAGTGGTCGACGCCTTGGCTGAGTTGCCGGCCTTTGAACAGGGTCCGATTGACCGCCGCCACATAGAGGAGATCCTCTCAGGCCTTCCGCCGAAAGACACCTGCTGCCTCGTCTGCGGACCGGCCGGAATGATGGAGATCGCGATAGACGCCCTGCTCGATATCGGCGTCCCCGCCGAGCATATTTTATACGAACGCTTCGATTATGCGGCCGGACGCAGCGCGTTGGATAAAAGCCGGCGCAACCAAGCTCTGGCGGTCATTGCGACAGTCCTCGCCGTCGCCGCGGCCTTCGCCTTGCGCTGATCAAGGCCGCGACAGGCCGACGAGATAGTCCACGAGCTTCGCGCGGACTTCCGGGTCGAGCTTTTGGTGCGTCTCCAGGAATCGGCCGAGCTTTGCGCCTTTCTCCTCCGCCGTGGCGCCTTCCAGCTTTCGAGCAAGTCTACCGGCGCTGGCATGGCATGTCGCGCAATATTGTTCATAGGCTTCCTTCGTGGCGCCCTGGCCTACGAAAATCAGACTGGCGCCGACGAGCGTGATGAACTTGACCATTTTTCCATTCCCCTTTCCATTACTTTGCCGCGTCGTCGAGAGGTGGAGTGTGTCAGGTCATCTCTCGACCCCATCCGTACAAAGGATAACGATTGGCTGACTTGGCTCGGCGCTCAAGCCGAGGCCCAATGCAGAGTTAATGGGAGAAGAGTGATTGGTCACGACGATTAACGTTCCGGTTTACAGTGACGCTCTAGTTGTTCTCGGGACGGCCGGAGTCGTCGTGCCTCTGATGCGTTACCTAGGACTTAGCCCTGTGCTCGGTTATCTCGGGGCTGGCGTCTTGCTTGGTCCAAATGGGCTTGGCTCATTCATCGCCCAGTTGCCGGCCCTCTACTGGTTCACCGTAGTCGACCCGGAGAATGTGAAAGGGATCGCTGATCTCGGGGTTGTATTTCTCCTATTTCTCATTGGGCTGGAACTTTCCTTCGACCGCTTGCTGGCCATGCGCCGGCTTGTTTTCGGATTAGGCGGGTTACAGTTCGTTATCACGGCCTTCCTGTTATCGTTGGTCATTGGAGCGACGGGACAGGCAACTCCGTCGATCGCACTCGTTCTCGGATCGAGCCTCGCCTTGTCATCGACCGCGATCGTCTTGGAAGTTCTTTCGTCCCAAGGGAGACTTACCAGCAGCGTCGGGAGGGCGAGCTTCGCGATCCTCTTGGCGCAAGACCTGGCCGTCATCCCAATACTAATGTTGATTTCGGTTCTTGGCGCACACGCCGAAGGCTCCCTGGCGTCGAGCGTCGGTCAAGCGCTATTCAATGCCGCAACCGCTATCGGGCTCATCATTTTGGTTGGACGGATTGTCCTGCGACCGCTTTTCCGGATCGTCGGGGCCGTTCAGTCCGCAGAACTGCTAACGGCTGCGGTGCTGTTCGTCATCATCGGAACAGGCGTGCTTGCTGCTGTGGAGGGGCTTTCCATGGCGCTCGGAGCCTTTGTTTCCGGCCTTCTCTTGGCGGAGACGGAGTACCGCAAGGCCATAGAGGCCATTGTCGAGCCATTCAAAGGATTGTTGCTGGGAGTTTTCTTTTTCACGGTAGGGATGGGTTTGGATCTTCGCGACCTCGCACGTGATCCATTAGCCATTCTCGCACTCGTGTTTGGCCTTATTGCGTTAAAAGCAATTATAATCGCGACACTTTCGCGCGCCTTTGATTTGCCGTGGCATTCAGCGATCGAAACTGGCCTCCTCTTGGGGCCAGGAGGAGAGTTTGCTTTTGTCGCGGTAGGGATGGGCTCGACGCTTGGACTTATTTCAACGCAGATGACAGCATTCGTGCTCGCGGGCGCCTCCGTGACGATGGCTCTCATTCCGGCGCTATCGGTTGTTGCTCGACATTTCAGTGCGCAGGTCGCCCGCGCCCATGATGTCGGCCTCGCATTGAAAGCCGCGCCAGGTCAGCAGCGCGGGCACGCGATTGTTGTCGGTCACGGGAGAGTCGGAAAGGTGGTTACATCTTTCCTCAAAGAGCACGAGGTGCCGCACGTCGCCACTGATAGCAATCCACATCTCGTGGCGGAAGACCGACAACGCGGACTTGAAGTATTTTTTGGAGATGCGACGCAAACGGGATTTTTGAGAGCTTGCGGCATTATGGATGCCGAAGCCCTTATTGTGACGACAGGGTCTCAATCGACGGCAGACGCCATCGTGCTCGGGGCCCGGCAGGTCCGGCCGGACATTCTGATTGTCGCGCGCGCAAGAGATACAGCACATGCGCGTCATCTCTATTCCATTGGGGTAAGCGATGCTGTTCCGGAAACGGTCGAGGCGAGCCTCCAAATCTCAGAGGCGGCCCTAGTCGGGTTGGGGGTTCCTATGGGGTTCGTTATCGCCTCGGTGCACGAAAAGCGGGATAAATTCCGAGCGGAATTGCGTCGGGCTGCAAAATCTGGCGAAGTAGAGGACGATCTCTAGGCTGTCCTTCACGCCGCCGTAGGGTTCCGCCGCGGCCCAAGTGGCCCACGCGCGGAATCGGTGTCGGCATTCAAATCGAGCGCGAAAAGGAAATTGTGCTCACGGGAGTGTCGACCGATCTCAAGGACAAGATGCTCGAAGAGATTGCGGAGGCCGCCGAGTTGGCCTCCGCCGGCCATGGCCTCTCCTTTGTTGTGCCTATCCAGGAAATCGTCGGCGTTGTGCATCTTGTTGAGCAATAGTCACAAGCCGAGCCATAGCAGGGTCGCATGCGATGTCCTTGCGGCAAGAAGCTGGAAAAGAATTTCGTGCGGGTTGCGACCCGTGTGTTGCCTCTTCAGTGACATCCCGCGTCCTTGCTTCCTAAATCTAGGAAACGGCGGAACCGCCACAACACCGAGCCCCGTGGCCTTGCTCGTGGCAGTCCCTTTCCGATGAAGGTTGCAAAATGCGCGCTCCTCTCGTCCCGCTACAGCGCGTGGATATGTGGCGACGCATTGAAGATTTCGCAGCAGTGCAACCAGATTCAAGCGACCACCGCCAGCGCCGCGCTCTTCTCGACTCTCGGGAGGTCCTTCAAAATGACGCGGATGTTGCTGTCGCCTGCGGCTTTCATGAAATCCTCGAGGGTTTCCATGATGTCGCGATCAATAAAAGTCGCCCGGGTTCCGTCGATCACGACGAAACTGTCTCCTTCTATCTCCTCGAGAATGTTGCGGAGAGGCGCCTTGTTGAGGAACGAGACATCTTTCTGCAGCCGCAACAGGTAATGATTGCCGTCGCGGGTAAGCGTGAACGCTGAGTGGTAATTGGTGCGAAGCACGAAGAAAAGACCAACCGCCATGCCGATCGCCATCCCCTTGAGAAGATCAGTCAGAAGGATGGCCGCGATCGTGACTGCGAAAGGCGCGAATTGCTCGAATCCCTTCTCGAATTGTTCAGCCACGAGTTTTGGCTTGGCCAGCTTGTAGCCGGTGAGCAGAAGCACTGCCGCAAGGCAAGCGAGCGGGATCATGTTCAGCACACTGGCGAGGAACATGACGCTCAACAGCAGAAGCACGCCATGCACAATGCAAGCGACCTTGGTGTGCGCCCCGGCGTTGATGCTGGCGGAGCTGCGCACGATTACCGCTGTGATGGGTAGCCCGCCCATCATACCGCTCACGAAATTGCCGACGCCTTGCGCCTTGAGCTCCTGATTGGTGGGGGCTGTGCGCTTGAGTGGATCGAGCTTGTCGACGGCCTCGAGACTGAGCAGGGTTTCAAGACTGCCGACAAGCGCAAGAGTCGCCGCCGTCACGTAGATATGGTAGTCGGTCAGCAATCCAAAATCTGGCAAGTGGATTTGTCCCGCGAACTGGCGGGCGCCGAAGATTTGCGGCAGCGTCACGAGATGCTGTGGGGAAATCGCGAAGAAAGGCGCCACGGCCTGCGCGGCCAGGTTGAAGAGAATGCCAAAGACCACGGCGACCAGCGGGCCGGGCACAAGCGCGAGGATTCGGTTTCCCCGTATCCTGTCGGTGTCCCACAGAAGCAAGATTGCGAGCGAGACCAAGGCGACGATTGTGGATCCGGGCGAGATGGAGTTCAGCGACGACCAGACAAAGGAAAACGTCCCATTGGCGCCGTTTTCGAGGAAGGACAGATCGCTGTCGGCCTCCGCGTCATAGCCGATCGCATGCGGCAACTGCTTTACGATCAGGATCAGGCCGATCGCGGCCAGCATGCCTTTGATGACGGCGGATGGAAAATAGGCGCCGATCACGCCCGCGCGGGCATAGCCCATGCCGATCTGAAAGAGGCCGGAGAGCGCGACTGCCAGGACGGCGCCGCTGAGGCCGAATTTCTCCACCGCCGCGGCGACAATGACAGTAAGGCCGGCCGCCGGGCCGGAAACGCTCAGTTGTGAGCCACTGACGACGGAAACGACGAGACCGCCGACAATGCCAGCGATGACGCCGGAAAAGGGTGGAGCGCCGGAGGCGACCGCGATTCCAAGACAGAGCGGCAGGGCCACAAGAAACACGACGACCCCCGCGGGGATATCGTGGTCCAGATAACGCGTGTAATAATCGAGATGCTTGCGCATGATGTTGGGTGCCTCCTCTTGAAGCTTTTAGTGCGCCTGCTCTGCGGGCTCATCGTCCCACCGGTAGATCGGGTCCATCGTGCTCTCGGGCCCCAGCGTGATGAGCTGCTTCAAAAGGCCGTCGTCGAGCGCATAAACCCATCCATGAATCATTGGGCGTTGCTCACTTCGCCAGGCATTCTGAACGATCGATGAGAAGGCGAGGTTGTTGACTTGCTCGATGACGTTGAGCTCGACGAGGCGGTTGGTCTTGGCGTCGATGCAATTGATGGCGTCGAGTTCGTCGCGATGGAGGCGATAAACATCTTTCACGTGCAGCAGCCATTTGTTCAGCAACGTGAAATCCGACCGCTGACGTGACAAAGCCGCTTTCACGCCGCCACAATTGTAATGACCGCAGACGATAATGTGCTTCACCTTCAGAACTTGAACGGCGTATTGCACGACGCCGAGGCAATTGAGGTCGGTGGCGACGACTTGGTTGGCGATATTGCGATGTGCGAAAATCAGGCCGGGTTCAGCATTGACGATAATATCCGCCGGGACGCGGCTGTCCGCGCAACCGATCCAGAGGAATTCTGGTTGCTGGCCGTGCGCGAGTTGTTCGAAAAATTCGGGCTTGCGGCGTGTTGTCTCTTCGGCCCAAGCCTTGTTTTCAAGGAGGAGTTTCTCATGCGATCTCATCTGATGTCCGCGTGCTACGCAGCCAAACCAGAATTTGGCCTGCTCGACCTGTGAATCTTCGCCCTTATTTGAAAGTCAAATAGCGGCGGAGGGTGCGACTGTCAGAATTGTATCGAAGATTTCGGTCCGATCATCGATCCACGAGGATTCTAATTTGTGATACCAGCAGATAGTTTTTTACTATTTGTTGTTGTTCATGGCTTTTCGTTACCCGCTCATCACAGGCGTATTGATAGCGGAGCTTGGTAAAGATCGAGGGGATAAAGTCGGTCGCTACTACAATTCAGCGAAAGAGATGCAGCAATCATCTGCGTCGCTGAGTCTGGGAAGGGTAATTGAGCGTTAGACCGTTCCTCGTGAGCGCCTGCATCCGAAGGCTTCGCGACGAGGTAGAATTTTGAAAGCAACTTCAATAGTGTCAGGTTTGTCTCACCCCTCGCTAAAGGTGAGCTCGATGCTGAAAATCTTTGGTGTAGTTCATCTTGACGATTTCCGGCGCTGCGACGCGGGCCATTGAGGAAGGCCCGCGCGCGATAGCAGGCGGGCGGGCGCTATTTCAGGGCGGTGAGATCGGCTCCGAAATTGATGTGATACGCCTGACCGTCGATGACGAAGGCCGGCACTGATTTCACGCCTGCCGCTTCGGCCTCGGCTATCCGGTTCTTCGCCTGGCCGAGATGTACGATCTCAATCTCGTATTGCTTCGGATCGAGCTTCTCGGCGAACTGGCGCTCAGCATCGACGCAGACCGGGCAGCCAGCGTGATAGAAAATTGCTTTGCGGGTCATGGCGCTTCACTCCTATTTGCGTGCCTCGCCTCTTGGGGACAGGCGACTCTCTTCGAGCGGCCGAAGATCGGAGCGGGACGCAATATCCATTGCGTCGTATCCCGTGTTAAGTTCAGGGAACGTCGTCGTGAAGCTTCTCCAGAGAACCGCCTCGTCGGATGGCGATAGCGCTTCATGGTCGATGCAATCGAGACGCAGACTCTGGGCTCCGAAAGCCGCCCCGACATAATCGCAATGGTGCGGCGTCTTTGATTCGTTATGGACGTTGGGGCGGAAATACCGGCAGGTGACGCACATGCGTTGGGGCGAAAGCGCGCCGGCGATTTGAAGCGCGCGGATCGTCTTGATGACCAGTTGCAGTAACTCGGTTTGTTCCTGATCTGACAATGTTTCAAGGGCGCGCTCGGTCGCGGTTATGACGAGACCAATCCCTCGGACGATGTCGCGCCCGGCTTGGGTGATGCGCATGGCTACGGCGCGGGCGTCCTCTGGATCGGGCGCCTTTGTCAGCAGGCCCTTGCGAACGAGAGCCGCGACCGAGTCCGTTGCCGTAGGCTGGGACACGCCGAGCTGCGCGGCGATTGCCCCCACGCGCACGCCTTTTTCCGCGCGGCCGGCGATATAGGTCAGCACATGGGCCTGCGTCGGATTAAGCCCGGCTGTCCCGGCGATCGCCCATTGATCGGCGCGCATGACGGCGCAGATGCGATCGAGACCGTCGCGAATCCGGCGGGTTATTTGGGGCTCTGGCGGAACAGAGGTCATACCTTATGCATAGGACGCCTATGTAATGACGTCAAGAGCAATTTGAAGTGGGGACTGCGGTGGAAACGCGAGCGCTGAGCATTTGCGCGTTTCGCTGCCGGCCATCGTCGCTGGCTCGGCCTATCGGGGCGCGGTGGAAAGATCGTTTGGGCGTTTCCGCGATTCAATGACCGTCAAGAGGCCTGGCTTTTCGCGGCCGGAGGCCGCGAGTCTTAGGCGAAAGGGCGGACAAAGTGTCGACCCGACTAAACGGAGCTTTGCCAAGAACCACGCTCTTGCATCAGAAGTGGGCCGCAAAGGCGGGCATGCGTCGCACGGTTCGCATAGAGCTTGATATGCCATTCGGCCTGAGCGCGGGCCAGCGCGCTCAGGCCGATTAAGCTGATAAAGAGGCGACAATCAGCCGGATGGTTATTGCGCTTCGTAGTTGGCATGGCAAGCTCTGCCGCGTGCACCATGCTCCAGCGACATATGCGAATGTGAATGTTCCACTCTAAGCGGCTTGTCCTCATCTCGATCCACATGCGAGAAGCCTTCGATCTTCCGACCGCGAGGTTGGAACGCGGATCTCGATCAAAGCGGCCCCGCGCTGCTGGCCCCGTGGCGCAGGTCGCGCGCCTGAACGGCGCATCGCCCCAAACGGCATTGGACATCGCAAGCGCCCGCGCCACACAATAATCAGGCGCGTTGAATTGCGGCGACGATAGTTAACAAGGCTGCACCTAACTTCTCGGACAACGCCAAATCAGACACGATGGCATGCGTGTCCCGGTCTCTTGCTTTTCCTTCAATTGGGACAGTGAGGGACGCCGCCTCAATAAGGCTGGCGGACATTGTAGTGAGGGTTTCGCGAAGTTGGGCGTCTGCATGGACCGCGCGCGGAGAGGTGTTGATCAGCGCTACGGGCTTTTGGGGAAATTCAATGCTGCCGACGAGCCAGTCAAGCGCGTTTTTCAAGGAGCCGGGAACGCCATGCGCGTATTCCGGCGAGCAGATGACCACGCCGTCGCTTCTACGGACGTTTTCGCGTAGCTCGCCAACTTCGCGGGGAAGAAGACGGGGAGCATCGGCGCGATCGAGATCCGGATTGAAATGCGGCAAGCTTGCAAGCCGATCGTAGAGAACAAAGTGGACGCCGGGCGGCGCAAGCAACGCCATTGCCTTTAGCGTCGCCGTGTTTGTGGAAGCGCATCGCAAACTGCCAGAAATCGCTAGTAAGCGCATCGCCGCCTCTATGCGTCACTCGCAAAAGCTCGAGTCGCGGCGGCGGCTCCGACCTCCAGCGGCGTCGGGTCGGACCAAAAGCGAGACGAGAACTTGCGCGCATCGACCCGATAGGGACGATCCCAAAGAAAACGCATCTCGGCCATTTCGCGCAGTAGCGGGGAACCCAGCCCAAGGACTGGCAGGAGTGCCAGCGGCAAAGCAAAAATGCTTGGCGCGCTACCGAGCGCGTGGGCGCCGAGGGAGAGAATCTCGCGGGGCGTGCGTGTTGGCGCGCAGGGGAGATGCCAAGCGTGACCGTAAGCGTCGTCCGGCGCATCGAGCAGGGTGACGACGCCACGTGCGACATCCGGGACATAAGCAAAATCATGCTGCGTGTCTGGCGGCGCTAGCAAAAAGGCGCGCTTCCTTTCCGCGATTGCGCCGAAGGCGTTCGCGCCCAAATGAGATAAAGAGACGCCGGGTCCATAAAAATCTGAGGCGCGTAAAGCCGCTACCCGAGTTCGTCCGGCTTCCGCCGCCGCCATCCAGATGCGGGTCGCCTCGACGCGAACGGCCGGCTTCACGCCGAAAGGAACAAGGGGCATATCTTCCCGCAAGGGCTCGTCTTGTGGACCATACATGTAAAGATTATCGACAAAAACCATACGCGCCCGCGTCCCCTCGCAAGCTGTGATAAAATTGGTCATTGCCCGTGGCCAGGCAATACGCCAGAAATCCCCGTCGTAGGGAAATCCCACCGCGACGACGATTTGCTGCGCGCCTTTTGTCGCCCGTCTCACAGCTTCGGCGTCGAGGACGTCGCAAATCATGAAACTGGCGCCTTGGGGTAGATCAGGCGGGGCGTGGCGCTGCGCAACGCGAACGGAGACCCCTTGCGCGAGAAGCCGCCGCGTCGTCTCCCTTCCGACCGGCCCGAAGCCGAAGATAGTAATATCAGTGCTCATCTGCCTCTACTTTCAGCCTTACGATATTAGCGTGGCGCGCGCTCCCTCGTGAGCGAGGCTGGGTCTCCGCGCCTACCAATGGTGAGCTCTTCGGCCCGGTAAAAACTCAAATCGGAGCGGCGGCGGTAGCTCTCTTCTCCATCGAGATGTTGTGCGAGCGTATCGCCGCGCCTTGCATATCCAAAATGCATTGTTATGATCTGCACTATGCGCGAAACGAATTTGGCCGGCGTCGATCTTAATCTTTTACCCGCGCTCCACGCCTTGCTGTGGCGGCGCAGCGTCACGCGCGCCGCCGAAGACGTCGGGCTCAGCCAGCCCGCTATGAGTCGCGCGCTCGCGCGGTTGCGGGATCTGCTCGGGGACCAGCTCCTCGTTCGTACGCGCGAAGGCTTTGCGTTGACTCCGAAAGCGCAAGCGCTGGCGCCGCACGTCATCGCAGCGCTCGATGCCTTGAAGCCGGTATTTAATCCGACGCCATTCGATCCCACAAAAGAGCGCCGAGTTTTGCGCGTCGCCGCAGCCGATACTCAGTCGATCTTGCTCGGCCCAGCGATCATGAGCCGTCTGTCGCGCGAGGCCCCCCTGGTCGATCTTAGTTTCGAGCCCTACGGCGACGTTCTCAAGCGATTGGAGCGCGGCGCGCTCGATCTCGCTTTCGCATTGGCGACCACGCCTCTCCCGCCTGGGGCCGTGAGCGAGCCTGTGGCGCGCGATGAGCTTGCGCTTATTTTGCGCCGAGGTCATCCGGCCGCGAAGCGCCGATGGAAACTCGAAGATTACGGTCGCTTCGATCATGTCGGCGTCGCGCTGCTTGGCGATGGAACTTCCGAAATTGACGCCATGCTCGCCGCGAAAGGCGTGTCCCGCCGCATGGCCTTCACCGCGCCGCACTTTACAGCCGCGCTCGCCTGCGTTGCTGCGACCGATATGGTGACGACTCTCTCGGCCACGTTCGCTCGCCGTTTTGCCGATTATTTCGACCTTGTTCTGTTGAAGCCGCCTTTTAAGAGCATAGCATTGCCGATGACCCTCGTTTCCTCTCAGATTAAGGCTACCGACCCCCTGCTAAAGTGGTTCTGCGCGCTTGTGCGTGATGAGGCTAAGGAAATCTACGAAGGAAAAATCCGGCCGCGCGGACAGTCAGAAGCGCTAGGGACCATAGGTGAAACTCGGCAAACGGCGAGGCCCGTAGTCCCTGCCAGGAATCGGCAGAATCTTGGAGGCGTTTAGTCCTTCCACTTTAATTCGCTGTTTGCCAAAGTTATCAAGGAAGACCCGCAGGGGCGAGGGCGTCAGCCGGCTGGAGAAACAGAGTCGTGACCCGTCAAAAGCGTTTCGCTGATCCAACTTACGCAGCGGCTGCCTCACCCAAGCTCAAATTGCGTCAGCGTCCACTCCTCGCGTTGGGCGTGCTCGACTATCGACACTCCGGCAAGTAGCGCTGGACGCAGCCAAAGCGGCAGGATTGGCTTTGCCGGGGAAGGAAGGGAGCGCCGTTGATCTGCGATGACGGCGTGACACCGGGCGCGATCGGATCGTAGGTGCACCGGCTCACGCCCGGTCACTGGCGGGCGGTCATCAGCTCCATGAGATGGCCGTCGGGGCTTTCGAAATAGACGCCTCGGCCGCCGCCCCAGTCGTTGAGCTTTCCGTCGTCCCGGCTCCAGGGCGCGCTCCCGAAGACCACGCCTTTTTGTTTCACGCGGTCGAAAATGGCGTCGAATTCGAGGTCGCCGACGTGGAACGCATAATGATGGGCGTCGAACGCGGCGGCGTCGGAGAACAGCAGGGTCAGCGTTTCGTTGACGCGCACGGGCGCGAAATGGCCGCTCTTTTCCTCCTGGGGCAAACCGAAAACCTCGGCGAACCAGCGCGCCGCATCCTGCCTGTCGTGAGCAGGGACGATCGTATGGTCGAGGGTGATGGTCATCCCCGCGTCTCTCGTCAGGAACGCCGACCTTTCATCGGGCCCCTATCAGGTAAGCCGCTTCAGCCCCTGCGCAACAATCCGGCAGCGGCTTGGCGACCTGTTTGGCGCCCTGTTTCATTTGCGCCCTGCGCCGTTCCCGAGCCCCGCCTTCGACGCTTCCTGCCGGTCGTAGGCCTGCCAGCTCTGGTCGATGATGTAAGCATGGATGTTCTCGACGTCCGTCTCGCTCAAAATGTCGTCGAAAGGCTCCATTCCTTGCGAGGCGAGAGCGCCGCCGAGCAGAATGTCCCTGAAGAGGGCGTGGGTCGCCTCGGTCATCTTTCTCAAATCCGGCGTGATGTTTGGGCCAAAGGCATGGCAGCGCGAGCATTCGCCGATGAACGCCGCCTCCCCGGAACGAATCTGCGCCGGCGTGGCGTTGCGGGCGGGCGGTCTGGGGAAGGGCGCGTCGCGGCGCGGCGGCGGCATGGGGAGCGCGCCGCCATCGAGCTTGAACGCGAGGATGCGATTCAAATTCTCGAATTTCGACGCCGCGCTCGAGGGCGGGATCTCGCCGACGCCGAAGCCGGTTCCGCCGTAACCGGTCTGGACGGCGACATACTGAACGCCATCGACCGCATAGGCGATCGGGGCCGCCATGATATGGCTTCCGGTCTGAATGGTCTTGAGGATTTTTCCCGTATCGGCGGCATAGACTCGAAATGCGCCGTCGCCACAGCCCTGGAAGACGAGATTGGCGGCGGTGCTCATCGCGCCGCCGTCATATCCGCGCATGCCGGAGCTCGTCTCCTGCTCCCACACGAGCTTTTGCGCCACGGGGTCCCAGGCCCTCATGAGCTCCCGCACGAGCCTGACCTTGCGCCCGGCCTCGAGCCTCTTGCGGTCCGGCAACGGCCCATAAAGCGGCGCGAGCGCCGCCGGGTCATAGGACGCGTCCGGCGAAAGGCCCAAGGCGGAAAGGAAGCCGTTGACGAAGCGAATGCGCCCGCCATTGTGCTGGAGATCGATCCATATGCTCGGCGCGTCTATGACGGGGATATAGACGAGGCCGGTCGACGGGCTGAACGACATGGGCTGCCAACTGTGTCCGCCCGCCCAGGAGGGGTAGACGTTTTTCGGCCCGGAATACCAGTCGGCGTCGCTCGAAAGGTTCGGTCGCCCGGTTCTGGCGTCGATGCCCGTAGCCCAATTCGCGAAGGTGTAGGGCTTTGCAGAAATCAGTTCGCCCGTGCGGCGGTCGAGAACGTAGAAAAAGCCGTTCTTGTTGGCCTGCATGAGGACGGCGCGCGTTGCGCCGCCGATGGCCAGATCGGCGAGAACGAGCTTCTGCGTCGCGTCGAAATCCCAGTGATCCCCCGGCGTCGTCTGATAATGCCAGGCGAGCCGGCCCGTGTCCGCGTGCAAGGCGAGGATCGAGGCTGTGAAGAGCGCATCCTTCGACGGTCCCGCGCTCAGCCTCAGATCATAGGGCGTGGGGTTGGCGGTTCCAAAATAAACGAGCTTGAGATCGTCGTCATAGGCGAAGCCGTCCCAGGCGGTTCCCCCGCCCTGATAGTCGGGGGATCGATCCGGGCTCCATGTCGCGGCGGCGCGCGCCATGGCCTCGTCCTCGGGCGGCCGGCCCGGCGCGCCGGGGACGGTGTAAAAGCGCCAGGCGAGCCTGCCCGTCTCGATCTCATAGGCGGAAACGTAACCGCGCACGCCGCCCTTGTTCATATCGGCGCCGCTGTTGCCGACGACCGCGAGATCGCCGGCGACGTAAACGGCGCCGGTGCTCGAATAGGGGAGCGTGTGGTCGACGATCGTATCCGCGCTCCAAAGCTCCTTGCCGGTTCCCGCGTCGAGGGCGTGGAGACGCCCGTCGACGGAGGCGACGAGCACTTTGCCCTTCCAGACCGCCACGCCACGGTTGACGAGGTCACAGCAGGGGTTGCGCGCGGCGCGCGGGTCGGCCCTGGGGTCGAAACGCCACACCTCTTTCCCTGTCGAGGCGTCGATCGCATAGACGTAACCCCATGCGCTCGACGCATACATCACGCCGTCGACGACGATCGGGGTCCCTTCCTGACCCCGCGCGGCGCCGAGATCATAGGCCCAGGCAAACCCGAGACGGCCGACGTTGCCGGCGTCGATCTGAGACAGGGGAGAATAATAGGTCTGGTTCTGGTCGCGTCCGAGGGCGAGCCAGTTTTGCGGTTCCGAATTCGCCGCCCGCATCCGAAGGGAATCGACGTCTCCGGCGGCGTGGGACACCGGCGGCGCAAGCGCCGACGCCAGTGTCGTCGAAACGGCCGCGAGCAGGGCGAAGCGCCTGATGTGCATGGTCAGCCTCGAACTATGGCGTGCGACGGTCGATGGGCCGCGGCCTTGTCCTCTCACTCGAAAGCGCGCGACCGGCCCGCCGCGTTCCGGCAGCATATCGAAACCGGGCGAAGGAGTCGGAGCGAAAGAAGCGGCGGCGCCGACGTTCGCCGACCGGCGCGCTTTTCCACCCGCGCAGTTGGCTGGCCTCTGAACTGCGATTCAAGCCGTCGAGGACCCATTCGAGCCAAGCGGTAATGTCGAGACGCGAGCCGATCCGCCAGGCGCGGCATGAAAGGCGCGCGCAGCCCGGCGCCGGCGCCAGCGCGCGTGACGGTGTGTTACACTCGACCTCTCCTCCTGCAACCTGCCCGATAGGTCCACAGACAATGAGCGATGATGAGACGCAGGCCGGCTGGGCCAAAGACCATCCCGGCCTGATCTTCGAATGCGGCCGGGACGCGGACGGAGCCGTTCGTTTTTTCGATGTGACCGGCGGATTGCGGGAGGCGATGGGCGTCGCCGCGCGCGCGGGGCGCGACTGGCTGGAGGGCGAGGACGCAGACGCGTTCGCGCGGGCGCTCGAGAATTCGGCGCGGGATGGCGCGCCCTTCATCATCGACCTGCGGGTCGACGCCGCCGACGGGCGCAGGCTCTGCCTCGAAACGCATGTGGCGCCGCGTGTCGGCGGGGATGGCGCGCCCCGATGGGCGGCGGTCGGCGTCGATGTGACCGAGCGACGGCGCGCGGAGCGCTCGCTCAGCCTGCTGCACAAAGTCGGCGTGGCCATTTCGGAGGCGCCCGATTACGAGACGGCGATCACGGAGACGCTGCGTTACGCCTGCCGCGTGCTGAACGCCGATTACGGCGAAGCCTGGACGCCGGACCATACGGATTCGAAGCTTGCGCTCTGTTCGGTCGTCGACGACGGGCATCCGGGCTGGACGCCCTTCGCGGCGGCGCAACGGGAAACCTCCCATGAGATGGACAGGAGCCCGATCGGGCTTTCGTGGCGAACGCGCCGCGCGCTGTGGGCGGATGACGTCGAGACGCTGATCGACGCCGCGCAGCGATGCGCCGCGCCCCCCGCCCATGCGCGGCGTCTGTCCGTCTATGTGCAGCCGATCGCCGCGAATGACGGCGTCATCGCCCTCTTCGTCTTCTATCTCGACCGGCGCGCGGTCAGCGGCCTCATCGAGAATTTCAGGACGGCGGCCGATCAGCTCGCCACCGTTCTCCAGCGCCGGCGGATCGAGCAGGAGCTGGAATACGCCAACATCATCGTCGAGCAGAGCCCGACCGTGATCTACAGAGCGCTCGCCATCGAGGGCGCGCCGCGGGTCTATACCTCGAGAAACGTCACGCGCTTCGGCTACTCTGTCGAGGATTGCAAAATGGGACGCTTCAATTTTCCCGATTTCGTGCATGCCGACGACCGGCCGCGCGTGCTGCAGGAGGTCTTGCGCATGATCGAGGGCGACGAGGATGTGTTCGAACAGGACTACCGCCTCATCGCCGCGGATGGCGCGGTGCATCATATTCACGACCGCACGGTGGCGATCCGAGACGCGAATGGGACGATCACGCACTGGCAGGGCGCCCTGACCGACATCACCGAGCGCTGGCTCGCCCAGCACAGGCTGTCGGAAGCCAATGCGAAGCTCGAGGATCTGTCCGTCAAGCTGTCGAAATATGTGTCGCCGCAGATCTATCGATCGATCTTCAGCGGCGAGCAGTCGGGAGAAATTTGCGCCCGGCGGAAAAAGCTCACCATCTTCTTTTCCGACATCGCCGATTTCACGCGCACGACGGACGCGCTCGAATCCGAGGAGCTGACCGGCTTTCTGAACCATTATCTGACCGAGATGTCGAAGATCGCGCTCTCTTACGGCGCGACGATCGACAAATATATCGGCGACGCCATCCTCGCATTTTTCGGAGACCCGGAAACGCGGGGCGTCAGAGAGGACGCGCTCGCCTGCGTGCGCATGGCCATGGCCATGCAATCGCGCATGCGCGCGCTCCAGCGCGAGTGGCGCGGCCTCGGCGCAGAGAACCCGTTTCAGTTGCGCATCGGCGTCAATACGGGCTTCTGCACCGTCGGCAATTTCGGCAGCGAAGATCGCATGGATTACACCGTGATCGGCGGAGAGGTGAATCTGGCGGCGCGGCTGCAGTCCCATTCGGAACTCGGCGGCGTGCTCATCGGGCACGAAACCTATTCGCTGGTGAAGGACGAGATCCCGTCGGAAGAACTGGAGCCCATCACCGTCAAGGGCTTCGCCAAGCCGGTCCGCGTGTATCGCGTGTTGGCCGTGGGCGCCGACGCCGCGGCCGGCGCCGACGTCCTTCATTATCAGCGCCCCGGCGCGCTGATCAACGTCGATTTCGACCGCCTCGCCGAGGACGATCTCGCGACCTTGCGAAAGATCGCCGACATGCTGAACAGCCGCCTGTCTCCGGCTGAAGGAAAATGACGCGGCTCCGGCGCTCGCGCAAGGTCGCGAAATAGACCGGCCAATAGTCTCGCCCGACGGCCTCGATCATCTCGATCGAAACGATGCGGTCGAAGACGCCGGCGACGTCGCGATAGTCCTCGAGCCGCAGATCGACATGCGTCCCGCACCCTTCCCTCGCCAGCACATCCCGTGCATGGGCGCGCTGCTCTCTCGATAGCGTCGGTCCGGTGAGGCGGGCGGGCGAGCGGTCGGCCTCTTTGTCCTAGCGAAAAAACACGAGGCCGTGCGCGCCCGCGACGGCGCCGAAGACGGTGACGAGACCTGCGGCGAGCAGCAGGCGATGCATGCGCTCGATGAGCGAGAATGTGGCCTCGGGGTCGGTCTTGGCGCGGGCGTGAAACAGGCGGTGGAGAAAGAGCGGCTCGGCGACGAAGAGCATGAGCGTGAAAAGCGCCCACACGCCGACCATGGCGTGCATCCACCAGAAGGCCGGCGCGCGGAAACGGTCCCAAAGATCGAGCCGGTCGGTCATGTAGAAGCCCGTCGCGCCGGCAAGCAGCGTGGTCGCGCGGGCCTGCCAGGCGAAGCGGCGCTCGAGCGCGTCGAAGAAGCCGATGCGTTCGGCCGGCTCGACCATCGAGCGCACGGCGGGCAAGAGCACGGTGGTCACGAAGCCGACGCCGCCGATCCAGAGAACGACGGCGAGCACATGCAACCCCCTGGCGACGGCGAGTTCGTCCATGACGGTCCTTCCGATGGGCGCAGGCCGATCGTGACGGCGCGCGCCCCGACATTCTGGGCGGGCGCGCGCGGGGACGCAACGCCCGCAAGCCGCGTCACGGGACCCGTTGCCTTTCCCCCGAATTCATGCATTTCTCGCAACAAAAAGTAACGTGTTTCTGTCCGCCCCCGCCTTTCCGCCTCTGCCGTTCCCATCCGGCGAGAATGGCCGTTCCGGAGCCCTTTTGCATGACCCGTCGCCGCACGAACGCCTCCCGCCTGCTCTGGATCGCTTCGAGGCGCGCCCTTTCGTCCTGTCTGGCGCTGTCGGCGCTGGCGGTCCTTTGCCTCATCGGCCCGCTTTCCGCCGCTTCGGCGCTCGCCGCCACGGGGACCACCTGGACCTCGAGGGCTTCGGCGAACGACTCGGCCGCCTGGTATAGCGTCGCCTATGGCAATGGTCTGTTCGTGGCGGTCGGCGCCTCGGGCGCGGTGATGACGAGCGCCGACGGCGTCACATGGACCAGCCGGACCGCCGCCGCGGCCAACAACTGGCGGTCGGTGACCTTCGGCCTCGGGCTGTTCGTCGCGGTCGGCCAAACCGGAACGGGCTCGCGGGTCATGACGAGTCCGGACGGCGTGAACTGGACGATCCGCGTATCGGCGGCCGACAACGACTGGCTCAGCGTCACTTACGGCAATGGCCTGTTCGTGGCGGTCGCCCAGAGCGGCTCCGGCAACCGGGTGATGACGAGCGCGGACGGGACGAACTGGACCAGCCGCGTCTCGGCCGCGGACTACTCCTGGTTCGACGTGACCTATGGGAATGGCCTGTTCGTGGCGGTGGCGGCGAGCGGCGCCAGCGACCGCGTGATGACCAGCCCCGACGGCGTGACCTGGACCCTCCGCACGTCGGCCTCGAACGACAACTGGTATGCCGTCACTTACGCCAGCGGGGTGTTCGTGGCGGTCGGCGGCGGCGGCGGCTCAGGCCTGCGGGTGATGACCAGCGCGAACGGGACGAGCTGGACGGGCAGAACGGCGGCGGCGGCGAATAATTGGGTGGGCGTCTCCTATGGCGCCGGCCTGTTCGTGGCGACGTCCAACTCCGGGACGGGCAACCGGGTGATGACGAGCCCGGACGGCGTGACCTGGACCAGCCGCGTCTCGGCCGCCAACAACAACTGGTTCGGCCTCGCCTATGGCAATGGCCGCTTCGTCGCGACCGCTTCGAGCGGAACCAGCCGGGCCATGACTTCGGGCTCGGATTGCGGCGACGGCCTCGCCTATACGGCGGGGGACTGGCGGCAGTTCGCGACGCCCTGCGCGGCGAGCGCCAGCCCGGCGAGCGTCGCCAGCGTG
>RXIY01000060.1 GCA_003963405.1 Hyphomicrobiales bacterium
GTTCGGCGGCGAGCGCCTCCAGCCGGTCGGCGTTGTAATCGAAGCGGAACGGCGCGAACCCCGGTTGCAGCCAGCCCTGAAAACTCTTCTGCACACGTGAGACGAGCGGCAGCACCGTCTGGCGCCAGAAGGCGCGATTGGCCTCGCTGTAATTTGCGAATGTGTTGTCGCCGGGCAGTCCCAGGAGCAGCGGCGGCACGCCGAAGGCGAGGGCGATCTCGCGCGCGGCGCTGGCTTTGGATTCGGCGAAATCCATGTCCTTGGGCGAGAGCGACAAGGCTTTCCAGTCGAGGCCCCCTTCGAGCAGCAGCGGGCGTCCGGCGTTGTCGGCGCCGGAGAAATTTTCTTCGAGCTCCTGCTTGAGCCGGGTGAACTGTTCGTCCGTCAGATGGGCGTTGTCGGGTCCGGCGTAGACCAGCGCGCCGGAGGGCCGCGCGGAATTGTCGAGCAGCGCCTTGTTCCAGAAGCTCGCGGCGTTGTGCGTATCGAGAGCGACCTGCGCGGCGGCGAGCGGCGCAAAGCCATAATAGTCGTCGAGCGGGTTGAACAGCTTGATATGCAGGATGGGCTCGACGCCCTCGCCCTGCATCTCGTAGCGCGCGTCGGCGCCCTGCGCCCGATAGACAAAGGCGGCGGGCCAGCCGTTTCGACCGGGCTCTACGCTCATGCGATCGGGACGCAGCGCGTAAAGCTCGCGCAACTGCCCGTCGAGCATGATCGACTCGATATAGGCGTTGCCATAGAGCAACAGATTGGCGCAGATCGCCTCGATGAAGGAGACGCTGGTGTCGGTGGGGTTTGGCCGTTCGATCAGCGCCAGCAGCGGATGATCGACGAGCTCCTCGCGGCCCTCATACATGAGCCAGGGAACGGAGGCCGCGGCTTCCGCCACCATGCGCACGCAGCGATGGCAGACGGCGTTGCGTTCATAGCCTTCGCGCGTCATGGCCGCGCTGTTGCGCGCGGTCCAGTGCGGGGCGCCGATCGAATGCATGGCGAGGAGTTTCGCGGCGCGTGAGGATTTGACGTCGCGCGCAGGCGCCGCCGCGCCGAAGAGGCGCGTCAGAAGAGAGGTCATGAGATGGGCCCTGAAAGGAAGAGGCGGGGGGCGGCGATAAACTAAAGGGGTTACATGCGCCGCATGCGCGGCTCGGGCGCCTTGGGCGTCAGGGCAAGGGCGCTCACCGCCCAGACCAGCGCGTCGAGGCGGTCGGGCGAGCGGCCGGAAGAGAGGCCGTCGAGGCCGAAGTCGCACATTTCGTCTTCGAGCGCGGGAAAGGCGCCGACATGTCGGACCCGGCCCTGCTCATAGAGCTGCGCCACCGGCGCGGCGCGCAGATATTTGCCGCGCGTGGCGCGCACCATGGTCACGGGCGCGGCGGGGTCCGCTTCGTTCAGCACGGCGCGCACCATTTCACCGCCCTGGTTCACTTCGGCGATGAGCGCGTCGGCGGAAAGCCTGTGATAGAGTGCGATCGCCGCTTGCGCCCATTGCGCCGGCCGGGCGGCCGCGAGGGTCTGATCGCCGAGCACATAGACGAGCCCCGCCGCATCCTCGCCAGCGGCGACGATGCCGCAGTTATCGGCGCGCTTGCCCGAGCTCGCCGGCGGATCGACGGCGACGACGATGCGCGACAGCGCCGGCGCGGCGGCGACGCGCGTGGCCTCCATCATGTCGCGCGTCCAGAGCGCGTCCCGGCGCTCCTCGATGATCTCGCCGTCGAGCTCCTGGCGCCCGAGCCGCGTGCCGGCATATTGCGCGACGACGCTTTCGAGAAAGGAGGGCGCGAGATTGGCGGCGTTCTCGCGCGTCAGGGCCCGCGTCACGGCGGTCTTCGGATGCGCGAGCAATTCCTTGAGAATGGGCGTCGGGCGCGGCGTCGTCGTCACGAGCTGGCGCGGCCAGTCGCCGAGACGCAGGCCGAATTGCAGCATGTCCCATGTCTCCCTCGCATAGCGCCATTTGGCGAGTTCGTCGCACCAGGCGGCGTGGAACTGCGGGCCGCGCAGGCTTTCCGGGTCTTCGGCCGAAAAGGCCTGGGCGACGGCGCCTGTGTCCCACAGAAGCCGGCGGCGCGAGCTTTCCCACCGGGGCCGGTCGCGCTTGTCGTGCACGGCAAGAAGGCCGGACACGCCCTCGATCATCACGTCGCGCACGTCGGCGGCGGTTTCGCCGATGAGGGCGATGCGCGCCGCCGGGCGGACGGCGAATTGCGCGCGTCCGAGCGCCAGCGCCTTCACCCATTCCGCGCCGGCGCGCGTCTTGCCGGCTCCGCGCCCCCCGAGAATGAGCCAGACCCGCCAGGGGTCGCCGTCCGGCGCGAGGTCCGGCGGCCACTGGTCCTTGCGGGCGACGAATTCCCAGTCGCGCAGAAGCGCGGCCAGTTCGCGGCGGCTGAAATCCCCGAGCGCCTCATCCAGGCGGCCCTTCGCCGCGCAGGCGCTCAAGGCGTCGAGCAAGCTCCGCGCGGAGTTCGGCCAATTCTCGGGGCGGATCGGCGCTGTCGTCTCTGTCGTCATCGTCGCTCGTTGCATTGCCCCTTTGCGCATCGGCGTCGCGCCGCATGCGTTTCAGTTCGGCGAGGGCCTTCACGAGCGTCGCGATCGTGCGGGCGCTCGCTTCGAGGGTTTTCGGCGCCTGTTTTTCGAGAGCGGTCTCGGCGCGGGCGAATTCGCGCTCGACCGCTTCCTCGAGCCGCAGGATGAGACGGCCCGGATCGGCCGCTGGGCCGGGCGCCGGCGTGGCGGGCGGCCCGGCCTTCCGCGCACAGGGGGAGGCGCGCAGCGGCCAGCCGTTTTCGTCCCTGAAGCGCCGAAACTGCGCAACGCTCATGCCGAGGAGATCGAGGATCTCCGAGATCGGCGCGGCTGCGTCATAGAGCAGTCGCGCCTGCGCGATCTTCGCGCGAGCGGCGGGGGAGGTCTTTTTCTGCATGGCGAGCCATGGCGCGAGCCGCGCCTTTTCTGTGGGAGCGCCCATCCGAGGGAGGGCGCTTCATGTGCGGCGAGGCGCTTACTGCCGGCGAGCGCGAAGCCCGCGCCTCGTCAGTGGCGAACTTGCCCCGCCGCCCAAGCGCAATTGTGGAGCATGTCTTATCTCTAGCTCGGCAGCGGGGCGCTGTCAAGGAATAAAATCCAGCATAAGGAAAAAATTCAGCCTGCTGGCTAATAGCGGGCCTTCTTTGGCCAGCGTTTCGGCCAGAGGCGGATGAAGTCGGGAGTGTCCTCGTCCTCGACCTCCTCCTCGCTCGCCTCGACCTTGCCGCGGACCGACACGCCGGCCCGGTGGACGCTTTCGGGATCGCCGGAAATCAGCGGGTGCCAGGGGGGCAGGGGCTTTCCTTCATTGCGCAGCACATAGGCGCAGGTGGGCGGCAGCCAGGCGATGTCCTGCAGCTTCTTCAGCGTAAGGCGGATGCAGTCCGGCACATGGTCGCGGCGGTTCGCATAGTCGCTGCACAGGCAGCTGTCGTGGTCGAGCATCTTGCAGGCGATGCTCGTGTGGTGGATCGCGCCCGTGTCCTCGTCCTCGAGCTTGACCAGACAGCAGCGTCCGCAGCCGTCGCAGAGCTTTTCCCATTGCGATCGGGTCAATTCCGAGAGAGGCTTTTCCCAGAAGGGAGCCGCTGCGCCGCTTTCGCCTTTTTTTTCTGCCATTTTTCTTCCATCACGGCTGTCCCGCCGCCCGACGGAAACCATAACCGCAATGCGCGGGTCGCCGGGCGTCGTCAAGATGGTTTAAAAGGTGCTAAACTTGTGCGTCCGGGCCATGAGCCCGGCGACCGGGGAGTTCACGAGCCTTGTTCGAGCGTTTCTGGTCATCGCCTTTCATCAAGCGCATCAGGCGCATCCTGCTGTCGGCCGATGCGCTCATCGACTCCAGCATGTTCGACAGCGGCCGCCGCACGCGCGAGCTTTATGAAAATTACTCGGCCTTCATGGAGCGGTTCCACGTCTCGGGCTTCGCCCGCGTGGCGGTGGAGCTCGCCTGCGAGGGCCTGACGCTCGGCCTCGGCGGCCTTATTGTCCTGGTCGCGCTCGCCGGCTCGGCCTTCCAGATGACGACCGAGGGCGACTGGCTGAAGCGGACGGATCTCGCGGTGACCTTTCTCGACCGCTATGGGAACGAGGTCGGCCAGCGCGGCATCAAGCACGACGACGCCGTGCCGCTCGAAGAATATCCAGATTATCTCATCAAGGCCGTGCTCGCCACCGAGGATCGTCGGTTCTACGAGCATTTCGGCATCGACGTCATTGGCACGCTGCGCGCGCTGACGGTCAACGCCCGTTCGTCGGGCGTCGTGCAGGGCGGCTCCTCGATCACGCAGCAGCTTGCCAAAAATCTGTTCCTGTCGAACGAGCGCACGATCACCCGCAAGATCAACGAGGCCTTTCTGGCGCTTTGGCTCGAGCATCATCTCACCAAGCGCGAGATCCTCCAGCTCTACCTCGACCGCGTCTACATGGGCGGCGGCGCCTTCGGCATTCAGGCGGCGGCTGAGTTCTACTTCGGGAAATCCGTCAAGGACGTCACGCTCGCCGAGGCGGCCATGCTCGCGGGCCTGTTCAAGGCGCCGACGAAATACGCCCCGCACAACAATCTGCCCGCGGCGCGCGCCCGCGCCAATGACGTTTTGAACAATCTCGTCGATGCGGGCTTCATGAGCGAAAGCCAGATTCTCGCTGCGCAGAGAAGCCCGGCGACGCCCGTGGACCGCCAGCGCGAGGACAGTCCCGACTGGTTCCTCGATTACGCCTATGGCGAAATCCGCAAGCTTTCGGCGGCGGGCAAGCTTGGCGACAACCGCGTCCTGACAGTGCGGACCTCGCTGGACTCGAATGTGCAGAAGCGCGCCGAGGAAGTGATCGAGAAGAACCTGCGCGAGCAGGGCCGTTCGTTCCACGTCAAGCAGTCGGCGATGGTCGTGATGGAGCCCGACGGCGCGCTCCGCGCCATCATCGGCGGGCGGGACTATGGCGCGAGCCAGTTCAACCGCGCGACCGACGGCTCCCGCCAGCCCGGCTCTTCCTTCAAGCCCTATGTCTATCTGACCGCGCTGATGTCGGGGAAATTCAAGCCTACGACAACCGTCACCGACAGGCCGACCTGCATCGGCAACTATTGCGTTCACAACTACAGCGGCGGCTATGCTGGCTCCATGCCGCTCGCCATGGCGCTGGCGCGTTCGCTCAACACCGTCGCGATCCAATTGTCCATCGCGATCGGCAACGGCAATGCGCGCGAGGGCCGCGCCAAGATCATCGAGACGTGCCGCAAGCTCGGCATCAGCACGCCTCTCGAAGACACGCCCTCGCTGCCCGTCGGCCAGAGCGACGTGATCCTTCTCGAACATTCCGCCGCCTATGCCGCCTTCGTGAATGGCGGCAAGCGGACGGTTCCCTATGCGGCCGTCGAAATCCGCAACCGGCAGGGCGATCTCCTCTATCGCCACGACCGCGACGCGCCCCCGCAAAAGCAGGTTCTGCCGCTCGAGAAGGTCGTCGACCTTGCGACCATGATGAAGAAGGTCGTCGAGGAGGGAACCGGCAAGCGCGCCATTCTGGGCGAGGGGATCGACGTGATCGGCAAGACGGGCACGACGAACGGGTACAAGGACGCCTGGTTCTGCGGCTATACGGGAACCATGGGGGGCTGCGTCTGGTACGGAAACGACGACAACGAGCCGATGAACAATATGACGGGCGGCACGCTGCCGGCGGGGACCTGGCACGATGTGATGGCTTACGCGCATCAGGGCATTCCGCTGAAGCCCATCGTCGGACTGAAGCCGGAAGCCAAGCCGGCCGTCGCGTCCGCCGATGGCGGCGCGGTGAAGCCGCTCGAACTCGGCGGCCCGCAGCGCCCTGCCACGCTCACCAAGGGGGCCGTGCAGGCGCTGGAATCGATCGAGAAGAAAGCCAGGGCCAATGGCGCCGGCAAGCAGAGCATGCTGGCGCCGGCGACGATCGCCGAAAGCAATGGCGTCGGCTTTCCGACCATAGGCGCCGCGAAATAAAGGGTTTCCTCTCTTGAACCGCCCTTATGCCAAGTATTTCCGCGCGGGAGGCGTCATGATCGGCGGGCTCGCCATCGGCCTTCTCGCGACGCTGATCTCGCTGAACTCGGGTTATGGCTTTGGCGCCCTGCGTGCGGGACCCTGGACGGCTTGGCCGAGCATCGGCGGCGCCGATGTCGATCCTTACGCGCGTGCTGTCGTGGCGCGCTCGGGTGAGGCGCCTCTGGCGCGCGATCAAGGGCTCGTGTTCACGGCGGAGGAAGATTCGGACGGCGCGCCGCTGGACGGGGCCTGCGAATATTCTGTCTCCGATCCGGTTCCGGCGGCGCGTTTCTGGACATTGTCGCTTGCGACGCCGAATGGCGCTCTCGTCGATAATCCAACTCGCCGCTACGGCTTTTCTTCTGCCGAAATATTGAGGCGCGAGGGGGGCTCTTTCGCCATCTCGATCGCCCGCAATGCGCGCGCCGGGAATTGGCTCTCGCCTGGCGACGCGCGCAAATTCGTGCTGTTGTTGCGTCTCTACGACACGCCGCTCGACACGGCCGCCCGTCCCGACCCAGGCAGCTTCCCAAAGATTGCGAAACTCACGTGCGACTGACGCTCCCCGATCGCTTTTTCGATTATCTCCCCTGGGCGGCGGCGACGCTGCTCATCGCCGGCATCGTCCACCTCGTCTCGGTGTTGCTGATGCCCGCGGTCGCGCCAAACACTGCCTATGCGCGAGTCTTGAGAGTCGTGGCCGAAGCGCCTTCCGAAAAACTCGTCGCGCTTCCGCCTGCGGCGCCGGGCGCAGAGCGGCTGCCCTTCGAGGACCCGGCCTTTGCGGAGGGCGTTTGCGTCTACGATTTGTCCAAGGGGCTTCTGCGCGTCTCCACGGCGGCGGAAGGCGATGATTTTCTGGCCTTCTCCTTTCACTCCGGCGGCGGCCGGCTCTATCACGCCATTACGGACCGCGCCGCCATCAAGGGAAAGATCGATATCGTCGTGGGCGACGAAAGGCAGATCGACGCCTTGCAAGGCATGAGCGACGAAGCGCCGCCGCAGGAAGTGCGCCTCACCTCGCCGACCAAGCGCGGCTTTGTGCTCATCAGGGCTTTCGCAAAGCGCCCGGGCGATCAGGCGCGCACCCGTGAGCGGATCAACGCCGTGAATTGCACGCGTTTTGATCCGCCGAAGGATTGAGCGGCATTCGGCGTCTGTCTGTAATTGCGCGAGTCCCGGCTCGGCGCGCCTGAGCGGCGACCTACATGCGGGCTCATCCGAGCGTGCGTCCGGGGGAGCCCGAACATGTCTTTTGACGTCGAACACAGATACGTCCGCGTCGGGCCGCATGGTCTGCCTGGCGCTCTCTATTTGCCGCGAAATCCTCTGGCCCTGGTCATTTTCGCCCATGGAAGCGGCTCGTCACGCTCGAGCCCACGCAATATTTTCGTCGCCGAAGAGCTTGCCGGACGGGGGTTCGCCTGCCTTCTGTTCGATCTGCTTCGGCCGGCGGAGGCGCAGGACCGTAGCAATGTCTTCGATATTCCCCTCCTCACCGCGCGCGTGCGCGAGGCGATCGGCTGGAGCGCGGCGCAGACGGAAATCGGCGACCTTCCGGTGGGTCTGTTCGGTGCCAGCACCGGCGCGGCCGCCGCTTTGTCGGCGGCGGCGCAAGAGCCTGAAATAGGCGCCGTCGTTTCTCGCGGCGGGCGTCCCGACCTCGCCGGCATGGCCTTGGCTCGCGTACGGGCGCCGACGCTGCTGCTTGTCGGCGGCGACGACCGCGACGTGCTTGAACTCAATCGTGAGGCGCTTTCTCTCATGTCATGCGAGGCGCGCCTGGAGATTGTGCCCGGCGCGACGCATCTCTTCGAAGAGCCCGGCGCGCTGGAGGATGTGGTGTCGAAAGCGGGCGACTGGTTCGTCACGCATCTGACAAAACGACGCTGACGACCAGCAGCTTCGCTTAAAACGACAAGGGGCGCTTCTTGGCCACCGCGTCGAAGGCGAGCAACGTCGCGATGAATTCAGGGATGGCGCGCAGCGGCAACATCGTCGGTCCGTCTGATGGCGCATGGTCCGGGTCGGGATGCGTTTCGGCATAGATCCCGGCCACGCCGACGGCCGTCGCCGCTCTGGCGAGAACCAGCGCCATGCGTCTGTCGCCACCTGACGAGACTCCCTTGCCGCCGGGCTGCTGCACGGAATGAGTGGCGTCGAAAATCACGGGCCACCCCGTCTGCGCCATGATCGGCAGGCCGCGCATGTCGACGACGAGCGTATTGTATCCAAAACTCACCCCGCGCTCGGTCAGGAGAATGCGATCGTTGCCGACGCTCGCGACCTTCTCCGCCGCGTTTGCAATATCCCAGGGAGCCATGAACTGGCCCTTCTTGATATTGACCGCGGCGCCCGTCGCGCCGGCAGCCAACAGCAAATCCGTCTGCCGGGAAAGGAAGGCGGGAACCTGCAGAATATCTACGACCTCGGCGGCCGGCGCACATTGCGCCTCTGTGTGAACATCGGTCAGAAGCGGAATGTTGAAACGCGTCTTGAGATCAGCGAGGATGGTGAGCGCCTTCTCCAGTCCGAGCCCGCGCTGGCCCGCCAATGACGTCCTGTTCGCCTTGTCGAAGGATGTCTTGTAGACGAGCCTGACGCCCGCAGCCGTAGCCATTTCGACGAGCGCCGCGGCGCACTCGAAGGCGTGATCCCGCGACTCGAGTTGACAGGGGCCCGCGATGAGCGCCAGCGGCAGATCATTGCCGAAGACGACATTCCCGACGGTCACGTGGCGTGGCGTGAGGCGCTCGGTTGTCGGCGCCTCGTCGCGGTCGGTTGGCGTTTTCAAGTCTCAGGGTCGCGAGCTTGGTTTCTTCTGCCGAAAAGACGCATCGTCAGAAGCTAGCGTCGCGCCAGCAAGGCGTCAACAATGCGCCCGCCTCTTTCCCGATTGCGCATGTATGGTCCCAAGTCGCAGCAAGCGGTCCGGCCGGGAATGGCGAAGCTCAATATCCGCCTGCTTGTTTGTTTCTGGGGCGAATGCTAGTAGCAGGCGCGCAGCTTGGGCTTTTCGTCTTTTGGGGGCGCCTCGGGAGAAGTAGAGCATGAATATATTGATTACGGGCGGCGCCGGATTTATCGGATCGGCGGTCGCCCGGCGCTTCATACTGGAGTCAGACGATAATATTCTTGTTTTCGATAAGCTGACCTACGCCGGCAATCTCGACTCCCTTGCGCCCATCGCGCAGGATCCCCGCTACGCATTCCGGCGCGGGGATATCTGCGACCGGGCCGCAGTCGCGCGCGCCTTGGCCGAGTTCAAGCCCAGCGTCGTCATGCATCTTGCGGCGGAAAGCCATGTCGACCGCTCGATCGACGGACCGGCGGACTTCATCCAGACAAATGTCGTCGGCACATTCACCATGCTCGACGCCGCGTTGGAATATTGGCGAGCGCTTCCGAAAAACGAGGCCGCCCTGTTCCGTTTCATGCATATCTCGACCGATGAGGTTTTCGGCTCCCTGGGCGAGGACGGACTATTCCACGAAGATACGCCCTACGCCCCGAATTCGCCCTATTCGGCGTCGAAAGCCGGATCTGATCATCTTGTTCGCGCCTGGCGGGAGACCTACGGGCTGCCGACCATCGTCACAAACTGTTCGAATAACTACGGTCCCTATCACTTCCCCGAAAAGCTCATTCCGCTGATGATTCTCAATGCCATCGAAGGCAAGCCGCTTCCCGTTTACGGGCGCGGCGAAAATGTGCGCGATTGGCTTTTTGTCGAGGATCACGCGGCCGCCCTGATGCTTGTCGCGCGCAAGGGCGTCGTTGGAGAATCCTACAATGTCGGCGGGCGGAACGAGAAGCGCAACATCGACGTCGTTCACACGATTTGCGATATTCTCGATGACCTGCGTCCCGGCGCGAACGGCTCCTATCGTCAGCTGATCAATTTCGTCGAGGATCGCCCAGGCCACGACCTTCGCTACGCGATCGACTGCACGAAAATAGAACGTGAGTTGGGTTGGCGTCCTCAAGAGACGTTTGAAACAGGCCTGCGGCGGACCGTGGAATGGTATCTCGACAACCCGGCGTGGTGGCAAGCAATTCGATCGGGCAAATACCGCGGCGAAAGGCTTGGCCGCATCGGCTAGCCGCCTCCATCACGTGAGATATTCTCATGCAGTTCGAAGATACCGGAATCCCTGCGGTCAAGATCGTCACGCCACGGAAGCATGGCGACGCCCGAGGCTTCTTTTCCGAGGTTTACAAGCAATCGGACTGGCGCGCCGCTGGGCTGGATTACACTTTCGTCCAGGATAATCATTCGCTCTCGGCGCCTGTCGGCACGCTGCGCGGCCTGCATTTCCAGACACCGCCCTTCGCCCAGGACAAGCTGGTGCGTGTGGTGCGCGGCCGCATTCTCGACGTCGCCGTAGATATCAGGCGATCGTCGCCGACCTTTGGCAAGCATGTGGCGATCGAGCTCTCTGCGGCGAACTGGCGGCAGCTTTTCATCCCCGCGGGCTTTGCTCATGGCTTCGTCACGCTCGAACCGGATACGGAAGTGCTCTACAAGGTCACGGCGTTCTATTCGGCGCCGCATGATCGCGGGGTGGCTTTCGACGATCCCGCCCTCGCCATAAATTGGCCCACGCCGCCCAGCGGCCCTGTGCTTTCGGAGAAGGACAAGCATTGGCCAAGACTGTGCGACCTCGCGGATGCCTTTGCCTGAGCGCGAGCGCCGCCGGCGACCGGACCCCAGCCTCGAGCCGGACGGCTCGACAGCTGAAAGTCCATTGGTTCTTATAGCCACACGCTTGCAAGACGGGGTGCTGTCGCTCAATCTCGACGTCAAGCGGCCGTTTGGCCATTGCTGAGGGAAAAATATGCGCGGAATTGTTCTCGCCGGCGGTTCCGGCACCAGGCTGCATCCCATGACCCTCGCCGCGTCGAAACAGCTGTTGCCGGTCTACGACAAGCCGATGGTGTATTACCCGCTCTCGGCCTTGATGCTCGCCGGGGCGCGAGAGATCCTTGTAATCTCGACGCCAGAGGATCTGCCGTCGTTCAAACGCCTGCTCGGCTCGGGCGCCCAATGGGGCGTCTCGCTTTCATACGCCGAACAACCGCGTCCTGACGGGCTGGCGCAGGCCTATATCATAGGCGCGCCCTTCGTCGAAGGACACAATTCGGCGCTCGTGCTCGGCGACAACATTTTCTATGGCCACGGGCTTACCGGCGCGCTGAGAGCGGCGCGGGGCAGGGAGAAGGGCGCGACTGTTTTCGCCTATCATGTCCGAGATCCCGAGCGCTATGGCGTGGTCGAGTTCGACGGCGCCGGAAAGGCGGTCTCGCTCGAAGAAAAGCCCGCGGCGCCCAGATCGAACTGGGCGGTGACAGGGCTTTATTTCTATGACCGGCGCGCGCCGGACTATGCGGCGTCGCTGAGGCCGTCGGCGCGCGGCGAACTCGAAATTACCGACCTCAATCGCATTTACCTGGAGGCGGGCGCGCTTGCTGTCGAACGTCTCGGCCGCGGGTTCGCGTGGCTCGATACGGGCACGCCTGCGTCGCTGCTCGAGGCCGCGCAATATGTGCAAGCGATCGAACAACGACAGGGGCAGCGCGTGGCCTGCCTCGAGGAGATCGCGTTTGCGCAAGGCTGGATCGACGCGGGCGCCATGCGCGAGGCGGCGGCGCGCCTCGCCAAGAGCGGTTATGGAGCCTATCTCCTGCAGATTCTAAAGGAGCGGGAGGCAAGGGCGGACTGACACGTTTTACCGGGACGCGCCATTTTAAGGGCTTAAATCTCTGTTTTGCATTGCAGTTGCGTGTAAGGCGGCGCTCCCGCCGGACGCGCCCCATTGACGTTACAAAGGTCTCCCATGCAAAGCATCGCCCTCTGCCGCCCCGTTAAAAAGGTTTTTCTCGTCGCGGCCCTCCTCACAGCAGCATTGCCGCTTTATGGTTGCTATACGCCTGGCGAACGCGCCCTTGGCGGCGGCATCATTGGCGGTCTCGGCGGCGCAGGCATCGGCGCGCTGGCGTCAGGGGGCTTGGCTGGCCCGACCCTGGCCGGCGCCGCCATTGGCGCGGCGGGCGGCGCGCTCGTTGGCGCCGCCACCGCCCCGCGGCCCCGCTATTATCGCCGCAGCCGCTTCTACTATTGAGGCATTTGCCGCCATTGAGGTAGTTCGCCTCGCAGGTTCGGCGTCTCGCCGAACCTGCTTTCGGCCGGGGTTGAGGCTCAGGCCAAGGCCGTCCGCCGCGTGCGCTTGACCGGCGCCCTGCGCCGCCACCGTCCTTTTCTCATCTTCGAATTTTGTTCCGACCTCGGCGAAAGAGTGGGCCGGCCTTGTGACTTATCGCTGCTGATATTGAAATCAGTTCGCGCTTGCTCAGGTACCTCTTATCAGGACGCGCGTCGCCGCGTTCGGAGGAGAGGCCTTAACCTATGGCGAACACCGACGTCTTCGCTGACTTCGTACAGTTTTACCGCGAGCGGCAGGCGAGCGAGATGTCGCTCGAGACCTACCTCGAACTGTGCCGTGATGACCCCAAGACCTATGCGAGCGCAGCTGAGCGGATCCTCGCCGCAATTGGCGAGCCTGAACTCGTCGACACATCGAGAGACCCGCGTCTCGGTCGTATTTTCATGAACCGGACTATCCGGGTCTATCCCGCCTTTGCGGAATTTTACGGGATGGAAGAGACGATCGAACGGATTGTCAGTTTCTTTCGCCATGCGGCGCAGGGTCTCGAGGAGCGCAAGCAAATCCTCTACCTGCTCGGACCTGTCGGCGGCGGCAAATCGTCTCTCGCCGAGAGACTCAAGGCGTTGATGGAGGCAAATCCGATTTATGTGCTCAAAGCGGGCAATGAACTCAGTCCCGTCTTCGAAAGCCCCTTGTGCCTTTTCGACCACGCGGAGGCCGGACCCATTCTCGAAGAGAAATACGGCGTTCCCCGGCGCAGGCTGACCAGCGTCATGAGTCCATGGTGCCTCAAGCGCCTCGACGAGTTCGGCGGCGACATTACGCGCTTCAAGGTCGCCAAGGTATCGCCGTCACGTCTGCGCCAGATCGCAATCGCCAAGACGGAGCCAGGCGACGAGAACAATCAGGACATTTCCTCGCTTGTCGGCAAGGTCGACATACGCAAGCTCGAGGCGCATGCGCAGGCCGATCCGGACGCTTACAATTATTCAGGCGGCCTCAATCGCGCCAATCAGGGCCTTCTGGAATTCGTCGAGATGTTCAAGGCTCCGATCAAGATGCTGCATCCCCTGCTGACGGCGACGCAGGAGGGTAATTACATCGGCACTGAGAACATCGGGGCGATCCCGTTCTCGGGCATTGTCCTCGCCCATTCCAACGAAGCGGAGTGGCAGAGCTTCAAATCGAACCGCAACAATGAAGCCTTCATCGATCGAATCTATGTGATCAAGGTTCCCTATTGCCTCAGGGTAACCGAAGAGCAGCGGATCTACGAGAAGCTCCTGCGGGAGTCCGAGCTTGCCAATGCGAGCTGCGCGCCAAATACACTTGAGATGCTGGCGCGTTTCATCGTCCTGTCGCGGCTGGCGCCGCATGAAAACTCGAATTTGTTTTCCAAGATGCGCGTCTATGACGGGGAGAGTCTGCGTGAAGTCGACCCGCGTGCGCGAAGCATCCTCGAATATCGCGAGGCTGCGGGCGTGGACGAGGGAATGACGGGACTCTCGACGCGCTTTGCCTTCAAGGTGCTCGCTGCGACATTCAATCACGACACGGTCGAAGTCGCGGCTGATCCGGTCCATCTCATGTATGTGCTGGAACAGGCCCTGCGGCGCGAGCAACTGCCGCCGGAGACCGAGAAACGCTACATAGAGTTCATCAAGGCGGAGCTCGCGCCGCGGTATGCAGAATTCATCGGCAAAGAGATCCAGAAAGCCTATCTCGAATCCTACCAGGACTATGGCCAGAATCTCTTCGACCGCTACATCGATTACGCGGACGCATGGATCGAGGATCAGGACTTCAAGGACCCCGATACGGGACAGATGCTCGATCGCGAGCTGCTGAATCAGGAATTGACCAAGATCGAGAAGCCTGCCGGGATCGCCAATCCGAAAGACTTCCGCAATGAGGTCGTGAAGTTTGCGCTGCGCTGGCGGGCTTCCAACAAGGGACGCAACCCCTCCTGGGCAAGCTACGAGAAAATCCGCGACGTGATCGAAAAGCGGATGTTTTCGCAGGTTGAGGATCTTCTGCCGGTTATCAGCTTCGGCACAAAGAAAGACACCGAAACCGAAAGCAAGCACGGGGAATTCGTCAGCCGCATGGTTGCACGCGGCTATACGGAGCGGCAAGTCCGCCGTCTCGTCGAATGGTACATGCGCGTGAAGCAGGCAGGCTGACGCTCGAGGCGGCGACGCGCGCGAAAAGGATAGCGAAGGGGAAAATGCGTATCGTCGATCGCCGGCTCAATCCCGGAGGCAAGAGCTTCTCAAATCGGCAACGCTTCCTGCGCCGCGTGAAGGATACGGTGGAGCGCGCGGTTCGCGAGGCGAGCCGCGAGCGCGCCATCGAGGACCTCGAAAATGCGCAGGAAGTCACCGTGCCGGCGGACGGCGCGCGCGAGCCGGTCTTTCGCCATATGGCCGGCGAGCGACGCGACTTCATCCTGCCTGGCAACCGCAACTATGTTGAGGGCGATCTCATCGATCGTCCAACAGGCGAAGGCGGCGGCGGCGGAGCGGAGCCCGGCAAAGGCCACGGGCAGGAAGACGCCTTCCGTTTCGTACTCACACGCGAAGAATTCCTGAGCATTTTTCTCGACGATCTCGAACTTCCCGATTTCGCGAAGCGCGGGCTCGTCGACGCCCAGAAACTCGGATCGCGGCGCGCCGGCTATACGATGAGCGGCACGCCGGCCAATCTGTCGCTGGGCCGGACGATGCGCATGTCGCTTGCTAGACGCATCGCCATGGGACGCCCAAAACAACAGATCGTAGAACGCCTCGAGCAGGAATCGGCCGGAGCGACCGAGAAGGACATCGCCGATTTGCTCGAACAGGAATTGAAATCGGCGCGCGCGCGCCGCCTCCGCATTCCTTTTCTCGACCCGGTCGATCTGCGTTACCGACGTTTCGAGCGGTTTCCAAAGCCCGTCGCACAGGCCGTCATGTTCTGTCTGATGGACGTATCCGGCTCCATGACCGAACATATGAAGGATCTCGCCAAGCGCTTTTTCATGCTCCTGCACGTTTTTCTCACTCGCCGCTATCAGCGGGTCGAGATTGTTTTCATCCGCCATACCGACGAGGCGCAGGAGGTGGACGAAGAGACCTTTTTCCGTTCGGCCGAGACTGGCGGCACGACGGTGTCATCGGCGCTCGTTGAAATGGATCGCATCATCACCGACCGATACGATCCGGCGAACTGGAATATCTACGGGGCGCAGGCCTCTGACGGCGACAACATGCTGAGCGACAACGACCGGACCCGGATGCTGCTCCAGGAGAAACTCCTGCCGCGCTGCCAGTATTTCGCCTATCTTGAAGTCGCCAACTCGAACGAGGCCTCGCCCATCTCCTACATCGGCGGGAGTTCGCTGTGGAACGCCTATGCGCCGCTTGCCGCGGGCGCGCGGAATTTCCAGATGCGCCGCGTTTCGCGGCGGGATCATATCTATCCTGTCTTCCGCGAATTGTTCCAACGCCGCGAGGGCGCCAGCGCGGAGACGGCCAAATGAGCGGAGAGCTGCTTTTCGAAGGAAAAGACTGGAGCTTCGAGACCTTACAAAAAATCCACGACGCTGCTGAAGTGGTTGCCAAGCAGGAGCTCGGGCTCGACACCTTTCCCAACCAGATCGAGGTAATCACGGCGGAGCAAATGCTCGACGCCTATTCCTCGACTGGCATGCCTCTGCTCTATCGTCACTGGTCTTTTGGCAAGCGCTTTGCGCAATATGAAGGCGTCTATCGCGCCGGCCTTCAGGGGCTGGCCTATGAAATCGTCATCAACTCAAATCCTTGCATCAGCTATGTGATGGAGGAAAACAGCGCCACGATGCAGGCGCTGGTGATCGCCCACGCGGCTTTCGGGCACAATCATTTTTTCAAGAACAACTATCAATTTCGCCAGTGGACCGACCCCGCCGGAATCCTGGATTATCTTTCTTACGCCAAAAACTATATCGCCGCCTGTGAAGAACGATACGGCGACGCCGAGGTGGAGCGCCTGCTCGATGCGGCGCACGCTTTGTCGGCGCAGGGCGTCGACCGTTATCCGCGCAAGCGGCCGATGAGCCTTGCGGAGGAAGAAAGAAGAGACCGTGAGCGCAGGGCGGAACGCGAACGGCTCTACGACGATTTGTGGCGGACCGTTCCGCGTTCGGGCGGGAACGCGCGAAAGACAGTCGATCACCAGCGTGCGCTGCTGCGCCTGCCCCAGGAGAATGTGCTCTATTTTCTGGAAAAAGTGGCCCCGAAACTTCATTCCTGGCAGCGCGAGATTTTGCGGATCGTGCGGCTCATCGCGCAATATTTCTATCCGCAACAGCAGACAAAGGTGATGAACGAGGGTTGCGCCACCTATTGTCATTACCGGATCATGAGCAGGCTGCACGAAAAAGGGCAGATCAGCGACGGAAGCTTCCTGGAATTTCTGCAGTCCCATACCAACGCCATACGTCAGCCGACAGCGCATGATCCGAGTTACGGTGGAATCAACCCTTATGCGCTTGGCTTCGACATGATGTGCGACATTGCGCGCATTGTCGGGCAGCCGACCGAGGAAGATCGTCAATGGTTTCCGCAGATCGCGGGAACTGACGATGTGATGGCGGCGCTCAAGGATGTGTGGGAGAACTACCGTGACGATAGTTTCATCGCGCAGTTCCTGAGTCCTCACCTTATGCGCAAATGGCGGCTCTTCCATATTGTCGATCAGGAAGACGCGCCGAAGCTGAGAGTTCAGTCGATCCACAACGAGCGCGGCTATCATGATCTGCGACGCAGTCTCGCGAGCGATTATGAAGTCGGTCGCCACACGCCGGACATTCAGGTGGTGGATGTCGATCTCTCGGGGAGCAGGCGGCTCGTGCTCCATCATCGCGTCTTCGCGGGCAAGATACTCGAGGCTGTCGACGCTGCGCTGGCGCTGCGCCACCTCACGACGCTCTGGGGCTATGACGTCGTGCTCGAGGAGGTCGACGCGGCGACCAATGAAGTGCTAAAGGCGCATATGGCGTCGCCCGATGCTTGAGGCGGCGCGCATGAGGGATCATGTCGAATTTCAGCGCCGAACTTCCTGAAGATCTCTGGCGCCGCTGGATCGCGCATTCCGCCGCCCTTCTGGCCTCGTACCGCGAGCGGACAGGAGGCGAGCTGATCGCGCGCGGCGGCGGTCCGGAGGCGGAGGCCGAACGGCTCCTGGCTGCGCCTTTCGTCGTCGTCTCGCACGGCGCGGAGGCGGATCCGATTCTCAATTACGGCAATAGAGCGGCGCTGGCGCTGTGGGAGATGAGCGCGGCGCAACTCATGCGCACGCCCTCCCGAATGACCGCGGAGCCCATGCTGCGCGAGGCTCGCGAGCGGCTCCTCGAGCAGACGACTCGCGGGGGCTTCGTGAGCGGCTATGAAGGGGTGCGGATAAGCGCGACGGGCCGGCGTTTTCGGATATCCAACGTCACGATCTGGAACGTCTCGGATTCGGCGGGCGCGCCCGCTGGACAGGCTGCGACCTTTGCCCGCTGGACCTTTCTCGATGCGACAGTGTGACGGCTGGTGAGGGCGGCCACCGTGTTTGCCGCCTGATCAATGCTCAATAAGGCGTGTCGCCGCCGGAGCCGGCGAGCGCGTCCCGCAGTGCGTTGGGCGTCGTCAATTCGCCAAAGGAATAATCCTCGCCGCGCTTCAAACCGCGCTCCCAGACTTTGTGATTGTAATGCGGCGGGTTATCGTATGGATCCGTCTCCCAGCAATTTCCCCAGGAATCGCAGAGAAGATAGCTTCTTGCGACTCCCGGCGACACGGCGGCTGTCCGAATGTCGGCCAGGGGCGCCGCCAAAGCCGGCGCCGAGCTGAGGGGAAGCCAGCTGCCGAGGAGGACCAAAGACGCCGCGCTGAGCTTCATTGGGGCCTCCGCTCCGATTTCAATCCGCACGGCGAGGCGCCCTCGCGACGCGCCGCCGCCGTCCCGTCACGCATATGACTTCATGCCATCCCGGTTCCTCGCGCGCAAGCTAGCTCGCCGTGTCTTCAACTTCCCGGACTGTCATCTCGTTTCCATGCCAGACGAAATCGTCGAAGAGCAGCGCGTCGACGAACATCACCGGCAACAGCAGATCGCGCATGACGAGGGCGAAAGGCTTGCGCCAGTCGAGCGGAAAGCCGCAGACTCGCGCGAGCCACAATTCGCCCCCATGCAGCGCACCCATGATGGCGGCGGCCGTCAGGGCGACGGCGGCGGCGTCGCCGCCGAATTGCAGTGCGGCGTAAGCGCCGAGAACGATGGCGACGAAGCTGCCGTTCATGAATTCGGGCGCGTAAT
Source organism: Hyphomicrobiales bacterium (assembly GCA_003963405.1). Lineage (GTDB taxonomy): Bacteria > Pseudomonadota > Alphaproteobacteria > Rhizobiales > Beijerinckiaceae > Methylocystis. The sequence continues at coordinate 18,548 of RXIY01000060.1, forward strand.
GGGCGGGGAAGGTCACGCGCCGCAGCCGAGCCCAGCGGACGTGGCGCGAATAGACCTCCTGCGCCGTGCGCTTGCCGAGCGGCTGCTCGAAGGGCATGTCGACGAGCCTGACCTTCATGTTCTGGGCGCGGATCACCTTGGTCGAGGCCGCGTCCTCCGCGATCTCGGCGCCGAGCGCGCGAATGCCGCCCGCGCGATCGAGAACCTCGCGCCGCCACATCATGTTCTTGCCCTGCGCGAAGCCGGCGCCGATCGCTTCCGCGCCATATTGCCAGCGTGCCTGGAACGTATTCAGGATCGCGCATTCGACCATGGCCCAGAAGCCCTGGGGGCGAGAGCCGATCGGCATCGACACGGTCATCGCCGTGTTGGGCTCGAAGGCTGCAAGCATGGTCTGCACATAATCGCTCGGGGGAAGGGCGTTCGAGTCCGCCAGAATGATGTAGTCGTACTGCGCCGCGTCCCAGCCCTTGACGCAATTATTGAGCTTGGGGTTGGCGCTGATATAATCGTCCCCGACCAGAAGCCGCGCCTCGCGCTCCGGATGCTGTGCGATCAGTCGCTCCACGAGTGGAATGATCGGATCGCTCGGCGACTGGACGCAGAAGATGATCTCGTAGGATGGATAATCGAGATCGAAGGTCGCGCCGAGGGTTTCTTCGGAGTAGGGCTCCAGGCCGCGCAGGGGACGCACGATGCTGACAGGCGGCGCATGGGGGGGCGCCGGCATGTTCCGCGGCCGGGCGCGACATTTGCGCCCCATCAACCACATGCTCGCAAAGTTCATGACAAGGATGAAGGCGCACCAGCCGGCGCAGATATAGGCAAGGATCATGGAAACTCGAATCAGGCGCCGAGGGAAAGGGAGTCGCGGCGCAGCCGGCGGCTGGCGCAGGTCTGGCGGTCGCGACGGCGCGCGAGGCCGGGACGCGGCCAGCTCGATATTCCACCTGACAAGGACGCCGGCACTTGGCAAAAGGGCTGCGGCGCGAGAATCTTTTCGCGACGTTCGCTTTGCGAAAACTCCTGATGAAGCTTCCTCATGACCTCTCCGATCGTACGTTTCGCGCCATCGCCCACGGGCCGCATCCACATTGGCAACGCGCGGGTGGCGCTCTTCAACTATCTCTTTGCCGTAGCGCACCATGGACGATTCATACTGCGGTTCGATGACACCGATTCGGCCCGCTCGAGCGAGGAATTCGCGGTCGCGATCGAGGTGGATCTCGCCTGGCTCGGCGTCGCGCCGGATGCAGCCTTCCGGCAGTCCCGACGCGTGGCCCTCTATGAGGCGGCGGCGGCGAAGCTGCGCGACGAGGGCCGCCTCTATCCCTGTTACGAGTCGTCCGAAGAACTCGAAAAACGCCGCAAGATGCAGCAGGCGCGCGGCCTGCCGCCCGTCTATGACCGCTCCGCGCTGCGGCTCACGGAAGCCGATCGCGCCAGGCTGGAGGCAGAGGGCCGGCGCCCGCACTGGCGTTTCAGGCTGGAGCCGGGGACCATCGAATGGGACGACCTCATCCGCGGCCCGGCGCATATCGATTGCGCCGCGCTCTCCGATCCGGTGCTGATCCGCGAGGATGGGAGTTTCCTCTACACACTGCCCTCCGTCGCCGACGACATCGACATGAAGATCACCCATGTCATTCGCGGCGAGGACCATGTGACCAACACGGCCGTGCAATTGCAGCTCTATGCGGCGCTCGCCCCGCAGGCGACGCCGCCCGTCTTCGCGCATCACAATCTGCTGATCGGCGCGGGCGGCGAGGGTCTTTCCAAGCGCACCGGCTCGCTCTCCATCGCCTCCTTGCGCGATGACGGATATGAGGCCATGGCCGTCGCGGCGTTGGCGACGCTCACCGGCTCCTCCGACAATGTCCACGCCGTGCGCTCGCTCTCCGAGCTGGCCAAAAGCTTCGATATCGCGCATGTCTCCCGCAATCCGGCGCGGTTCGATCCGGACGACCTCGAAACCCTGACGCATCGCACTCTGGCGCTTTTCGAGTTCGCCGACGTGCGCGACAGGCTCGCGGCGCTCGATGTCGTCGGCCACAAGGCGGAGCCGCTGTGGCGCGCGGCGCGGGGCAATCTCGCGCGCTTCGACGATATTCTGGAATGGTGGCGCGTCGTCGAGGGCGAGATCGAGCCGGTCCGCGAGGACTGGGCCTTCCTGAAAGAAGCCGCCGAGCTCCTCCCCGCCGAGCCGTGGGACGAAACGAGCTGGGCCGCCTGGACCAGCGACGTGAAGACTGCGACCGGACGCAAGGGCAGGGCGCTCTTCCATCCGCTGCGTCTCGCGCTGACGGGCCATGAAAGCGGACCGGAACTGGCGGCGCTGCTGCCGCTGATCGGCCGCGCGAAAGCCCTGTCTCGGCTCATGGGCTAGGCGCTATTGACGGCGGGCCGCCTCGCATGGCTCATTGAAGGCGGGGGATCGCGGTCTCCCCTTCATGCGACATGCCTATGTAACTGTAAGGCTAGGCATCCAACAGGGGTCGCCCAAGCATCGCGTCCAGCCTTGCCAGCCGAGGACGCCTTATGTCGCCTTTATCCATGCCCTCGATCGCCCGAGAAACGACGCGGATCACCCTCGCCGCCGCGACGAAAGTCTGGGCGCGAATCGCGCTTTTGAGCTTCGGCGGCCCCGCGGGCCAGATCGCGCTCATGCATCGCGTGCTGGTGGACGAGGAGAAATGGATCTCGGAGCGCCGATTCCTTCACGCGCTCAATTTCTGCATGCTGCTTCCCGGTCCCGAGGCGCAGCAGCTCGCGACCTATATCGGCTGGCTGATGCATGGCGTCCCCGGCGGGCTGATCGCGGGCGGCCTCTTTATTGTGCCGGGCGTCGCCGCCATCATGGCGCTGAGCCTGGTTTACGCCGCCTATGGCGCGACGCCGGCGCTCGACGGCGCCTTCTTTGGCCTCAAGGCCGCCGTTCTCGCGCTGGTCTTCGCGGCAATCCGGCGGCTGGGCGCCAGAGCCCTGCGGACATCCTCGCAGAAGGCCATCGCCGCAGCGGCCTTTCTTGCGCTCTTCCTTCTCGACGCGCCCTTCCCGCTCGTCGTCCTTGGCGCGGGACTCGTCGGCTTTTTCGGCGAGCGCCTCGGCCTGCCTCCCGTGACCCGTGCGGCGGCCGAGGGAAGCGACGAGGACGGGCTCACGGCGCCGGATCAACAGCCCGACCCGCGGCGCGCGCTTGCCGCCGCCGCCGTTCTCGGCGCGCTCTGGATCCTGCCTGTCGCGGCGCTGGTCCTCGCCTTCGGACCGCAGGACGTCTATGCGCGGATCGCCGTCTTCTTTTCCAAAATGGCCGTGGTCACCTTCGGCGGCGCCTATGCGGCGCTTTCTTATGTCGCCCAGCAGGCGGTCGAGCGCTTCCACTGGATGACGCCGCCGGAAATGCTTGACGGGCTCGGCATGGCGGAGACGACGCCGGGTCCGCTCATCATGGTGCTGCAATTCGTGGGCTTCATGGCGGCCTTCCGCGCGCCTGGCGCGCTGTCGCCCCTGGCTGCGGGCGCGCTCGGCGGCCTGCTCGCGACCTATGTGACTTTCGTCCCCTGCTTCCTGTGGATTTTCGCCGGCGCGCCCTTCGTCGAGCGGCTGCGCGGGAACGCCGCCCTCGCCGGGGCGCTCTCGGCGATCGCCGCGGCGGTTGTCGGGGTCATCGCCAATCTGGCGCTCTGGTTCGCGACGCATTTCCTGTTTGGGGGCCATTGGCGGCTCGGCCTCCTGCCCGCGCAACTGCCGGACCCCGCCACGCTCGATCCGGCGGCGCTGGCGCTCTCGCTCGTCGCCGGCGCCCTGCTACGCTTCGGCCTCGCGCCCGCGCTCGCCCTGAGCGTCGGCGCGGGCCTGCTGCTGAAGCTCGTCTGATCAGCCGCCGAGGACCGGCACGCCAAAGAGATAGGGGTGCAGGATGAGGATCAGCGCGTAGAGCGCCGTGCCGGCGCCGAGCGCGATGGCGTCGCCTTTCGTGAAAGCGTCGAGACGCGGCGCGCCGAGATCGCCCCGCCGCTTGACGGCGATGCGATCATAGACGCCGAAGCCCAGCAGCGAGCCGAACAGCAGCATGCCGCCGAGATCGCCATTGACGAGGAGATGTCCCAAGGCCCAGCTCTTGAGCGCGACGAGCGTGGGATGACGCAGCCAGCCCCTGATCCGCGACGCCGGCGCCCGCCGGCTCGCCAGGGCGACGAAGGCGACCCATACGAGCGGCATGGCGACATGCCGCATCCAGTGCGGGGGATCCCACACGGGGATGAGGCCCTCGGCGCGATAGCGCGAGAAGCCCCAGACGATGAGCGCGAGGCCGAGTCCGGCGACCGCGGAATAGGCGGTCTTGTAGGCGTTGGCGCCATATTTTTCGACCAGCGCCGCGCGCGGGCCGCGCAGGGTCGAAAAGACATGAACGCCGACGAAAATCGCGATACCAAGAATGAGAATGAGCATGTCTGCCTCGCCGCCGATAGAATCGCCTCGCTCTTGAGCGTCCTCGCCCTATAGCACAGGCATGGCGTTGGCGACTTCGGAGAGCCTGCTAGAAGCAGCGCACCTGCGCCTCGGCCTGGGCGCGGCGGAGCGATTCGAGCAGGTCGCGCGCGGCGCCGGTGTTGCGCATGAGGGAGCCGATCTGTCCCGCCTGCTGGTTGACGCTTGCCACCGTTTCGGCCGAGATATAGCTGTCATAGGGCACGATGCTCGCGATGACGTCGATGGAGCAGGAGCATTGCTCGAGAGACAGCCGCGTATCGCCGTTGGCTTTCATGCAGCCGAAGACATAATCGGCGCGGGCGGAGGTGGGATAGTCGTTGACGTCGGCCGCGGCTGCGGGCGCGGCGGCCAGCAGCAGGGCGGCGAGCAAGAGGCGCATGGCGCTTTCCTTTGGAACGGGCGTTCGCCCCAATTTACCGCGCCGAGGCGCGGGCGTGAACCGGCCCTGTCCGCCTCGCTTGATCTTTGACAAGAACGCCGCAGATTTTACGAAGACGCCGCCCGACGAGAGTCCGGCCCGCGCCGCATGTGCGAAAGATCCGATCGGAGTCGAGACATGCGCCCGTTCCTCGCCCTCCTGTCCGCGCTTGCGGTCCTCGTGTTCGCAGCCAGCGCGCCGTCGCCCGCCTTGGCTCATGGCGCCATGCGGCGGTTGCAAAGCGCCTGCGTTCTGAAAGTCGGTCCGGACTTCATGTATTTCTCGGGCTATCAGCCCGCCGCCTCTCATCGGAAGTTTTGTGAGGATATCCCCGAGACGGGCGACACCTTCTTCGTGCTCGACTACGCTCAGCCCGAAATGCGCGACATGTCGGCCGATTTTCGCATCGTCCGCGCGGGCGCAGAGGACGCGGATCCGGCGCAGCTCCCGGCGGCGACGGTCGCCTATCTGCCCCCGAAGGTGTATCCCCACGGCACGCTCAGTTTCGAACACCACTTCCATGAAGCCGGGAGTTTCGTCGGAATCGTCACGCTCGACGGCCCGCATGGCGAACGCTGGGTCTCGCACTTTCCCTTCTCCGTCGGGAGGCTCTATTCCGCGCGGGCGCCTTATTATCTCGTGGGCGTCGCCGTCGCGCTCGCGCTGCTCGTGCTTTTGTGGGGCAAGGAGGAGGCGAGAAAGTAGCCGGAAGCGTTGCGGCGTCACCGGCGCACAAGCTCAGGCTGCGAGATTCTCGCAACGAAACGAGCCCAAAAGATTTGCATTTCTAAGGGCTTGCGCCTCAGTATAGAAATCATCATTGTGCGCCCCCGGAGGCGAGAATGAATGGTTTGACCTGGCGCTTTGCGGGATTCGAATACAGCCTGCACGGGGGCTTGCGGCGAGAGGGCGCGCAAATTCCGATTGGTCCGCAGGCCCGGCAATTGCTGGAGTTGCTGCTCGAGGCCAAGGGAGGCGTCGTTCCCAAGGCCGAGATTGGCGCAAAGCTTTGGCCCGGTCGCCCGCCGTCGGACGATTCGATCGACCGCTGCGCCTATCTCCTGCGAAAACCGCTCAGGGAGGCTGGCTTCGGCGACCTCATCGCCACCGCTTACGGACGCGGGCTTTCCCTGCGCGCGAGAGTGCAGACGATTGATCCCGACGCTCAGCCCGACCGTCGCGCCGACCACCGCTTCGACGGCCGTACGCTGGATTTGTGGCAGACGGCCTATGAACTCGCGGCGACCCTCACCCGCGACGGCTTCGAGCGCGCGCAGGCGGCTGTCGCCGTCGCCGGGGAACGCGACGAGACCTCGCCGTCGATATGGTCGCTTTCCGCCATCATCGCCGCCAGCCGCGCCTCGGCCGGCTATCTCCGGCCCGCCGAGGCGGCGAGGATCATCGAGCGGGATGCGGGCCGGGCGCTCGCGCTCGCGCCAAGCTTCGCGGCGGCCCTGTCGGTCCTCGGGTGGGCGCGGGCCACCCTCCTTTCGCAACCTGACGACGGTCTTGCGATGCTGGACCAGGCGGTCGCGCGGGAACCCGACTACGGCCGGGCGCGCGCCTTTCGCAGTTGGGCGCTCGCGCGCCTCGGCCGACTGGACGAGGCGATCAGCGAGACGGAGGCCGGTCTCCGCGTGGTCCCACTTGATCGCACCCATCTCAACATGCGCGCCTGGCTCGAGCTCTGCGCCGGAAATCTCGACGGCAGCGCGGCGCTTGCGGACGAGGGGCTGCGTTTGCGGCCCGACGCCAACCATCTTCATAACGTCCTCGCCATCGTGGCGAGCCTCTCCGACCGCCACAAGGAGGCCGAGACGATCGCCCGCGACGCGCTCCGGCGGTTTCCCGGCCATCCCGTCCTTCTGGCCGTCCTGGCTTATGCCCTCGCGAGAGCGGGGCAGCAGAGTGCGGCGGAGGCGGCCCTCGCCGAGGCGCATGACGGCGACCAGGTCGCGCCCCCCCATCTTTTTACCGCCGCCGCGCAGCTGGCGCTCGGACATGCGGACAGAGCGGCTCAGACCCTTCGCCGCGGCCGGGACGACGGCTGCCCGTGGTTCGCCTTCGCGCCCTATGACCCACGCCTCGCCGCCCTGCAGGGCGACATCGGGCGGCTGAATGGCGAGGGGAGCGGCGTTGCCGGTTGAAATTGCCCCGTCATGGCCTTAATCCCCCAGTGAAGCGCGGGACACTCCGCTTTCAGCAGGGGGAAGCCTTAATATGATCGGTCGTCTCAACCACGTGGCCATCGCCGTCGACAGCGTCGAAAAGGCGTCGCAGGTCTATCGCGGAGCCCTTGGCGCGAAAGTGTCTGCGCCCGAGACCGTCGCGGAGCATGGCGTCACGGTGGTCTTCGTCGAGCTGCCGAACACCAAGATCGAGCTTCTCGAGCCCTATGGCGAGAATTCCCCGATTGCCGCTTTCGTCGCCAAGAACCCTTCCGGCGGCATCCACCATGTCTGCTACGAGGTCGACGACATCATCGCGGCGCGCGACAAGCTGAAGGCTTCAGGCGCGCGCGTGCTCGGCGACGGCGAGCCCAGGATCGGCGCGCATGGCAAGCCGGTGCTCTTCCTGCATCCCAAGGACTTCTGCGGTACGCTCGTCGAACTCGAGCAGGCCTGAGACGATGCCCTTCCCGCTTCCCTTCCCGCTTCCCCTCGCGCTGGCGATCTATGTCACCATATGGTGGATCGTGCTGTTCGCCGTGCTGCCGCTCGGCGTTCGCTCGGCGGAGGAGGCGGGCGAGGAGCGGCCGGAAGGAACCGATCCCGGCGCGCCAATTGCGCCGCAGCTCGGCAGGAAAGCAGCCCTCACGACCGTCGTCGCGGCGATCCTCTTCGCCGTCGTCGCTGTGATCGCACATTACGCCACGCGTTAAAGGTGGTGGGAAAACGGCTCCCTGCGCCGGACCGGGGTTGACCGGCCGGGTCGGGGCCGGTAGTGGATCGGGAGCCGCGTGAGCGGCTCAAAGCGAGCGGACCGACCCGCCCGCTTCAGCGCCTCGGCAAGAGGCGCGAACAGGATCGAGCGCGTAGCTCAGTCGGTAGAGCATCTGACTTTTAATCAGGGGGTCCTGGGTTCGAGTCCCAGCGCGCTCACCAACAAAATAAAGCCCCCACGACAGGCCGTCTCTCCGAAACCGCGGCATTCCTAGCGCTCGCCAAGCAATTGGAGCGTTTTCGGATCAGCTTCGCCGTTGAAAAAACGCGTGAGAGCTTGGCAGAAGAGCGTGTCCTGCGGCGCCGCGCGCCCGAAAAGCGTCATCGACGAGCGGAACTTCAGGGCGTCCGTCGGGCCGAGAACCGCCACCGCGGCGTCCCCGACGCCCGCCAGCATGGCGCCGACACAGGCCCGCAGGCGTGGCCCAAGCGTCGCATGGGCGAGATAGGCTTGCGCTTCCTCTATGCCCGAAAGCCCGTAGAACTGGCTGGCCTCGCTGAAGCCGAGGCCCCGGAGTTGAGGAAAGACATACCAAATCCAGTGGCTCGTCTTGCGCCCGGCGCGGAGCTCTGCAAGGGCGCGGGGGTAGGCGCCGGCCTGCGCATCGACAAAGCGCTGGAGGTTGAAGGGGTCATCGAGCGCCATGGAAATGGGGCCGTCGCTGTGACGAAGCAATCAAGCGCCAATCTATGCCGCTTGATTGCTTGGCTGCGCTCACAATTGACGCGGCGCCGGTCACTCGGCCGCGTATTGCTCCGGCAGGCCGCGGGCGACGCGTTCCGCCTTGAGAAGCTCGGCGACGAGGAACGCCACTTCGATCGCCTGCTCGGCGTTGAGGCGCGGATCACAATAGGTGTGGTAGCGATCGCGCAGATTGTCCTCCGAAATGGCGCGGGCGCCGCCCGTGCATTCGGTGACATCCTTGCCGGTCATCTCGAGATGGATGCCGCCCGCATAGGAGCCTTCGGCCTGATGAACGCCGAAGAAGCTGCGAATTTCCGACATGATGCGGTCGAAAGGCCGCGTCTTGTAGCCGGCAGCGCTGATCGTGTTGCCATGCATTGGATCGCAGGACCAGACGACATTGCGACCCTCGCGCGCGACGGCGCGCACCAGCCCCGGCAGCGAGTCTCCGATCTTGTCGGCGCCAAAGCGGCAAATCAGGGTCAGACGGCCTGGCTCGTTTTCGGGATCGAGCGCCTCGAGGAGGCGCAAGAGACCATCGGGCGACAGGCTCGGACCGCATTTCAGGCCGATCGGATTCTTGATGCCGCGCATGAATTCGACATGCGCGCCGTTCTGCTGCCGCGTGCGATCGCCGATCCACAGCATATGGCCGGACGTCGCGTAATAATCGCCGGTCGTCGAGTCGACGCGGGTGAGCGCCTGCTCGTAGCATAGCAGCAGCGCCTCGTGCGACGTGTAGAAATCCGTCTGGCGCAACTCGGGATGATGCTCCGGGTCCAGTCCGATCGCGCGCATGAAGGAGAGCGTCTGCGTGATCTGGTCGGCGAGCTTCTGATAGCGTTCGGACTGCGGGCTGCTCTTGACGAAGCCGAGCATCCAGCGATGGGCGTTCTCGAGATTCGCGAAGCCGCCGGCGGCGAAGGCGCGGATCAGATTGAGCGTTGCGGCCGACTGGCGATAGGCGAGAAGCTGTCGCTGCGGGTCCGGCTCACGGGCCTTTTCGGTGAAGTCGATGTCGTTGATGATGTCGCCGCGATAGCTCGGCAGCTCCTGATCGCCCTTCTTCTCGACCGGCGCGGAGCGCGGCTTGGCGAACTGGCCGGCGATGCGGCCGACCTTCACGACGGGCGAGCCGGCCGCATAGGTCAGAACAACCGCCATTTGCAGGAAAACGCGGAAGAAATCCCGGATATTGTCGGCCGAATGTTCGTTGAAGCTCTCGGCGCAGTCGCCGCCCTGGAGCAGGAAAGCCTTGCCGGCCGCCACATCGGCGAGCTGACGCTTGAGATTGCGCGCCTCGCCGGCGAAAACGAGCGGCGGAAAGCCAGCGAGCTGGGCCTCCACATCGGCCAGCGCCTTCTGGTCCCGATAGACCGGCGTCTGCTCGATCGGCAAGGTTCTCCAACTGCCCGGCGTCCAGCGTTCCACGTGTCAAACTCCACGAAATCAAGCCCGGAAGGGCGGCCCCGACGCCGGCTTTGGCGCAAGAGCCGCTTATAGAGGAAAATTCGACCTGGCGCGACCCCTTCGGCTGGCCGCAAATGGTCTTCCTTGGCCGACCGGTCGAGGAAGTCGGCGGCAAGCGCGGGCGGGGCCGGGGGAGGGCGGCTTTCGCTACTGCCGTTCCTCGCGCCTGATCCTGCGCGCCGGCGTGCGCATCGTCACGAGCTCCTCGGCCGCTGTTGGATGTACGGCCATGGTGGCGTCGAAGTCGCGCTTGGTCGCGCCCATGCGCATCGGGATGGCGACGAGCTGCGCCATCTCCCCGGCCTCCGGCCCGAAGATATGCGCGCCCAGCACGCGCTGGCTGTCGCCGTCGACCACGAGCTTCATGAAGACCCGCTCGGCGCGGCCCGAGAGGGTCGCGCGCATCGGCCGGAAGGATGTTTCGTAAACGTCCACGGATGCGAACTTCAGTTGCGCCGCTTCCTCGGTCAGCCCGACCGTCCCGAGCTCCGGCGTGGTGAAGACGGCGCTCGCCACGCAATCATGATCGACCGTCGTGGGTTCTCCGCCGAAGACGCTGTCGGCGAAGGCGTGGCCTTCCCGGATCGCGACGGGGGTGAGATTGATGCGGTCGGTCACGTCGCCGACCGCATAGATCGACGGCACATTGGTGCGCGACTGTTCGTCGACGACGATCGCGCCATTCTCGCGCGTGACCACCCCGGCCCGCTCCAGTCCGAGATTCTGGGTCAGCGGCCGGCGTCCGGTCGCAACCAGCACAGCGTCGACCTCGCGCGTTTCGCCGTCGCTCATGGCGACCCTGTAGCCGCCGGCGCTCTTGTCGATGCGCGTCGGCAAGGCGCCCGCGTGGTGGACGACGCCGGCGGCGGTCAAGGCCTCGGCGACCCGTTTGCGAAGATCGGCGTCGAAGCCGCGCAACGGCATGTCGGCGCGGTAGGCGAGCGCGACCTCCGCCCCGAGGCGCGTGAAAATGCTCGCAAACTCCACCGCGATGTAGCCGGCGCCGACGATGAGGAGCCGCCGCGGGAACGTCGGCAGGTCGAAGATTTCATTGGACGACAGGCCCCATTCGAGGCCCGGAATATGGGGCGCGAGCACCGGCGCGCCGCCCGTGGCGACAAGGATGTAGCGCGCGCTTGCCGTCCGGCCGTCCGAGAAATGGACCTCATTGGGACCGGCGATGGTCGCGCGGGCGCGGAGGAGCTCGACATTCGCATTGCCGAGCGTCTGCTCATAGAGCCCCGAGAGGCGGGTGATTTCCTTCTCCTTGGCGGCGACAAGCGTGGGCCAGTCGAAGGCGGTCTCGCCGACCCGCCAGCCGAAGCCTTTCGCATCCTCGAATTCGTCCCGGAAGCGGCTCGCCAGGACATAGAGCTTCTTTGGCACGCAGCCGCGGATCACGCAGGTCCCGCCAACGCGATATTCCTCGGCGATGGCGACCCGGGCCCCGTGGCTGGCGGCGATGCGGGCGGCCCGCACGCCGCCCGAGCCCGCGCCGATGACGACGAGATCGTAATCATGTCTGCTCATGCCGCGCCGCCCATGGGGTCGCCGACGATGCGAACGCCGGACGCGCCTGCGACGAAGATCGCCGTCGCGAGGCCGATAAAGAGACCGTGATCCACAACGCCCGGAATGGCCGAAAGCCGCTCGGCGAGCGTCTCCGGCGCGTCGATGGCTCCGAAAGCGCAGTCGAAAATATAGTGGCCGCCGTCGGTTACATAGGGCGCATCGGGCGCGCTCATCCTCTGCGTGATCGCGCCGATCAGGCCAAGGCCCCGCGCGACGCGTTCGATATGGAGCCGAGTCGAGCGCGCGCCGAAACGGTCGATCTCGACGGGTAAGGGAAAGGCGCCGAGCGTCCTGACTTCCTTGGTCGCGTCGGCGATCACGAACATGCGTTTCGATGCGGCCGCGACGATTTTTTCGCGCAGCAGCGCCCCGCCGCCGCCCTTTATGAGCCGGAGGGACGCATCGAATTCGTCGGCGCCGTCGATCGTGAGGTCGAGTTCCGGCGTTTCGTCGAGCGTCGAGAGACGAATGCCGAGACCTTCCGCCTGTATCCGCGTGCGTTCCGATGTCGGGACGCCGACGACCTCGAGCCCGTCGCGCACCCGTTGGCCGAGAAGATCGACGAAATGCGCCGCGGTGGAGCCGGTGCCGAGCCCGAGCCGCATGCCGTGGGTAACCGATTCGAGCGCCGCCTGCGCAGCGGCGCGCTTCATCGCGTCGGCGGAAAGGGTTCTGGTCACGGCGTTCCTACTTGGCGGGTGGCGTGCAGACGACGGAGCTTTCGTTGAGCACGAAGCAGATGGACATCATGCCGGAGCGCAGATCGACCCGGAAGACGCCGCCCTCGCCCGTGTGTCGCGATGCGACGAGCGCATAATCGCTGAAGACGCCGGCCTTGGCCCCTTCGCCGGGAGGATAGCACAAAGTGACGCCAGTTTGCGTCCCTTCCTTCAGGCCATATTGGCAGGCGCCGACTTCGCCCGTCGCCTTGTCCAGACGAAAGACGCGGTTGAGATCGGTTTGCGGCGCGGCCAGAAATTCGTAATTCCCCGCCGCCCTGGCCGGGGTGGCCAAACCCGATGCTAGAAGGGGCGCCGCGAGAAGCGCAAGCCATCGCCGGCCAAGGTAAAACTGCGAAAGACGCATTCCGTCGCTCCTGCTTCGCGAATCGCTTCGCAGTTTATACGCGCCGCCCTGCCTCTCGCCTGAAAATTTGAGGCTCGCTTGATCTCTGCCGGAAGGGCCTTTAGGCCGTTCGGTCATGACCCAGCGCCCGCCCATCCTCGTTTTTGACCTCGACGGCACTCTGGCGGACACCGCCGGGGATCTGATCTCGACTCTCAATGTGCTGCTCGCCCGCGAAGGTCTGCCGGCCGTCGCGCGCTCCGAGGCCCGCAGCCTTGTGGGGGCGGGGGCCCGAGTCCTCATCGAACGCGGTTTCGCCTTGAACGGCGCGCCTTTGGCTCCCGAGCGGATCGACCCGCTGGTCGCCGATTTCCTTGAGCATTACGAGTCCCGCATCGCGGAGGAAAGTGCGCTTTTCCCCGGCGCGCGCGCGGCGCTCGAGCGCTTCTCCGGGGCGGGCTTCCGCCTCGCCGTCTGCACCAACAAGCCGGAGCGGCTTGCCCGTCTCCTGCTCGGGAAACTCGACGTCGCCGACCGTTTCGCGGCGATCTGCGGGCGAGGAACCTTCCCCATGCACAAGCCCGACCCCCGCACGCTGGCGCTGACCATCGAGGCGGCGGCCGGCGACCCGCGCCGGGCGGTGATGGTGGGGGACTCCAAAACCGACATCGACACCGCCAGGGCGGCCGGCGCGCCGGTCGTCGCGGTCGATTTCGGCTATACGGATACGCCCGTGGCGGCGCTCGCCCCCGACCAAGTGATCTCGCACTTCGACGACCTCTGGGCGGCGACGAGGGCCATCCTGGGCTTATCCGCCATCGAGCGCACTTGACGGGAGGGCCGCGCGTCTCTTACAGGGAAGCGGTCCGCGTCGAGACGCGACGGGCGGCTAGCTCAGCGGGAGAGCACTCCCTTCACACGGGAGGGGTCACAGGTTCAATCCCTGTGCCGCCCACCATTAAAATCAAAGACTTGCGTAGTGAAAGCCTAGCCATAGTAAGCGCGCTAGCTACCAAATATCTGCCAAACCAAAAAACGCCCCGCCAGTTTTTCTGTGGTCGGGGCGTCTGATGGTGCGCTCAAATCGCGACGATCTGAAAGACTGCGAAAATCAATAGCAGAAAGCCCTCCAGCGTTACGGCAAGAGCGATGGCTTGGTCAGACATGGTAAGCTCACAGGCAAGCGCGGCCTCCCATGGAAGGAAATGCGGGAAATGATTTTCAGTTCCCGATAGCTAATCAAACTCCAAAACAAAAACGCCCTGCCGGTCCATCCGCGGTCAGGGCGTCTCGCTGCGGCCAATCGTACTCGGCCCGTGGTAAGCTATCGGCGTGTGGCGTGATTTGAACGTGGGCGAGCCGTAGAGCCAATCCGGCCTGAGCGCGGGCTTGGTGCACTCAGGCCGTTTCGGCTGAAATAGAGGCGACCCTCATCAACTGCTCGATATCGCCGGCCTGCGGGGATGATGGCAAGCTCGACTGAACTGAGACAAATGGGCGCGCGCCCGGATCGTTGCTGAAATCGCGGCGCTCTCTCCGGCTTTCTGGATTAGCTCCGCCATCGCCGCTTCGACGGCCGCGAAGCCAGAGGGGCGCCGGGCTCGGGCCTGCGCCGCCGCGAAGTGGATGCATCTCGGCCATGTCCAAGGATCATCGTCGCCGATGTGGTAGCCCTTGGAGCGGGCATATCTCCAGTGACTCCAAGTCGCCCGCATGGTGGCCCCGCGGTCGTAGTCGGCCGTCATAGCCGTCCCCGATCGTAGGTTTGTTCAGCCCGGGGACCAGAAGCCGCTCGGCGATCTGCATCAAGAGCTCCGTCGGGCGATCTGTCGCCATGGAGAGCGCGGCAAGCGCCCTCACAGCCTTGCGCTGAAGAAGGATTCCGGCGCTCCATATCCGCCTCATGGGTCCGCCGATGCGATCTGTTGCTTCGTCCATCGTGAATTTCTCCGTTCTGTCTACTTAGTCGGAATCGGAGTATCCCGGCGGCCATCGGGTTCGGAAACGCCAGCCGCCGCGTTTATCTTGTGGCGGCGCCCGGCCCTTGCTCGATCGGTAGAAGCACTCCCACGCCAGCCACTCGCGAGAGCCGCTGGAGAGCCAAACGCTTTCATCCGTACGGGCGGCGACGGCGTGATCCGCGAAGGCCCGCGCCGCCGCCGCGATCTGGCGCGCCGAGCGTTTCTCGATGACCATGCGCTCAACCGTGGCGGCAAGTTCGGCAATCGAACCGGGCGCGCCCTCGCACGCGACGCGCACGCGTGTTTTTTTGGGACTTCGATTTGATACAGGGGAAAACTGCATCGTGATTTTCTTTGGTGAGGCTGGAGCGAGGGCATGGGACGCGCAGCCCCGGCGGTTGGCCGAGGTGCGTTCCAGCCCTTGCGATCTTGCTTGCTCGAGCCGGCCGTCGCATCAGGCCCGGCGGGAGCAAGCGGCGCCCCGTCGGTCGACGCTCTCTCATTGCGAGCGAAATCGGTCGACTGAGAACGTGTCGGACGGAGCTCTGTTGGAGCGCAGGGGAGCCATCCCCGCGAGCTGTTGGATCAGGACGACGCAGTTGCTGAGCGCGCTTCCAGAGGTGGCTTCCCCTTGGCGTCTCGATAAGCTCCGTAACGAAGATACCGGTTCGGGCATGCCAGGATCGCTTCGTTCGGATCGAGCTTGCTGAATTTTTCGAGGAGACGTACGCTTGCGCCGGGCAAAGAGCGGGGCATCGATATGTCTATTGAAGATCGCAACGTAGCTATTGCGGAAAACGCCTATCGCCTCTGGCGCGACAGCAAGGGCGGAAGCATCGATCATTGGCTGAGCATTATGGCGAGCGAACTCGAATTCCGCTCATTGGCGCAAGGTCAGCCAGACGCGTTGTCTTTCACCAGACCCTGTAGCGGGCTGGCGGAAGTCGAAAATTATCTGCGGGAACTCACATCGAACTGGGAGATGATCGACTACGTCGTTGATCATTATGTGGCGCAGGGCGATCGCGTTGTGGCGATCGGCCGAACGGCGTGGCGGAACAAATCGACGGGCAAGGCGGTGGATACCCCCAAGATCGATGTCTGGCGCTTCAACGCCGATGGCAAGGCCCTGGAGTTTTCCGAATATTATGACACGGCCATGGTGCTCGCGGCGGCCATCTGACCTCTGGTCGCCGTTGGAAAAGACTTTGGGCCTCCGAATGAAGATCCGTCGCTCTTCTTGCGCGCCCTCGGACAGGGCGGCGCGCTTTTCATCGTCGCGCACGGCTGTACGACATTTCGTCTGAAGACATGCCGGGAACCCGTGCTCAAGTTCGAGCGCTAGCGAAGCAAGAGGCGCACGGAAAAAAGATTGAGTGACGCAGTGGCGCGGCGTAGCGCCGGAGACTGCCGTTGCGAATGAGGAGGTATAAATGCCGAGCAGGAAGAAAACAGCGTCCGCTCTTGTCTTTCTCTTAGTGGTCGTATCGGCGGCGACAGGTTTCGTTGGCGTGGCGCGCGCTGACGATCCGTCGCGCATGTCCTGTTACGAACTCTGGTATGCACGCAATGCGATTTACGCAAGAAACGGTTACTGTTTCAACACGGACAGGGCCAAATCCGTATTTGGAGACGGCTGCTTCCCGCCCTACGGCCGCGTGAGGGGGTGGGAAAAGAACTATGTGAATGAATTGCAGATGTGGGAACGGCGCAGAGGGTGCTGAGACCCGGTCGTCATGCGGGGGGCCGTAGCAGTTTCTTCCGCTTCTGGCTCGGGCGCGCTCGAGACAGGGCGGCAATACGCCATTGCGAGCGATGAGACGCGAGAATCGGCGACGAGCAAGGACGGCCCCCTTGCCTCTCATGATGGGTTTGTTGGGCCCCATGGGTCGTTGGCCGCTTTTTTGATTCAGCTTGTCTTGAAATCCACGGTCAGTGAGGTGCCGCCGCTTCTTCCGACCTCTAGCGAGCCCCCGAGTTGGGTCGCGAAGGCTTCCATGATGCCCATCCCCAGTGAGCCCGCGTCCGTATCCGCGCCTTGAGCCGCCATGCCTGGCCCGTCGTCACTGATGCTCAGGTGCAGGCGACCATTATCGTCTCTGGCGAGAGAAACCTCGAAGCGCGTGCCCAGCCCCCTGGAGAACACATGTTTCGCCGCATTGATCGCCGCCTCGTTCACGAGCAGCGTCATGGCGGTCATCTGGTCGATGGTCAGGTCCGAGGCCCCGCTGACATCGATACGGATC
This sequence comes from Hyphomicrobiales bacterium, assembly GCA_003963405.1. Classification (GTDB taxonomy): domain Bacteria; phylum Pseudomonadota; class Alphaproteobacteria; order Rhizobiales; family Beijerinckiaceae; genus Methylocystis. Next base: position 35,401 of record RXIY01000060.1, read on the forward strand.
GCGACCGGCAAATCCCGCAAGGCGTTTCCGATCATTTCGCGAAGGAGCGGCTCGAGTCCCTTGTCATAAGCCGTGCCGTCGTTCAGCCTGCGATGCAGCTGCGCCATGGCCATGATCCGGTCCTCGGCGTCACTGAGCGTCTGCGCCGCGATGACGGGATTGCGTAAATTTCTCTGTGCGTTTCGCAACAAGGCCACAACCAGTTGCAGATTGTTCGCCACGCGATGCTGAAGCTCGGAGAACAATGTCTCCTGAACAGCTTTCGCCAGCTCCACGCGCCGGATCGTTTCACGGAGAGCGGCGACCAGAAGGATAATGAAGCCGCCAACGAGCAGGAAGCCGCCGAGCGACCCGAGGGTGGTCTGGTCCTTGATGGCGAAAGAGTGAAGCGGCTCCATGAAAAAGTACCAGCCGGTGAGGGCGGACAAAATCAGCACGAATACGCCTTGCCGCCAGCCGCATATGAGCGTTGCGATCGCGATCGCCGGCCAGAAGGTCAGAAATTTCATTCCAGCGAGAATGGGGTTGAACAGCACCCTGACTGCAACGCTCGCGGTGAATATGGCCAGTGCGACAGTCCAGGACATAAGCCCCTGGCGCTTTATCGATACAGTGTGGATCTTGTGCACCCAGGGCATAAGGGGCCTTCATGGCTGAGCCGTGCAAAGACGCATGCCTTTAAACTGAGCCGGGCGCCGCTTGTTCCCGCCGGGGCTTGCGACCCAAGAAACGGCAAGACCGAGAAATATTCAGCACTCGTTAACCATTGTACTCGACCTTTTGCCGCACTCATCCAAGTCGCTTAGGCATGATGAAGGGCGCGGAACATGAGCGAGCGAAAAAGAAAGCTATTCGACTTACTGGTCATCTGCGTCCTGCGGTACGGGCAGACGCAGGACAACCGCTTCGCTCTCGCTTCATTGGTAACTTGCCAGGCCTTGCAGGGCATCCCAAGAGGGCAGGTCGTCGGCTACGTCGAAGGCAAGTTGACGGAGCTTCAGGAGCGGGTCATCGCGCTGATGGCGCCGCACAGCAAGGCAGACGAGAGCTATGCGGTGCTCGCGGCCTTCGTGCGATCGATGGGGCTGGCAAAGGCGCTCGGCGGCGAGAAAGCGCGGCTCTTCGACAGTGATCGCGCCAGAACTGGTTTGCGTCGTCTCGCTCCGGAGCTAGCGGACGCCATCGACGCCGGCGACGTTCGACTAGCTTACAACTTCCTGAAGTTGCAGCATACTTTGAGGGCGGCTTAATCACTTATCCGGCGACGGCGCGGGACTGCGGCCGGTTCTCCAGAAAAGCCGCGCCCTCGTCTGTGTCGAAGCGGGATGCGCAGGAGGGCTTGACGAACGGGCGGGGCTTAACATGTGAGGTGGTTGGCCCGGTCTTTCACGAGTACCCATCATGCCTGGCGTTGTCTTGGGCAATCGGCTCGCTCTGCTGACCTCTTTTGGAGGCGCATTGTTGGGAGCCGTAGTACTCTCGGCGGATTGCAGGGCCAGTTTCTTCGACGAGCTGTTCGGAGTCGAGGATTATGTCCGCTCCCCTGCCGTCCCTCGCGTCGCGTCAACGAAAATTGGCGCTCGCAGGCCAATAGGTCATTCAAGGCCGCATATAGCCTATTTTCCGCGCCATCGGCGCGAAAGGCCAATTGCATTTCTTCTCCCCGAACCGGACAGGCGCAGTGAGGCGCCCGACAACCGCGCCGCAACGGGAAGCCGGCCGGTCAAGCCGGCCTTTTGCGCACGCAGCGGCGCCGCTCTCAAGGATGCGTCGAAATTCCGTCAGTTGTTGCAGGACAAGACGCTCCGCTTCGGAGACATTGTCGTGACGGAAACGGGCATCCGGGTCTTCGAGGGCCATGCAACCTGCCCCCACGCGCCAAGAGATTTCGTCACGCTCGCCGACGCAGACCTTTCCAGAAGAAAGCTCGGCGCTCTTTCGAAACTGGATGACGCCATAAAAGCCGTTCACGTGCGTTATGCGCATCGCTAGCCATCGTTCCCGGTTTCCCGGGTGCGGGGCGTTGCGTTCTGCCTGCGAGGGAAATCGTACGGTGCAGCGCGACCGGAGGACAGACCAAGGCGCAGACGAGCTCGCCGACCGCGTCCGCGGTTGCGAAATCGCCGATCCAGATGATAACGACCCCTTTGCTTATTTCGCACAGCGCGAACAAACCATGGACAGACGCCCTGGCGCGTAAATCACGCAGAAGTCCGGGCCCTGGATCAAGCCGACGCGTCGCGGTCGCCGCTCGTCGATCATGCAGTCTGAGAGGGGCCTGGCTAAGATGCACTCCAAGTCTCCCTCATCTGACGCATGAACCATCACGAACGCGAGGATCGACCCGCAATCGGGCGCTTGCATGGCGGAGGAGGGCCGTCACGAAAGTGCGACTGGTCTCTTCATTCTCCCGGTCGTGAACAGGCAGCCTTGAGCGCGCCCGTCTTCAGGAGTATGGATTGTCCGCTCTGGCGGAAATCGACATGACCAGCATCGCCGTCATCAACGCCGGCTCCTCGAGCATCAAATTTGCGATCTTTTCCGCCCTGTCGAAGCCCGAGCTGAGGCTCAGGGGGATCGTCGAGGGGATTGGCGCGGCGCCGCGTGCGAGGCTCTCGGACGCTCGGGGCGCGACGCTGTTGAAAGAAAATTTCCCGCCCGCCGGCTTCGATCACGCGGCGGCGACGCGGACGATGATGCGCCTGGCCGCGCCCTGGCTGGAGGGACATGACATCGCCGTCGTCGGTCATCGCGTGGTTCATGGCGGAGCGGAATTCTCGAGGCCGTTGCGTCTGAACGCGGAAATCGTGGACCGCCTGGCCGCTTTCATCCCGCTGGCGCCGCTTCATCAGCCGCACAATCTCGCCGTGATCCGGGCCATGTTCGCGGCACATCCCGAACTGCCGCAGATCGCTTGTTTCGATACGGCGTTCCATCGCAGTCAGCCGCCCATCGCGCAGGCCTTCGCCATCCCGCGCGAATATGCCGAGGCCGGCGTGAGACGCTACGGGTTTCACGGAATCTCCTACCAATATGTGAGCGGGCGGCTGACGGAGATCGCCCCCGAAATAGCAATGGGTCGGGTCATTGTGGCCCATCTCGGCAATGGGGCGAGCCTCTGCGCAATGAGCGGGGGCTGCAGCGTTGCAAGCACGATGGGTTTCACCGCCGTGGACGGGCTGATGATGGGCACTCGCTGCGGCGCGCTCGATCCCGGCGTGCTCATCCACATGATGGATAATTACGGCATGGGCGCCCGCGAGCTCGAGGATTTGATCTATCGCAGATCCGGGCTTCTGGGCGTCTCTGGCGTCTCCTCCGACATGCGGACCTTGCGAGCCTCCAGTGCGCCGGAAGCCAGGGAGGCGATCGCTCTTTTTGTCTACCGCATCCTGCGCGAGGCCGGTTCGCTGGCCGCGGCGCTCGGGGGGCTCGACGCTCTGGTCTTCACCGGCGGGATCGGAGAAAACGATCACGAGACCCGTGCGGAGGTCGCCGCCGGCTGCGCATACCTCGGCCTCGTTTTGGACGACGAGGCCAACCGGCGGGGCATGCTGAGAATTTCAGCGAAGAATTCGACGATCGCCGCCTTCGTTGTCCCGACCAATGAGGAACTCGAAATCGCGCGCAGCGCAATGGCGCTGCGCGGCGGGTGATGAGTCTCCTGCTATTCATGTAAACTCGAGCCCGAGCTTTTTGGCTGCTGATTCGGGACGCCTCGGTCGGCCGGGCCAAGGACAGGAAACCGGCTGATGTCTAGAAAAACCCTGCTGATTCTGCTTGCGGCCGTCGCCGTCGTCGGGTCGTTCTTCGGTTATCAGTACTGGCTCGACCTCCAATCGCGGCTGCCACCCGGAATCGTTTCGGGCAATGGCCGGCTCGAGGCCAAGCTCGTCGACATCGCCGCCAAGGAGCCGCTGCGAGTCAAGCAGATCTTCTTCGACGAGGGCGACCTCGTGAAGCCCGGCGACGTCGTGGCGCAGATGGACACCAACACGCTCGAAGCCCAACTCGCCGAAGCAAAAATGAATGTGGTCGCGACCCAGGAAAAGGAGGCGGTCGCCCAGGCGACGATCCAGCGGACCAAGGCGCAGATCGATCTTGCGAAAATTGAGGTCAAACGCAGCCAGGCGCTCGTCGCCCAGCGCGCCGGCTCGCAGCGGGAGCTCGATGTGCGGATGACCTCTCTGAAAACGACCTCCGCCGCCTTGCAGGAGGAAGAGGCGAAGGTGCGCACCATCCAGCAGCAGGTCGAAGTGGCCAAGGCGCAGGTTGCGACTATTCAGACGCGCATCGACGACGCCACGTTGCGCTCGCCGGTGCTGGGGCGCGTCCTCTACAAGCTGGCGGAGGTCGGCGAGGTCCTCGCCGCCGGCGGCAAGGCGATGACGCTCGTCAATCTCGAAGACGTTTATATGGAAATCTATCTTCCGGCCGCGGATGCGGCGCGGGTGAAGATCGGGGCCGAGGCCCGCATCGCTTTCGATCAGACTGCGGGCCGATCGATCGCGGGCTATGTCAGCTTCGTTTCTCCGGAGGCGCAATTTACGCCAAAGCAGGTGGAGACCCGCAGCGAGCGTGAGAAGCTCATGTTCCGCGTGAAGATCAAGGTGCCGGAAAAGACGGTCAGCGGCTTCATCGAATCGATCAAGACGGGCGTGCGCGGCGTGGGTTACGTGAAGCTCGACGAGTCCGCCGAGTGGCCGGCATGGCTGCAAAACCCGATCACGCCGCCGGAGACGAACGGCAAGTCCGCCGACAAAGGCTGACGAAGCGCAACCCCATAGTTGATCACGCCTGCAAGAGTCCGGGACGATGAGCACAGAGTCTCTCGACGTCGCAAAGCCGGGAACAGCCCACGCGCCTCCGGTTGTTTCCATAAAGGGCGTGATCCATCGCTATGGAGATACGCTGGCGATCGACGATTTTTCGCTCGACATTCCGAGCGGCCGCATGGTCGGGATCATCGGCCCCGACGGAGTCGGCAAATCCACTTTGATGGCGCTCATCGCCGGCTCGAAGACCATTCAGCAGGGGCAGGTGATCGCGCTCGGCGGCGATATGGCCGACGCGCGCCATCGGCGCGGCGCCTGTCTGCGCATCGCCTACATGCCCCAGGGTCTCGGCAAGAACCTCTATTTCGAGCTGAGCGTGCGCGAGAATGTCGACTTCATGGCGCGGCTCTTCGGACTGTCGGGGACCGCGCGCCCGGCGAAAGTGAAGGAGTTGCTCGACGCCACGGGCCTCGGCCCCTTTCCGGACCGCCCGGCCGGCAAGCTTTCGGGCGGCATGAAACAGAAGGTGGGCCTGTGCGGCGCGCTCGTGCACGAGCCGGACCTTCTCATTCTGGACGAGCCGACGACCGGCGTCGACCCTCTGTCGCGCCGTCAGTTCTGGGCGCTCATCGACGACATTCGCGCCAGCCGGCCGAGCATGAGCGTGCTCATCTCGACCGCCTATATGGACGAAGCCCAGAGGTGGGACTGGATCGTGGCCATGGACGCCGGCAAGGTGCTGGCGACCGGCGCGCCCGCCGAACTGATGGCGAAGACGGGCGCCAGCGATCTGGAAGAATGTTTCGTTCGGCTTCTCCCCGAGGAGAAACGCACCGGCCATGTGGCGCTCACGATCCCGCCCCGTCCGGAAGGCGTGAAGGAGATCGCCATCGACGCGAGGGGGCTGACCCGCCGTTTCGGCGATTTCGTCGCAGTCGATCATGTGACGCTATCGATCGAACGCGGCGAGATATTCGGTTTTCTCGGCTCGAACGGCTGCGGCAAGTCCACAACGATGAAAATGCTGACCGGACTGCTGCCGCCGACCGAAGGCGCGGCGACGCTTTTCGGCCAGGCCGTCGACGCCGGCAGCATCGAGGTGCGCAAGAACATCGGCTATATGACCCAGGCCTTCTCGCTCTATGGCGAGCTCACCGTGCGCCAGAATCTGGTTCTCGATGCACGGCTTTATCATATACCGGCCGAGAAGGCACAAGAGCGCATCGCCAGCCTCGTCGAGAAATTCGGACTCGGCCCCTATATGGACGCGCTCGCCGGCGATCTGCCCATGGGCCTCCGTCAACGCCTGTCGCTCGCCGTCGCCGTTCTGCACGACCCGCCGCTCCTCATCCTCGACGAGCCGACATCGGGCGTGGATCCGGTCGCGCGCGACAGTTTCTGGGAGCTTTTGATCGACCTGTCACGCAATCAGGGCGTGACCATCTTCGTCACCACCCATTTCATGAACGAGGCGATGCGCTGCGACCGCATCTCGCTCATGCATGCGGGGAAGGTGCTCGCCTGCGACGCGCCACAAAAGCTCATCGACGCGCGCGGCGCCGAAAATCTGGAGGAAGCCTTCATCGGCTATATGGAAGAGGCGATCGGCGCCTCCGCCGAGGAAAAGCGACAGGAGGCCGAGGCGGCGACGGCCGCGAAGGCGCTCGAGACGCCCGAGACCGCGCATCTTGCGGGGATGGCTTTGCGGCTTGCGCGCATGTTCGCCTATAGCGTCAACGAGACGATGCAGATCCTGCGTGATCCGGTCCGACTGGCCTTCGCGTTCATCGGCTCGGCGTTGCTCATGCTGGTGTTTGGATTTGGCATCACCACCGATGTCGAGCATATCCGCTACGCCGCCCTTGATATGGACCATTCTCCCGAGAGCCGGGCCTATCTCCAGCAATTTTCGGGAACGCCCCGCTATTTCCTCGAGACGCTCCCTGTCGCGTCCTCTGAGGATGCGCTCGAGCGGCTGCGTTCCGACGATATTTCGCTCGTCATCGAAATCCCGCCGGGGTTCGGCCGCGATTTGCGCAAGGGATCGAGGGCCGAGATTCTCGCGCAGGTCGATGGCGCCAACACGTTTCGCGGCGAAACTGTTTCGCAATATGTCCAGGGCGTTCAGGACAAAGCGCTTCGAGACCCCGCCAATGGCCTGAACGTCACGCCGCCCAAATATACGGCGCGGTTCCAGGAACGCTACATGTACAATCCGACGTTCGAGAGCGTGTACGCCATGGTCCCGAGCGTTCCGCCGATTCTTCTCATTCTCATTCCCGCCATTCTGATGGCGATCAGCGTCGTGCGCGAGAAGGAGCTCGGCTCCATCATCAATTTCTATGTGACGCCAACCGGACGCTTCGAATATCTGCTCGGAAAGCAGCTTCCCTATATCGCCATCGGCATGCTCAATTATTTCATTTTGGCGGCCATGGCGGTCTGGGTTTTCGGCATTCCAGTCAAGGGCAGTTTTCTCATGCTGACCCTCTGCACCCTTCTTTATGTGACGACCACGACGGGCCTGGGTCTCGTCATCTCGACCTTTGTGAGCAGCCAGGTGGCGGCTGTTTTCATCACGGCAATCGTCACGCTCGTGCCGACGATCCAGTTTTCCGGCCTGATGCAGCCCGTTTCGACTCTCGCTGGCCGCGCGAAGCTCGTGGGCACGATCTGGCCGACGACCTATTACATGCACGCGAGCAAGGGCGTCTTCACCAAGGGCCTCAGCGCCGATCTGCTCATGCAGGACATTATCTTCCTCGCCTGCTGCATTCCGATCCTCTGGGCTGTGAGCGCGCTCGCGCTGAGGAAGCAGGAGAAGTAGCCGACCATGAAGATGTTGCTCAACATCCTGTGGCTGGGGATCAAGGAGCTGCGCAGCCTGGGCAGCGATCTCGTCATGATGATCTTCGTCGCCTACGCCTTTACGGGGGCGATTTACATACAGGCGACCGGCACGTCGAGTGAGGTGAACAATGCCTCGATCGCTTTTGTTGACGAGGACCATTCCGCCCTCTCGAAGGAGCTGATGAACGCTTTCTATCCACCGCGCTTTCAGGAGCCCGAGATAATCGGAGTCAATGAGGTCGAAACCGCGATGGACGAAGGCCGCTTCATGTTCGTGGTGACCATTCCCCCCCGCTTCGAGTCGAATCTGAGGGCAGGGCGTCACCCCGACATCCAGCTCAGCATCGACGCCACCGCCATGCAGCAGGCGTCGATCGGGGCCGGCTATATCAGGAACATCGTCAACGACCGCATCACCTCCTTCTTCACGCGCGGGAGCGGGGTCAAGCCGCAGCCGATCGATCTCGTCATCCGCCGGATGTTCAATCCCAATGGCGTCACCGCCTGGTTCACGAGCGTCGTCGGCATCATCAATCAGATCTCGATGCTCACCATCATCCTGACGGGCGCCGCCGTCATCCGCGAGCGCGAACATGGGACGCTGGAGCATCTTCTCGTCATGCCGCTGACCGCCTTTGAGATCGCGATGGCCAAGGTCTGGGCGAACAGTCTCGTGATCCTGTTGGCGACGTCGGCTTCGCTCTATCTCGTCGTGATGAAAACGCTCGACGTGCCCTTCGCGGGCTCTGTCGCCCTGTGGTTTTCAGGCGTCGTTCTCTATCTATTTTTCGCGACCGCGCTTGGCATGTTTCTCGGCACTGTTTCGCAATCCATGGCGCAGTTCGCGCTTTTGATTATTCTCGTCGTTGTCGTCCTGCAGCTTTTGTCCGGCGGGAGCACGCCCGTGGAGAGCCAGCCGCAGTGGCTTCAATATCTGACCTTCTTCCTTCCCTCGCGCCACTTCGTGAGTTTCTCGCAGAAGATCATCTATCGCGGTGGGGGCCTTGCGGCCGTCTGGCCGCAATTCGCCATGGTCGGCGCGGTCGGCCTCGCCTTTTTCGTCTACAGCCTTTCGCTGTTCCGGAAATCGATCGCGGTCACGAAGTAAGGACACTTTTCGCTCAAGGGGTCCGGTCGGTCGTCGACTGCGCCCGAGGTCTCGCTTTAACGAAAAATCAACTTTAAGAATTAGGGCGACTCTTTCGTGATTCGCTTGAAGCAAGCGCGCCCGGAAGGATGTTGGGGAGCCCTCATGCGCAGTTGTCAGGCCAAGCGCCGTTCCAGCGCTTTTCCTTTGCCCGTGCTGGGCCTCGCTCTTGTTGTCGGCGGCTGCGCGGTCGGGCCCGATTTTCTGCCGCCCGAAGCCCCGGTCCAGGAGAACTGGATCGAGAAAAGCGACCGGCGCGTTTCCAACAAGGAGGCGAAGGCCGACTGGTGGCGCGTTTTCCACGATCCGACGCTCGATCGGCTCGTTCGCGCCGGCGCCGGCCAGAATCTTCCCGTGCAGATCGCGGGACTGCGTATTCTCGAAGCGCGCGCGCAGCTCGGCATTGCCATTGGCGAGTTGTTTCCCCAGCAGCAGGAGGCGGCGGGCGCGGGGAAGTGGAACAAGTTGAGCGAGCGGGTCGCAAACCGGGCCAATCTGCCCAAACATGCCTTCGCCGACTACTCGCTCGGCTTCAATGCGAGCTGGGAGCTCGATTTCTGGGGCCGGTTCCGCCGCAATATCGAGGCCGCGGATGCGGCGATGACTGCGACGATGGCGGATTACGACAACGCGCTCGTCTCGCTCACGGGCGATATTGCGCGCGTCTACACTGAGCTGCGCACCTACGAGACTCTGCTCGAAATCGCGCGGGAAAATGTGCGTCTTCAGAGGGACGGGCTGCAGATCGCGGAGGCGCGTTTCCGCGCCGGCGCGACCTCGGAGCTCGACGTCGTCCAGCAACGCGCCCTGCTCGAGAATACGATCGCCTCCATTCCGGAGCTCGAGACCGGCGCGCAACGCGCGAAAAATGCGCTGAGCGTGCTGCTCGGCGAACCGCCTGGGGGCGTCGAGCCGCTGCTCGGCGGACCGAAAAAGATCCCCGCCGCATCGTCGCGCGTGGCCGTCGGCCTGCCCGCCGAACTGTTGCGCCGCCGGCCGGATGTTCGAGCCGCCGAAATGCGGGCTGCGGCCGAGAGCGCGCGCATCGGCGTCGCGGAGGCGGAGCTTTATCCGCATTTCTATCTCTTCGGCGAAATCGGCGTACAGGCGTCGGATGTCGCCAAGCTCTTCGCGCCGGGGAGCGTGTTCCTGACCGCCGGGCCGAGCTTCCGATGGTCGATTCTCAATTATGGGCGCATCGCGGATGCAGTGCGCGCGCAGGACGCGCGTTTCCAGGCGTCGCTCGTCGCTTACGAGGACACAGTGCTCAAGGCGGCGCGCGAAGTCGAGGACGCGCTCATCGGCTTCCTGAAAGCGCAGCAACGCGCCGGCGCGCTCGAGCGCTCCGTTGCGGCGGCGCAGCGGGCGGTGGAATTGTCGTTCATCCAGTACAAGGAAGGGGCAGAGAACTTTCAGCGCGTTCTCGATGCGCAGACCCGGCTCCTCGAGGAGCGCAACAGGCTGGCGGATACACGCGGATCAATCGCCGCCAATCTTATCGCCCTTTACCGGGCGCTGGGCGGCGGGTGGGAAATCCGCAGCGGCAAGCCGATCGTACCGGACGCGATGCAAGCGCAGATGGCCGCGCGCACCGATTGGGGGAGGCTTCTGCCGGCGCCGCCCGCGCCCGCGGTTGATCAGCTGCGGGCGCCGCCGCCGGCCGGCGAGACCGTGCCGCTCATGCGGCCGGATGACGAGCCCGCCATCCCGGCAGGCTTCCCGCTCCAGCCGGGCAGGCCCGCGAATCCATAATTTGCCCGGCAGGACGCCCCACACACAGAAGTGCGTGGGGCGTTTTCCCGAGTTTGACGGCGCTTGCGACTAGAACGGGCCAAGCCCCAATCCGAACATGCCGCCGCCGACGCCGAGACCGAACAGGCCGCCATCCCCGGCATAACCATATGCGCCATAAGGCGACGCCGCGTATGTCGCGCCGGCATAACCATAGGTTCCGCATCCGCCGCAGCACGATCCGCCATAGCCGTAAGCCGCCGGAGCCCCGTAACCATAGGCGACAGGAGCGGCGTAACCATAGACGGCCCGCCTCATATAGCCCCAATGGTGGTGATGATGGCGGTGCCAGCCCTTGCTCCAACCATAGTGCGAGCCACAGCGCCGATAGACATGCGCATCGGCGGCGGTGGTGAAAACGAGCCCCGCGCTTGCGGCGATGGCCGTCGCCAGGGCGATCGTCTTGACGCATTTGAGACTCATAATGCCCTCCTGCTTGCAAAGACCGCGCCCAGCGCCCCAATCGGCCTGCCTTTTGGTTGGCGCCGCGACTGACAGGCGGTCGATATCGCCGGCAAGTTGGGCTCGCTGGCGCCTTGTCAAGCGGGGCGGCGGAAAAGGGCGCAGCAGAAAGCGCGTGGCGCCGTGAGCAGGGCCGGCAGGCCAAAAAGCCCGCGATCGGCGCAATCAAACCCCTCGAATGCGTCGCTCTTTCGCTATAGCCTCGCGCCGCCCGCGCCGGGCAAGCAGGAGTTCATGATATGCCGAAGCCTTTTGATGTTTTTGTCTACGAAGCGCCGGACGCGCTCGCCGTGCATTGGGGGTGGGCGCTCGCCCTGGGCGTCGTCATTGGCGTCCTCGGCGTTCTCGCCATCCTTCGGGCCACGACCGCCACCAAGATCGCCGTCGGCTTTCTCGGTATCTTGCTCATCGTCTCCGCCGCCTCGATTCTGCTGTTCAGTCTTTCCGTCGCCGGCCTGTGGACCGAGTTCTTCGTTCAGGTCCTGTGGGGCGTCCTGGTGGGCGTCGTCGGCGTCATCCTGCTGACGCGGCCCATGCTCAGCGCCGAGGCGATCACGCTGGTGATCTGCTTCTATTTCCTCATCAGCGGGCTCTCGACGATCGGCTTCGCCTTCACCTCTCATCTCGAGGGCATGTGGGTCTATCTTCTGCAGGGCGGCGTCAGCCTGTTCCTCGGCGTGCTCCTGCTGGTGGGATGGCCTTTCACGGGCGACTGGGCGATCGGGACGTTCATCGGCATCGATCTGCTGTTCAAGAGCGGATCGATCATCGCCCTCGCCCTCGGCCTGCGCGCGATCTCCGAAGGGCCTCTGTTTTAGCGCGCTTTCCGCCGAAGCGGGAACCGGTTCGGCGGTAGAAGCACGAACAAACAAGAAGCTGGAGCCTCGATCCGAGTCCAACGGATCGGACTCCAGGCCCCTTGTCCGACAAAAAGCAGAGGGCCGTCGCCTCGGCCCTCCTCTCCGCCAGGGAAGCCCGGCAAGCATTTTTGGCTTTTCGGGCGCACAGTTGCGCCTGTATGGTCGCGGCAGGCGGCCGCGCCGGGATCCGGCCGGCCGCCACGCGAGCTGGCGCGCGCATCCCGTCGGGGCGAGGGCAGGCGAGGGCATGCATATCGTCGCATTCGTGACGCAAAAGGGCGGGGCCGGCAAAAGCACGCTTGCGAGCAATCTGGCCGTCGCCGCCCATCTCGCCGGCGAGCGCGTCTTCATCTGCGACCTCGACCCCTTGCAGTCTCTCGTCAAATGGTCGAGGCTACGTCAGCAGATCGACATCCCTGTCGAGCATATTCCGCTGGAGAAGCTCGCCCCCGCGCTCGATGCGCTTCGCGGGAACGGCGTCACCGCCGTGGTCATCGACACGCCAGGCGCCCATTCCGAAGCTTCGACGCAGGCCATTCGCGCCGCCGATCTGTGCATCGTCCCGGCGCGCCCGAACGCGCTCGATCTCTGGGCCAGCGAGGAGACAGTCGCGCGAATCAAGGCGGCGCGGAAGGATTACGCCTTTCTGCTCAATCAATGCCCTCCGGCCCGGCAGGGCGGGCGTATCGCCCGAGGCGCGCGCGCGCTCGAGGACATCGGGGCCCTGCTCTCGCCGATGGTGTCGACCCGCGTCGATTATCAGGAAGCGGTCCTGCTGGGTCTCGGCGTCTGCGAGCTGAAACCCGCAGGAGCCGCGGCGCAGGAAATGACGGCGCTGTGGGCCGCGGTGAGCGCAAGACTGGGCGAAATCGACAGGCAAAGGCTGGCTGCTCGCGCCCAGTCGAATCCCGTCCTCGCCTCCTATCGCGACCTCTTCGACCAGGCCGCCAGAATGGGCGGCGTTTACGCCGATTTCTTCAAGGCCTTCCTGCCGGCCGGCGGTCCGGACCGGGGCGGGGCCGCGGCCGAGGACGAGGATGAAGAGCGCCGGCGCCGCCGGCCTTCGTGAAGGGGATGGGGGCTCGGTCCGAGGACCTTCTTCGACCCGCCGACGTTTATTCAGGCGTCGACGGGCGCTCCCCGCGCCCATGCGGAGGTCGCGAGATGGTCGCGCTCGAGGCGCTTTTTCTGACCGCGCTGCTCAGCGCCTTCATCGGTTTCGTGGCCTTCGTCGCGCTCGCCAGCCCACAGGCCAGCGGATCGGCGCAGTTGCGCGGCGCTCTCGTGGGGATCGTCGTCGCGGCGAGCGTGGCGGCGGCGGGCGCATTTTTTCTCTACGCCATCAGCCCGGGCGAGACTCTCCCGCAGACGGTCTCCGACGCCGGGGCCTGACGGGCGCGGCGGCTGGCCCGGAGGGGCTTTAATTCCGGCCGCCCCGATACAATATCGAAGCCACTCAGGAAGGGGTTCGCTTCATGACCGACAATACCAACGACGATATGGACGGCCTGTCCGACCCCTTTAGCTACGAGGATCTCGTTTCGCAGCGGGCGATGGCTTTTTACCATGTCGCGCGGTTGACGGACACCGTTCAGGACGAGGCGGTGAAGGAGCTCTGCCTGACCATGTTGCGCAAGCTCAACGCCAGCATAAAGGCGCCGTCGACGGCCGAGCTGCGGAGCATAGAGGGCTCCAAGAGCCGATGACCGAGCGCATCCCTCAGGTTGTGGCAGTCGAGCCACAGTTGATGTGGTTTCTTTTTTCTTGCTGAGGTTGAACACAGTTTTGCCACAGGTCGCGCCTCCAATTAACGCGTGCTCTCCTTGGGCATTTCCTCCCTGAACTTGGGCCGCTGGCCAACCAGCGGCTCCTTTTTTGTCCGCACACGGGCTGTGGCCTGTGGAGAACCGGCCTAAAACGCTGTTCTTTCGCGGCTGATGGGGCGTGAACCGTAATCCGGGCGGTTTCTCGGCGCGCGGCGATCGCGTATGATCCTGTCAGCCTGCGTGCGACCAGCGCGGGAATCGACGCAATTTATGAAGGGACGTGTGAATGCGCATCTTTATCCGCCTCTCGGCTCTGCTGACTTTGTTCGTGGCGGCGCCGGCCTTCGCCCAAGGCACGGCCGCTCAGCGCGCCGCCTGTGAGGACGACGCCTACCGCTTTTGTCAGGCGCAGGTGCCGGATGCGATCGCGATCGAGAAATGCCTGAAGGCCAACGCCGCGTCGATCTCCGGCGACTGCCGCGCCGAACTGGGATTGGCGAGCTCGGCTTCAGCCGATCCCGCTCCCGCGACGGGCGGCAAGAAGCGCAAGCACTAATCGAGCTGAATGAGAGCGGCGCGGGCGCTGGCCCGCGCTTCTTTCTGCGGTACGCCGCGGATCATTTCGAAAATTCCCGAAAAATCCTTTGCGCCTCCGCCCTGCGCCTCATAGATGGCGTAGAGCTGCGCCGCCGCCGCGCAGAGCGGCGTCACCGCCCCGGCCTTCGCCGCCGCCGCCTCCGCGAGGCGTAAATCCTTCAGCATGAGCCGCGCCGCGAAACCCGCCTCATAATTCCGATTGGCGGGCGAGCTCGGGACGGGGCCGGGAACGGGGCAGTAGCTCGTCAGCGACCAGGACTGTCCCGAGGAGACGGCCGCGACCTCGAAGAGCGCCTCGGGCGAGAGGCCGATGCGCGACGCGAGCCCAAAGGCTTCGGCGGTCGCGATCATGGTCACGCCCAGCATCAGATTGTTGCACAGCTTGGCGGCCTGCCCCAGGCCCGGCCCGCCGCAATGGAAGACCCGCGCGCCCATCTTTTCGAGCAGCGGCTTCGCCCTCCAGAAAACCTCGGCCTCGGCGCCGCACATGAAGGTCAGGCTGCGCGCGCGGGCGCCGGCGACGCCGCCCGACACAGGCGCGTCGATCGCTCTGGCCTGCGCCATTTCGGCGATCCGATGCGCATGGCGGGCGCTTTCGAGATCGATGGTCGAGCAATCGATGAAAAGGGCGCCTTTGGCCGCGTGCGGCAGCGCGGCGCGCCAGACCTCCAGCACCTGATCCCCGCTTTGCAGCATGGTGACGACGGTCTCGGCCCCCATCGCCGCTTCCCGCGTCGAAGCGGCGATGAGAACGCCCATGGCCGCCGCCGTGTCGCGCGCCGAACTGGCCTGGTCGAAACCTGTGACCTGGTCGCCCGCCGCGGCGAGATGGGCGGCCATGGGCGCGCCCATCGCGCCCAGTCCGATGAAGGCGATGCGGGCCATGAAGATTCCTTTCGCGTCAGGACATGGTCGGCATGATGAAGCTCGCGCCCTCCTTCACGCCGCTCGGCCAGCGGGAGGTGACGGTCTTGGTCCGGGTATAGAAGCGGAAGGCGTCGTCGCCATGCTGGTTGAGATCGCCGAAGGCCGAGCGCTTCCAGCCGCCGAATGTGTAATAGGCGAGCGGCGTCGGAATCGGCACGTTGACGCCGACCATGCCGGTCTGAACCCGAGAGGCGAAATCGCGCGCGGCGTCGCCGTCGCGGGTGAAGATCGCGACGCCATTGCCATATTCGTGCGCATCGACGAGGCTCAACGCCTCTTCGTAGGAGTTCGCCCGCAGGACGCTGAGCACAGGTCCGAAAATCTCCTCCCGGTAGATGCGCATATCGGGCGTCACCTCGTCGAAGAGGCAGCCGCCCATGAAGAAGCCGTCTTCATAGCCCTGCATTTTGAAGTCGCGGCCGTCGACGAGAAGCCTTGCGCCCTCCGCCACGCCCTGCGCCACATAGTTCTTCACGCGCTCGAGATGCGTCCTCGAAATCAGGGGGCCGAAATCGGCCGAAGGATCGGTCGAGAGGCCGATCTTCAAACTCTCCACGCGCGGCGCGAGCTGGCTCACGAGCCGCTGCGCGGCATCCTCGCCCACCGGAACCGCCACGGAAATCGCCATGCAGCGTTCGCCGGCCGATCCGTAGCCCGCGCCGATGAGAGCATCCACGGCCTGGGTCATGTCCGCGTCGGGCATGACGACCATGTGATTTTTGGCGGCGCCGAAACATTGCGCGCGCTTACCATTCGCACAGGCGCGCGCGTAGACATATTCGGCGATCTGGCTCGATCCGACGAAAGCCACGGCCTTGACATGCGCGTCGTCGAGTAGCGCGTCCACGGCTTCCCTGTCGCCATTGACGACATTGAACACGCCGGGCGGCAATCCCGCCTCGATCATGAGCTCCGCGAGACGCAGCGGCGTCGAAGGGTCGCGCTCCGAGGGCTTGAGCACGAAGGCGTTGCCGCAGGCAATCGCGGGCGCGGCCATCCACAGCGGAATCATCGCCGGAAAGTTGAACGGCGTTATGCCCGCGGCCATGCCGAGCGGCTGGCGCATGGAATAAACGTCGATGCCGGGCCCGGCGGAATCCGTGAAGCCGCCTTTCAGCAAATAGGGGGCGCCCACGCAAAACTCGACGACTTCGAGCCCGCGCTGAACATCGCCGCGCGCGTCGGCGATGGTTTTCCCGTGCTCGCGCGCCAGCAACATCGCAAGCGAGTCCATCTCGCGCCAGGTGAGCTCCAGAAATTTCATGAGCACGCGTGCGCGCCGCTGCGGATTGGTCGCCGCCCAGGCGGGCTGCGCGGCTCGCGCATTCTCGACCGCCGCGCCGACCTCGGCGCGAGATGCAAGAGGCGCGCGCCCGATGACCGCGCCGGTCATGGGTTCGAAAACCTCGGCGCTGCGCCCGTCTCCCCGAATGCGCCTTCCGCCGATGAAATGGGCAATATCGGACATATCTTCAAATCTAGGGCAGGGCGCCGCGCGGCACAGGCTGGCGCGCCCGCCCGCCGCGCCTTCGAGGTCCCGCCATGACCGAAGCTGCACAGGAAAAGAACCGTTACGCACTTGCGCCGCGCAATGTGGATTGGACCATCGACCAGGACTGGGCGTCCTATACGCGGGAAGAGCATGATCGCTGGAACAGGCTGTTCGCCCGCCAGGCGAAGATTTTGCCGGGGCGCGCGTGCGACGCGTTTCTCTCTGCGAAGAAACAGCTCGAATTGTCCCGCGGCGGAATTCCTGACTTTGCTGAATTGAGCGCGCGCCTCTCGCGTCTGACGGGCTGGCGGGTCGTGCCCGTCGCCGGCCTCATTCCCGACGACGCCTTCTTCGATCATCTGGCCAATCGCCGCTTCCCGGCCGGCGCCTTCATCCGCCCCGAGCATGAGCTCGATTATTTGTCCGAGCCCGATGTGTTCCACGATGTCTTCGGCCATGTGCCGCTGCTCGCCGATCCGGTCTATGCGCAATTTCTCGAAGCCTATGGCAAGGGCGGCCAGCGCGCGCTGGACAGGGGACAGCTTCACAATCTGGCGCGGCTCTACTGGTATACGGTCGAATTCGGTCTGATCGCGACGCCCCAGGGCCTGCGCATCTTTGGCGCGGGAATTCTCTCATCTCCCGGCGAAAGCGTCTTTGCGCTGGAAGATTCGTCACCTAACCGCGTCGCTTTCGATCTCGAGCGCATCATGCAGACGAAATACATCATCAGCGATTATCAGCAGACCTATTTCGTCGTCGAGAGTTTCGAGCAGCTTCTGGAGGAATGCTATCAGGATTTCGGCGCCCTCTATGACGATCTCAGGCGCCAGCCGGACATCGAGCCTCATGAGCTTCGTCCGGGCGATCACGTGATCACGAGAGGCGATCTGCATTATTTCCGCGCCAAGGGACTGGCGGCTTAGGCGTTAACAGGCCTTCACCGTCTGCTCGATGGCGCCGAAGATCGCGTGTCTGTCCTTGTCCACCATTTCGATGCGCACAACGTCGCCCGCTTTCAAAAAAGGCGTGCGCGCTTCGCCATGCATGAGCGTCTCCACCGTGCGCTGCTCCGCGATGCAGGAATAGCCGACGCCGCCCTGTGCGATGGGTAGGCCCGGCCCGCCGCCGCCCGCGCGATTGGAAACCGTTCCGGAGCCGATGATGGTTCCTGCCGCGAGCGGTCGCGTGCGCGAGGCATGCGCGATGAGCTGGCTGAAGTCGAAGGTCATGTCGACCCCGGCGTCGGGCTTGCCGAGCGGCGCGCCATTGATCGACGACAGCAGCGGCAGCGAAAGTTTGGCGCCGTCCCAGGCGGGTCCCAGCTCATCGGGCGTCGCTACGACAGGCGAGAAGGCGGAAGACGGCTTGGATTGAAAGAAGCCGAAGCCCTTGGCGAGCTCCTCGGCAACGAGCCCGCGCAGCGTAACGTCGTTTACGAGCATGATGAGCTTGATATGCTCGCGCGCGGCCTGCGGCGTGATATTCATCGGCACGTCGTCGGTTATCACCGCGACCTCCGCTTCGAGATCGAGCCCATGCTCGTAGTCGTGCAAGGGAATGGGATCGCGCGGGCCAAGAAAATTGTCGGAGCCGCCCTGATACATCAGCGGATCCGTCCAGAAGGACGCAGGCATGTCCGCGCCGCGCGCCCGCCGCACCAGCGCCACGTGATTGACATAGGCCGAGCCGTCCGCCCATTGATAGGCGCGCGGCAAGGGCGAGGCGCAATCCCTTTCACGGAAGCGAAACGTCGTCGTCGTTTCCGCCTCGACCCGCTCCGCGAGCCGTTCGAGTTCCGGCGCGGCCTTCGCCCAATTGTCCAGCGCAGCCTGCAGCGTTGGCGCGATGTCGTCGGCATAGGCCGCGCGCGTGAGATCGCGCGAGACGACAGCGAGCCGACCGTCGCGGCCGCCCTTGAGCGATGCAAGCTTCATGAGGCGCCTCCGGGCGTTCCGTCGAACCGTTTCGGCAGCGCCGACCAGCACGCCGCGTAATCCGTCTCGAGCGTGTCGAGAGCAAGCGAGTAAGCCGTCGGATGTTGCGGCAGACGCGTTTCGAACATGAAGGCGAGCGTCTTTTCCAGCTTCGCCGGCGACAATGGCGCCGTCGTCGCCGCCGCCACGGCGTCGGCGTCGGGTCCATGCGGCAGCATGGCGTTGTGCAGCGACGCGCCGCCCGGCGCAAAGCCTTCGGGCTTGGCGTCATAAGCGCCGAAGATCAGCCCCATGAATTCGCTCATGACGTTCAGGTGAAACCACGGCGGACGGAATGTATCCTCGGCGACCTGCCAGCGTTCCGGGAAGATGACGAAGTCGACGTCGCCGACGCCCGGCTGACTGGAGGGCGACGTCAGTACGCAGAAGATCGACGGATCGGGATGATCGAAGAGCAAGGCGCCCATTGGCGAGAAACGGCGAAGGTCGTATTTGTACGGCGCGTAATTGCCGTGCCAGGCGACGACGTCGAGCGGCGAATGGTCGAGGTCGCAGGCGTAGAAGCCACCGCCCCATTTCACCGTGAGCCGGCCCGGATGCGCATCGTCCTCATAGGCGGCTGCTGGCGTGAGAAAATCCCTCGCATTGGCGAGCCCGTTGGCGCCGATGACCCCACGGTAGGGCAATGTAAACGGCGCGCCGTAGTTTTCGCATAGATAACCGCGCACGGGGCTGTCGCGAAGCCTGGCCCTGAATTTGACGCCCCGCGGGATGACGCATAGTTCTCCCGGCTCCACCTCGATCGAGCCGAACTCGGTCTCGAAGATGAGCCCGCCCTGCTGCGGCAGGATGAGCAGCTCGCCGTCGGCGTCGTAAAAATACTGTTCCTTCATCGACTCCGTTACGAGAAAGACTCCGGCCGACATGCCGAGACGCGAATCGGCGTCGCCACAAGTCGTCATCGTGCGAACGCCTTCGATGAAGCAGAGCTTTTCGTCGGGAAGGGGAATCGCGCCCCATCTCAGTTGCGCGATGGGCCTTTCAGTTTGCTCGCGAGAGGGCGCCGTTCTCCAGAAAGGCGCGTCCACCGAATAAAAATTGCGCGCATGAAGCACGGAGGGGCGGATACGATAGAGCCAGGACCTCCGGTTTGCTCCCGGAGGCGCCGTGAAGGCGGAGCCTGAGATCTGCTCGGCGTAGAGGCCATAAGGACAGCGCTGCGGCGAGTTGCGCCCTCTTGGAAGGGCTCCCGGCAAGGCTTCGGTCTCGAATTCATTGCCGAAGCCGCTCATATAGCCCGTCATGTCAACCTGCCGGCTTCAGGACGCCGCGCCTCAGCTGATCCTCTTCGATCGACTCGAAAAGAGCGCGGAAGTTGCCCTCCCCGAAGCCCTCGTCGCCCTTGCGCTGGATGAATTCGAAGAAGATCGGGCCGATCACGGTCTTTGAAAAGATTTGCAGCAGCAGCTGCGGCTTTCCGGCGCCCTCGCTCACGCCGTCGACGAGGATGCCGAATTCCTTCAGTCGATCGACCGGCTCGCCATTATTGGGAAGGCGCTTCTCGATGGCTTCATAATAGCTATCGGGCGGGG
Source organism: Hyphomicrobiales bacterium (assembly GCA_003963405.1). GTDB lineage: Bacteria > Pseudomonadota > Alphaproteobacteria > Rhizobiales > Beijerinckiaceae > Methylocystis. The sequence goes on from RXIY01000060.1 coordinate 55,597, forward strand.
AGGGCATGAAGTCGAGCCCTCTGTCGCGCAGCCTTTGCACAGTGTCGTAAATATCGTCGCAGGCGCAGGCGATGTGCTGAACGCCCTCCCCATTGTACGCGTCGAGAAACTCTTCGATCTGGCTCGTCTCGTCGGCGCTCTCGTTGATTGGAATGCGTATCTTTCCGCAAGGGCTCGTCATCGCGCGCGAATAGAGGCCCGTGAAGCGTCCCTCGATGTCGAAGTAACGGATCTGGCGGAAATTGAAGAGGCGCGCATACCAGTCCGCCAGGGCATCCATTCGCCCGCGCCGGACATTGTGGGTGAGGTGGTCGATCGTCGTCAGACCCACGCCCTCGGGTTTCGGGTCGCGCGCGCCGATCCATCTGAAGTCGATGTCCCAGATCGAGCCTTCCTCGCCATAGAGGTCGACGAGATAGATCAAGGCGCCGCCGACGCCTTCGATCGCGGGGATGTTGAGCTCCATCGGACCAGTTCGCGAGGGAACCAGCGTCGCGCCGAAGTCCGCGGCGCGTCGGAGGGCGGCGCCTGCGTCCTTGACCCGGAAGCCGAGCGCGCACACCGACGGGCCATGCGCCCGCGCAAATTCCGCCGCAAAACTCTCCGGCTCCGCGTTGAGAACGTAATTGATGTCGCCCTGCCGATAGAGCGTCACATCCTTGGAGCGGTGATGCGCGACCGCGGCGAAGCCCATGGTCACGAACAAAGCCGCCAGCCGCGCGGGCTCCGGATGCGCAAATTCTACAAATTCGAAGCCGTCCGTTCCCATCGGATTGTCGAGGGCGCCGTGGGCGGCGGGGTCGGAAACGAGCGTCGTCATCGCCGGTCTACCTGTCGTTACGCAAGAGATATTGCGGCGCCGGCCTGCGGGTAGCCCTATCTCAGTCTTCAGCACAGAATCTCGTCCCAGGGAGACGAAAAATGCTCTTTTATGATTACGACAGGTCGTCTGCGGCCTACCGCGTGAGGATCGCGCTAGCGATCAAGGGGATTTCCGTCGAGCGGCGCTTCGTCCATCTTCTTCGCGCAGAGCAGAGGCTTCCGGCCTATCTGGAGAAAAATCCTCAAGGGCTCGTGCCCGCGCTCGAGCTCGACGATGGAACGGTGCTGACCCAGTCGCTCGCCATCATCGAATATCTGGAGACGCTCCAGCCGAACCCGAGGCTCGTTCCGGCCGATCCTGTTCTTGCCGCGCGCGTACGGGCGGCGGCGCTCGCCATCGCCTGCGATACGCATCCGCTCGGGAATCTGCGGGTGGTCACATATCTGCAGGAAAGGCTCGCGCAGAGCGAGGCGGTCGTGCTGGAGTGGCGCCGCCACTGGGTGCGACTTGGTCTCGATGCAGTCGAGGCTCTGATCCGGCCGTCGCCCTTTTGCTTCACCGCAGCGCCCACGATCGCCGACATCTGTCTCGCGCCGCAGCTTTTCTATGCGGAACGCTTTGGGGTTACGCTCGAAACCTATCCGAAGATCGGCGCGGTCGCCGCCGCCTGCGCCGAACACCCGGCCTTTCGGGCGGCGCATCCCGCGGCGCATCCCGACGCAGCGGAGGCGGCGCCGGGACCTTGAAACGACCGAGCGCCGGCAAATATAGCCGGTTATGCCGCCTCACGGCAGTTGGAGTCGGGCGCGATGCGCCATTTTACCCCTGTCATGGATTTCGATCTCGGCGAGACCGCGACTCTGCTGCGCCAGCAGGTCGAAAACTTCGCGGCGAAGGAAATTGCGCCGCGCGCCGTGCAGATCGACGCTGATAATTCTTTCCCGGGCGACCTCTGGCCCAAGATGGGCGCGCTTGGATTGCTGGGCGTCACGGTCGCGGAGGAATACGGCGGGGCGGGGCTCGGATATCTCGAACATGTCATCGTCATGGAGGAGCTGAGCCGCGCCTCGGCCTCCGTCGGCCTCTCGTACGGCGCCCATTCCAACCTCTGCGTCAATCAGATCCATCGCAACGGAACGCCGGAACAGAAACGACGGTATCTTCCCAAGCTCGTTTCGGGAGAGCATGTCGGCGCGCTGGCGATGTCGGAGCCCGGCGCGGGCTCGGATGTAACCAGCATGCAGCTGACCGCTGAAAGGCGGGGAAGGGATTACATCCTCAACGGCGCCAAGATGTGGATCACCAACGGCCCCGACGCGGACATTGCAATCGTTTATGCAAAGACCGACCTGCAGGCAGGAGCGCACGGGATCACTGCTTTCATCGTGGAGCGGGAGTTTCCAGGGTTCCGTTCGGGGTCCAAGCTCGACAAGCTCGGCATGCGCGGCTCGAATACGAGCGAGCTGATCTTCGAAGACTGCGTCGTTCCGACCGAGAACGTTCTGGGGCTGCCCGAGCGCGGCGTCAATGTGCTGATGAGTGGCCTCGACTATGAGCGCGCCATTCTCGCGGGAGGGCCGATCGGCATCATGCGCGCCTGCATGGATGTGGTTCTCCCCTATGTTCACGACCGCAGGCAATTCGGGCGTCCGATCGGCGAATTCGAACTCATGCAGGGCAAGCTCGCGGACATGTACACGGCGCTGAGCGCGACGCGGGCTTATGTCTACGCCGTCGCAAGAGCCTGTGACCAGGGGCGAAGCACGCGCAAAGACGCGGCCGCGGCGATTCTCTTCGCCGCAGAGCGCGCGACATGGATGGCGTTGGAAGCGATCCAATGCCTCGGTGGCAATGGTTATACGAACGACTATCCGGCCGGACGCCTGCTGCGCGACGCAAAGCTTTATGAAATTGGCGCAGGCACGAGCGAGATCAGGCGGATGCTCATCGGCCGTGAGCTTTTCATGGAGACACGCTAGCTTCCACGCGAGGATGAATGGCCTTTTTGGAAACATCGGTCGATCCGCGCTCTATGGCCTTCGCGCAGAACCGAGAAACCATGACTGCGCTCGTCGACAAATTGCGCGAGACGTCGGCCAGGCTCCGCGAGGGCGGCGGCGAGGAGGCGCGGGCGCGCCATCTGTCGCGAGGCAAGATGCTTGCCCGCGACCGGATCGAGGCGCTGGTTGATCCACTTTCTCCTTTTCTGGAGATTGGGCATTTCGCCGCCTATGACATGTATGACGGCAATCTCGCATCGGCCGGGGTCGTCGCCGGAATCGGGCGCATAGAGGGTCGAGAGTGCATGATCGTCGCCAATGACGCGACGGTGAAGGGCGGCGCCTACTTTCCCATGACCGTCAAGAAGCACCTGCGCGCGCAGGAAATAGCGGCCCAAAACCGCTTGCCCTGCCTTTATCTCGTCGATTCCGGCGGCGCCAATCTTCCGACCCAGGACGAAGTTTTCCCAGATCGCGACCATTTCGGGCGCATCTTCTACAATCAGGCGAGGATGTCGGCGCAGGGGATCGCTCAGATCGCGATTGTCATGGGGTCCTGCACGGCGGGCGGCGCCTATGTGCCGGCGATGTGTGACGAGACGATCATCGTTCGCAATCAGGGAACGATCTTTCTTGCCGGGCCGCCGCTCGTCGAGGCCGCGACGGGCGAGCGGGTTTCAGCCGAGCAACTCGGCGGCGCGCAGGTTCATTCCACGACTTCCGGCGTCGCCGATCACCTGGCGGAAAATGACGCGCATGCGCTGTCGCTTGCACGGGAGGCCGTCAGCCGTCTGGTTGCGCCCCGCGCGCACGGCGGCGCGACGAGAGAGCCGGCGGCGCCCTGCCATGACGAGAGTGAACTCTACGGGCTCATCCCGGCGGATCTTCGAAGACAATACGACGTCCATGAGGTCATCGCCCGCCTCGTCGACCGAAGCGAATTTCACGAATTCAAGGCGCTCTATGGCCAGACGCTTGTCACGGGCTTCGCGCGCATCTGGGGCCACGAGGTCGGCGTCATCGCCAACAATGGCGTCCTTTTTCCTGAAAGCGCGCTCAAGGCGGCGCATTTCATCGAGCTTTGTGTGCAACGTGAGACGCCGCTCGTCTTCCTGCAGAACACGACCGGCTTCATGGTTGGCCAGAAATACGAGTCCCAGGGGGTCGCCAAGGAAGGCGCCAAGATGGTGACGGCGGTCGCCACGGCCGCGGTTCCGAAATTTACAGTGGTGATCGGGGGGAGTTTCGGCGCTGGCAATTACGCCATGTGCGGGCGGGCCTATTCGCCGCGCTTCCTGTGGATGTGGCCAAACGCACGGATCAGCGTCATGGGCGGCGAGCAGGCGGCGAATGTGCTGACGCGGGTACGCAAGAGCGCGCTCGCCGGCCGGGGGCAGCCCTGGCCCCCCGAAGAAGAGGAGGCTTTCGCCGCCGGCATTCGCGCACAGTATGAGCGACAAGGTAACGCGCTCTACTCGAGCGCGCGTCTCTGGGACGACGGCGTCATCGACCCGCTCGATACGCGTCGCGTGTTGGCGCTCGCGATTTCAGCAAGTCTCAATGCGCCTGTCGAACAGACGCGTTTCGGTCTCTTTCGCATGTGAGGGCGTGATGGATCTGATGGAATCCAGGGATAGGCGCGGCGTCGTGACTTTGACCCTCAATCGCCCGCACAAGCGTAATGCTTTCGATGCGGCGCTGGTGGAGGCATTGATGCAGACGCTGCGCCGTCTCGACGCCGACGCCGACGCGCGAGTCATCATATTGACAGGGGCAGGCGAGAATTTCTGTGCGGGCGGCGATATCGAATGGATGCGCCAGGCGGCGAGCGCCGCGCCGGAGATCAATGAGCGGGACGCATTGGCGCTCGGCGCGATGTTCGAGACGCTCGACAAATTATCGAAGCCAACCTTGGCGCTCGTTCAGGGCGCCGCATTTGGCGGCGGCGTCGGTCTCGTCGCCTGCTGCGACATCGCCATCGCAGCGAAAAGCGCGAAATTCTGCCTGAGCGAGGTCAGGCTCGGCCTCATTCCCGCAGTCGTTGGACCCTATGTCGTCAACGCGGTGGGCGCCCGGCGCGCCCGCGCGCTGTTTCTTTCCGCGGAAATCGTCGGCGCCGATTGCGCCTTCCATATCGGTCTCGTTCACGAGGTGGCGGCGAACGGCGGGCTGACGACCGTACGCGATCGCCTCGTCGAAGCGCTTCTGCTCGGCGCGCCTGGCGCACAGGCGCAGGCGAAGCGCCTCGTCGCCCTGTGCCAAGACGGCAGGTGCGATCCCGCTCTGATCGCCGAAACGGCGCGGCTTCTGGCCGAACGCCGTGCCTCTGCCGAGGGCGTCGCGGGGTTGAAAGGATTTCTTGAGAAGCGCCGGCCCGACTGGCGGGCGCTTCGGACGCCGTAGCATGTTCCACAAAGTCCTCATTGCGAACCGGGGAGAGATCGCCTGCCGCGTCATCCGGACGGCAAGACGGATGGGCGTCGGAACTGTCGCGGTTTATTCAGAAGCAGACCGTGACGCCCTACATGTGCAGATGGCGGATGAGGCCTGGTTGATTGGTCCGGCGCCGGCGTCCGGAAGTTATCTTTCGATCGACAGGCTGCTGGAGGCCGCGCAACGAAGCGGCGCGCAGGCGATTCATCCAGGCTATGGCTTTCTCTCGGAATCCGCGGACTTTGCGGCGCGGTGTCGGTTGGACGGATTCGTTTTCATCGGCCCGTCGCCGGAAGCTATGCGCGCGATTGGCGGCAAGGCGGGGGCCAAGAAGCTCGTCGCGCGCATCGGCGCGCCGACGGTTCCGGGTTTCCATGGCGAAGCCCAGGACGTGCAGACATTTCTGCAAGCTGCAAAGCAGATCGGCTTTCCGATCGTCGTCAAGGCGTCCGCCGGCGGCGGCGGGCGGGGGATGCGGGTCGTCTGGAACGCCGAAGAACTGCCGATGGCGATGGAGAGCGCAGGACGAGAAGCTTTGGCCGCCTTTGGGGACGGACGGCTGTTGATCGAAAAATATCTCGAGCGGCCTCGCCATGTGGAGGTCCAACTCGTCGCCGACAGCTTCGGCAATGTCGTGACTTTCCCCGAGCGCGACTGTTCGCTTCAGCGGCATCATCAGAAACTTGTGGAGGAAACGCCGGCGCCAAATCTCGCGCCTGCGCTGAGGCAGGCGCTGCGCGCGACGGCGTCGGAGATTGCGCGCGCGGCAGGCTACACGGGCGCGGGCACGGTTGAATTTCTGGTCAAGGACGATGACTTCTATTTTCTTGAAGTGAATGCGCGATTGCAGGTGGAACACCCTGTGACCGAAATGATCTCTGGCGTCGATCTCGTCGAATGGCAATTCAGGGTCGCCGCCGGGGACCGGCTCCCCATGAGAGAAGAGGAGATCGGGGCGCGCGGCTGCGCGATCGAAGCGCGCATCTGTGCGGAAGATCCGGCGGAGAACTTTCGCCCTTCTTCCGGTTCCATCTCGCATCTTGTCTTTCCGCCGGAAAGCGCCGCGGTCAGGATCGAGACAGGCGTCCGGACGGGCGATCGGGTCTCGCCTTATTACGACTCGCTGCTCGCCAAGCTGATCGTCTGGGACGACGAGCGAGAGGGCGCCGTACGAAAAATGCAGTGGGCGCTCTCGAAGGTCGAACTCGTTGGCGTCGCCTCCAACCTCGATTTTCTTCGCCGTCTCGTTGACCAGCGCCGCTTCGTCGTCGCTGACGCGGATACGCGTCTTGTCGATGCGGTTTCGAAAACGTCGCCGCCACCGGATGAAGGAACGAAGCAATGGCTTCTCGCCGCGGCCGCCGCCGCCTGGCGCCAAAAGGCTGCAGAAAGCGCGCGGTCGACGGCTGCTGCGTCGGGCGAGCGCTGGTCTCCATGGGCCGAGCCGGACGCGTGGCGGCTGGCGGGCCGCCACGCGTCCGAACTCGACTTTCGTCTCGGCGCCGCGATCCTGACCTGCCGCTTTGGCCTCATCGACGCGAAGCGCTTCTGGATCGAAACGCCACGCGGCCGCTCAATCGTCTCCGCGACCTTCGACGGCTACAGAATGGGTCTTTGTCTCGACGGCGTACGAAGAGAGTGTTCACTTATTTATGGACCGGATGGTTACGTCGTCGTCCACCAGGGCCGCAATTTTGCGCTCGAATGGATTGATCCGCTGGCGCCTCCGGCGCGAGGCGCGGACAGGGAGAAAGGCTTCGTCGCCCCCTTGCCGGCGCGAGTGACGCGCATTTTCGTCAAGGACGGAGAGCGCGTCATGAAGGGCGCCCCCATCCTGCTGCTGGAGGCGATGAAGATGGAGATTCCGATGAACGCGCCAAAGAGCGGGGTCATCGAGGCGGTGCTCTGCAACGAAGGTCAGTCCGTGCAGGAAGGCGAGACGCTCGTCGCCATGGCGGAGGGCGCATGATTCCTGACAGCGTTCGACTGGTCGAGGTCGGTCCGCGAGACGGCTTGCAGAACGAAGCCGTGATCGTCCCCCCGCCGCTGCGCGCCCGCCTGATCGGCATGCTGGCCGGCGCCGGGCTCGCGAAAATCGAGGCCGCCAGCTTCGTTCCGGAAAAGCTCGTTCCGCAAATGGCCGGCGCCGCCGATGTTCTGGCGATGCTGACGCCGTCCCTGCGCGCACGCATGGCCGTGCTGGCGCCAAATCTTCGCGGCTTTCAGGAAGCGGTGGAGGCGGGGGCGCGAGAAGTCGCTGTCATAACTGCTGCGTCGGAAAGCTTTGCGAGACGCAACATGAACTGCGGGATCGACGAAAGTCTCGCGCGTGCAGGAGATATCGCCGCCTCAGCACGGGCGCAGGGCGTCCGCTTGCGCGGCTATGTCTCCTGCGCGCTCGGCTGTCCATTCGAAGGGAACGTCGAGCCAAAGCGAGTGGCGGAAATCGTGCGCGAACTCGACAGGGTCGGCTGCGCCGAGATTTCGCTCGGGGATACAATCGGCGTGGCCACGCCGCTGGCTGCGCGGCGACTCGTCGAACACGTTGCAAAGGAGGTGCCCTTGCAGCGGCTTGCCGGACATTTTCACGACACTTACGGTCAGGCGCTTGCGAATATCTTCGCCTGTCTGGAGACCGGACTTGCCGCCTTCGACAGTTCGGTCGCCGGGCTCGGCGGATGTCCCTTCGCGCCCGGCGCGACAGGAAACGTCGCCACGGAGGATGTCGTTTACATGTTGCGGGGCTGCGGCGTCGAGACCGGCGTCGACCTCGACCGTCTGCTCGACGCGGCGGCTTTCATCTGCGACATTTTGGGTCATCCGCCGCGCGGGAGGGTGGCGGTCGCCCGTGCGGGGAATAGCCGGCCGCCGCCCTGCGCGGGCGCAGGCGAAGGATAGGGAAAACGCCATGCGGATCAGCTCGCAATCGGGATTGAGCGACGAGCAGGTCGCCATTCAGGAAATGGCGAGGCGCTTCGCGGAGGAGCATCTCGCACCTCATGCGCTGGAGTGGGACAGGGAGAAGATTTTCCCTGTTGAAACGCTTCGAGCCGCCGCCGGGCTCGGTATGGCGGCGATCTATTTGCGCGAAGAACTGGGCGGCGCCGGACTCTCGCGCGTCGACGCGGCGCTGATCTTCGAGGCTCTGTCGACGGGCTGCCCGGCGGTCGCCGCCTATCTCTCGATTCACAATATGTGCGGCTGGATGATTGGCGCCTATGGATCGCAGCCGCAAAAGGCGCGCTGGCTGCCGCGGCTCTGCGCCATGGATGTTTTGACAAGTTACTGCCTGACAGAGTCCGGCTGCGGATCGGACGCTGCGGCGCTGCGCACGCGAGCGACGAGGCGCGGCGACAGTTTTTTTCTTTCGGGAGAAAAGCAATTTATTTCTGGCGCAGGCGCCGGCGGCGCGGCGCATCTTTATATTGTGATGGCGCGCACCGGTGAAGGGGGGCCAGGCGGAATTTCAGCGTTTCTCGTTGAGGGCGACGCGGTTGGCGTGTCCTTCGGCGCCAACGAAAGAAAGATGGGCTGGAATGCGCAACCGACGCGCGCCGTCATTTTCGACGATTGCCGCGTGCCTGCCGAAAGTCTTCTCGGAAGAGAGGGCGAAGGCTTCAAGATCGCAATGGCGGCGCTCGATGGCGGCCGAATAAATATCGGCGCCTGCTCGCTTGGCGGCGCCGCGCGCGCACTGGAGGCGGCGCTCGATTATGTGGGAGAGCGCCGCGCCTTCGGACGACGCCTTGCGGAGTTTCAGGCCTTGCAGTTCCGTCTCGCCGACATGGCGACAGAACTCGAAGCCGCGCGCGCCCTGCTCTGGCGCGCCGCGGCCGCGCTGGATCGGGGCGATAGAGACGCGACCCGGCTTTGCGCCATGGCGAAGCGGATCGCGACCGATACGGGCTTCGCCGTCGTCGATCATGCGCTCCAGCTATTTGGCGGATACGGCTATCTTTCCGACTACGGGATAGAGAAATTATCGAGGGATCTCCGCGTGCATCGGATATTGGAGGGCACGAATGAAATCATGCGCCTCATCGTGGCCCGCGAACTTCTCGGGGAGCGGGGCGCATGATGGAACAGGCTGAGCTTCTCGTCTCGCGTCACGGGCGCCTCGGGCGCATTCGGCTTAATCGGCCGAAGGCGCTGAACAGCCTCACTCTGAGAATGGTGCGGCTTTTCACCCAGGCGCTGATGGATTTCGGCAAAGATCCGCAGATCGTCGCTGTTCTGGTCACGGGGGAGGGCGAGCGCGGCCTGTGCGCAGGCGGAGACATTCGCGCGCTCTATGAGCTTCGTAACGGGGACAAGAGCTATTACAAAACATTCTGGCGCGAAGAATATGAACTCAACGCGCTCATCGCGGCTTTCCGCAAGCCTTACGTCGTGCTGATGGACGGCCTCGTGATGGGCGGCGGCGTCGGCATATCGGCGCATGGCAATCATCGCATCGTCACCGAGCGGACCAGACTTGCGATGCCCGAGACCGGGATCGGTTTCATCCCGGATGTCGGCGGCACGTGGCTTTTATCGAGGGCAGGCGGCGCTGGTCTTTATATGGCGCTGTCCGGCGCAGCCGTGTCGGGGAGCGACGCTGTGAGCCTTGGTCTGGCAGATATCCTGATCGAGTCGGACGGTCTCACCGAACTTGTCGGGCGGCTGCTGTGCGTCTCCGACGAAAGCGAGGTTTCGAGCGCTCTTGCCGATCTCTCACGCCCGCCGGAAAAAAGCGTGCTGATGAAAGAAAGAAGCGCGCTCGACGACGCGGCGGCTCGCCACGGGGTCGAGGAGATTCTGAACGAGATGGAGGCCAGCGCCTCCGCTTTCCTGCGCGCGGCCGCAGCCGAAATAAGGCATAAATCTCCCACCAGCGTGAAAGTAACTTATGCGCTGTTGCAGCGCGCGTCACGCGCGCGCGGGCTAGAGGAGTGTCTTCTGAACGAATATCGCGCCGCCTGCCGCCTCCTCAAAAGCCATGATTTATACGAAGGCATACGGGCCGCGGTCATTGACAAGGATCGCGCGCCCAAATGGGCTCCGGCGACGCTGGACGAAGTCACCGACTCGATGGTGAGGAGCATACTGGCCGGCGATGGCGCTCCGGAGCCAGTCTTTCGAGGCGGCTCATAGCTGCTTTACCTCGCTGCGGCCTGCGCCAGTTAGGTTTGGTAGGCGTTCTTCCGAGAAGGCGGCTCTCATGCATGACCCTGTGGTTATCGTCGGCGCGGCGCGAACGCCTATTGGCGCCTTTCAGGGCGCGATGAAGGAAATACCCGCGCCGTCGCTGGGAGCATGGGCGATCGAGGCGGCGGTCGCCCAGAGCGGCGTCCCTGTCGCGCAGATCGACGAATGCGTCATGGGGTGCGTCCTGACGGCGGGCCTGGGCCAGGCGCCGGCTCGGCAGGCTGCGCTCGGCGGCGGGCTGAGCGAGACGACGGCTTGCGTCACCGTCAACAAGATGTGCGGTTCCGGCATGAAGGCCGTGATGGATGCCCATGACCGCCTGCGGGCCGACGCGTCCGGCGTGATTGTCGCCGGCGGCATGGAGAGCATGAGTAATGCACCCTATCTCCTCGATCGCGCGCGGGGGGGCTATCGTCTCGGGCACGGCCGCGTCATCGATCACATGTTTCAAGATGGCCTGGAAGACGCCTATGAGCGCGGCCGCCTCATGGGCGACTTCGCCGAGGAGTGTGCGCAGGCCTATCAATTCACCCGCGAGATGCAGGACGAGTTCGCCCTGACCTCGCTGCAACGCGCGCAGCGCGCGACAAGGAACGGCGACTTCGCGGCCGAAATTGTGCCGGTAAAGGTAAAGAGCGGGAAGGACGAGCGTCTTGCATCCGCCGACGAACTGCCCCTTAAGGCGAACGCCGGCGCCATCCCGAAGCTGCGTCCCGCCTTCCGTGAGGATGGAACGCTCACCGCGGCCAATTCTTCCGCCATATCTGACGGAGCGGCGGGCCTTGTGCTCGCCACGCTGTCAAAAGCGGAGGCGTTTGGATCGCAACCGCTTGCCCGGATCGTCGGCCACGTCACGCACGCCGGCGCTCCCGCGAAATTTCCGACGGCGCCGATCGCCGCCATCCGCAAGCTCATGGACAGGATCGGCTGGGCTCTCGGGGATGTCGATCTCTTTGAGATCAACGAAGCCTTCGCTGTCGTGGCAATGGCGGCGGAGCGGGATCTTTCGCTTCCACACGATAAGGTGAACATTCACGGCGGCGCTTGCGCCCTAGGTCATCCGATTGGAGCTTCTGGCGCTCGCATCCTTGTGACGCTGCTCTTCGCCCTGGCGCGATACGGGCTCAAACGCGGCGTGGCGTCGCTTTGCATAGGCGGAGGCGAAGCGACCGCAATCGCTATCGAACGCCTGCGCTGATCAACGCCAGCGCCTGAGCTGCATGATCTTCTGGAGCCGGTCCGTGGCGAGCGTCATGGCCGCGTCGAGCGGCGAAATCTTCATGTCGCGGGCGCGCTCGAGCGTCAACCGCGTGTTGCCGCCCACTTTCTCCTCGATCGCCGCGAAGGCCGTCGCCTTCACGCCGCCATCATATTCCACCGCGGCCGTGATGACGCCGCCGGCGTTGGCGATGAAGTCCGGGACGCTGATGACGCCGCGCTCGAACATGAAGCGCTCGGCTTCGCGCGTGACAGGAACATTTGCGCCCTGCACCACGAGCCGACAGTTCAGCCGCTCGACATTGTCGGCGCGCAGGGCGTCCGGCCTCGCCGCCGGTATCCACACGTCACAGGGGACCGCGACGAGCGCCTCATTGGGAATGACGCGCCCGAAAGGATATTCGACGACGCTTTTCCCTTCTCTTTTCAGCCGCGCTAGCGCCTCTATGTCGATCCCTTCGGCATTTGTCACTGCGCCGGAAATATCCGCGACGCCGACGAGGCGTGCGCCCTTGCGTTCGAGGAAGCGCGCCGTATGTTCGCCGACCGCGCCAAAACCCTGCAGCACAATCCGCGCCCCATCGAGCGATAGACCGGCGAAAGGAGCCGCGACTTCGGCGGCGATCGCGACGCCGAAACCTGTCGCGCCGATCTGGTCGAGCGGGATGCCGCCAATCTCGGCCGGCAATCCCACCGCGCGGCCGATCTCGTCATGGACATATCCCATCGCGGTTTCGTCCGTGCCCATATCCGGACCCGGAATGTAATTGTGGAGCGGCGCAATCGCCGTAGCGAAGGCGCGGATCAGTTGCTCCTTGCGCGCCGCATCCATGCCGGGATCGCCGATGATCACCGATTTTGCCCCACCGTGGCGCAACCCGCAGGTGGCGTTCTTGAGGGTCATCGCACGCGCCAGGCGAAAACATTCTATCGCCGTTACGTCAGGCGCCATGCGCGTTCCGCCGATGGCAGGGCCGGCGGCGGTGTTGTCGATCACGACGACCGCCCGAAGCCCGACCGAGGGGGTTCGGAGATAGACTATTTTTTCGGGGCCGATGTCGTCGCCAAAGGCGAGGGGATCAGTGGAAATCGGAGCGACCATGTTGACCTAGTTTGGATGGCCGAGCGTTCTTTCAACCCTCTGCAGGCAGATCGCCGCGCCTTCGCGTTACAAGAGGGCGAGTCTTAATTTGCAGTCGTCCGCGTGACTTCCCTCGAGCGCGCGCTAACTGCCAACTGCATCGCTGCGCTGATGACGCGTCCCGCATGCCGCCGGACAGCGGAGTTTTCTCATGGGATTGCATTCCCTCATCGACCCCCGGATCGATCTGGTCCGCTTTCTTACGCCAGAGGGCGATCTCTGCGAGGATGCGCCCTTGCCCATAAGCGACGAGGCGCTGCTGGATCTTTACCGTGCGATGACGAAAACCCGCGCCTTCGACGGGAAGGCAATCGCATTGCAACGGACAGGGCAACTCGGCACCTTTGCATCGGCGCTCGGTCAGGAGGCGGTCGGAGTCGGCGTTGCTTCGGCGATGGAGGCGCGCGACGTGCTTGTGCCTTCCTACCGTGACCACGCGGCGCAGTTCCTGCGGGGCATGAGCATGGCCGAATGCCTGCTGTATTGGGGCGGAGACGAGCGCGGCAGCGACTTCGCGGGGCCAAGAGGGGATTTTCCCAATTGCGTGCCTGTCGCCACGCAGGTGGCCCATGCTGTCGGGGCCGCCTATGCTTTTGCATTGCGTAAAGAGGAGCGCGTGGCCGTAACCTTCGTCGGGGACGGCGGCACGTCGAATGGCGCGTTTTATGAGCCGCTGAACATGGCGGGGGTATGGAACGCCCCTGTCGTGATCGTCATCAACAACAACGGTTGGGCCATATCCACGCCGCGGTCGCTCGAGAGCGCGGCGGCGACGCTGGCGCAGAAAGGCGTCGCCGCGGGCGTCGCCTGCCAGCAAGTCGACGGGAACGACGTCGTCGCTGTTCATGATACGGCGCGGCGCGCCATTGCGAGAGCGCGGGCTGGAGAGGGGCCCATGCTGATAGAGGCGCTCACCTACCGCCTCGGCGATCACACCACGGCCGATGATGCGACGCGCTATCGCGATCCGGAGGTCGTCCAGCGAGAATGGACGCGGGAGCCTATCTCCCGCCTGCGCGCCTATCTTCTCTGCAAGGGGCTTTGGTCGAAGCAGCAGGAGGGAGAGCTCTTGCAGGAATGCGCGGCGGAGGTCGCCGCCGCGGTGGCAACCTACATGGCGACGCCGCCCGCCTCGAGCGACGCAATGTTCAATTATCTTTATGCAGAGGTTCCGCGGGCCCTTGAAGCCCAGCGCGAAACCGCGCGTCGGTTCGCATCGCGGAAGTGAGTCCAGAGCAATGGCCGAGCTCAATCTCGTCGAATCGATCAACGCCGCTCTTGGCTGCGAAATGGCGCGTGACGACAGCGTGCTGCTTCTCGGCGAAGATATTGGCGCGAATGGCGGCGTGTTTCGGGCCACCAATGGCCTGCAGGCTCGTTTCGGCCGTGGGCGTGTGATCGATACGCCGCTTGCCGAGGGCGGAATTGCGGGCGTCGCGGTCGGCATGGCCGCCATGGGGTTGAAGCCTGTCGCCGAAATTCAGTTCACCGGATTCATCTATCCGACGATTGATCAGATGATCAACCACGCTTCGAGGCTTCGTAACCGAACGCGTGGGCGCTTGACCTGCCCCATGGTGTTGCGCTCGCCGTACGGCGCCGGCATTCATGCGCCGGAACATCATTCGGAGAGTCCCGAGGCGCTCTTCGCGCATATGCCGGGGTTGCGCGTGGTGATCCCGTCTTCGCCCGCGCGGGCCTATGGCTTGCTCCTTGCTGCGATACGCGATCCCGATCCCGTCGTCTTTTTCGAACCGACGCGACTCTACCGGCTCTTCAAGCAGGAAGTCGCCGACAATGGAGAGAGCCTGCCGCTCGATACCTGCTTTCTCTGCCGGGAAGGACGCGATGCGACAATTGTCGCATGGGGAGCCATGGTTCCCGAAGCGATGCGCTCCGCCGAGGCGCTGGCGCTCGACGGCCTAGACGTCGAGGTTCTGGACGTCGCGACATTGAAGCCATTCGATATCGAAACAATCCTGCAATCCGTCGAGAAGACGGGCCGCTGCGTGATCGTTCATGAAGCGCCGCGCACGGCGGGCTTCGGCGCCGAAATCGCCGCGGAGATCGCCGAACGCGCGCTTTATTCGCTGCTCGCGCCGATCAAGCGCGTCACGGCCTATGACGTGGTCGTTCCCCTGTCGCGGCTCGAAAAACAATATGTCCCGAGCGTCGAGCGCATCAACGACGCTGTGCGGGGGCTGATGGAGGGGTCATGAAAACCTTTCGTTTGCCGGATCTCGGAGAAGGGCTCCAGGAGGCCGAACTCGTCGAGTGGCGCGTGAGGCCCGGTGATCAGGTCGCGGTCGATCAGCCTCTGCTCGCTGTCGAGACCGCCAAGGCTGTGGTCGAGATACCGTCGCCACAGGCAGGGCGAATCGAGCGCCTGTTCGGAAATACGGGAGATATCATCCGCGTTGGCGCGCCTCTCATCGCTTTCGAGGGCGAGAGGGAGGACGACGCCGGCACGGTCGTCGGCGCCGTCGAGACCGGCGCCGCCGTTATGAGCGATGCGCCGGTAACGACCGGACGCGTAGGGGCCGCCATACGCGTCGTTCCTGCGGTCCGTGCGCTCGCCCGCAAGCTCAATGTCGATCTGTCGATGGTGACGCCATCGGGCGTCGACGGGCTGATCACGGCGGAGGACGTCCAGCGTGTCGCGCGCGTCCTCAGCGAAGCCGAGCCGGCCGAGCCCTTGCGTGGTTTCCGGCGCGCCATGGCGCAGAACATGGCCTTTGCACAGGCTGAGGTCGCCGCAGCGACGATCATGGAAGATGCTGTTGTCGAGGCATGGGCGCCTGGTGAGGACGTCACGGTCCGCCTTGTCCGGGCGCTCGTCAAAGGTTGCCAGGCCGAGCCTGTGCTCAATTGCTGGTTCGAAAGCGCCACGCTTTCCCGGCGCGTGCTTCGCAAGATCGATCTCGGCATCGCGGTGGATACGCCCGACGGGCTTTTCGTGCCCGTGCTGCGCGACGTCGCGAACCGCAAGCCTGCCGACATTCGCGAGGGTCTCGACCGCATGCGCGCGGATGTGGCCGGCCGACGCATTCCGCAGGAGGAAATGCGCGGCGCGACGATTACGCTATCGAATTTCGGCACGATCGCTGGCCGCTATGCGTCGCCGGTCGTCTTGCCGCCAACGGTCGCCATTCTCGGCGCGGGCCGGATGAGGGAAGAGCCGGTCGCGAGAAACGGCGAAGTGCGCGTTGGCCGCGTCATTCCCTTGAGTCTGACGTTCGACCATCGCGTCGTGTCGGGCGGTGAGGCCGGCCGATTCCTCGCGGCAGTCATATCGGACCTTGGCCTTGCCGCCTGATGCAGGACAGGCTGCCGTCCGCCCGCGGTCCAGAAAGGTATAGCTGGAACAAAGCGCGTTCATTCCCGTTACGCGAAGGGGAGAATGGGCGAAAGCGCGGCGAGCGCCCTGGGAGTAGGAAGATGGCGTATGGTTCCAATAGTTCCACTTTTTCTACCCATCTTTTTTGTTTTTCTCATTTGCGATGGAGTTTCGTCTACCAGCGCCCCCAACATCTGATGAGCCGCGCGGCGCGCGAATATAGCACCTGGTATGTCGAGGAGCCGGAATATTTCGAGGGGCCGCCCGTTCTCAGAATAAAACGCGACGATTCCGGCGTATCGGTCGTGACGCCGCTTTTGCCTGCGGGCCAGCGCCTCGACGCGGATGAGCAGCTCAGCTCGATGCTGACGCGACTGCTCACGAAAGTGCGGCCGAAACGCCTGATCTCCTGGTATTACACCCCCATGGCCCTTCGTTTCACGAAGGGTCTCGAGCCTCATCGCTGTGTTTATGACAATATGGATGAGCTTTCGAATTTTGCCGGAGCGCCGCCGGGCATCCTCGAAATGGAGCAGACCCTGCTATCGAAATGCCACGTCGTTTTCGTGGGAGGGCATTCGCTTTATCAGGCAAAACGCGCCAGACACGAAAACATCCACGTTTTCCCGAGCAGCGTCGACGCCGCCCATTTTCGGCAGGCGAGAATGATATGCGAAGATCCTGTCGATCAGCGGTCCATTCCGCACCCGAGGCTCGGCTTTTTTGGCGTGATCGACGAGCGCATGGACCTCGATCTCGTACGCGAGGTCGCCGCTCGCAGGCCGCAGTGGCGGCTCGTAATGATCGGACCGATCGTCAAGATCGACCCAGGAAGCCTGCCCCGCGCCGACAATATCCATTGGCTCGGCTGCAAGGACTATCGGGAATTGCCACACTATCTTTCGGGCTGGGACGTGGGGTTCATGCCCTTCGCGATCAATGAGGCCACGCGCTTCATCAGCCCGACGAAAACGCCGGAATTTCTGGCCGCGGGGATCCCCGTCGTCTCGACGCCGATCGCCGATGTGGCCGATCCTTATGGATCGGCGGGTCTGGTCGAAATCGCAGACGACGCCGACTCCGTCATTGCGCGGGTCGAAATGATCCTGCGTCGCAAGAGAGCGCCGTGGCTGAAAGCCGTGGACGCATTTCTCGACGGAATGTCATGGGACGACACCTGGGCAGGCATGAGGCGCGAGCTGGACGCTTTCATACCCGACCGCCATGCATCCGATCGGCAGATGAACGCGGAGGCGCGCCGTGTTTGATTGGCTGATCGTCGGCGCCGGCTTCGCCGGCAGCGTGCTTGCGGAACGCCTGGCGTCACAGCGGGGAGAGCGTGTCCTTGTCATCGACAAGAGACCTCACATAGGGGGGAACGCCTACGACCGATATGACGACGCAGGCGTTCTCATTCACCAATATGGCCCGCATATCTTTCACACCAATTCACAGGCGATATTCGATTATCTGTCGAGGTTCACCCGATGGCGTCCTTACGAGCACCGCGTGCTGGCGGAAGTCGACGGCATGCTGCTGCCGATCCCTATCAATCTCGATACGGTCAACCGGCTGTTCGGACTGAACCTGGATTCAAAGGGCCTCGCGGCCTGGTTCGCCGAGCGGGCCGAGCCGAGGGAGGAAATCCGCACCTCAGAGGATGTCGTCGTCAGCGCGGTCGGCCGCGAGCTCTACGAAAAATTTTTCAGGGGATACACAAAGAAGCAGTGGGGCGTGGAGCCCTCCCAACTCGACAAATCCGTGACGGCCAGGGTGCCGACGCGCATCGACCGGGATGACCGTTATTTCACTGACGCTTTCCAATATATGCCAGAGGGCGGCTATACGCGCCTCTTCGAGCGGATGCTGTCCCATCAGAATATCAAGGTCATGTTGCAGACGGACTTCAAGGAGATTCGCAAGGAGGTCGCCTTCCGGCGATTGATCTACACCGGGCCGATCGACGAATTCTTCAAGTTTCGCTTCGGCAGGCTGCCCTATCGGTCGCTTCAGTTCAAACACGCCACGCTTGATCAGCCCTGGCTGCAGCCGGTCGCGGTCGTCAATTACCCCCAGACCCAGGCTTATACCCGGATCACCGAATACAAGCATCTCACCGGGCAGCGGCACGAGAAGACGAGCGTGACGTTCGAATTTCCAAGCGACTCTGGCGACCCGTACTATCCGGTGCCGCGGGCTGAAAATATGGAACTATACAAGAAATACGAGCGATTGGCGCTTGCGCAGGAAGATGTCTGGTTCGTCGGGAGGCTTGCTACCTATCGATACTACAACATGGATCAGGTTGTGGGACAGGCGCTCGCCACCTTCCGGCGCATCCACCAGGAGGTACCTCTTGCGGAAGGCGCGAGTCTGCCGCAGGTTGCCGCGGAGTAGGCGAACCGAGAACGGGCTTCGCTGGAAGACAGGCGGCGGCTGTCTTTCAGGAACTTCGGCTGTTGCCAGGCGTTAGCGGTCAACGCTTCCCGACAGGAGTCGAGTATGTTTACGCATAACAAGAAACTGCAATATACGGTTCGGGTGTCCGAACCCAACCCCGTCTTGGCGAGTCTGATCCTGGAGCAGTTCGGCGGACCGCAGGGGGAGCTCGCCGCGGCGATGCGTTACTTCACACAGGCGCTGGCCGAAGACGATCCGGGACGAAAGGACATGTTGCTCGACATCGCCACGGAAGAACTCAGCCATCTCGAAGTCATCGGCAGCATCGTCGCCATGCTCAACAAGGGTATGAAGGGCGAGCTTGCCGAGGCCTCGCAGACAGAGGCGGAGCTGTATCGTTCATTGACGCAGGGGGGCGATAGCCACACTCAGGCGATCCTTTACGGCGGCGGGCCCGCGCTTACCAACTCGTCGGGCGTTCCGTGGACCGCGGCCTATATCGATACGATCGGCGATCCGGCCTGCGATCTGCGTTCGAATATTGCGGCGGAAGCGCGCGCGAAGATCATTTACGAACGTTTGATCAATGTTACCGACGATGCGGGAGTCAAGGAGGCGCTCGGCTTTCTGATGACCCGTGAGATCGCGCATCAGAAGTCGTTCGAAAAGGCGCTCTATGCGATAGAAGGCAATTTCCCGCCGGGGAAGCTGCGCGGCATGCCGGAATATGCTGATCTTTACGTCAACACGTCCCAGGGCGAGGGCGACGTGGAGGGACCGTGGAATTCCGGCGATCATTGGCGGCGCCTGGACGACGTCATTGGCGGCATTCCGGTAGACGGCGGGCAGGGCGACGCAAGCGTCGGCCTTACCAGTTCCGAGCAGAGCGATCTGTCGAGCTTTGCGGCGAGGACCATGTCGAATCCCATGTCCGATCCGACGACGGGCGCTGAACTCGGACAATCCGGCTCAGCCTAGCCGATCTCAAAGAGCCGCGTCCGCGTCGTGGCGCGGCTCGTGGATCCGCTCCTGCGCTCCACTAACCTTCAATCGCATCCAACGGGGAAATGGCCGGTCCGTTGAGCGGTTCGCCGTCCGGCGCAAACTGGGAGCCGTGGCAGGGGCAATCCCAGCACCGCTCGAAACTGTTCCAGCGCAGCTGACAACCAAGGTGCGTGCATGACGCGGCGTGCTGATGCAGCGCCCCATCCTCGTCGCGATAGGCGGCGATCTTGGCGAGGCCGTTTCCGATAATGGCGCCCTCGCCGGGCCGAAGCTCGTCTACGGAAGACTTCTCGCCGCGGGTGAGAAACTGGGCGTAGTTCTTTGCGGCCGTGGCGTTCTCGCGGATGAACTCCCCCATGGCCTTGAACGGTTTCCGTGCGGGTTCGTAGATCGACGCCCAGACACTGTCGCCGCGCAGGATGAGATCAGCGATCAACAGGCCAGCAAGCGCGCCATGAGTCATGCCCTGTCCCGAGTCGCCGGTCGCGATGAAGACATGCTTCTCCCCCGGATTGCGGCCGATGAAAGCCGTGTAGTCGATAGGCTCCAGAACCTGGCCGGACCAGCGCGCGACTTCCCGACCAAGCGCGGGGACGCGTTCGCGCATCCATCGTGTGAGAGAAAGAATGCGTTCGTCTCCATCATTGCGTTCGCCGGCCTTGTGGTCCTCGCCGCCGACGATGAGGAGATCGAACGCGCCATCGCCGGGTTGCAGCCTGACGTAATGATAGGGATCGAGCGTGTCCCAATAGAGGGCGTCCGGAACGGCGCCGCGCGGGATTTCGAAAGCGGCCGCGTAAGTGCGGTAGGGCGCCTGCTTGCTGTGAATCGCAAAGCGGTCGTTGATCGGCGCGTTCGTCGCCACGACGGCGGCTTGCGCCCGAACATGCGCGCCCCCGCGCGTGACGATGTCGACGCCGCCGGCGTTCTCGTCGACCGATATGACGGGCGTGGATGCGAACAGGCGACCGCCAGCGCGATCGATCGCCGCCGCGAGCGCGGCGAGGTATTTCAATGGGTGAAAGGTTGCCTGATCGGGGAAGCGAAGGGCGGGAGTTTTCTCCTCCCCGGCAAAGGGGACGCCTTCATGGCGCACGGCAAGCGCGCCGACCTGCGCGCTTGCGACAAGCTCGGCGTCGATCACCGAAGGGTCTGTCCCGGACGCGAGGAAAAGATACCCGTCAACCCGGCGAAAGTCGCATTCCGCCTCGAGCTCCCGCTGGATCGTCTCGATGCGCGAGATGGCGGCGTCCTGGCTCTGTCGCCAGCCCTTCGCGGCGTCGAGTCCACGCATCTTGATCAACTCACGGAAGCCGTCGTCGCTGTAGGAGGAGAGATGCGCAGTGGTGCGCGCCGTCATCCCGCCGCCGATCGCGCCACGGTCGAGCACGCACACCTGCCGGCCGGCGCTCGCAAGTTCGTACGCCACGGACATGCCGGCGACGCCGGAGCCGATAATGGCGATTTCTGTTTCGATGTCGCCTTGCAACTTGTCCGCAGTAAGGGCGGAGGCGCCCCAGATCGATTTGCTTCGCTCGGCCGTCACGTTCATCCGAGCGCTCCTACATTCTTTTGTCGGGGGCCGAGAACTGTCTGTTGCGCCATGCCAGAATGGACGCGGGGGTGACATGCGAAACCAGCGCCAGCAGCTTGTTTTGCCAGCCGCTGACGATTTCGCGGCGCCCTTCCATGAGGGCCTCGAAGCCATCGCGGGCCACTTCGGCGGGATCGGCCTTCCTTGCCCGGCTGGCCTCCGTGTCGAGCATGCCGGCCCGGCGGAAAAACTCGGTCTCCGTGGCGCCGGGCATCAGGCAGGTGACGGTGACGCCGGTTCCTTGCAGCTCATCGGCGAGCGCCGTCGAATAATTGTAAATGAAGGCCTTCGTGCCGTGATAGACGGCCTGAAAAGAGCCGGTGATAAAGCCGGCGATGGATCCGACGAGGAGAATTCCACCAATGCCGCGCGAGCGCATGTCGCGGCCAATGAGTTGCGTCAGATAGACGGTCCCCGTGATGTTGGTGTCGATGACGCGTCGAATCTGCGAGAAGTCCTGGTCGAGGAAATCGCTGCCCAGCCCGCGGCCAGCGTTGGCGATGAGAATGTCGACGGGGCGCGCGAGACGGCGGAGGAGGTCGTAGAGCGCCGCCACGCCGGCCATGGTTGACAGATCCGTTTCAATTTCCCAGACGCGTGCGTCTTCGCTTCGAATGGCTTCCGCCGCCTGTGCGATTTCGGGCTCGTCCGCCGCGATAACCAGATCGTACCCGCGCGTCGCGCAGAGCTTGGCGAATTCGAAGCCGATGCCGGTCGAGGCGCCGGTGACGACGGCGAGAGGACGCGGTTCCATCCCTGCGTTTCTCCCTTCAAGACAGAAACGTCGTCAAAAAACGAGCGAGGAATGAACCGGGGGACGAAGAAGAAGTTCCGCCGTCGCGACGCGACAAAACCGGCCGCCGGACGCGTATTACTTGTTCTCGACGCCGCTCGACGGCTCTGCGGCGAGCGCCATTTTCACGAGTTCCGCCAGGTTGCCGGCGCGCATTTTCGACATGATGTTGGCGCGATGCACCTCGGCCGTGCGAATGCTGATGCCGAGATCATGCGCAATGACCTTGTTTGAGAGGCCTTTCAACAGGCCGGAGAGAATCTCGTTCTCCCGGCGCGTCAGCGTCGCCAGACGGGCTTTGATCGCCTGACTCTCGCGGCTGCGATTGACGTCGGCGTCGCGGCGATCGAGCGCCGCGCCGACGGCGGTGATGAGAGCGTCATTCTCGAAGGGTTTTTCGAGAAGGTCGACGGCGCCGAGCTTCATCGCCTCGACCGCGAGCGGAACGTCGGCGTGCGCCGTCAGGACCACGACAGGAATGGAAATGCGCGCTTCCTTCATCTTGCCGATCAGCTCGATGCCGTTCATTTGGGGCATGCGCACGTCGGTGATGACGCAGCCCTCGGCGCTTGGAGACACGGCCTTCAGAAAGGACAAGGCGGAGTCGTAGGCGTCAACCTTGAACCCCATTGTGCGCAGCAACAGCCCCACCGCGTCGCGCACGGCTGCGTCATCATCGATGAGGTGGACAACACGCTGGTCGTTCATGCAACAACGTCCACGTTCAGAAGCGGAAGCGCGAAACTAAAATGGGCTTCCCCCCGGCAGGGGGCGCCGGCCCAAATCAATCCATCATGATCCTCTATAATTATAACGCTCGACAATAAACCCGGTCTCATCCCCTTTGCGTTCCCCATCGTCAGCTGATCGCCGCCAGGCGCCTCGGATTGAGCTTCAGGGCTAAAACCCGCGTCAATCATGTCCACCCTGATGGTCGCCGCGTCGGGGTTGCAGGTCCGGATGGCGAGACGCCGCCGGCCGGTCGACCGCATCGTCGCCGCGGCGTCTCGCACAAGGTGGCACAGGGCGAGCCCGATCTGCAACCTGCTGGCGAGGATCCCGTCCCGCAGGGCGGCAGGCTCCAGCGTGATCTCCATGCCAGCGAGCGCGTCTTCGGCGCGAAGCGAGTCGAGAGTGTCGCTGATCGCTTCATGCAGGCCCATCGACGTTTTGGCGGCGTCTTCGCATAGGGCGAAGCCGCGCAGGGTCGAAACGAGCCGGCTGGCGCGTTGCGTTTGCGCCGCCGCCTTTTCGAGGATCTGGGCGATCTCCTCGCCGGTTCCCGGAGACCGGCCCATAATACGGCGCGCGACGTCGAGATAGGCCGCCGTCGCGGCGAGCGGCTGGTTGATGTCATGGGCGAGCGCCGAAAGCGCCGCACTCGTGGCGTCGAGCCGGCTACGCAGTCGATCCTCGGCGTCCGGTTCGACGCCCTGGCTTTTTGCGGGGCCCCTCACGCAGTCCACGATCACGCGATCCCTTCTGATCCTTCGCCGGAAGCGTCAGCTCCGCCGACAGAGTCTCGCTGTTTTTTCGTTCCGCCGCAATCTCGATCTTCAGTAGGACCGAAAATCCGCCGTACCAAGCGGGACGCGCATGCCCGCTGCAAGGCTTTAGCGGTCGTCGCGGAGGCGACCGGGCCGACGGCGGCAGCGCACATACTCTCGCGCGTGAGAGGCCCTTGCCGGTCTGATGTTCCCCTTTTTGAGAAACTAAGTGAAATCCCCTAGACTGCAACCCGCGGCCTATGGATTTCCTACCGTCTCTAACACAAGAACTGAATCGCTCGATTCCAGCGAAAGGGATGCTCGGGGATTGCCTACTCGATCCGACAACGCCGAGGCTTTCTGGCGCGCCCTCGTCGACGCTCTCCCGGAGGAGGTCGCCGTTGTCGATCGGCAGGGCGTCATCGTGGCCGCGAACAGCGCATGGATCGGGAGCGCCGAGCCTATTTGTGATGGCCTCGAACATGTTGGTTTTCAACACAACCTCATGGAAGCCCTGAGATCGCGCGTCGCCGCCGACAGCGCCGACGCGCGCCGGCTGCTCGCGGGAATCGAAGCGGTTCTTGCCGGCGAAAGGCGCGAATTTCATCTGGATTACAAGCCGGGCAAGGCGCCGCAGGGCCGATGGTTCGCCCTGGAGGCGCGCCAAATGCCGCTGGAACCTTTGGCGCTGCTGCTCTGCCGGCGCGACATCACGACGGAGAGAGGGAGTTTTGCGACGGCCTTGCAGGAGAGCGAGCAGCGGGCAAGGCGACGTTCGGCCGAGCTTCAGGCGATCCTCGACGCCGCGCCAATCGGGCTCTCTATCGCGCAAAGCGCGAGCGGCGACCATATTCGAGGCAATCCGGCGCTCGAGCGTATGTTCGGCGTCCCGGCAGGAGGCGAATTTTCAAAGGTCGCCAGCCAGTCCGTCGATCTGCGCCTGTTTCAGTCCGGCCGGGAACTCTCTGTCGCCGAGCTGCCCATGCAGCGGGCGGTGAGGGGCGAAACGGTCCCTGGGCAGATTTATGACATTTTATGTCCGGATGGTCGCGTCGTCACGGCCTTGGCCACGGCCAGGCCCATCCTCGACGAGTCCGGCAAGCCGCGCGACGCAGTCGGCGCCTTCATGGATTTCACGCAGATAAGGCGCGCCGAAGAGGCGCTGCGGGAAAGCGAACAGCGTTTCCGCAGCCTTGTCGAGGCCTATGCGCAGGCTGTCTGGGAGACGGATGAGACGGGCGCCATCGTCTCGGACAGTCCCACTTGGCGCGCGTCCACGGGGCAGACACTGGAAGAATTGCTCGGCGACGGCTGGTTGAACGCCGTCCACCCGGAGGATCGAGCCGACGCCAGGCGGCGATGGAGGGACGCGGTTGCGGCGCGCGGCAAATTCGATGCCGAAAGCCGGCTGCAAGACCGCGCCGGAGGCTGGCGCTGGACCAATCTGCGGGCGACGCCGACGCTGAACTCGGACGGCACGGTCCGGCGATGGCTCGGCATGAGCGTCGATATTGATGCGCGCAAGCGGGCGGAGGCCGCTCTGCGGGCCAGCGAGGAGCGCTACCGCGAAAGCGAGTTCCGCCTGCAACTCGCGCTGGATTCCGGAAACATCGGCATCTACGAATGGCGGCTCGATACCGGTGAATTGATCTGGGACGACCGTCTGCGCGCGCAATGGGGCCTCTCCCCCCTGGAGCGTCCGACTTTCGCACTTTTCCTTGAAAGCATTCATCCAGACGATCGGGCGCGGGTCCGGGCCGGGATCGACCGCGCCCTCGATCCGGAGACGGGCGGGCGCTTGCAGGTTGAATACCGTGTGATCGCGGGCGACCGGTCCGAAAAATGGATCTCGGCGACCGGGACGGTTTTCTTCGAGGCTGGCCGCGCGGTCAGAATGGTCGGCACCGCTCAGGATGTTACACAGCGCAAGGGCGCCGAGATCGAGCGCCAGAAATTCGTTTCGCTGGCGGAGCAGAGCGTCGAATTCATCGGCATCTGCAACCTTTCCTTCGAGCCGCTCTATGTTAATCCGGCTGGCTTGCGTCTCGTGGGCCTCAAAGGCGCAGAGGAGGCCGTACGGGTCGACGTCGCGGATTTTTTCTTCCCGGAGGACCGGCCCTTCGTCATGGAAGAATTTTTCCCCGGCGTGCTGCGGGAGGGGCAGGGCAGCGTGGAGATTCGCTTCCGTCGCTTCGACACGGGGGAGGCGGTGTGGATGCTATATAACGTGTTCTTCCTTCGCGATCCGGACGGCGGGCCGATTGGCCTCGCCACGGTCAGCCGCGACATCACCCAGCGCAAGCGCGCCGAAGAGGCGCTGATGGCCGCCGATCGCCGCAAGGATGAGTTCCTGGCCACGCTTGCGCATGAGCTGCGCAATCCGCTTGCTCCGATCTGCAACGCCACCCATGTGCTTCTCCACGAAACCGCGCCAACCATGTCCGTGCGCGATCTCGGTCTGCTCGCAATGATCGAGCGGCAGGCACGGCACCTGGTGCGTCTCGTCGATGACCTGATGGAAGTGTCGCGCATCACGCGCGGCAAAGTCGAACTGAAAATGCAGGCGGTGGATCTCGCGGACGTGCTGCGTCACGCCGTAGAAACCGCCCAGCCCATGATCGACCGTGCAGGGCACGAACTGCGCGTGATTCTCCCCGCGGCCCCCATGGCGCTCGAGGCGGACCCTGTGCGCCTTGCGCAGGTTTTCACCAACCTTCTCGACAATGCCGCCAAATATACCGAGGCCGGCGGCTCGATCCGCCTGACCGCCGAGCTTGTCGGCGATCAGGCGGTCGTCACCGTGAGCGACAGCGGCGTCGGCATACCGGCGGACATGCTGCCGCGCGTCTTCGATCTGTTCACGCAGGTCGATCGCAGCCTGGGACGCGCCCAGGGCGGACTCGGGATTGGTCTTGCGCTCGTCAAGTCTCTGCTTGGCCTGCATGGCGGGACAGTCGAGGCGCGCAGCGACGGCCTCGGCTCTGGCAGCGCCTTCATCGTCCGCCTTCCCCTTTCTCGCGTTGGAGCCCAGGCGCCTATGCCTATGATGAACGAGCCTTGTAAGCCTGTGGCGCGGCGGATTCTGGTCATCGACGATGATCACGACGTCGCCGACAGTCTCGTCATGTTCCTTGAAACCTTCGGCGTGGAGGTCCGTGTCGCCTATGGGGGCGAAGCCGGGCTCGAGGCGCTGCGGCAATTCAAGCCCGAACTGGTTTTCCTCGATATTGGCATGCCCAAGATGGACGGATATGAAACAGCGCGTCGGTTGCGCGCTTTACCGGAGGGGCAAGCGGTCAAGCTTGTCGCGCTTACGGGATGGGGACAGGAGCAAATCAGCGACCGCGCCCACGACGCCGGGTTCGACTGCCAGCTTACAAAGCCAGCGGCGTTCGATGATCTACAGAAGTTGCTGGACTCTCTGTCATGACCGGGCGTCTATGCCGGGAGGGGGCTCCTTGGAGCGCCGAGCCGCGAAACTGAGCATTTGGGCGGTAGAGACTAAAAGTTGCGCAAAATGATAATTTCTCTAAAAGTCTAAATCCGGGAGCAGTTTCGTGACGGGGCTATCATGGAAGGGCAAAACGTAGGACCGAGCCATGCGACCATGAACGCTCGGTCGTCTGTTGTAGCAAGTTACTGGTTCATTGGCTTTACCCTCGCCTTGGCGAGTTTTTTTGTGTTTCCCGCTGGGGGGGCCGCTCGGGTTCTGGTGGGGCTGGTCGCGCTTTTTTGCGGTCAGGGATTCATCGCCGAATGGATCGGCGTCAGGTGCGACAGGGACAGTATCTCGTTTCCGCGCCGCCTTTTCCCGGGGATCGGCTTTCCGACCGTCTGGCGGCGACGCATTTCGGTAAGAAAGATATCCCGCATGGATTCTGTGGGCCAGCGGGCGATTCTCTTCTACCTCAGCTCGACAGAGCGCGTGGCGTTCGTATTTCCGGACAATCGCAGCAGGCACCAGGTCATCCGCTTTCTCAACGAGACGATAGAGGCGCGGCGTCATGCGCGGCGTCATGCGGCTGTGGAGCGCAACTACGGCGCTCATCATCAGTGGTAATCGGCGAATCGTTCAAGGGCGTTGCAGTCGGGCAACACATGCGACGGAAACACAAGGGTGCGACAGGGATGCGACAAGCCGGACCCTTGTCGGCGGCGAGGCTACCTTGGATAGTCTCCAAACAAGAATACGAACAAAGCCGATCCCGCCGCCATGCCCGCCTTTTCCAAACTTGCGAGATTTTTTCTCGCCGTCATGCTGGCGATGGTGCTGGGCATGGCGGGAGTCGCCAGGGCGTCGCATGAAGCGCACGCGCCCGCGCAGGTCTATCTGTCGGCGGACGATCAGGCGCTCACTGGACAAATCTGTCTTTCATTTCATGTCGACCAGGCCGGCGCTCCTGTAAAAAGCGCGCATATCCACGCCTGCGGGGATTGCCTGTTCGCTGTCGCTCAACAGACGGTCATCGCTCCGCCAATGACGGTGCTTCTGCGATTGCAGGCGCCGAAACGGCTGTCATTCGATCCGCAGCCGCCCGTTCACACGGCGGGCGTCGAGCGCGTCTCTCCCCATTCTCCACGCGCCCCGCCTGTCTTCTCCTGACGCGTCCTCGTCCGAACGCTCCACATAGAAACGTCTGACCGTCACGGGAACGCCTCGACTTCGTCGCGGCGCAGGAGAATCCTTTATGTTTCGCACTTATCTGATGCGCGGCGCGAGCGCCGGCGCAATGAGCCTCGTCGTACTCTCGGGCGCCAGCGCCCAGGTCGGACTGCCGCCGATCCACATCTCGGCGCACAGGCCGGTCGGCGCCGGAACGGCGTCGAACGGAGCGCCCGTCGCCGCCCCGCAGGACGGAGCTGGCGCGGCCGATTCGTCGGAAGCGTCGGGCGCAAGCCAGGAAGCCGAGGTCGTCGATCAAAAGCAGATCGCCCGCGAACTTCCGCCGACGACGGATACGGCGCGGCTCATCCGCGACGTTCCGGGCGTCAGCACCTATGAAGCGGGCGGCGTCTCCGGCATTCCCGCGATCCACGGCATGGCGGACGACCGAATCAACATCATCGTGGGCGGCGTCCAGACGACATCCGCCTGCGCCAACCACATGAACCCGCCGCTGTCCTACATCGGGCCGGGCAATGTCGAAAAAATTGAAGTCTATTCCGGCGTGATGCCGGTGAGCCGGGGCGGCGATTCGATCGGCGGCACGATCATCGCGGAGCCGAAATCCCCCGTCTTCGCGCCGGATGTCACGCGGCCCCCGGCGCGGCCGCTCGACGCGCGGCAGACGCCTTTCGCGCCTCTACCCTTCCTTGCCGCGCCCGCGCCGGGGCAGCTGAGGTTTGGCGAGGATGGCGCGGTGCTCGTCACCGGCATGATCTCGAGCTTCTTTCGGGGCAACAACAACGGGATCAGCGTCGCGGGCACGGCCAATGTCGCGACCAAAAACTGGAGCCTGCTCTATAGCGGCGACTGGCAGCGCGCCACCAATTACCATGCCGGCGGCGTGGGGGAGAAAGTTCTCTCGACGAATTTCATCTCCGAGAATCACGCCGCGACCCTCGCCTTCCAGAACGACGGTCATTACCTCTCGCTCAGGGGCGCGATCCAGAACATCCCCTATCAGGGGTTCCCGAATCAGCGCATGGATATGACGCGCAACCAGGCCTATACGTTCGAAGGCCGGTACAAGGGACTGCTCGACTGGGGCGCCGTCGACGCCCGCATCTATTGGAACAACGTCAATCACAAGATGGGTTTTCTGCAGGACAAGCAGCCTGCGAACATGCCCATGGCCACGATCGGGACCGATTATGGCTATGCGATCAAGGCCGAAATCCCCTTCGAGAAATTCTCCCGAAAGGATGTGTTGCGGATCGGCAGCGAATTTCACGGCTTCCAGTTGAACGACTGGTGGGAGCCGGTTCCGGCCAACTGGCAACCGGGACGGTTCATGTCGATGATGGGCATGGTCAGCTACATGCCGGCGATGAACATGATGGGGCCGGGCGCCTTCTGGAACATCAACAACGGCAAGCGCAGCCGCCTCGGCCATTATCTGGAGTGGGACGCGCAGTGGAACGACCAATGGTCCTCGCTGCTCGGCGTTCGCAATGACACGGTCTGGTTCAATACGGGGACGGTTTCGCCTTACGATTGGCGAAATCCGGTTCCGATGACGGTCTGTCCCGTCATGATGGGGCAGATCGGTCCCTGCGGTCCGAGCGCCGCGATGGGTATGAACAATCCGGACGTTCCCGCGGCCAACGCCTTCAACGCGCAGAACCGTTCGCGCACCAATGTGAACTTCGACATGACGGCGATGGTGCGCTATCAGCCGAACGATCTTGCGAAATATGAATTCGGCTATTCGCGCAAGACGCGCTCTCCCAATCTCTATGAACTCTACGCCTGGGCGCCGACGCCGATGGCGATGTTCATGAACAACTGGTTCGGCGACGCCAATGGCTATGTCGGCAATCTCAATCTCCAGCCGGAAGTCGCGCATACGGTCGGCCTGACCGCCATGTTCGCCGATCCGAAAGGCGATTGGGAGGCGCGCATCAATCCCTATTTCAGCTACATCGAAAATTACATCGACGCCGCGCGACTCTACAATGCGCCGACGCCGACCGCGACGCAGCCTTATGTCTTCCAGATGCTCCAGTTCCGCAATTACAAGGCGATCATTTACGGCGCCGATCTGTCCGGCCGCCTGAAGCTTCTGGAGGATCCCGCGTTCGGCCGCTTCGACGGCACGATCGTGGCGAACTACGCCTATGGCCAGAATCTGGAAATGGGACAGGTGCAGAACTGCGCCTTCTTCGACAATGCCTGCTACGCCTATGCGAACGCCTTTGTGAGAGGCCATACCGGCCTCTATCACATCATGCCGTTCAACACCCGGATCGGGCTCGAACATAAATATGGCGGCTGGTTCAGCGGCGCGGACGTCCAGATCGTCGCGGGCAAGAATGTCGTGAGCGTTCCGCGCTACGAGCAGATCACCAACGGCTATGCGCTGCTCAATCTGCGGACCGGCTATGAATGGTCCAACCTGCGAATCGATCTCGGGGTGCAGAATGTGACGAACACGCTCTACACCCTGCCTTTGGGCGGCTTCTATTTTTCGGGCTACAAGCGCGCCGGGGCAAATTCCGGCGTGCCCGGAATGGGGCGGAATTTCTACGCGGGCCTCACCGTGAAATTTTAGGTTTTTGCAGAGAGGCGGCGCTTCGGCGTCGCCTTTTCTTTTTCATCGATTCCCTTCCGCGCGAGATCAATCATGATGTTCCTGCACTTCGATCCCGCAGGCCGCCCGCCCTTGCGCCCCGACCGCATCTTTCCAGTCGCGACGGCCCTCGTCGTCGCCGCGCATGTCCTCGTTTTCGCTGTCTTCATGCAGGCGGCGCGGCCCAATCTGATTCCGCTGGGCTCGATCGGCGCCGGGCTGGCGCCCGAGGGCGATTTCCTCGAAGTGGAGGCGATCAGCGAACAGGATTTGCCGCCCGACGCGCCCGAGCCGGAGGACGCGCGCGTCAAGGCGGACGAGAACGCCGCGCCGCCGCCGGTCGTCGCCGTTCCCGACGCGCCGCGGCTGCCCGCAAGGAAGGACGCCGACCGCACGACCGAAAAACCCACTCCAAAGAGCGAGAAGAAGAGCAAAGAGCGGCGGAACGTCGCCTATGGAAATGAGCGACGCGAGGCGCAGGCGCGCCGCCGTTACGGCGCGCCCGGCGGCGGCGGTTCGGCGGGCGCGGGCGCGTCCCAGGCGACATGTCTCGCTTATGTTGCGGCGGCCTTGCGCCGTCATACGCCGGGCTCGACGAGCCTCGGCCCCGGAAGCGCCTTCGTCACCTTCCGAATCGCCGCCGGCGGCGGCATTGCGGTCGTCTCGGCCTCGGGCACGACGCCGGGTCACGCGGCCCTCGCGCGCCGCATCGTCTCCGCCGCGCGCGGGCCCGGCATATGCGGCGCGGCCTTTGTCTCCCAGAGCATCTATTTCGATTGACGCCCCAAGAGTGGAGGGAATCACATGGACATTCCGACACTGTCGCCGCTCGGCCTGTTTCTCAACGCGGGGCCCATCAGCAAGTTCGTCATGGGGATTCTGCTGTTGGCTTCCGTCTGGACCTGGGCGCTCATCATCGACGGGGCGATCGTCGCGCGGCGGATTTCCGC
Organism: Hyphomicrobiales bacterium; assembly: GCA_003963405.1. GTDB lineage: Bacteria > Pseudomonadota > Alphaproteobacteria > Rhizobiales > Beijerinckiaceae > Methylocystis. The sequence continues at coordinate 87,197 of RXIY01000060.1, forward strand.
TTCCATCCGCTCAGCGCGCGAGGGAGCCGGCGTCGGAGTTCTCTGGCCCATCATGGACACGGCAAGGGAGGCGGCGCAGTTGCACATTCCCGGCGAAGGCGACGACGCGAGGCGCCGCCGCATTTCGAAGCGCGTGAATCAGGCCATGCAGGCGTTCCTGATCGACGCCAGGGGCGATTTGCCCAACCTCGCCGTCGTCTCCTCGGTCGGGCCTTTCGTCGGCCTTTTCGGCACGGTCTGGGGAATCATGTCGAGCTTCGCAGGGATCGCCGCGACGCAGGACACGAGTCTTGCAGTTGTCGCCCCCGGCATCGCGGAGGCGCTCGCGGCGACTTCTTACGGGCTCGCGGCGGCGATTCCCGCTGCGATCGGGTATAATCGTCTCGGCGCGACCATGTCGGGCCTGAGCGATGAAATCGCCGCCCTCATGAACGCCGCCGTCGCCAATGGCGATGTCGCGCCATCGGTGGCCTTGCGCCGCGCCAGAGTGGCCGTAGATGAGGGCGATCCGCTTTTCGTAAAGATGCGTTGATGAATCGTGCTATCTTACCGTCGTGACCATCAGGATTTACATCGACGCTGACGCCTGTCCGGTGAAGGAGGAGACCTATAAAGTCGCCATCCGTTACGGGTTGCAGACCTTCGTGATTTCTAACAGCTTCATGCAAATTCCGCCCTCGCCGCTGATCGCCAGGATCGTCGTGAACGCCGGCCCGGATGTCGCCGATGACTGGATCGCGGAGCATGTCGTTGCGGGCGATGTGGTCATCACCAGCGATATTCCCCTCGCCGCGCGCGTCCTGGCTAAAAAGGCGCATGCAATTGCGCCCTATGGACGCCCCTTTACAGAAGACTCGATCGGCTTGGCTCTGGCGCAGCGCTCTCTCATGGAGCATATCCGCTCGACAGGCGAGACGACCGGCGGCCCGCCACCATTTTCTGCCGCAAATCGGTCGCGTTTCCTTCAGGCCCTCGACCAAACGATCGCCCGCGAAAGACGGAAGCGTGCGTTGCCGGGAACCGGATAATTCGACTTATCCAGTTACTTCCGTCCCGTCAGGACAGAGTCCTGACATTGGACCGCAGGCGAACCGGACGCTTCATTATCGCGGGAAATTTCATGGCGAGAGAGACGGGGCTCGAACCCGCGACCTCCGGCGTGACAGGCCGGAGGTTTCGCAATCAGATCAAGGGCTTTCAGAGAGTTTGCTCACGGGAAGTCCCTTTACTTTCAGTTCGCGCATTTCGCGCAGTCTGAAAAGCGGCAGGGGGTGCAACGCGGCAAAAGAAAACGCCGTGCTGGGGATGAGAGTCCAGCACGGCGCCAACAATTCGATTAGGAAGCCAGGCAAGCTTCACCAGAAAACCTATACCGACTTGCCTGCGGCGGCAACGGTTTTTCCGGCGGACGACACCTTGCAGAAGCTGATCACGGTTTCGCGCTGCGACCTTGATCAGCGCTTGATCAGGATCGCTTCGGACGATTTTGACGCCCCACCCTCTAGCTCAGGGTGGCGGAAATGAGCAAGCTCGCCATCAAGCGCGCGTTCGCTATTCGGAACGAAAAACTCACGCCCTGCTCCCGGCTCGTCTTGGTCGCCATCTGTGACGAGATTGAGCACGACTGCGCCCTCACATGCTCGATCAGCCAAAACAAGATCGGCCGGAAGGTCGGTGTGACCCATAACACTGTTGCTCGGCGCGTCGCCGATCTCTGCGAGCTTGGATACCTGACTGTCACCCGTCAGCGCGACGCACGCGGTTATCAGAAGACGAATATTTACCGCGTCAATCTGCCGGTCGGGGCCGAGCCCTCTTGCGATGGGGGCCGCTCATGATCGGCCAGAACATCTTTCGGGAGAAACATCGTGAACGGTTCCTTACCGTTGACAAAGCGAAATTTTCTAGTCGTCTCTCTGCCGAGGCGCTCGGCGTCCACGACTACTTACTGAGCAAGTCGGACGACTGGATAATCTGCGAGGCTCACATTCGAAATCGCTTCGGATGGGGCCGCAAAAAATATCAAAGAGTCATGCGCGAGCTGCGTAGCGCTGGCTACCTGCAGCTTCGACCGATCCAATCCGCGGTGGGCCGGTTCGTCGGAACTAAATACGTCTTGTTTGAAAAAGCCCAGCAGGAGGATGTTAAGAGCAAAAGTCTGTGCCTTGACAGTGAAAAGTGGCTTACACCGAGAGGTCACTTTTGTCGCCCGGCGGCAAAGGGGGCTCCATAGAGAATAATGATCTTAGACTGAATAAAGATTACCCTCCCTCCCCCCGCGATCAGGCAGAGGAAAAAACTGGGGGGCATGCGCAAGCGCAGGAATTCGATGACGAAGAGGAGGCGGAGAGGGCCGCCCTCATCCTCCGAGGCCAGGACCGCGGAGAGGCTTTCTTGGCATTCGATAGGAAATCCAAGAGACCGCCGATCATCGAGAAACCGCAGCAGAGCCGAGAGGACGTGCCCCCAAAAGCGAGGCGGTTCAAGCAATTCCGTTCTGAGATAACGATCAAAAACAACGGTCAGAAACGCGGGAGCGGTATCGCCTAGGGTGCAGTTCTCCAAGGAATGCTGAGGGCGTTTCCCAGGACGATCTAGACCGGTTTGAGCGCTTCGTCGCTGCTTGGTAATTCATGCCAGGCCGAGAGAACATCGATGCGGCAAAGCGTGCTTTCCTATCGCTTAGCGCTTTGGATCGGGAGCTTTGTATTAAAGGCGCGGAAGCGCTGCAAGTCCCTCCGGAGCGCCGCGTCTTTGCCGTGACGTTCATCCGACAGAGGCAATGGGTGTTCCAGCGCAAGGGCGCAAATGTGCAGCCATGCGAGTTCACGAACCCGTTGAAAGGCCGAGCCGTCGAACACGACGCGATACCGCTTCCAAATGGCCAGATTTTTCTGAAGCCAGAATCACCCGAGCTCAGCGCCTGGGAAGAATGGGAACGGCGGCAGTTTGGAAAAGCCAAGGGCGGCTGCTTCAGGCCGACGCTCTGGCCGCCGACTGACGACTCATGACGACTACCGGGGCCGGTTGCCTTCTCGGGTCCTTCCTCCGCCTGGCCAACAGGGAGAAGGCGGGGGTCCGGGGGAGGAAACGAAATCTATCTTTTTATTAGGGTTTAATATGCTGACGGGTTAAAGGAATCCGGTTGATATGGACACTAAGGTTGAAGACGAAGAGGACTGGGCGAGCTTGTCCGATATCGCCAGATTGCGAGGCATAACGCCCCAAGCTGTGTGGAAACGGGTTCGTTCATTCGAGCTGCGTGGCCAGCTTCCAACCCGCCGAAGGGGCAGGGCCAAGCTAATACATTTGCCCTCCTTTGACGCCCTCGCGGCCGCAACTCACGATCCCGCGCAAGAGCTGCGAAACAGGAACGTTAGGCGTCGCGCTCGCAGCCCGACATCGCTCCCCATTGAGTCGCCGCCGGAGCCGTCGAAATTTAATGACGCGGCCGCCCGCGAGAAAAACGCCAAGGCTGAACTTGCTGAAATCCAGCTTGCACAAAAGCGCGGCGAGCTTGTCCCCGTCCGTGAGATAGAGGCGGCGACGATTGAGGCCGGCACGAAGATCACGCAACGGTTGAACGCCATGAAGGCGCAGACCGGAAGGCTTTACGCCGCCGCAAAAGGCGGGGAAGAAGCACTTCACATTGAGTTGCTTGCCCTCGTCGATGCAACGATCGCCGCGATCGGCGAAGAAATGATGCAGCTCGCCGCGAATGGTAATGTTGCTGATGAAGCAACAAAAACTCATTAATCAGGCGAAGACCACCTTCTATGCAGGTCGGGCGACCGAAGAGACTAAGCGGTGGCGGATGGAACATGGACTTCGGACCCCAGAGACTGGAAGCCGAATCTCGCGCACCCGTCCCAGGACAACCCCCAAAGCCTATCGGCTCGGCTGGAAGTCTGCCCGCGCTTGGCGCTGCAAGGCGCCTCGAGAGAGACCGCAGAGAGAGGCGGGATGATGGCCGGAAAGTCCCCTATGGCTGTGGCGCCCCTCATTCGCCGGCGTGCGATTGTTTTACAAAGGCCATCCAAATTGAGTCAGGGCCCCAGACGGCGTCGAGGTCCACACGCGCTATTTCTGGGTCCATGCCAATCACATTGACGCGGTAGCGATAGAAGAATGCCGATACGCGGTAATTGGCGATGCAATGCACATGAGTCGGGGCCTCGCCCGTCTGTTCGAGCGCGACGCAGAATGCGGCGAAGTCGCTTTCCGTCGGATTTTGGAAATCCACCGGGATGTGGATGTAGCTCATGCCCAAGGCCGCCACGGTCGCCGTTTCGTCCGGGAGCGCCTTTTCGTGGCTGTGCGGCGCGAGATTGATGACATAGCGCACCCCGAGCGCTGCGATGTTCGTCAGTTCTGCTTCAGTTGGCTGGCCGGAGGTGGTTATCCGGTCGTCGAGGCGACGCCAATGATAGATGGACTCAGGATCGCGCATGGGCGGATCACCCCTCTCCTATGTCGAAGCCCCGCGGCCTTTGTGAGATTGACCTTAAAGCGATCGCGCTTGCGTTGGTAGCGTCGGGTCATTTCGGGGGAAGCGTGGCCGAGGCGCTGTTGCACATGGGCTTCCTCGATCCGCGCCGAAGAGGCGAGGCCGGCGCGTAAGGAGTGGCCGGAGAAGGCGCGTCGGCGTTCGCCTTCAGAGAGACCGCCGCGCAGGCCGGCGGCGAGCACGCATTGCTGCACGAGGCCGGCGACATGTTTGTTTGAGAGCCGCTCGGGCCAGACGCCGCCATTCTTGCGGGCAATGGGCCGAAACACAGGGCCCCGCGCGACCCAACCGAGTTTGAGCCAAGTTTCGAGCAGGACGACAGGGCAGGTGAGGGGGGACGAGCCGCGGCCGATCTCGACCTCGCGCCAGCCGGTCTTGCCGTTGAGGGTCAGGAGCACGCCGCCGCCGTTTTGGTCGGCGCCGACGATCTCGATCCACCCGGTCCCGCCCTAGGTCTGATCGGCACCGCAGTCGAGGCCGATGATTTCCGAGCGTCGAGGCTGCGGGCGAAGCTGATGGCGAGGATGGCCTTAGGCAAGGCGGCCAAATAAGTAAATCAAGTCTGCGGGCGGCGAAGCCGCCGGGGGTCGGAACGCTGGACGACATAGCTGGCGCCGGGCCCGGCGCATCACGCTTTCCGGACAAACTCCGATTTTAGATACATCGCGCCGATGCCGTCGATTTTGCACGCGATATTGTGACCGTCGACTGCGTCGTCAACCAAGCGGATGTTCTTGACCTTGGTGCCGCTTTTAACAGTGGACGATGATCCTTTGACTTTCAAATCCTTGATCAAACTAACTGTATCGCCTGTCACCAGCAGATTGCCATTGGCGTCGCGCACGCCTTCGTCTTGCGCCGGACTTTCGGGCGCAGCCTCCGCTTCGCTCCATTCATGCGCGCATTCTGGGCAAGTCCACAAAGCGCCGTCCTGATAAGGATATTCCGAACCGCATTTTGGACACTTCATGTTCATTTCCTGTATCTTAGAGGGAGTTCGCGCTGTCCTACTCTATCTGCGGCTGAAACGGAACCGGCGCCAACTCTGAGGGGTTTGCCGGTAAGAAGGCGTTCTCGGAGCGGGCGTTGCGGGCGTAGGCGCGTGCTTTTTGGGTGCGCGCCGCGAGGTGAGGGGCGGGCTCGGCGAGCGCCCTGCCGCCGGTCTTGTCCTTGCCCATTTCAGCCATTCTCGCCCTCGCTTGCGCTCCCGGGGCGAGCCCGGGGATCGAAAATCCGACGCCTGGGCGCGCTGCGGGCGGCCCAAAAGCCGCTTTCCGGCCCAGTATAGCAGGGGGGTTTGCCCTATATCCGATAAGTCTCGGTTATCGGACGGAATGCGCGCTTCCCGCGATTCCGGGCTTTGTCACGATTTCGGGTTTCGAAAGCCCGCCGAGGCGTCGGATTTTGCAACTCGGCTCGAACGCGGCGATTGCGGCCTTGCCGCGTTCGCGTTAACCCGGGCCAAGGCTTTTGCGATCGAGTTCGCGCCCTTTTACGATCGCCGATGATGAAGACGTTGTAGCTCTTTATGAAACCACGCAAAGGCCCGACCGCCGCTTGATTCATTGCCGGATCGACATAATTCTGCAGGAAGGCGTCTCGCTGCTTGACCGCTGGTCATTCAGGCGCTCGCGAAGCGCGTTGGCGCGATGCCATAGGCGAACGATGGAGACATGCGCCGTCTTTTCCGGCATTGCTTCGAACGCCCGCGCCACAGGTTTTGGAGATCGCAGGCAGCCAGTGCCTGATCAAATTCGTCCACACGGCCTAGAAGAAATAGCCCTGGTCGCCCGAGAGCCGCGCGTCACCAACTCAGCCTTGCCCCGAGCGATAAAGGGGGCCGGGCAAATGTAGGAGGAGGGCAAAATGAAGAGGTTTCCGCGATCGCTCATGAGCCAGACGTTGCTCGCGCCAAAGCTGCTGGTCTTCGGCCTGGTGTTTGCGTTGTTCGGGTCAGCCTCCGGACTGTCCCAACAGAGCCAGTCCAGTAACGAAGTCACGGTCGCTCAATCCGGCCCAGCCGACCAGCCAACCCAGCCGGGCACTCCGACTCTCTCCACGCGCGAGTCTGACGTGCTGATCCGACCCACTGCTCACGGAAGACGTGGTCCTGAACTGCTTTCCAATGATCAACTGGCGAAGGAGATAGCGGCCCAAAAGCGCGTCGCCACCTATTTTCATGACAAGGTGACGCCCCGTCTCAAGAGTTGCTGGGACTCTCTCAAAGGAACGGGCGATATCAGGATGGAGTACACCTTCGCGAGGCGGGACAAGAACTGGATGCCTGAAAAGGTGATTCTGGCCCATTCGACCGTGCCTGAGGATCAGAACGACGCTGCTCTCGAGTGCATGCAGGGTGCCGTCAAGGACGCACCCCTCCCAATCGATTACGGCGATGCCGACACAAAAGATTTCTTCATTTCGTGGTCTTGGCCGGTACCCACTCCCAAGGACGCAGAACAGCACTATCAAATGATGGTGGCCGCGAAACCCGCCGGTGGCGGAGGTGGGGGGTGTGACGGGCGCGGTACTTCGCCGAGGTGCAAGCGCTGCGTTGGCGAGGGGGCCTGCAGCAGCTGCGCGACCGTTTGCGTCGGGTATCAAAGCTGCGGCTTTTCGTACAGCCCCAAGGGCAAGCTCGTCGGCTGCTTCAATGATCCGCCTACTCAATGCGTTTCCGGGGGCTCAGGCGGCGTATCCGGCGGCCTAGTCATATACTGAGATTGGCTCTTAGCGCCGTGAGTAAAATGGAATCGGCCAGAGAATGTCCGATAAGCGCATTATCGGACATCCAGACAGGACGACGGGCCCGGCGGATAGCGGCCGAAAACGGGTGACAAAGCGCCGTCGTCGGTTACGATTCTTGCCATGCATTTGCGTGATTCGATGCTGGCGCGCGAAGTCGTCTCAGCCGCCGGCGTCGTCCCCCAAGCGCCTCCGGCGGGCACGCCGCGCCGAGTGCTGGCCGCGAATAACGCGCAGATTTAACCGCTTAGTCCGCCGGGCCGCGGGTTCAAACCGCGAAGGGTGGGAAATGCATCATGAGAGATTTGCCTTTGTCCAAGGTGTATCAGTTGATCGAGCCGGGCCCGGTTGTCCTGCTCACAACGGGGCATGACGGCGCGCGGAACGTCATGACCATGTCCTGGCATATGATGGTGGACTTCAATCCGCCGCTGATCGCCTGCATCGTCAGCGACCGGGATCACAGTTTCGTGGCGCTGCGTGCGACGAAGGAATGCGTGATCGCGATCCCGGCTGTTGAACTCGCGGCGAAAGTCGTCGCGATCGGCAACTGCTCCGGCCGGGAAATCGACAAGTTTGCGACCTTCTGCCTGACGCCAAAGGCGGCCAGGCGTGTTTCGGCGCCCCTGATCGCCGAGTGCTTCGCCAACATCGAATGCAGGGTGGTGGATACGCGCCTCGTGAACAAATATGGCCTGTTCGTTCTGGAAGGTCTCAAGGCGTGGGTCGATCCGTCGAAGAAAAATTCAAAAACGATCCATCATCAGGGCTTCGGCAGGTTCGTCGTCGACGGCGACACGATCGAGTTGGCGTCGCGGATGCCCTGACCCGGCGCGCTTGTTTGATCGGCTGCGAGGCGTTCTCGCGCCGGCCAGGCCGCCCGGTGTGACGCGGCGCCTGCCTGAGACGCATATCTTAATTTGCGTCATGCCCGCGTAAAATCTGTTAAATCTACTCAGTGAATGCCCGATGCGGTCACATGGTCATGACGGCCGAAGAAGCAGCCAGTCCGAAAATACAGAGACGCCTCGCTCGAAAGGGCCTCGGGCTTGTCCTCGCGCTTCTCGGCGCCAGCGCGATCGCGTTTGCCGGCTTTGAAATATCCCGCCTCGTGGGGAAGGGGGCGGGCGTGCGCTACCTTACGCAAAAGGTTACGCGCGGAGCGGTCGTCAAGGCGGTGACCACCAGCGGCACGGTGAACCCCGTCATCACGGTGCAGGTTGGAACCTATGTCTCGGGCGTCATCCAGGCGCGTTACTGCGACTACAATACGAAAGTCACGAAGGGCCAGGTCTGCGCGAAAATCGATCCAAGACCCTATCAGGTGATTGTCGATCAGAGCCGCGCCACCCTCGGCGTGGGGCAAGCCCAGCTGGTCAAGGATCAGGCGGATCTTGCTTATGCAAAGGTCGCCTATGAGCGCAACAGGAGACTCGTCGCGACGAAGTCCGTTTCGCAGGACGTTCTCGACTCCTCCAAGGCCGCGCTCGATCGGGCGATGGCCCAGATCGGACTGGATCAGGCGACCATCGCCTTGCAGCAGGCACAGCTGCACGCCGCGGAGATCAATCTCGGCTACACGGACATTGTGTCACCGGTCGACGGCACTGTCGTCAGCCGCAGCGTCGAAATGGGCCAGACAGTCGCTGCAAGCTTCCAGACGCCGACCCTCTTCCTCGTCGCGACGGATCTGACGTCGATGCAGGTCGACACCAATGTCTCCGAGAGCGACATCGGCGCCGTCAAGCGCGGCGATAAGGCGACGTTCACGGTCGAGTCCTTCCCCAATCGAACCTTTTCGGGAAAGGTGACCGAGGTCAGGCAATCGCCGCAGACCATTCAGAACGTCGTGACCTATGACGCCGTGGTCGGCGTGCGCAATCAAGACCAGGCCCTGAAGCCCGGAATGACGGCGACGACGCGCATCGTCGTCGACGAGCGGCAGGATGTCCTGCGGGTTCCCGACCAGGCGCTTCGCTATCAGCCGGGCGGCGTTCCCGGCCTTACCGGCGCTCCGCCGCCGGTCGATCTGAACGGCGGCGTTAGAGTCTGGGTGTTGCGCGGCGGCGAGCCGCAAATGGTAGTGATCATGACTGGACTCGACGATGACGCCTTCACGGAAGTCATCAAGGGAGACCTTCAGGCCGGCGACGGGGTCATCGTGGGCGAAGCGACCCCGAACCCATCGCCCTGACCCTCGAACATGAGGCACCGGTCGTGACGGCGTCGAATATCATCATCGAGGTTAGAGGCCTGACCAGAACCTTCACAGTGGGGGACGTGGACGTGCGCGCCTTGCGAGGCGTGAACCTCTCCATCGAGCGCGGAGAGTTCGTGGCGATCATGGGCGCGTCCGGCTCCGGCAAATCGACTCTCATGGCGATATTGGGCTGCCTGGATTCAGCGACTGCCGGCCGCTACTTTTTCGAAGGTCTCGACGTCGCGGCGCTCGACGAACCGCAGCTTGCGAGGCTGCGTCGTGAAAAGCTCGGCTTTGTCTTCCAGAGCTTCAATCTGCTCGCCCGCACGAGCGCGATCGAGAACGTCGCTTTGCCGCTCTTCTATTCGGACGAGGCCATCGAGGGCGCGCAACGGCTCGAGAGGGCGCGCGCCGCTCTTGAACTGCTTGGCCTGGGCGACCGGGCGCAGAATGCCCCAGCGCAGCTTTCGGGCGGCCAGCAACAACGGGTGGCGATCGCTCGGGCCCTCATCAATGGGCCTTCCGTGCTGTTCGCAGACGAACCTACAGGCAACCTGGACACGAAGACCTCGCATGAAATCATGGAGAGGCTGCTCTCGTTGAACAGGGACCAGGGCTTGACTGTAATCGTGGTCACGCATGAGCCGGACATCGCCGCCTACGCAGGCCGGGTGATCACGATGCGCGACGGCCAGATCGCGTCTGATGAGCGGCGCGCCGGCCCGGCGCCGTCGCGTCCGCCGACGCCACAGCAGAAAGAGGCGTCGGCCGCGATGACGATCCTTCATTCCTCGCGGCCGGCAAAAGGGGCGCTTGCGCAAGTCTCGACGCTCGCCTTCGCGTCGATGATCGTAACAGCGGCCGTTCAGGCGATCGCGCGCAACAAGCTGCGCTCCGCCCTGACCATGCTCGGCGTGTTCATCGGCGTCGCCGCTCTTATCGCCATGGTGGCGGTGGGCAATGGCGCGAACGCCGCGGTCCGCAAGCAGATCGAAAGCCTGGGAACCAATCTCGCCGTCGTGCTGCCCGGCGCCGTGCTGACAGGCGGGGCGCGCGCAGGATTTGGCAGCGCGTCCACACTGACGGTGGCGGACGCGCAGGCGATCCGCCGCGAGGCCCCAGAGGTTGGACTCGTTGCCTATCTGATGCGGCAGATGGGCCAGGTGCAGCTGCGCAACCAAAACTGGACGACAAACATCCAGGCGGTCTCGCTGAATTATCCCCCCGTCACGAATTGGCGGATCGCCGAGGGGCGCGGGATCGGCGCCGACGACGAAAGAAGCGGCGCCCTCGTCGTCGTCATCGGCCACACTGTCTACAAGCAGCTGTTTGCGCGCGGCGAGAATCCACTCGGGACCACGATCTTGGTCAAAGGGTCGCCGTTGCGCGTGGTCGGCGTGCTTGCGACAAAGGGCCAGAGCATGTGGGGGCAGGACCAGGACGATCTGGTCATGATTCCCTTCAAGACAGGGGAACGGAAGGTTCTCGGCGTCGCCGCGCCCAACCAGCCCACAAATCTCACAAGCCTCTATCCGCCGCCGCCCAATCCGTTCAATCTGCAGCCGCGCCTGACCGGCTACGTCAATTCCATCTATGTGCAGGCGACGGCGCAGAATAGAATTCCGGCGGCGATCGACGACATCAACCGCATCCTGATGCGACGCCACCGGATCAAGCCGACGGACATCAAGGATTTCGACATCCGCAACCTGAGCCAGATCGCCGAGACCGCGGAAGGCAGCAGCAAGGTGATGGCCGTTCTGCTCGCCATCGTCGCCTCTATCTCGCTGCTTGTCGGCGGCATCGGGATCATGAACATTCTCCTCGTCTCGGTCACCGAGCGCACGCGCGAAATCGGCCTGCGCATGGCTGTCGGGGCTCAGCGGCTGCACGTCCTGACGCAGTTTCTTGCGGAAGCCGTGCTGATCAGCATCAGCGGCGGGCTGGCGGGGATAGCGGCGGGCGTCGCGATCTCCGAGGTGATCGCAATTTTTTCCGCTTGGTCATCTCCTGTTTCCTTCGGGGCGATCGCGATCGGTTTTGTCTTCTCCGTCGCCGTGGGTGTGTTCTTCGGCTATTATCCTGCCAGAAAAGCAGCGCAGCTCGATCCCATACAGGCGCTGCGATATGAATAAGGCGGGGGGCATGCGGTCGTTGATTGTCGTCCTCTGGTCGCTCATCGGCCTCGTGATGGCCAGCTCCTGCGCGGGCGAGGAAGCCAAGCCTAGCGGCGCTCTTGTTGCGGCCGGTCACGACTTCGCGCTTCAGGCCTGCGCGGCGTGCCATGTGGCCGCAAAGGACCAGGCGTCGAAGCCGATATTGAAGCCGCCGGCGCCGAGCTTTCTCTCGATCGCGGGCCGACAAACGACAACCGAGGTCTCTCTGCGCCAGTTTCTCAGCAAGCCGCATGGGAAGATGCCCAATCCCGAGCTTGCCAATTTCGAGATCGACGAAGTGGTCGCCTATTTGTTGAGCCTGAAGCCAAAAAGGTAGCGCCTTACAGGGAGAAACGCGCGCCTCCACCTAGCCCGCGCGCGATCTGCCGTCTGCGGCGGCTTGATGATCTTCTTCGCGCGCAGGCGACGCAGATCGAATTGCGGATTGGCTGGAGCAATGTCGCGCCATCGAGCCGGATTTCCATAGAGCTTGCCCGCGACGCCGCTGAGTGTGTGGCCCGCTTGGATCTTATAGTTTCGCGGCGGCGGGTAGTGGCGCGCTTCCGTCGCTTCCTCTTCGGCCGGCGGCTGCGCGGCCGTCTTTCCAGTTGTGCTTTAGCGTCGTTACTGTTCCGAAGCTGGCTCCGACGACGGCGCTCCGGACCAAGGGCCGACCGCAGGCTTAGGGGCGGTCTTTTGACTCAAGCCTGCCGATAGCGCCGTTACCCCAGCAAGTCCGCCGAGCTGCATCGTTTCGATGGCCGTGCTCGGCACGATGACGATCGTGGCGTTTTCTTTCTTCAGCCCCTCGTAGAGCATGTTCATCGCCCGCAAATGGAAAGCGGTTGGATTATCGGTGTAAGTTTTCGCCGCCTCGCCGAATTTCTCGGCGATCTGGCGCTCCGAGTCGCCGAGGATGACGCGCGCCTGGCGTTCGCGTTCCGCTTGGGCCTGCATGGACATGGCGTCTTCCAAAGCCGACGGGATCAGCACGTCCTTCACCTCCACTGAGATAACATTGATGCCCCAGGGCTCGGTCCTGACGTCGATAATCCGTCGGAGTTCGACGCTGATTTTCTCGCGTCCCTCCAGCATATCCGAAAGCATGGTTTTGCCGATCACGTCGCGCAGCGCCGTCTGAGCCGCCCAATTTATGGCGCTTTCATAGTCGGCCACGTCGAGCGCCGCCTTTTTTGGGTCGACGACCTTCCAGAACAACATGGCGTCAAGTCGACCGGCACCGTATCCTTGGTAAGCGTTTTTTCCGCCTTGAACGCTGTGGTGATCACACGAATGTCGATCCAATAGGCGACGACGTCGATGATCGGAATGATGAGGAACAGCCCGGGGCCCTTGAGGGCGCTAAAGCGTCCGAGCCGCAGAACCACGACCCGTTCCCATTAATTGGCAATCTTGATCGAGTAGGAGACGATCAAGGCAGCCATTGCCGAGACAACGGCGATCAACGCGCTTTTGTGCGGGTCGCCAAGCTCGAGACTTGCGTATGAGAGGCTCAAGCCGGCGCCCAGCAGCAATACGAAGATCAAGATAGGCAGGGCGTTGGAGTTTCTCATCTCGGTTCTCCTCCCGAACAGGTCGGGCGCGATCGAGCCGATAGAACCGGCGCATGTTTTTGGCCGCGTTTATGCGATGGGGACAGATGGCGTCCATGACGCCTGATTCTGAGCCGTGGCGCTGGGTCGGTCAAGGAGCACGTGGGTAGAGCGGACCGCTCAACGTGCGGCCTCATCCGATGTCGAGACACATGACCCATTAAATACGGCAGCAATTCCAGTTGAGCTGGGTTCCTGTCTCAGACCGTGGGGGCCGGGCAGGGTCCCGATCCCTTCGACTCTTCGGCAGGCCGGCAGCTTTCGCAAGGTCAGGGTTCCGAGGCTGCATGCAACGCCTGCTGAATGTCGCTTTCAATATCTGCCTGCGTCTCAAGCCCGACTGAGATCCGGACTAGCCCCTCGCTGATCCCGTATCGCTCTCTCTCGCCGGTCATGCAGCGCAAGGCCTCCTGCCGGATGGCGTCAACGTGTTTTTTGGAGCCGAGAATCGCGCCGGCAACGAGGTCGCCGCGGTTTGTCCGCCATTGCGAGCGATTTCCCCGCTGCTTTTCCGGGTCCATTGAAGCGAAAATTCGTTTCGCGCCACCCATGCTGGTTCCCCGCTTGTGAATCCGGCAGGTTACTTAGGTCAGGCTCAGGGCCGGGCCATTACGCCATCTCAGAACTCGCGGTTTATGATAGCCGCTCTCTCATTTCCCCTTGCGACTTCGGTCGCGGGCGTTGCCAGTTCTGAAAGTCGCGTCTAGTCGATTTCCGAAGCTTTGGAAGGAGGCGTCTACGTCAAATGCGACCTGAGCCATTCCTGCCTTCAGCCGTGCAAATAAGCCAGATCCCTCTGCGTTCAATGCCCGTAATCTCTTTTCCCATGCATCGTATCGTTCTTGCATCTCAGAGACTTTTCCCCGCATCTCGATCATTTCAAGCTCGTTTGCGGGGGCTGTTTTTCGGCGAGCTTCGAAGATGCGTTCGGCGAGAAGTTCGAGACGACTTTCGAGACCCGGATGTAAGCCTAGCCTTTCCATGTTTTGCTTCCTCTTTTGCCGGTGATGGACGAGTACGGGCGAAATTTTTGTTGCGGCCGTTCGCCTCGAGGGGGTTGGCGCTGAGAGGTTTCCAAGCGGTCCACGCCGCCTGGAAAGGTTGCTCAGATGCTAGATGGCCGGGGTAAGCACGGCGCCCTCACGTTCCTCGTTCATGTTACTTCGACGGAAATTTACGACGCCGCCGGCGAGGATAACCTTGACTTGATCGGGCGTGAGATCATGGTGCGCCTCAATCGCGGCGTTAGCGGATCTCAACAGGATCCTATCGCTGTTTGCCAGCGTTTTTCGCAAGTCTTCCACCCGCAACGTGTCGCCGACTGCGAGGCGGTCGTAATCTCCCTCATTGATAAAGACGAGGGGGAGAATTCCGTAATTGATGAGATTTTGGCGATGGATACGGGCAAAGCTCTTCGCAATCACCATCCTCAGGCCAAGATAACGGGGCGCGGCGGCGGCATGCTCGCGCGAGGAGCCTTGCCCGTAATTCTCGCCGGCGATAACCGCATGTCCCGGCGGTTGGCCGATGGCTCGAGCGTGATCGACATAAGAGGGGTCGATCCGTTCGAAGGAAAAGTCTGCGATCTTTTGAAGGTTCGAACGATAAGGTAAGGCTTTTGCTCCGGCCGGCAGGATCTCATCTGTCGAAACGTCGTCTCGCATCTTGAGAAGCACAGGTAGCGTCAGTGCGTCGGGGAGCGGATCGAAATGAGGCAACGAA
>RXIY01000020.1 GCA_003963405.1 Hyphomicrobiales bacterium
GGGCAGTTGCGAACGACGGGTAAAATGCGCCCAGCGAAGCAGTTCTACGCTCTCGCGGCGTAAGCCTTGAGAGCCCCGCTATCGCGCCCTCAAGCAAAATTTGCGACAGAACCAGAACTATGGGCAAGGGTCCTCCCGCGAGCATGCTGCCGCGGCGCCCCGGTATCTTGGTCTCAGGATCGTCGTCGCGACGAGCTTCGCCCGCATCCGTCGGCAAAACCTGATCAATTACCCGGAATTCTTCCGCTCCAGCTCGTTGAGCCAGGTGATTTTGATCGGCTAGAAGAGAACGCCACACTTTGGGTCCAGAGGCTGTGCCAGAAGCTCGCAAGCGGTGACGCGATCGTGTTGGAATCAGCCGGCGAGACAATAGAGACGCAACACGGTCTGACGCCCCACCAAGTGGAAATCATCCTCGCTGGCGGCGTCATAAATCAGCGAAGCAGACAGCTTGCGAACTAATCGTCGGGTCCACTCTTCGGTCCACGCAACGAGGAGAATCAAAGCGGAGCAAGGAGATGACTGAAACAGAGAAATTGGTGCGACATATCGAAGTGCTGAGGGGGTCGATTAAAATAGATTGGGCCGATCTGAATTCGAACCCTCTCAGAGAGAAGGAAAGGGAAGATATCCGTTCCCATCTAGAGATTTGCCAAGCCGAACTTAAGAATCTTCTTGAGCGATTGTTGGCGTCGGAGGACGGTAAGACAGTTTAGAGCTGATGTCGATTGGCACTTCAATCTAAGACTCTGGGGTACGGGTACGATTTCAGCATTTCATGTGAGACTTTGGCGGGCTTAGTCTCGATTGAAAGGGTAATGCAGTCCGCGGTTCTCTTTGGCTGAAACTGGGATCGCGCAAGAAAATGGCTTCATCGATCGACCGGTCGACGAATTCCACTTTGAGTGGCCAAAACGTCTGCGCCAGTCCCGATCGAAATGCCCAGAGTGGCACTTCGGTCTCAGGTAAGTTCATTAAATTTCAATGACAGGGGAGTCCCAGATTGAACTGCCGATCGACACCAGGCCTCGCCCGTTGAAATGGAGGGCTCCACGACGGGAAGAGGCGCTCTGCCGGCTATCCACAAGGTGCCGAAGAGGGCTGCACCTTCAGGCGACTCGCGCCGGGTTTAGCGCGAGCTGTCATAAAAGACTTATATCGGAGGTCGAGGCTGAACCGCCCATTGTCGCGAGGCTTGAACTATCGAACGAGGCGAGCTATGTCCCTCGTCTTTCAAGGCACCGCCTTCGGCAACTCCTACACGTGGAGCTTGGGCGGCTATATGTACGAAAAAAAATTGGAGGATAAGGTAATGTCAAATCATTTCACTGGACTCAGCCTTGGCCCGCCACTCGATGACCAGCGGCTCGATCTCTGCGATCTTTATGTGTTTCAGTCCCCTGCGGACAGCACGAAGACGGTCTTCATACTCAACGCGAACCCATCGGCGGACGGATTTCATCCGGATGCGATCTACCGGCTGAACATCGACACTGACGGGGATTGCGTTACCGATGTGGCGATCAGCTATATCTTTTCGCCAGTGATAGATGGCCGGCAAAACGCGAGCGTCTTCATCGCAAAAGGAAACGACGCAAGGTCGCCAGAGGCCATCGGGGAGAAAATAATCTGCGGCGCCGAGGTTTCTTTTAAAACATCTCCGAATGTCGTCTCCGCTGGCCCCTATCGGTTTTTCGCGGGTAGCAGAAGCGACGCCTTCTTCTTCGACCTCGAGGGAATCCTCAAGCTCTACGACACGAAGGGAGGACGAAACTTCACGTCGCCGCAAATGGGCGGGAAAGCGCCTTGGACGGGAATTGACGCGAATCTGCAAGCGAACGTATGCTCGACGGTCATCGAGATTCCGACGGCGGCGCTCAATCCCAAGCCGCTGATTCGCGTCTGGGGCAGATGCAGTCTGCGCCGGGACGGCAAGCTGATCCACGTCGATCGCGCCGGGCATCCCTCGGTCAGCAGCTTCTTCAACACAGACGAAACGAAAGAGGAATATAACGCCAGCGAGCCAGTCAACGACCGCGCCCGCTGGCTGGGCCAGTTCGTTCATTTGATGGGCCATACTGGCGATTATTCAGAAGAAGAAGCGGTGCGGGCGATCGATGCCGAGGGCATTCTGCCTGACATGCTGAGTTTCGACCCGTCGAAACCTGCGGCCTACCCCAACGGCAGGCTTCTGACCGATGATGTCCTGAATAACCGCCTCGCCTTCCTGTCGAAGGGCGAGATCCCGCACGACGGACTCGTGCCTCACACTGACATTCTGGACGACTTCCCCTATATCGGCACGCCTCACTTGAAGACGTTGTGAGGCGGCCTGGTCTTTCCTGAGCGGTAGCTTTGGAAGAGTCGGGCTCTGGTCTCATAAGAGGCCACACACCTAAAGCACGAGAGGGGCGCCTTGCCTTTGCCATTACTCCGAGACGAGCTTTGGCTCGTTTCCTAAACGGATCGGCCCGCGCTTGAAAGACACGGGCGCCTGGCCGTCTTTTGGAGGCGGTCTGGAGGTTCTCATGATTTCAGAAGCAATTGGGGCGGACACGCCCCCCCTTACGTTGCGCATCGAGCCATCCGGGTCGAACCTGGATAGGCCCAGCCCGCTATAGAAAAGGTTTCGTTTTGGCTCTACGCGAAAATGGGATTATTGCGGGGGAAAGCCACAATGCCTTTATCGACGGGCAAAAGGCGACGGGGTTGAGTTACCGCATCAATGGCGTCGCGTTGCGCTTCCTCGCGCGCGGGCAAGCGTGAGGTCGAAAAGATGTGTCGATTTACAGTCCAATGTGAGACCGATGGCTATTTGGCCTGATGCTTACGTTTCATTTGAGACTCTGCTTCGATCCTAGTCTCAAATGAAACCGAAATGTTAACGAAGTCAGAGGTTGAGGCCCTTTCATCGAAGGCTTAGATTTCCCTCGCTGTTTGTCGGCTGGCCGATGTAAATTGGTGGTCAGTTACGTTGCCATGGTTTGGTCGATCGACCGGTCGATGAATCTCGGTTGAAGCCGAAAAATCCCTAGCGCCAGTTTCGAATGAAACCGAAAACGTGCTGAGACTGATTTCACCTAACTATCTGATTCAAAGAGGAATGACAGCCCCATATTGAAACCGAAATCGACAGACGACCTATTGGGGCCACTTCTAATCAGTACAGATCGAGTCCACTGCTCCACAAGACGGTTGGATTGTAAGCCGCCAGATCGATCCTCCTGGCAGGAACGGGGTCGCCCGGCCTTTCGCCCAGTCGTCGTGGCCCAAATTATAGTATGGCGACAGCGGATGGCCGCTCTGGCCGGTGAGCATGTGGTAAATGCCTTCCGACTCATGGCCCGGCGCCACGACAAAGGGTTCTGTCGCAAATTTTGCTTGAGGACGAGACGCGCGATAGCGGGGCTCTCAAGGCTTACGCCGCGAGAGCGTAGAACTGCTTCGCTGGGCGCA
>RXIY01000098.1 GCA_003963405.1 Hyphomicrobiales bacterium
GGGCGCCGTGTCGTGGAGCAGTGCTCGCAAACCGTGCCGCTCTATCCGAAATGAGGCCCCGACGATGCATCGGATCTACGCCGTTTCCTACGCAATCTACTACTGGTCGGAGTGGCTGTTTCTTCTGGCTTTTGCCAGCTTGTTCGTCATTCCGTTCACGTCGCTGGACGCGCGTTTTGCGGCTTGGTGCATCGCGCTCGCGGTCGCGATTGCAAGCCTGGCCGCGGGAGTCATGTCGGAGGCGCTATGTCGAGCCCTGTTGCGCCGGCGCCGCGAGAGGCGAGGATTTTCACAGGAAGAGGCGCGACGGATCGAGTTTCTTGAAGAGAACAGACGCCTCGCGCATGTCGCACAAGAGGCAAGCCGGCTCGCGGCCGACCGCCATCAACAGAGCGTCGAGGCGTGGTGGATAAACAACCGCCGGAGCTGAGCGCGTGTCGATGACTGTCTCTGATTCTTCCAGGCGGATACGAGGGGACGATTCAGCCTCTCTTCACGGCGCGGCGCCATAGCGCCCTGCCCGGTGAGAGGCCTCGCAGCCGCCTTGAAGGCTTTCGGAGAGTTCAAAATGGCCAATGTGTGGAATCGTCGAGCAACGCTTGCAATTCTTGGCGCGTCGCTTGGCTGAGCGCATTGCGTTCGCGTCGCGCGAAGACGGAGCACCAGAACACGGCTTCGTCCGGTTTCTTTTCGTAAACGGCCTTTCCGATCAGCATGGCGATCAACGCCAATCGGTCGCATTCATCTGGGCCGAAATGATCATTCAGAATATTGGCGGTCTCTTCGGCGGATCGCGTCTTCTCTGCGCTTTGTTCCAACATGGGAGAAGAAGCAATCATTTTTAGCCTCCATTTGCCGTCAACACCGGCCTAAGCGATTCATCACTGCAAGTCCCGAGAGAAGCGCCTCTGCGGGCGTCTGTGCTCCGGTAGCCAGAACAACCTGTCTCGTTGTGGTCTCCTCTCCTGTTGCCGACTTGGCGCAGCCTCTCCCAGGCGACAAAGCTTGGCGCCGGCGACATTCGTGCTCCGAAAGGCTCAGCAAGAGTCGCTTGGCTAAAGCAGCTGGCGCGACCGGAGCCATTTTCTGCGTTACTTTGTCGGAAGTTAGGCTCTCTTGCGCGACTTTGTCTTTCGTGTCGCCTTTGCCTTCGACGCCGAAGCGGGCTTGTCGACGGCGGACGGTTTCGTCTCGGCGGGTCGTTCTGCGGGTTTCGAGGCCGACGGGGTGATTGCGAATTGATCTGCGGCAAATTTTGACCGCGTCTGGCGTCGCGCCTCGACGCTTTGCGTCAGCCGGTCGAGATCGATGTTCTGGCCGGCGAGCCAGGCGCGCATGACCTTCTCGTCAATGCCGAGCATGTCCCAAACCGTGAGGTCCAGAGCTTTGGCGGTCCGTTCGATCGTCCAAAACGTCGGATTGCCGATGCCCTTTTCCAGATTGTAGTAGGCGGCCATGGACATGCCGATCTTGTCGAGGAAGGTTTTGAGGTTGGGATATTCCTTGGCTTTCCGCTGCAAGATAATGGCGAACAAGGCGGTCGCGACAGAATCCCTGTCTTCGCCTTCTTGCTGTTTGGGCATCGCCATAACTGTTTTATCTCCTCTCCCCGAATGACGGACCATGACGCCTTGCGCCGAGCCCGAAACGAGCGACTCACATTACCGTCAGGCTTTCGCCTAAAATATATCATATTCTTTCCTAGCAGAAGATAATTGAGTTATCCTTTACGCCAAGGCAAAGCCTAGACGGCCCTTTGTCTTCTCACGGCCCTGTCCGGTTAAGGCCTCACAAGCTCGCGGGGCGTTGTGGGGGTCGACCGAAGGCGCACGTCTAAGGCCGTAAGTCCCTGAATTATAAGCCTGAAGATTGGGGATGTCGAAAAGTTTGCTCACGCGCCGAAAAGCTGTGACGGCTCGGCCGCGGCCTAGAACCGCTGCGCTTCTGATACTGCCTAGGCAAGCAGGTTGAGCGGCTGTCGATCTCTCTGCTAAAGAATATAGTATAAGAAGCTTCGGTGCGTTATGCTCCGAGCCAGGCCGTTTGCGGGCAAATTTTCAGGAGGCCGATCATGTCGCGACCTTTTCTTTCGAGAGAGGGAGCGTTAGCGCCCACTCATTTCATTGGGGTTCATCGGCGTAAATCGCGCGGCAGGCTGAGATTTTGCGCGTCTTTATGCATCATCTTGTTCGCTCCCTCGGGCAGAGCGCTTGCCGACGACCGCGACCGTTTGGCGCCGGGGCTTTACGTTGCCGCGACGGTTGGATGCGACGGCCTTGGCGGCGGCGGCACGGTCGATTTCGACGGCAAGAATTTCTCGCCACACTACCAGGCATGCCTCACTCAGGCGCTTGGGCAAAACGCGCGCTATCGTCAGACCTGCATTGAGGGACAGGGGGCAAACTATCCCACGATAGCGCAAATTCAGGGCGACCCTTCCAAGACAATGAAGGACGTGACGATCGCGGTCATCTCGCGAAACGCCTTCTCCATGAATGGTGTTCGATACGACTATTGCGGGGCGAGATGATGCGTCGGGCCGCTCTGCTTCTCCTGCCGCTCGCCTCTACGCTCGCCTTCGCGAGCGACTGTCCCAACGGCGACAATCTTCTCAAAAACAACACGCCACTCAGCCAGTTGTGTTCAAAGGGCTTCGGCCAGTTCAACCCCGGCTCGTTACAGCAGGCGATCGGCAACCAGCCGAACAATGTCGCGATGATCACCGCAGCCGCTGAGCAGCAGGGCGTGCCCGTCGATCTCGCGCTGGCGGTTGCCTATCACGAGTCGGAAGGCTTCAACTCCTGCGCCGGATCCGACACCGGCGTCAAAGGTCCGATGCAGCTCACGCAACGAACCGGAAACAGCCTCGGCTACAACCGTGACATCAACGAACAGAACATCATGGGCGGCATGAAGCTGCTCAAACAATGCGACAACAAGTGCGGCGATACGGCTTTTTCTTGTCTCTCGGCGTGCTACAACGGCTCGCCGCGACCTGGCGAGCAGGCCGGCTGGGCGAGAGGCGTGCAGAACGCCTACGGAAAGCTCCACAGCGATCCTTCGCTTCTGGCCTCCGCCACGAGCACTTGCTCTTCCTCGGGCTCGAATTCGAGTTGCCCCGGCGCCGCAGGCGGCGTGGTGGCGTCCTCGGCCACGCCGAACGCCTCGACGACGTTGCCGAGCCTCGGCGCACCGCCCGCGTTCGCCAGCAGCGACATCGTCGTGGCGCCGACGCAAATTTGAGCGGCGCTCTGGACGGTGCGGGCATCGCATCCGCGCCGTTGCCCGGGGCGGCGCTGAGCTTTTGTGAGTTTGGCCAGCAGAAGTCTCGCCGACGCCTCGCCATCGATTTGTGGCCTTTGACCTTGAACGGAATGGCGGCGTTCAACCCTGCGCCACTTAGGCGCGCCGCAGTCTCCGATTTTTTCAAGCGCTTGGGATTTTCAGGATGCGGTCAGCATCGGCGCGCGCCGTTGCCACGACCATCCCCCGCCGCCAAGGGAGCTGGCGGGTGGCCTTTCTGATTCTACTAAACTATAAACTGTGGTCGCAAGAATCGCATGGAGGGAAGCAGGCCCCAAAAAAGAAAAGCCCGGCGCGAAGGCCGGACCTCTCGAACAGCTCGCTAAAAGGGACGGCAATCCCTTCACAGCCAAACACCAACCGTGTTTGGAATTTTAGCGGGCTTTTCTCATTACGCAAGAGGTTTTGCGCGTTTCACGCCACGGAAATTCTTTGCCTGCTTTCCGCTCAACGCGCGGAGAGCAAAAGGATGACCCATGCCCAATTGAACGCGACAGGCCGTCGCCGCGATTGCGCGGCGAGCTGGCGTGTCGGCAAGCTTTTTGACGCGCCTCTCTTCGCGGTCTCGCGCAAGGAGCTTTTGAAAGCCGCGCGCAATGCTGTGCGTGCGCTCGCCCTCGACCGCAGCGAACGTCAGTTGGTCGAATGCCTTGCAGTTTGCTTTGGCGAGCAGCAGCTGGCGCATGGCCTGCTATGCTGGCCGTCGAACGCGCAGATCGAGAAGAAAACCGGCATGAGCGAGCGCACGATCCGTCGGACGATCGTAAAGCTTCGCGAGCGCGGTCTGATCGTGATGCGCGACAGCGCCAATGGGAAGCGCTTCCCGATCTCGAACGCCGAAGGCGAGATCGTCGACGCTCGGGGTTTCGATCTGACGCCGCTGCACGCCCGCGCCGCGGAATTTGCGGAGCGCGCTCGCGCCCTCGATATTGAAGATCGTGTGCGCCGGCAGCTCCGCGACGACCTCACGGCCGCCCGCAACGCGCTGTTCGACCTGTGCGCCGAGGATCCGTCCGGCGTCTATGCGGAGATTCTGGCGCGCTCGAAGGGCGTGGCGACACCTTTGAAGGACGCCACGCCAGAGGAATTTGCCGCGGCGATCGAAGCCTATGTTGCGTTGACCGAGCAAGCTCGCGAAATCCGCTATCGGCGCGATCATTCCACTCAAACGCCCCGCTCTGCCGGCCATCCTGGCCGTCACTCAGAGCAAAATCCCAAACCCTGTATCGAAGATTGCAACGCCTCTCGCCTCAACTCCGTAACGCCATTCGACCAGTCCCGCGACTCCGGCAATGAGGCTTATCGAGAAGAGAGGGGCGGCGACGTTCGGCGAAGCGAACGGACGCTGGAGGCGGCCGACCGAGCCATCCCCAAGGACCTCCCGCTCTGGCTCGCCGCCTGCCCTGAGCTATCCGAATGGGGAACAGTCACGACGATCGAGCGCGCGGCGACCCTGGGGGCTCAATTCATTCGGGCCTGCGGCCTCGCTCGCCACGCTTTTGACGCGGCCTCGACGCGTCTCGGAGTCATCAACGCCGGCCTACTTGCCCTCTTTGTCGTTCAGCGTCATGCCGATGGGGAACAATGCGGCGGCACGCCGATACGCTCTCCGGGAGGGCTATTCGTCATGCTCGCCCGCGAGATTGAGTGTGGCCGCCATCCGCTCGAGAGGGAGCTGGTCGCCATGCGCCGCCGGCGCGAGCGCAATGGGCACTGATGACAGCATGAGGGGCGCCTCCTCCTAGCCCGCGGCCCTTTTGCGGGCGGTCAGGCGCTTCGGTTGCCGCGTTGCGCGGATGGCTGTGACGATCCTCTTGGGAGGCCGAATCCGAGTATCGCATCGGTCGCGCTGAGCCGTGTTTGGTCCGTGTCCGCGCGGCTAAGATCATTGGTAGATTCAATCGGAGCTCACATTCGTCACGAATTTCGAAACAACGAAAGTGAAGCGTTCCAGCAGCGTCGGACCCATGCCGAGCTTCGATCCCGGCTGCATCACGCGCAGTCACTCGCAGTCATATCGAGGGTCCGTCGCCGAGGCCGCCGGGGCGAACCGATGGCGACGTCGAGCGCTTTCTCCTAAGCTCCAAGACGCCTCCCCCTTTCGCTTAAGTCATTTACGCATACGTCCGGCGGGCCGTGCGTCGGCCACTGCCGCCGAACATTTTCCCCTTGCCGCTTGCAGCGGCAATTCCTCGCGCTCGGGCGCAAACGCCCTTTCAAAATCTCCGTCGCCGGGCGTGGCGCGGCGCTTCGCTGGCCCCTCGCCTTCGACTCGGGCTCTGCCCTGCCCTGTGCCGCCCGTCTTGCGCGACATAAGCGAAGGGGATGGCTCCTTCGCGAATATCAGGAGAAAGACGATGTTCGACTTCGCCCGCTTCCACATCCTCGGCCGCGTCGGCAAGATCAAGACCTTCGAAAAGAACATCCGCGTGTCGATCGCCGTCAACGCCTCCTATAAGAAGGATGGCCAATGGATGGACGAGACGGACTGGAACGAGATCGTGATTTTCGACAAGAACACGCGTCAATACGTGACCGAGAACGTCGAATCCGGCGACTACGTCCGCGCGCAGGGCCGCCTGCGCCAGAACAGCTTCAAGCGCGACGGCGAGACCGTCTATGTGGTCGAGCTGATCTGCGACGAGTTTAGCCGCGCCCCGAAAAAGAAGGCCGCCGAATCTGCGGCCGCGTGAAATGGAGCGCCACCCTACGGGGTGGCCCTCGCCTCTCGCATTGGCGCGCCATCTCGCTTGCAAGGCCGAAAGAATCGTCGTTCGCTCTCTTTAGCGCAGCAGGTCGGTCGCGAGACACTGCGCCATCATAACCTTGGCGTTTTGCCATTCGCTTATCCAGGGCTAAGCATTTCAGACGATCGGCGGGGAAAAAGCTTTACTTTCTTCCAGACGGAGCAAGGCGGGAAACATGTTTGGATTGCTTGCGCTCGTGACGGCTGCAACCTTCTTCGGGGCTGCCTTTTATGTAAGCTTTGCCGAGCAGCCAGCAAGGCTGGGTCTCGATGACCGGGCCGCTCTGGCGCAATGGGGTCCGGCCTACAAGCGCGGCTTTGCTATGCAAGCTTCGCTTGCGATGATTTCCGGCGTGCTCGGCGCCGCCGCGTGGTGGACAACTGGGGTCATGACTTGGGTTTTCGGCGCGATTTTTATCATCGCAAATTGGCCTTATACACTGATCGTGATCATGCCCGTTAATCATCGCCTCGAAGCATCGCTTTCGACCGGGGCGTCTAGCGACACAAGGCTGCTTCTCACGCGTTGGGGCCGCCTCCATGCGGGCAGATCCGTTCTTGGGGCCGTGGCGACGTCGCTATATCTGATTGCCGCCCTGAAAGTCGGCCATAGCACCTGCTAACAAACGCGCGGCGCGAAACTGCGGCGTGTGTCGGGTTCGAACCGTTCAATTTCGAGAATTACCGAAGCTAAGGGTAGGCCGCTCTCTGGACTATGCTTGGCCTGCGGTTTCCTGGGTCGAAGGGGGGAACGATAGCGCCTCTAACCGGTCCCTCACCTCTTGGAAGGATAATATGAGCCGTTGTTGATGGTCCATGATCCAGAAACGAGCAGCCTCGTAGCGGAGTCGATTCCGCGCCGCTTCAAGCGCGGCCTCAATGGTCAAAAATTTGTCGTCGACCCTGAAATGCCTTCCATCGGAGATCAACCGTCCTTCCAAATAAAAGCACATGTCAGACCTCCCCGCGGCTTCATTCGAGGCGATTTTCCCGATGGTTGCCCCGATCTTTTGTTTGTTGGATGAAGATCTTATCGTGAAGCCAGATTCGAGGAGGCTGACAAATCGCCGCAGCTGTGCGAGCTTGGCTATGGAGCATGCGAGGGGCTTCCCATCTTTCATAATTCGAGCAGCCACCGCACCGGGCGTTGTCGGCCGAATTCCAAGATCATCCTCCGTATGAGAAAACCGCCGGCGACGCCGAGCGCCAACCATGCTGCCGTGGGTAGGCGGTCGATCCAGCCTAGAATTGTGACTGTGCGTCCAGTGGCGTTCGCTGGCGCGCCAGGCGGCGCGTCAAGCCACAGCGGCAACGCGCAAGCCCGGGCGCCTTGAACGAGATACACGCCTTTTCCACCAGCGCTGCAGTTCTCTCGCAACGACCGGGCTAAATCAGTGTTGGCGCGTATCAAGGAAACCCAGCTCTCCGCGTCGGCGCGCAGAGCCAACGCCTCGACGCCTCGCCGAATCCCAGCCTGGTCAACACGACCGGCAGCATATCCTGAAGCTACGCCGAGAGTCGCCGCAAGACACAGGCCCAGAAAATAAAGAAAGCTTCGCCTGCCGTCGCGGCGGTTGCTAATTTCCTGCAGCGCAAGCGTTGCCGCCTGCCGAACTTCGCTCTTGGTCTCTTTGACGCTTTTTGCGATCTCGTCGGCGACGGTTTGCCGCGCGGCCGCAGCCGCCGCAGTCGCCAAGGGAACTAGAGCCTCGTCCACCGCATCTTGCATCTTTTGCGGAAAGGCCGCGAGCGCTGTCGGAATATCGCTTGCAGCTTTTTCCAACACGCCGGCAACGGCCAAAAACACGACGGTGGGGTCGTCGGGAGACAATTGCAAATCGCCTATCCGCCGCCACATCGTCTCACGGACCGTGGGATCGACGTTGAGCGCCTCCGCGGCTTTATCGAAGCGGGACTTCGCGCCCGCGTCCATCAGGGGCCTTCCAGCCCAAGCAGCGGGAGGGCCGGCGCAATCATCGCCGCGAAATCACGCTGAAACTTGGCGACATGCGCCTGTTCGGTAATCGTCAGCAAGCCGACCGCTTGCGCCTGCGAGAAGCGAATGTTTTCGGCGTCTAATTTGGCGAAGGTGCCGCTCTGCAGTGAGGGGAACTCAATTTCGAACCCGCCTTCCTGCAGCAGGCGACGCCGCGTGCCGCCGCCCTTGCTCTCGCCCTTGGCGTCGCGAAACCCGAACCAGAAGGGAAAGTCGCCCGGCGGCTTGCCGTGCTTAAGATTGACGACGGCGACATGGTCGACGCTCGCGCCGGTCAAGTCGAGCCAGCGGGCGACGGATTGCGCGGATCCGATGTCGGGCGAGATCACGTGGAACACCGTCAGCCGACAGCCATGCGTCGCGAAGGCCTCAAGCAGGCCGGAGAGCCCCTCTCCGTCATCGACGATCTTTGTTAAGTCGGCGAGCAGTCCGCCGGCGAGGTCATGGATGTAAAGCGGATCGTTCGACGCGATCGAGTCGAGCAGAATGTTGCGCTCGTTGTCGCTGCGGCCATTGTAGAAGCCGATCCCGACCGCGGGATCCTGGGTCTTGGACAAGGACCCTTCAGTCTCTCGCGTCCCAAGCACGCGGATGGTTGCGCCGATCGAACCATCGGCGTCAAAGGCAAGGACACGCTCTCCCTGCATTCGCAGCCAATCCACCAAAGCGCGGGTAAACACGGACTTGCCGACGCCGCCTTTTTCGTTGGCGATCAACGCCACCCGCCGCTTGCCGTTCGACGCCATTCGCTGCCTCCAGAGCTTCAGTATCCTAAACTATATAGAAGAATATTCCGAGCGCCACCCCTTCCGAGGCGGAGGCGCGCCGCTTTCCGCTTACACGTCTTCATTGAAGCGATGGCCGAGCACCTCAGCGGCCGTCTTTCCCGTTTGTCTCAGTGGTTTTGCGACAGCCTGTGAAATCGGCGCCAGAGCGTCCTGCGCGCGCGATATCGCCGGCGGCGCCACGGGCGTATCAACGCATTGCTCCACGGGCGCCTCCGGCCTCGTCGCGTCTGCTTCGCGGCTGCCTTCGGCTTTTGTTATCGGCGCATCACCGTGGATATCAGGCCTTTGTGCATTGGATACGCGCCCGGCTTTGCTGTTTTCTCCCGATGCTTGCTGCGCCTTCGCGCGCAGCGCCTGCCGCACATATTGGCGAAACGTATGCAGGCTTATGTGTACTTCGTTTCGCGCGAATATCGCGATGATATCGCTGTCCGTATGCCCTCGCTCCCGGCAGGATATGACGTCGTCTATCGCGGCTTCGATAGCTTGCCTGAGACTTTTTGCGCCAGGGGGTTTTACGGGCGCCTCGCGTAAATCTGCGAGGGCTTGCGCCCAGTTCGCGTCGGTGTGTTTCTGCGTCATGCGCGCGAATCCTCTGTGACACTGCGCTCGGACATCCGCGAGACGTATCGAGGCATTGTCGTGATGTATGCGCGATACGCCTGCGCATACATTTCGGGTACGCACCAGAGCGTCTATCAATATGCTAAAGTGTAAAGTGAGACAATGCACATAAGAGTGGAGACGCGTTGGCGGGACAAAATTGCGATGGAATGCTGATAAAATAAGGAGTAGCAGGCGCTTTGGTGTTTCTTGGTTTGACAAGATACCGGTTTCGTGAGTATCGTATAAAATATAAAAGAAGCCGAAGCGCCTGCCCGCTTTCCCCGCCGCTCAGGATCGCCGTGCCCCGTCCGCGCAAGCCCGACATCGCCAAGCATCGCGTCCAGGCGGATTTTTCGCCGGAGGATTTCGCGCGGCTCGAGCAAGCCTGCGCCATCTTCGGGCTCGGGAAGTCCGATCTGCTGCGCCGGCTCGTGCGCGCGTCGATCGACTTGGGGCCCGCGCTCAGCGTCGAGAACGGTAGGGCGCTCGCCGCGACGACCCGCGAATTGCGCGCCTGCGGGCGCAACATCGCGCAGATCGTCAAGGGCATTAATCTCGGCTATGCGCCGCAGCTCGCCGAGGACAAGGAGCTTTTCGTCGCCACCCACCGGGCGCTCTCCGAGATCAATGCGCTCGTCGATGAGATGACCGCCGCCTATGGCGCGCGGCTGCGTCACGCCGCAGGCTCAAAGCCGCTTCCCGGGACGGAGGCGTCGTGAGCGAAGCTCGAGCGAACCTCCGCGCCTCCCTTGTGGCGGAAATGAACCGGCTCGCCGTTGCGGCGGACGCCGTCCGGCGTTCTCGCGCGGCGCGGGAGAAGCGGGGACTCGAGGAGCGGCCTGTTAAGGGCGTGGGACCGCGTCCCGCCCCGGCTTACTCCTTGGAGCATTCGCGAGTCTCGGCCCTGGAGCCCGCGCCGCGTCCGTTGGGCTCGGACCGGGTGCTACGTGGAATGACAATCACGGGCGGGGAGGACGAAGAGAAGCGGCGGCGCTTGCCGGAAGTCTCCGCCAAGGGCGGGAAGCGACCGAGTCCGAGCGTCGACGGCGCGTCTTCTCCGGCCGTCATCGGCCGAGGCGCGCCGCTGATGTCACGGGCGCGGGCGTTGGCGCAGGGCTATCAGCCCACCGTCGTCAAGGTTGTCTCTTACGCCCATGGCGCGGCGCGGGCCTCGGCAACCGCCAATTATGTCGACCGCGACGATGCGCTCCTTGAGACCCAGGATGGCGTCGAGTTGAAGGGGCGCGCCGCGATCAACGCCGAGATCGCCGAATGGGCGAAGGATTTCGAACCGCGTAAGGAAAGCCAGGACGTCGCCGGTGTGCGCTGTCAGGTCATGGGCCTCAAGGACACGCTGGCCGATCGCGGAACTTTGGAGAAGGCGATGTCGGCCGCCTTTGCCGGGCATCGCTACGCTTATCGCATCGACGTCTTGATGGATGGCGCGATCGAAGCGCGGGCCGTCGTCGCTTTTGCCGGGACGCTCCGCGAAGGCAAAACGGACGCGCGGGAACGCTTCTACGTAACCGAACGCCACGTCGCCGAGGGTTTTGAAGCCCGCGTCTTTGCGCCGAAGTCCGAGGCGCGAATGAAGGCTCGCGTCGAGACGGCGACCGGAATCGGCCAGCATCGCATCGTGCTCGAGCCGGGCGCGCCCGGCAACGGCCCCACGAGCGTCGTCGATCGCCTGACGCGGCTCCAGGAGCGCGGCGCGGCGGCCTCAGATAGCGGCGCCCTTCTTGACAACCCAAGCGCCATCCAGGCCGAGTCGCGCGCCTGGCGGCGGGATCTGCGCTCGTTCAAGCCGCGCGACACGATGCACCTTATCGTCTCCGCCAAGGCGGGCGTCGACGTCGGCGCCTTCAGGACCGCCGTGCGGGGCTTCGTCCATGAGCAGTTCGCCCAGCACAAATTCATGTTCGGGGTGCACACCGACAAGGCGGACGCTGGGCATGTCCACGCCCATGTGATCGTCGCCGTGCGCAGTGCCGAGGGTGTGAAAATTCATCCAGGGCCGCAGGATTTTCGACGCTGGCGCGAGACCTTCGCGGAGCACGCCCAGATGCAAGGGCTAAAGATCGTTGCGACCTCGGCGGCCGAGCGGGCGTCGTCGCAGAGCTATGGCCCTAAGGACAAGGCGATCGTCGACGCCGCCGATCATCCTCGGCCGGGCCGAGAGGCGCGCGATCGCGCCTATGCGAGCGACCCGGCCAACAAGACGCTCATCGACAATGCGCGCCGACGCATCGAGATTGCGCGAACAAATCCAATTCGCATGCCGGCCTCGGAGCGTCAGCTCGCCGTCGCGAATGACTCGGCCTCGACGTGGCGACAGCTGGCGCGGGAGGAACCGCAGAGCGCTACGGCGAGAGCTCTTGCCCAGCGGATGCAATTCTCTCAAGCCGCCGGGCAAGCAATCGCCACGCTCATCAATCAGGCTCTCATTACCCAGACCACGAGGAGCAGCGCCATGCCGATCACCGCCGCGCAAATGGGATCCGACCTCAAGCTGCTGAACGAAGCCGTGGACAAGGTCGGCACCGTCCTGCC
The DNA here is from genome assembly GCA_003963405.1 of Hyphomicrobiales bacterium. Lineage (GTDB taxonomy): Bacteria > Pseudomonadota > Alphaproteobacteria > Rhizobiales > Beijerinckiaceae > Methylocystis. Next base: position 11,990 of record RXIY01000098.1, read on the forward strand.
GGCGGATACGAGAGCCGCGTTCTTTGAGCGTTCGGGGCGCTATCTCGAAAAGCTTGCGGCGCATGTCGATATGCAGCGGGAATTCGAGGCCAAATCCTCGCAAGCCGCGCTCGCTCCTGTCGCGGAACAGGCCGCGCGCATCGCTCGCGTCGAACAACGCGAAGCGATCAGCGCGCAGAGGCTCGTGGAACGCGCCGAAGCCGTCGAGCGCCGCGTCGAGGCGGCAGCCAATCCGTTGCCGGCCAGCGGGCGCGATATCGATACGTCTCGCGTCATCGTCCGTAAAGCCGAGAGGACAGCCGCGGATGAACAAGCCCGCGCGCACGCCGCCCGGGAAGCGCAACGTCTGCTGGCGGCCAATGCCGTGGCGCCTCTCGCGGCTTCGCTCGCTGTCGATGCGCGGCTCGAGGCGTTGCGCCGAGAACAAATGGAAAAGCTTCGGCAAATTTCAGCGGAGAAGGAAGCCGCCGGCAAGGCGTCAGACCTTGAGATTGAACAATGAAAAATTGGAGGCGTTGATTGGTCATTCGGGCCCGGGGTGCGCGAATTACTCAAGGTTGGGGTCGAGAATATGAATTCCTTCACCTGCTCCAGATTTTCTCAAGGTTCGAGCGTGCCCCGGCGCGCACGCCCGATGGCCGTTGTCCCTTGATTCCCTTGTAGCTACTGGCCGTGGGCGGATTTTCGGCGGCGCTGCGCCTGCACCATATACGCCATATTCTGCAACAAATAGGCCTTGAAGTGCACTGAAAGGTGAGCTATATGCATCAATGACTCGATATCGTGCAGCGGGCATAAAAGGGCGGACATGGAACATTTTGCCATAGTGCAAGCGCTTTGCCGCGCGGCCATAGCCGACGCGTCGCCGGCCTTGCGCAAGCAAATCGAGCGTCTGCGCGATGCTTTGACAAAGGACGGGGATTCAAAGCAGGCGGCCACGCTGACGAACATTCTGGCGATGGTGGATCGGACCAAGGACCTTTCGCCGAGTCGCATTGAGCGTTCGAAGGCTCAGATTCCTGGCGAGGTTCTGACCCGCAACACGCCGGTTCCTGTAGATCGAGAGACGGCCGCGGCGCTCGCAGACGTGATCTTTCCCGCGGATATTCAATCATCCGCGCCTCTTTTCAACATGACGGTCAGCCAAGCCATCGGGACCATTATTGAGGAATGGGCAAATTCCGACGCCCTGTCCGAGATCGACATCCGGCCATCGAAGACCTGCCTCATCTACGGGGCGCCAGGGACTGGTAAGACACGGTTGGCGTTGTGGATGGCTCAGCAGCTTGATTTGCCTGTCGTGCTGGTGAAACTGGACGGCCTCGTGTCGTCCTTTCTGGGCACCACCGCACGAAATATCGGCAATCTGTTCACATTCGCAAACCGCCATCGTTGCATTCTCTTGCTGGACGAGTTCGACGCAATCGCCAAGGTCCGCGATGACCCGCAGGAAGTCGGGGAGATAAAGCGCGTTGTCAATGCGCTCCTGCAGAACCTCGATACGCGCCGGGATGTTGGCTTCACGATCGGGATCACTAATCACCCCAAGCTGCTCGACACGGCCGTATGGCGGCGGTTTGAGGTTCAGCTCGAGATCCCAAAACCGGACTTTGAGATCCGAAAGGCTATCGCGGCACATTTCATGCCGCCGGTGAAGGCTCCGGACAGCCATTTGAAGTTGATTGCGTGGTTTACCGAGGGATCGACGGGGGCAGAGATCGAGTCTCTGGTGCGCACGTACAAGAAGGCCACTACCGTTCGAGAGGAGGACAGGCGTGGACTACTCGACACCTTGCGCCAGTTTGCAACGTTGAACGCGGCCCGTGTCCAAAGTGAAAGGCGCGCGCTGCTGTTCGACGATTCGAGCAATCTGTTTCGCGCGATGCGAGACGATCCGATCCTTGGTTTTTCCATGGCCGACATTGGCGAGATCGCCGGCAGAGACAAGTCGACCGTGAGTCGCCAGCTAGGCCGAGCGACCAAGACCGGTGAAGGCGAGGTTGCGAATGGCTAGCCCGATCCAGATCGTGCTCAATCCAGAAAATTACGAAGAGGCCCGCGAGGCTGGCGGCGGCGGCGGGCGAAAGGATTTCTTCGGACACCGCGATACCGAGTTCGTGGCCCATAGGAACGCCTTGTTGGGCCAGCTCGACACCATCTCGGGCGTGCTCAGCGCACAGTCGCAGGGAGACGTCGGCTATGTGAAGGTCATTCTACGCCGCGAAGCATGGGCCAAAAGTCACAGGCCTGTTGCAAGCCTCTTTCGCAACAATTGGACACCCGTCGTCGGCGGCGGCGATCTCGGCGTCATGATCGTCGAAGCTAGACCCGGCACGCTCCGGCAAGTTGCGGCCGAGATGGCACAGGCTGAAACTCACACTGAGACGCGATTCAACAAACAGAAGCAAAAAGACGAGCTATATCCGTCCGCGCGAAGGAGCGAGACGGGTGCGATCGACCGCATCGAACTCTATGGGCCGGCTGACCGTCGTAGCTTTTCAGTCGAGGAGGCCGTTGCGTGGCTTTCAAACCCGATGACTGGAAGCGGTTACCAGGTTGAATTGTTCGACAGCCCACCGCCGCGCTCTGACTGGGATCGCCTAGACGCTGGCCATCGACGCCTCGTCGAAAGTTTCGTAGCGGGATTCAATGCCCTGGGGCATGGACTTTCAGTTGAGCGGTTGCCGAGTCATCGGAACAAGCAGCCGATCCTATCGGTCCGGCTCGACCAATCAAGCGATCAACCTGTCTTGCGCTTGAATGAGGCGGCGGTCGGCGAGCGGCGCCGCGAACTGGCTCTGTTTAATGCAGACGTCAATCGCCACGCTCGCCTTCTCTCATTTCTTGACAGCCATCCACTCGTTCGGCGGATCGACCTGCCGGGTATCGTCGTTCGAACTACCAGTCCGGCCGCGCCAGCCACGCGCATTCGACCAACTGATGTGACCATTCCAGTCCGTGACAGCCGACGCACCCATCCTCGCATTGGCGTCATCGATGGTGGAATTAGTGAGGCGTTGTCGGACTGGGTGATCGATCGCTGGGACATCCTCGCCGACGAAGACGTTGATCTCGCCCATGGCACGTTCATCGGTGGTTTGGCTGCGGTGGGTAGTGTGTTGAATGGCTCGGAAATCTGCCCCGAGCCTGACGGTGCAGAGTTGGTCGACCTTGCCGTCTTCCCGAACGAGCGAAAGGCTGGAGCCTTCGCCTCTTACTATCCGGAAGGTCTGCCGCAGTTTTTCGACGAAATGGAGTCAGCTGTCTCAGATGCCCGCGCTCGCCACGGAGTGCGGGTGTTCAACATGAGCCTCAATATCCTTCAGCCTGCGGCACCGGACCGATACAGCCCCCACGCCGCGCGGCTCGATGAGATTGCGGAGGCCAACAACGCCGTGGTGTTCATTTCCGCCGGCAATATCCAGGCCCAAGATCTTCGCGCGGAGTGGCCCGCAGACCCTACTGCGGCACTCGCCAGCCTGGTTAATGCCCGCAACGACGGTTTGCTGACCCCTGCTGAAAGCGCGCGCAATGTCGCTGTGGCCGCTCTCAATCCACCTGGGCACGATGGCTGCGTGCCCTTTGCGCCGACTCGTTTCAGTCGGCGGGGGCCCGGCCTCCGAGCCGGGGTGAAGCCCGATCTCGCCCATATCGGGGGAGCAGGTTCCCAGCATTCGGTGCTCGGGCACGGTCTATTCTCACTCCTGCCCGACGGAACAATTATTGATGGATGCGGTACGAGTTATGCGTCGCCGCTTGCGGCGAAAACTGCCGCTGTGCTCAACCACTCGATCGAGGGAGAAGTCTCGCGCGAGACCCTGATCGGGTTGCTTGTTCACCACGCGGAGATGCCAGTGCCATTGCAGGCCGCAGCGCTCGCACCCATTGCGCGGCATATGGTCGGCTTCGGTATGCCGCCATCCGCGGATCGGATTCTCGAGACCGGCGATCATGCGATCACGCTCGTCTTTGCGTCCCGGATCCGGCGCGACCAACAGATCAATTTTCGGTTTCCGTGGCCCGCGTCGTTGGTCGGTCCCGGCGGGAAGTGCCGAGGGCGTGCGAGGATTACCCTCGTTTCCACGCCACCGCTTGATGCGCGGTTCGGTTCAGAGTTCGTCCGTGTGAACATCAACGCTACTTTGCAGCAGGAGCAGTCGGGCGGTGGATGGAAGGGGCGGCTTGAGCCGCTTTATCTCCCCACAAAACGCGAAGCGCCAGCGGTGGAAGCAGCATTGATCGAACATGATCTGAAATGGAGTCCCGTCAAAGTTCTAGCCAAGACATTCCCTGAAGGCGTCGGCCCATCTTCGAACTGGCGGTTGTTCGTTGATTATCTCACCCGAGCCGGCGAGGTTATGCCCGACGAAGGTGTGCCCTTCACGGCTATCGTCACCATCAGCGATCCCGATGCCGAACAACCGGTGTTTAATGATATGCGTCAAAGCCTCCAGGCACTTGGTACTCAGATAGCCGATATTCGAACGGCCGCACGCATTACGCCGCGCATTTGATCCACAAGCTAGCATCGATGGGGTAACTGCGGCGAAGTCAGTGTCTTTCAGAACGGGGCGAACTTTTGCAACCGTCACGGCCGCGAAAGAATACTGCGCCAGGATACTAAGTGGACGAAAGCTATGTCAGGAATTCGACGGAGACGATTTGGCTGATGTTCGTGCAGCTTATGAAGGCTACTGCGCTATGACCGGTTGGGGATTGCAATCGCCTCCTGTGTCCTTTTACCCGACTCACGACCGCGGCCCGGGCTACACCACTCGATGCTTTGGCGTGACCTTCGAAGGTGGGACGACTCGCAACTTTTCCATGGACTACGCGCTGAGGGCAATAGCAGGATACGGCTTTCTGCTTCTTCGGAACCGGCCCACGAAGCTGCTACCGTCGATGGCAGACATAAAACAGCTCTTCAAATGAGCAGAGACGAAAAGTGCGGGAGAATGGCCGGCCAGTATGTCTGACTACTACACAGATCGCGAATACGGGGCGCGCGTCCCGTCGATTGGCACGATCGACGAGCGGCTGTGGGCAGGACTCTACAGCTTGATCCAAACCCGCATTGGCGACGGCTCATTCGGGCTCCGCTTTCCTGAGCAGTGCCCCGATGGGAATGGTCCCTGTGGTTGCGATGAAAAGGCGTTCCACCGGGTCTTGGCGGCAGAGGTCCCATGGGTTGAGTGGCCGCTCTCCCCAACGGAGACGCCGGAAACACCGGTCATCCTCGACCTGCTCGAGTTCTGCGCGCGAGCGGTCGGCGACCCGATCCAGGGCGCATATCACTCATTCTTCCGGCATCACCATCTGAGCTGGGATCGCGAAGCCGGGCTCCAGCGCTTCGTCGCCGATGTAAACATGCTGTTCCGACGCAATGCGCTGGCCTTTGAGATCACCCCCGCCGGCGAAGTCCGTCGCCTCCTTCCGACGCCCTTGGCCGAGGTGATCGGTTGGACACTCTTCCAAACGAGCGACCCCGAGACCGATCGGCTTCTTGAGGCCGCCAGGCAACGGATTCTGTCACCGAAGTCGGAAGACCGTCAAGACGCGTTGGAAAAGCTCTGGGACGCGTTCGAGCGGCTCAAAACCCTCGAACCGGGAGCCAACAAGCGTGACCAGGCTGACGTGTTGTTGGACCGGGTTGCGGCCCCGGGCTCGGCCTTTCGCCAAGCGCTGGCGCGCGAGGCAATGGAACTGACATGCATCGGCAACAGCTTCCGTATCCGACATTCTGAAGTCACTCAGGAGGCTCTGACCTCGCCGGATCAAGTCGACTACCTGTTCACCCGGATGTTTGCTTTTGTCCGGATGGTGCTGAGGGGAACCGGCCGTGGCGGGTAAGAGGATCGCGGCGATTGCAGGTGCGCCGACGGCGGACTGCGATAACCCTCCAGATTCCGAGGATTGGTTTTGCGTCATTCATAGGCGCTCGGCCCAATCGGAGGGGCCGACGGATGGCGCGACGTCATACTCTGCGTGATGATCAATGGGAGCGCCTCAAGAATTTGCTCCCCGGGCGCGAAGGAGCCGTAGGCGTGATTGCGAAGGACAATCGGCATTTTGTCGAGGCGGTGCTGTATTGGTATCGCGCCGGCATACCCTGTCGCGATTTGCCTAAGGCTTCCGCGATTTTCGCGTCGTGCACACGCGTTTCAGCCGCTGGGGCCAAGACCGGCGTTTGGGGCCGGGTTTTCGAACATTTGGCCCAAGACGCCGATAATGAATATGCCATGATCGACACAACGATTGTGCGCGCGCATCAGCAGCGCCGGCGCGCAAAAAAGACTGCGATCAGGCCGCAGCAAAGGCGGATTGAGCACAAAAATCCACGCCACAGTCCACGCGTTGGGCAATCCGACCGGCTTCCATCTCACGCCCGGACAGGCGCATGATCTCGAGGGCGCCGACGCGCTTTTGCCAGGGCCTGAGGCCGACGCACTGCTTGCCGACAAGGTCTAAGACGCCGACGAGCGGGTGATCGAGCGCTTGCGCCACGCCGAAATAGAACCAGTCATTCCCAAAAAAGCCATCCGCAAAGAGCCGTGCCCTTACGACAAAGACCTCTATAAAGCTCGCAGCCTGATCGAGAATTTCTTTTGCAGGCTGAAGCAGTTTCGGGCCATCGCCACACGCTACGATCCAACTGTCCGCAGCCATCGTCTGGCTCAATTGATGACGGGCCCTAAAAGCACCTTGAAAACAATCCTTATCAGAACCGGAAACTATGCGGTGCCCCAACCTCCTCGGATTTTTTCCGCAATTGCGGTTAATTCCTTCAGAGCGAAACCGATCTCCTCTGAGTCGGAGGAAGCAGAGGGGCTCGCCCGTTGTGCCTCGTCGGTTATACCGACAATAGCATCTGAAATCTCCGCGTCTATCGCTGCACGTTCCTTCTGGGCGCTCTCGCGCTCCAAGCTTCGTGGCGGCTTGTCGATCGCGGATCCCCGGCTCGCAAGCGAGGTCGGGATGTCGCCAGACTCACTCTGAGCAGCCTTCGAGGCCGGCCCCGACTTTGAATCAGCCTCTGCCCAAGTGGGGGGCTCTGTCCAACGCCGCAAGCTCGGCGGACCTATAAATGGTGCTGGGGTTTGCTCCATGAGTCGCCGCATCCTTCGATCACGAAAGAAGTAGAGCTTCTCAGACTCGAACGGCCGCGCATTGGCGACGAGCAGGATCGACTTGTCCTTAGGCATGCGGGTCAGCTCTTGCGGTCGACGCAGCGGCGACGCCATGTGCCCGAGCGACACGCGAGATTGCGAGAGGCCGGCTCCAATCATCTTCGTCGTATGCGTCGCCGTGTAGGTCCCCAGCGCGTCAGAGACATACCGCGCTGTCTCATTGTCGTTGATCGCGACGAAGAGCTTAAGCGCCGCTCCCGCGACGAGCGTCTCGCGCATCGCCTTGCCATAGGTCTCGTCGAGCTGGGAGATGTTTTGCAGCACGATCGCCATGCGGAAGCCATAGCCGGCGCTGACGGCGATCTTTGAGGCGAGAGACGACATCCTACCGAGCGCGTAGAATTCATCGAGAAGCAGAAGCACCTGATGCGGTTCGTCGGCACCGGGGAGATCGCGCATCAGCACGTCGTGGATCTGCTGGAATAATATGCGAATGAGCGGGCGACAGCTTTCGAGATCGGCAAGCGGCGAGCCAATAAAGATCGACATGCGCTTTCGGCGCAGGTCGCGGATGTCGAAATCCGATGTCTCCGTCGCCGCGCAGATGAGCGGCGAATCCCAGGGCGCAAAAGCATTATTGACGTTGAACATGACCGACCCGCGCGTGCGGTCGGGAATGGCGACAAATTGATTGAAGGCGCCGAGCACCCAGGACGGGACCGAACCGTCATTTTCCGTCGCGACGATTGTCTTGAGCACGTCGGCGATATCGTGCCCAGTCGAGATGACCCGCACCGCCGAGCGTATGTGCCGCGCCTTCTCGAAATGGATGCTCGTCATCACATAGCCGAGCAGCGCCGCGACGGTCTTGCGCGCCGCGAGCGTCCATTCATTCTCGACTGAACCGGTTGCAACTAGGAAGCTCGCGATATTGGCGCAATCCGTCGCCATCTCAGGCCCTGGCCGCACATAGTCCAGCGGATTGTAGCGGTGGGAGGAGGCCGAGCCCGGGGCGAAGACGAACACCGCGTCGCCCTTGGTCGCGCGGGCCGCGCCGAAGGATTTCAGGTTCTCACTCTTGATGTCGAGCGTAACCATGGACCCCGGCCAGGCGAGGCCGTTCGGGATCACGAAGCTCACGCCCTTGCCGGTGCGTGTCGGGCCGACGATCAGCACGTGACCCGGATCGTCCGAGACCAGCATCTGGCCGTTGAGGCGGCCGAGGATAATTCCGCTC
>RXIY01000120.1 GCA_003963405.1 Hyphomicrobiales bacterium
GGTGTCCTTTGAAGTCGATCATGGGGGCCGATCTAAGCGGTGTTGGTTAGGCGCATAGCTTACCGAAACCGCGCCGTCTCCGCTAACGCAACAGAACCCGATTATGTCTTCCGCACGGTGTCGCAGATCGCGCTGAACTATCGCGGCGGCCCGCTCAGCGAGAGCTCGGCCGGCGCCGTCGCGGGCGGCGACCGTCTTCCCTGGGCGCCCGACGGGACGCGCGACAATTTCGCGCCGCTTTCGGACATGTGCTGGCAGGCGCATGTCTATGGAGCGGCCGGGCGCGCGCTCTCGGCGTGGTGCGACGAGCGCGGCCTGCCGCTTCATGTCTTCGGCTGGGGGCCGGCGCCGCTTGCGGCGGGCCTGGCGCGCGACGCGCTCTATCTCGTCCGGCCGGACGGTTATGTCGCTCTCGCCGATCCCGCCGGCCAGCCCGCCGCGCTCGAGCGCTATTTCGCCCGGCAGGGGCTCGTCTGGGCGCGGCGCGACCGCCGGTCGGCGGCGGAATAGGCCACGCATGTGATGGATATGCAACGATATGAAATAAACCATCGCGGACGGCGCCCTTCGCGCCGCCGCCGCCGTTGACCATGGACAGCATCGCCGGCAAGACTGCACGACAGTCATGGACTCGTTATGAAAACGGTGGAGTCCAATGCACGGCGTCGAATTCTTTCTGATTCTTCTCGTCGGCGCGCCGCTCGGCGCGGCGATCTGGCTTGGTGCGACGGTCTGGCCTGGCCGGCGGGCGATGTCCCCGGGGCGTGTCGGAGCGGGTCTCCTCCTTGCAGGCGCCGCCGTCTGGGCGGCGTTCACATTCGATCTCTTCGGCCCGGCGCCCATGCGCACGGCCGGTCCGTCGTCGGCCGAACCTCTGCCGGCCGAGGATCTCGCGCCGCGCACGACGCCGGCCGAGGCGGCGTCTTTCGAAGACGACGGTCCGGCGCTCCTGCCCGGCCTGGATCGGTGGACGGCCGTCTACGACATTGCGACCCATACCGTGTATCTGCCGAATGGAACGATGCTCGAAGCGCATTCGGGACTGGGCGCCAGGATGGACGATCCCCGCTATGTGCATGAGCACATGCGCGGGCCGACGCCGCCGAGCGTCTATGCGCTCGAACTGAGGGAAAAGCCTTTCCACGGCGTCCGCGCCCTGCGCCTCAAGCCGCTGGACGAGCGCGAGGTCTATGGACGCAAGGGCCTGCTCGCGCACACCTACATGCTCGGGCCGAGGGGCGACTCGAATGGATGCGTGGTTTTCAAGGACTACAGCGTCTTCTTGCAGGCCTTCGACGCCGGCGAGCTGAAACGCCTGGCCGTCGTCGCGCGGCTCGACAGGGCGATTCTTCTGCAACTCGCCCAGGGGCCGCAGCAGCGCCGCCCACAGGCGAGCGTCGCGGCCTCCGGCGCCGTGTCGACGCAGTAGAAAGACATTACTTCTAAAGCGTCTTCATTTCGGCTTGGTCGCCTTCGTGACGCATTCATGCTCTTCGCATGCGGCCTCGGTGTCGTGCAGGCTCGAGCCGAGGCAGAAGGGGTATGTCTCGACGAGACGCTCGCGCGCCTGCGCGGCGTGGCGCGCCGCCACCGCAAGGTCCGACTGGCAGGGGACCGAAACCATTTCGCACTCCTTCGCCGACCCGCATGTGAACCATGCGGCCGGCAGATCGGCGTCCCGGCGCAGGCGCCTGTCGTAATCGTCGAGATGATGCGCGAAGGCCGGCCGCGCAAGCGCGACGAGGGCCAAGGTCGCCCGCGCCATCTTCATGCCCGCGGCTCGCGTGGATTTTGTCGCGGATTTTGTCGCAGCACGTTTCATTGCAAGGCAAATGTCACACAGCCGCGTCGTCGAGCTTGCCATACGGCGCCGTCTCCGATTCAATAAGATGCTGACCTGTATCGTCTAATGGGGGCGGACATGTTTTTGGGCAAAACGCGATTATTTCTGACAGCCTTCTGTATCGAGGCGCTCCTCTCCTCAGCGGCTTATGCCGCACCCTTCCGGGAGCCGCCGGTTTTTGCAAGCCGCAACGGCCGTCTCGATATTGTCATGATTGCAAAACCCAAGCCCGTCGAGGCGATCGATTTCCTTCCGCCGGGCGCGCGCGCGCCGATCCATCCGACCGGATGGGTCTATGACATCTGTTACCGGATGCGCGACGAACAGACGACGTGCCCCGCCTATGCGGCTCCCTCGTCGGACTTCGGCGGCGTTCGCCTCGCGCTGAAAAAGGGCGATCTGCTGAAAGTTCGGCTCGTGAACAGGCTGCCGGCGCAGGACAAGGCGAAAGTGTCGCATTACTGGAATCTGAGCCTGCCGTCGGTTCCCGATCCGCACGGAATCAACCTGCCTCTGACGCCCCTCAATCTGCATACGCACGGGCTCGTCGTCGAGGCGCGGGCGCCGTCGCCCAGGAACCCGACCTGGGGCGACAATATCTACGTCGATCTCTACAATCCTCAGAACGGGCGTCCGCTGCCGCAGCCCCATCAGCATGGCGCGGTGGTCGATGGCGGCGTTCTCGATTATGAAATCGACATTCCGCGCAACGAGCCCTCGGGCGCCGACTGGTATCATCCCCATGTTCACGGCGTCACGGCGGACAGCCTGTCGAGCGGACTGGCGGGCATCATCTCGATCGGCGGCGTCAACGACTATCTCGGCGGCGGATCGAAATGGGGCTTTTCCTTTCCCGAGAGCCAGGTGCGTCATCTGACCCTGAAGGACATGCAGGTGCTCGCCGCGGGCGCCATCCAGTTCGCGCAGGGCACGGCGAATGTCACGCTTCCCGTCTCCAATGGCGAGGTGCTGAACGATCAGCAGGACCCGGCCTTCTGCACGCAGCTGCCGGGCGCCGGAGAAATCCGGCGGGGCTCCTGCCCCGGCGCCGACAATACGAGTTCGGGCGACAATAATTACACCGGCGGCCGTTGGTATTTCCCGGTCAGCGGCACGGTTTTCCCGACGATCGAGGTGAACCGGCCGGGCGGCGAGATCTGGCGCATCAGCAACATCGGCGCGAGCGCAACCTACAAGCTGCGCATCCAGGACAATCGCGGCGCCTATCCGATCGTGGTGCAGCTCATCGCCGTCGACGGCGTCAGCATTCACGTTCCCGCCGGCACGTCGCAAGGCGACGAGGTGACGCTCGGCGGCGCGCGCTTCACCGTCGTCCCCTGCCCGGTCAAGACGCCCCTGGGCTTCAAGGCCGATCCGATCTGCGTCAAGGATTTCGTGATGATGCCGGGCGCGCGCGCGGAGGTGTGGGTCACCTATCGCGACAGGGACGGCAGGATCGCGACGCCGCCGGGCGGCGGCGCGACGGCGACCTTCCAGACCGTCGGCATCACCACCGGCGCGAGCGGCGTCGGCGATCCCTGGCCCGCCGTCGATCTGGCGGAGGTGAGATTCGGCCGGGGCAATGTGAGCAACGGCATCGTCGCGCTCGATCTGCTCGGCGACGCGCTCGCGGCGAACCGCCCGCAAGGCATCTTCTTCGAGAAAGTGCCCTATGCGCGGCCCGCGCCGCCGCCGCAAAACTGCGCGCCGCTGCCGGAGGGCTTCCGGCGCAGGATCTTCTTCGGACTCGTCGATACGTCCAATCCGAACGTCTTCGGCCTCGGCTATGAAATCCTCGACAGAAGCGGCGCCGTCGTGCCGAACTCCTCGCTTCCGGTCACGGCCTTCGATACGTCGAATCCCTTCATCTGCCTGCCGCTCGGCGCCGGCCAGACGCCGGTCCGGGAAGTCTGGGAGATCGTCAATCTCGCAAGCGAGAACCACAATTTCCACATCCATCAAACCAAGTTCCGCGCCATTCAGCCAAACGCCGCGAACTCGCCGCTGTCGCCGACGCTCGATCCGCGCATCGGCGCCGGCGTGATGGAGGACAATGTGCCGCTCCAGATCACGACCTTCAGGACTCCGGCGATCCGGGACGCCGTCATGAACACTCAGAACGGCTATTGCACGATCGGCCAGTGGCGCAGCGGCGACTGTCTCATGAAGCCGCAGATCGTGGACATTCCCTTCGCGGAGCTCGGCGAGTTCGTCTATCACTGTCACATCCTCGAACATGAGGACAGCGGCATGATGGCGAAAATCCAGGTGGTTCCGGCGCCCCGCTGAGTCGGGGCGAACGGACGCGTCCTGCGGCCGGGCGGCGACGTCCGGCCGAATCTTCTCGGCGCAGGGAATTGGAAATGCTCGATCACCTTGCTCTCGATCACTATCCGGTCGGCGTCGCCGCGATCGCGCTGTCGGTCGCGATCGTTCTCGCCTGCCAGATAGCGATGAGAAAGATCATCAGCCCCGAGACCCTGAAGAAGGCGCATGAGGTCGGGGGCTATTATCTGGCGCTCGTCGGCACGTTCTACGCCGTTCTTCTGGGCCTCGTCGTGCTCGACGCCATGGCGAAATTCCAGACCGCCGAGAAAACGGTGCAAAACGAGGCGAAGGCGCTGCTCTCCATTCTGTCCCTTGCCGAACAGTTCCCGCGCGAACAGGCGTCGATCAAGGCCTTCGTGCGGGACTATGCGCGCGAGGTCGCCGCCGACGAATGGGCGCGCATGGAAAAAGGCGAAATCAGCCAAAGGGCCCAGAACGATCTGCTGGCGCTCGCCCATCTCGTCAAGGGCCTCGACCCCAAGACCCAGAATCAGCAGTCCGTGCACGCCGCCATGCTGTCGGAAAGCATTTCCCTGTGGGAGAGCCGGCTCGAGCGAACACGGGTGTCGAACTTCGGCGTTCCGAGCGCCGAATGGACGGTCCTGCTCGTCGGGGCGCTGATCACGATCGCCTTCACCTTTTTCTTCACGATCGAGAGTCACGGCATCCATCTGATCATGCGCGGCATGGTCACGCTGCTGATCGCGATGAGTCTCTACCTCGTTCTCCTCTTCGGCTCGCCCTTCTCGGGCGACCTCAAGGTTTCCGAGCGCCCCTTCCTCTTCGTCACGGATGTCGCGTCGCATTAGAGCGCCGGCGCTTGCGCGTCTCCTGCGGGCTCTCGCCGAAGAGCGATTTGTAATAGGCGGCGAATCTCGACGCGGAGGAAAAGCCCAGATCGAACGACAGCTCCGTGATGCTCGCGGCGTCGCGATCGCGGCTCAGCCGCTCATGGGCGATGTTGAGCCGCTCGCGTCTCTGCCAGGCCATCGGGGAGCAGCCGAATTTCCGCAGGAAGGCGTATTGCAGGCCGCGCGCCGAGAGGCCGCTGATCTTTTCCATCTCGGTCTTGGTCAGCGGTCTGTTGAGCCGGTTGCGCATGGCCTCGCACACCGCGTCGATGGCGCCGGGCGTGAAGCCCGCGGCGCGTCCGTGGTCCCCCGCATCCTCCGCGACGAGATCCGGCGCGAGCCAGCAGGCGAGCTGCCGGTAGAACCAGTCGTCGACGCCGATCCGTTCGAGAAGGGTGGGGTTCGCGCCGAGCGCGTCGATGTAGTTGCACAGATGACGAAAGGCCGCGACGAAATTGATGGAGCGGCATTCGAGGTCGAGAAGCCGCGCCTCCTCGGCGCAGCACTCGACGTCGTCGGCCCGCGCCGCGCCGCGCATGGCGGAGAGGGTGGCCCTGAGCCGCGCGGAATCGATCCGCGCGATGAGGACGGAGCGGGTCTGGGTGATCCCGTAACGGTAGTCGCAATTGAACAGCAGAAGCGCCCGCCGCGCCGCGCCCCACTGATACTGTCGCGGGCCGATGCGCAGGGTCGTGGCGCCGAAGAACGGCACGAGGAGAAAGGTGTCGTCGGGCGTCTTGATGCCGAGCCGCATGGGCGTCGACGCCGCCGCGCTGAGTTCGAGCCCATTGACCCGGATCGTCGACATCTTGTGACGAAACCGCGTCTCGCGGCTCGCCGACTCGTAGATTTCGATGCGGCCGAGCGCGCCCGCCGCAAGGGCGGCCGCCTGATCGGGATCGGTCGCATGGCGGGCCTGGTCCTCGCCAAAGGCGAGCGGCGGCAAGGGAGTGGAGCTCACGGATCTCTGCATCGGCGATCAAGGCGCAATCTGGCGGCAGGCCGGACATGGCGGCCGCGCCCCCCGGCGCGCGGCCGATCATATGCGCGCCCGCAAGCTTTGCAACTGGACGTTTTTCTTGCACAAAATCGCCGTCAGTGGCGGCGCGCCGGGCTTTGCCGAACAGGCGCCTCGTTTTGCCGAACCGGCGCCTGGCTTTGCCGAAACCGTGTCGCCCGGCCGTCCCCGAACGTCCTAGTCTGACGCTGATCGTCAGCCGCGCAGGCTGGCGCATGGGTTTCGCGAAGAGATGGGTTTCGCGAAGGCGCATGGGTTTCGCGAAGGGGAAGAGAGAAACACGAATGTCCAGCCTTTATGAACGTCTGGGCGGCGAGAAGGCCGTCAACGCCGCCGTCGAGCTTTTCTATCGCCGCGTTCTCGCCGACGGCCGCATCGCGCGCTTTTTCGAGGACGTGGACATGGAGGACCAGATCGCCAAGCAGAAGAGCTTTCTGACCATGGCGTTCGGCGGCCCCAACAAATACACCGGCAAGGACATGCGCAACGCCCACAGGCGCCTCGTCGAGAAGGGCCTGAACGATTCGCATGTCGATGCGGTGATCGACAATCTCAACACGACGCTGCGCCAGCTCGGCGTGCCCGAGACGGAAGTGAAGGAAGTGGCGGCGCTCGCCAATTCGGTGCGCGACGACGTTCTCGGGCGCTGACCCCTTGTCGCTGCTCACCTACATGGATCGCCCGGTGCCGATCGCGCCGGGCGAAACGGTTCTCGAGGCGCTGCTGCGCGCCGGGATCGAGGCGAAAAGCTCCTGCCGCGCCGGAACCTGCCAGACGTGCATGCATCGCGCCGTCTCGGGAACGCCGCCGGAGGCGTCGCAGCGGGGCCTCACCGAGGCGCAAAAGGCGATGGGCTTTTTCCTGCCCTGCGTCTGCAAGCCCGAGACGCCGCTCGCCATCGCGCCGCGGGACGACGCCGGCGCCCGCCGCGAGGCCGTGGTGCGCTCGCTCGAGCGGCTCTCGCACGACATCATCCGGCTGCGGATCGAGGCCGACGATTTCGACTACCGCCCCGGCCAGTTCCTCGAACTGATCGCCGACGACGACCTCAAGCGTCATTATTCGCTCGCGAGCCATCCCGAGGACGATCCCTACCTCGAAATGCACATCCGGCTGCACGAGAACGGCCGCATGAGCCGGCGGCTGACGGAGCGCCTCGCGCCCGGCCACAGGCTGCATGTCGCCGGCCCCTCGGGAACCTGCTTCTACGAGGGCGTCGACCCGGATCAGCCGCTCGTGCTGATCGGCGCCGGCACCGGACTCGCGCCGCTCTACGGCGTGCTGCGCGACGCGCTGAAGCGCGGCCACCACGGGCCGATCCGCCTCTATCACGGCGCGCGCGACCCGCGCGGCCTCTATTTGCGTGACGAGCTGGAGACCCTTGCCGGGAGCCGCGAGAACCTCACATACCGGCCTTGCGCGCTCGACGCGGATGCGCATCTTCGCGGCGACGTGGCGGCGGTGGCGCTCGAATCGGAGACGGGTCTCGAACACTCGGCCTTTTTCCTCTGTGGCGGCGAGAATCTCGTGAAGCGGCTGAAACGCGACCTTTTCATGCGCGGGGCGAGTCTGCGGGCGATCCGCGCCGACGCGTTCACGCCGGGCGCCTGATGGACCACACTCCCGCCGGGGTCGCCTCGAACCGGTCGCGGCTCCTGTCCCTTGCCTATGCGGCGATCGTGTCGGGGCTGTCTATGGCCGCGATCGGCGGGCTCGGACTCGCCGCCGGCCAGCCGTGGCTTTTCCCGAGCCTCGGGCCGACCATTTTCATTCAGTCCGTCACGCCCGCCGCGCCCGCCGCCCGGACGTGGAACACGATCGCCGGTCACGCCATCGGCGTCTGCGCCGGCTTCGCCGCGCTTTTCGCCTCCGGCGCCCAGGTTGCGCCGGCGGTCATGGCGAGCGGCGCCCTGTCCCCGGCGCGGGTCGCCGCGACCGCCGCCGCGGTGGCGGCGACCGTCGGCCTGCAATTGCTCCTGAAAGCCCAGCATCCGCCCGCAGCGGCGACGACGATGCTCGTCACGCTCGGCGGCCTGAAGCCGGACTGGCGCACGGTCGGCGTCATCGCGGTCGGCGTCGTGTTCATCGCCCTGCTCGGCGCCCTCGTCGTGCAGCGGCATCCCGACCGGGGCCGGGCGTGAGGCCGGCGCGGCGCAAGCCTCAGCGATCCGCCCGCGCCGCCAGCCCCTCGCGGCGCCGGCGCGCGGTCTCCGGTTCGACGAGCTCGTAACGGATCAGGAATTTCAGCGCCCGGCTCCAGGACTCGTCCGTCTCGCCGCGCAGATCGGTCTGCGAGACATGGACGAGCGCGCCCGTCCGCGCGTCGCGGATGCGCAGTTCGAGCGTTTGCTCCATGACGCTGATCTTGCGGAAGAAGCCGACGAAGGACATTTGCGCGCCGAGCGCGGCTGCGGCGTCCGCGTCGCAGCCGTTGCATTTGCGCAGCCAGTGTCCGGCGACCATGGGGCCCGCGGCGGCGCGCGTGTCGACGAGCTCGAACAGGCCCGATTGCGCCAGCAGTTCGCGGGCGAGCCCGGTCATGCGCTGAAGCCGCGCCGTTTCCGCAGGGCTTTCTCCCGCAATCGGGCCGCCGGCGGTGAAATCGTCGAGCTCCATGTCGAAGACGGCGAGCCTGATGGGCGGCGGCGCCCTATCGGCCCCTTGCGCCCCTTGCGCCCCTTGCACCCCTTGCGTCTCTTGCGCCCCTTGCGCGGGAGCGCAGAGGAGCGCGAGCCAGGCGGCGGACGCGGTCGTTGCGATGATTTTTCCAGAGCGCGCCATCGTCGTTCATCCCCTTTGCCGAAAGGACAGCGGGGCTACGATGGACCGCGCGGGCCTCTGTCGCTTCGGCGGGGCTCCCGTCAGCGGTCGGGCAAATCTCCCGCCGCGTCGTCGGTCTCGACGAGACGCGCGGCGAGGGCGAGCCAGACGAGATGCGCATCCGTCCGCGCGCCGATCTTGGACTTGATCTGATAGTGGTAGTTCTGGACGGTCTTGGCGCTGAGATGGAGACAGGCCGCGATCTCCTCCGTCGTTTTGCCGAGGGCGACCAGCCGCAGGATTTCGGTTTCGCGCGGGCCGAGCCCATCGACGAGGGAGCGCTCCCCGAGCCGTTCGGCGGCGATTTCCCGCGCAATGTCGTCGCCGAGCGCCCGGCCGCCGCGCGCCACGGTCGCGACCGCCTCGATCAGGGCGGCCGCCTCGCCGCTCTTGGAGACATAGCCCGCGGCGCCCGCCTCGAACGCCTTCAGCGCGAAGGCGGAGCCGCTGTGCATGGTGAACACCAGAATGCGGGCGGTCCTGTCCCATTGTCGAATGTGGCGGATGGCCTCCAGCCCGCCGGCGCCGGGCAGGGAGAGATCCATGATCGTCACATCCGGCGCGAGGTCGCGATAGGCCTGATAGGCGGCGGCGGCGGTCGCCGCCTCGCCGACGACGCGGAAGCCCGGACGCCGCTCGAGCAGGCGGCGATAGCCTTCGCGCACGATCGGGTGGTCGTCGACGAGCAGAATGGAAACGCCGCTCATGCCGTGGCGAGCCCCGCGGTCGTGAGCGGTATGCGCGCGGCGACGCGCAGGCCCTGTCCCGAGCGGCCGATCACGAGACTGCCGCCCAGAGCGGCGATGCGCTCGCGCATCCCCAATATGCCGTGGCCGGCGGAGGCGTTGACGCGCGCGGGATCGCCGCCGCCGTCGTCCTCGACCGTCACCGCGATCTGGCCGGCGCCCGCCCCGCTTTCGACGCGCAGCCGCACGTCGCTGGCGCGGCCGTGGCGCATGGCGTTGGTGAGGCACTCCTGCGCGATGCGATAGACGCTGATCGAGACGGCGCGCGGCAGAACGGCGAGATTGCCGGTCACGTCGAGATGAACCCTGGCGGGCGCGCCGGGCCGCGCGTTCCAGCCGGCGACGAGCTGGACGAGACAGGCCTCGAGCCCCAGCTCCTCGAGGTCCTGCGACCGGAGCCGCGCCAGCGCCTCGCGCAGCGTCGTCATCATGCGCCGCGCCGCCTTCGAGATGGAGCGGGCGTCCTCGGCGAGATCGGGGCGGTCGCTTGCGCCCGCCTCTATCGCCGCCGCGAAGGCGAGCGTCGCCGTGAGGCATTGCCCGAATTCGTCGTGAAGGTCGCGCGCCAGCGCGCGCCGCTCCTCCTCCTGGACCTCGAAGAGGCGCTTGGTCAGCGCCATGCGCTCGGCCGCCGTATGGGCGAGGCGCGCGGCGAGATCGTTGACCGCTCTGGCGATGAGCCCGAATTCCGCCGTCGGCGCAGCGGCGATCGGGCGCCAGTCCTTTCCGCCCTCCAGCCGCCGCAGCCCCTCGACGATGGTTTGCGTCGGCGCGAGCGCCCTGGCGATGGCGAGGCCCGCCAGCAGGCAGATCGCCGCGGCCATGGAGGCCGCGACGCCGAGAACGACCGTGATCTGGCCCCAGGCCTGCCGGACGGCCGCGCCGGCGTTGGCGGACGCCACCACGGCGCCCGTCTCGGGCTGCCGGACGGTCAGCTGGCGGACGACCGGCGTCTCGGGGCCGAAGATCGCCCTGTAGGCGCGCGAAAACCATTCGGGCGCCGCCGCGCCCACGCCCTCGAGGCGGCTGCACAGCCGGCGCGGCTCCTCCCCCGCCGGCGCGAAGGCGACGCACACGCCGGGCGAAACGAGCTTCAAGGTGGCGAGCGACTCCCAGTTGGGAACGGGCAGCACCTTGTCGCGGCGCATGCTGCCGCGCCACAGGATTTCCCGCCAGAACAGATTTTCCAGCTCGAAGGCGACGCGGTCGGCCGTGGCGGCGGTTTCGGCCTCGACGCTTCTGTGGGCGTCGATCATGACGAGGGCCGAGGTCGCCGCGAGCGAGACGGCGACGATCACGATGAGCTGGGCAATCAGTCGAACGACGAGACGCATGGACGGCCCTCCGCAGCCGGGCGCGAGTCTAGCCGCCGGCGCATCCGCAGCCAATGCGTGAGACGCCCTGCCCGCAAAGGTCGGGCAAATTGCCCAAAGGCCGCCGCAGCGGCGGGCGGCAAAAGCGCCCGCGAGACGCCCTAGCCGCGTCGGGGCCGCGGCGTTCGGAACCAGTGGAGCAGGGAGAGGCCGGCGGAGATGAGGCCGCAGCCATAGACGACGGCGCCGAGGTTCTGATCCTTGATCCCGTAACTCACCACGGCCAGGGACATGCCCAGAATGGCGACGGCCAGAGGGGCCGCGCTCCGCTCGCTCATTGTGTTTCGCCCTTTTTGGTGTTTCGCCCTTTTTGATGGGCTCCCGGTCGGCTGGCGCAAAGCTGGCGCGTTTCCAGCCGACGCCCCGATCCTATCGGGCAAACGGGCATAAATGGGGCGGCGCGTCAGGCTCGGGATCGATTCTCCGCCGGACTGAAGTCTGCGCGCATTGCGCGCGCCGGCGCCGGGGCTCTGACGTGTGTTTCCAGGCCCTCCTTGCGAGGAGCGGAAACAGAAAGAGGCGTGCGCGCCGCGCATGGCGCGTTCATGCCGAACAATGTTTGCCCCTATGGGCTGCCTCTGTGGGCTACCTTTGTGGGCTGCCCCGCGGCCGTCCCTCCCACCATTGCGGCGGGAGGGGCCGGCTTGGGACAAGCTTACTGCTGCTGCGGCTGGTCCGGGCGCTCCTGCGTGCGTCCCGTATGCCTCACGCGCGCGACGCGGCGATGGCGGCGCGAGCCGCGCGTCGGGCTTCTCGGCCGGCTGACGCGCGGCTTATGGCGGAAGCCGGTGAACTGCCGCTCGTTGGACTCGAGCGCCTCGGCGTCCGAAGAGGCGAGAGAAACCAAGGGGACGGCGGCGGCGGCGGCAAAGAGCGCGGTGAGGAACGAACGGCGCGACAGCGTTTCGCGGCCCTCAATTTCATTCGACATTCTGGAAGTCCTCCCATCAATTTATCTGGTCATTGACGGGCGGACTCTGATCGTAATCCCTCCTGCCGTCAAGTTTGCCGGCCGCTTCTTTTGGGCGCGCGGCTGCGCGCCGGCGGCGGCGGCGCGGGCGGCGGCGCCGTCCGGGTTTCGCTCTCCGCGGGCGCCGCGGGCAGGCCCGTGAAGGCGTCGATGCGCTCGAGCAGATAGGGAAAGAACGGATTCGACGACATGCGCAAAAGCGCGTCGAGGCTGACGATGAGCGCGCCGCGCTCGCCGCGCGGGGCGAGCGCGCCGAGGGTGACGCCGAAATCCTCGCTCCCGTCGGGCGTCAGTCCGTAAAGCTGATCCGTCAGGGGAAAGGGCAGCGCGACATGCGAGAGCGAGAACACGCCCTTCGGATAGAACAGCCCGAGTCGGCGCGTGCGCGCGTCCGTTTGGCCCGCCTCGACGACGCGCTCCTGCGCCTCGTCCGTCCCCTTCCCCGCGTTTTCGACGATCGCGAGGCGGTATGTCCTCGACCGAGGCGGCGCGATCTCGGAAAGCCTGGCGTCGGCGGAGGCGCGCAGCAGCGGGCCGAACTTCTCGTTCCGGTTCACGTCGAACAGCACGAGCTCGCCGCCGTTCTCGGGCAGATGATCGTAAAGGTCCGTCAGGACGCTGCGCGTGTTCACCGTGGCGTCCATCACGGACTGGAAGGTGAGGACCGGCGGCAGCCGGCCCAGCGTCCCCTCGCGCTCCGCCGCGCGCATCTGACGGCTGAGCGCGTCCGTCAGCCGATAGGCCTGCCGCGCGCCGTTCACGGGGAAGGAATTATATTTGAAGGGATTGAATTCCGGCATGATGGCGAGCCAGGCCGCCTTGGCGAAGGCCGGAAGCGCGGCGGGAAGGCCGGCGAGGCCGGCGAAGCGCGCGAAACGGGTGACGCCGACCATGGGCGAAACCAGGATCAGGCGGTCCGCTTGCGCAAGCCCGCCATCGGCCGCGGCGTCGAGCGCATATTTCATCGCAAGCGCGCCGCCGTTCGAGAAGCCCACGATGTCGAGCGGCAGCGGCGCCGGGGCGCGCCGTCGCGCCTCCCGGACCGAGAGTCTCGTCGCCGCCAGCCACTGCCGCCAGTCGGCCTCGGTCAGGGCGGCGGGCGTCGTCCCGTGGCCGGGCAGCCTGATCCCGACCGCGACGAAGCCCCGGTCGCGGTAATGGGCGGCGATGCGCCGCAGGCTGTAGGGAGAGTCGGTCAGCCCGTGCAGCAGGACGACCGCCCCGGCGGGCGGCCCCGCGGGCTCCATGATATAGGAGCGGTTCCAGTCGCGCGCGAACCGCCCCGGCCAGACCGGGCTCTCCTCGAAATAGCGGTTGAACGGAACGCGCTCCTGCGGCGTGAGCTTCTGGCCGACATTTTCGGCCAGCGACCGAAACAGCGCGTCCTCTTTCGCCGTAAAGCCCGCCCAGTCGGTCGCCTCGATCTCCTCGGCGGAAAATTCCGCGGGGGCGTAGAGGTGCCACAGATCGAGCGGCGGGCCGCGCTCGGAAAGGTAAATCCGCGCGCCGAGGAAAATGACCAGCATCAGCGCGAGCAGCGCCGCCGACCATCTGGCCGCCTTGGAGATCAGTGTCCACATTCGATCGAGGCCTCTCCCGCCGCGCCCGCCCGCCGCCGGCGCGCTAGGCCTGGCCGCCACGGTGGGGCCGAAAGGCGACGGAAAAGCCGAAAATGACCAGGCCCACGAGGACCAGCAGGAGCGCCGTCTGCTTGAGCCACGCCATCGCCGGCACGGCGAGCGCCAGCACGACGCCGAGCGCGGCGATGTCGGCCGAGACCTGGACGCCCGCCACGAAGGTTCCGAGCGCCAGCAGCAGCATGAGCGCGAGCCCGGTCGCCGGCCCGTTGAGGAAGGTGTTCACGGACGGCAGCAGCAGGATGGTCATGGCGATCAGAAACGCCAGCCAGTGCAGGGACTGGGTGACGAGGAGCCGCCGCCGGGCGGCCCTGTCGCGGGTCTGGCGCCAGCCGACGGCGACGCAGACGAGGCCGATGGCGACGGCGAGGAACTCCCAATAGCCATAGAGCGGCCGCCCCGACATGCTCGTATAGGCGACGCCCAGCAACGCCAGGATCAGCACGACCAGATAGGGCAGACGCGGGGCGAACCAGGCCAGGAGTCCGCCGGACGACCCCGCCCGCCGCGGTTGGGAGGCCATGGGACGCTCTTGGGGGCTCTCTTGCGGTTTCTCTTGCATGTCGGCGCCGGCTTCCTTGAAAAATCATCGAGGGGCCGCCCCGGAACGGGACAGGGCGGCGGCGGGATGATCGTCCCGGCGGATCGCTCGCGTTCCATGACACGCCCCCGGTCGAGGCGATCTTGTCCGATCGTTTCCCCTGAGTCAAAGCTCGGTCGAGGCGCGCCGCGCGCCGCATCCCGCTGTGCTCCCGGTGGGCGCATCCCCTTGCGTTTGCTGGCCTCGGCCAGTTTTTCCCCACCCCCCGAATTGGCCGTATGGTTGACGGCCGTTAAGGATAAAGCGCTTGCCGGAATCGGCGAATCGTGAGTTCTTGACGGAACAAATTGCATTTCTGGGCGAAAAGCGTATCGGAGAAAAATATCGTGGCGGCGGCCTCTCTGCGTCGAGACATAGTGACATCGGATGCGCGCATTTCGGCTCATGCGCGCCTTCTGTCCGAGCAATTGCAGAAGCTCGGCGCCCGGCTGTTTCCGCCCGACAGCCAGAAGGCGCTGCGCTCCTTCTCGTCCGGCGAGGCGGCGAAGCTTTTGCATGTCTCGGACGGCTATCTGCGGCAATTGTCGCTCGACGGCGTCGGGCCGACGCCGGCGACGACGCCGTCCGGGCGACGCTCCTATACGCTCGCGCAGATCAACGAGCTGCGGGTCCATATCGCCGGCGCCAAGCCGCGCGAGGCTCAGAAGATCCTGCCGCAGCGCCGCCCGGGCGAGAAATTGCAGATCCTCGCCTGCGCCAATTTCAAGGGCGGTTCGGCCAAGACGACGACGGCGCTCTATCTCGCCCAATATCTCGCCCTCTCGGGATTTCGCGTGCTCGCCGTCGATCTCGATCCGCAGGCCTCGCTCTCGGCCATGCTCGGCCTTCAGCCCGAATTCGACCTCGGCGAGGGCGATACGATCTATGGCGCGATCCGCTACGACGGCCGGCGTCGGCCGGCGCGCGAGGTGGTGCGCAAGACCTATTTCGACGGACTCGATCTCGTGCCCGGCAATCTCGAACTGATGGAGTTCGAGCACGAGACGCCCCAGGCGCTCGCGCGCGGCCTGCGCCCCGAGGGCGGCATGTTCTTCGAGCGGCTCGGCCGCGCGCTCGACGAGGTCGGCGAGAATTACGACATCGTCGTCATCGACTGCCCGCCGCAGCTCGGCTACCTCACGCTCGGCGCGCTCTGCGCCGCGACCGCCCTGCTCGTCACCATTCATCCGCAGATGGTCGATGTGGCGTCCATGTCGCAATTCCTGCTGATGGCCTCCGACCTCATGGCCGTGGTGCGCAAGGCCGGGGGCGACCTCACCCATGATTTCATCCGCTATGTCGTGACCCGCCACGAGCCGCATGACGGGCCGCAATCGCAGATCGTCGCGCTGCTGCGCGGCCTCTTCGGCGACGAAGTGCTCGCCGCGACGGTGTGGAAATCCACCGCCATCGCCGATGCGGGGCTCTCCAAGCAATCGCTCTACGAACTGGAGCGCAGCGCCGTCGGCCGCGCCACCTACGACCGCGCCATCGAATCGCTCGAGGCCGTGAACAGCGAAATTCTCGGCCTGATCCTTTCCGCCTGGGGGAGGCCGTCATGAGCCGCCGCAATCTTTTGACCAATCTTCTGGGAAGCGAGCCGCCCGGCCGGTTGGCCGCGGCCAACCCGGAGGCGCCGGCGTCGGGGGGCGAGTTGGCCGCGGCCAACTCCAGCGGCGCCCCTTCACCTGCTGCTCCCCCTCCCCGGCCCCGCGCGCCCGCCGGCGCCGTGCGGGCGATGAGCCTCACCCTCGATCGGATCGAGGAAGAATCGCGCGCCCTGCGCGCCGCCATGGCGACCGGCGCGGCGATCGTCGATCTCGATCCCGAAACGATCGAGCCCGCCTTCATCCGCGACCGGCTCGACGAGGCGGCCGGCCCTGACTTCGAGGCGCTGAAGGAATCGATTCGCGCCCATGGCCAGAGCGTGCCGATCCTGGTGCGGCCGCATCCCGACGCGGAGGGCCGCTACCAGGCCGTCTATGGCCATCGCCGGCTGCGCGCGGCGCGGGAGCTCGGCCTCAAGGCGCGCGCCGTGGTGCGGCGGCTCGACGATCGGGAGCTCGTCATCGCGCAGGGCGTCGAGAATTCGGCGCGGCGCGATCTCTCCTTCATCGAGCGGGCGCTCTTCGCGCGCGCCCTGGAGGCCTCGGGCTATGACCGGCCGGCGATCATGGCGGCGCTCTCCACCGACAAGACCGAACTTTCCAAGATGATCGCCACGGCGCGCGCCCTGCCCGAGACGATCGTGCGCGCCATCGGCCCCGCCCCGCGCGCCGGGCGGCGGCGCTGGATGCAGCTGTCCGAACTGATGAAGAGCCGAGAGGCGGCGCGGCGCGTCGAAACCGCGCTGGTCGGACTCGATCCCGAGGCCGATACGGACGCGCGGTTCGTGCGGGCGCTGGCCGCGGCCATGGCGCCGGCCCCGCGTCCCGCCCCCGAGACGATCCGCGGCGCGGATGGCGCGGCGCTGGCGCGGGTCAAGCGCGACGGCGCGGCGACGCTTCTGAGATTCGACGAGAAGACGGCGCCCGACTTCGCCGATTTCGTCGCCGCGCGGCTCGCCGCGCTCTACGAGGAATTCCGCCGGCGCGACTAGCGCCGTCGGTTTGTCGAAACCAGCAGAAGGAAGAGAGCGCAAAAGAAAAAGGCCCCCGAAACGTCTCCGCCCGGAAGCCCTTCTCGATGTGTCGCAACTGAGAGAATCGCGACTTCCGCAAAATTTGTCAAGCGTGGCGCCTGTTTCGGCGAGCGGATTTCTTTTGCCCAATCGAGGGCGACACATCATGAACGAGGCGACGACGCCCTTCGGGCGGCGGCCGTTGTCGCTCGCCGTCGTGGCGAGCCAGGCGGCGGCGAAGGCCTTTGTGCAGGCGGCGGGGGAGGCCCCCGCGGTGACGCACAAATGGCGGCTGTTTCGCGCGGCGACCGAGGCGAAGGCGCGGCTCGGCGTCGGCGACCGGACGCTTTCCGTGCTCTATGCGCTATTGAGCTTCCATCCGGAAACGGCGCTGACCCCGCCGCCGCGCGAGGATGCGGCGCGTGCGGCGCTCACCGTCTTTCCCTCGAACCGGGAATTGTCGCTGCGCGCCCATGGAATGGCGCCGGCGACGCTGCGCCGTCACCTCGCGGCGCTCATCGAGGCGGGGCTGATCCTGCGGCGCGACTCGGCCAATGGCAAGCGCTTCGCCCGGCGTGGCGCGGATGGCGACGTCGCCGAGGCCTTCGGCTTCGATCTGACGCCGCTCGTCATGCGCGCCGCCGAGATCGAGCGCCTGGCCGGCGAGGCGCGCGCCGAGGCCCGCGCCCGCGCGCTGGCGCGCGAAAAAATCACGCTGCTGCGCCGGGACGTCGCCAAGATGATCGAGACCGGCCTGACCGAGGGGGTTCCGGGCGATTGGGCGGGGCTGAGCCAGCAGCTCGCGCAGCTCGTCGCGGAGCCTCTGCGGCTGCTGACGGCGGAACAGACCGCGTCGCGGGGAGCGGCTCTCGCCGCTCTCGCCGAAGCGGCCCGCAAGCTGCTGGAATCCTTCGTTTCGCGCCAAAATATGAGCGCCAATGAGTCCCATAACGAGCGCCATATACAGAATCAAATCACAAACGCTTTCGATTCTGAACCACGCCTGCGATGCGTCGGGGCCGCGGCGCTCGAAACCAAATCCGCGACGCACGCTCCCGACCCGGAGCCCGAGTCGGGAGCGAAGTTGGAGCCCGATTTCGACTCCATGCCGGCCGAAGCGGACACGACGGGGCGGGGCCGGGCCTTTCCGCTCGGCATGGTGCTCTCCGCCTGTCCCGACATTTCCGATTTCGCGCCAGGGGGGATTTCGCGCTGGCGCGATCTGCAAGACGCCGCCGAGGTCGCGCGCGCGGCGCTCGGCGTCTCGCCCGATGCCTGGGCTCAGGCCCGCGAGGTTCTGGGCGCCGACGACGCGGCGGCCGCCGTCGCGGCCATTCTCCAGCGTGGGCCAGACATTTCGAGTCCCGGCGGTTATTTGCGCGCATTGACCGCAAAGGCGCGGGCAGGGGAGTTTTCGCTCGGGCCGCTGCTGATGGCGCTGCTACGCGGCAAGGCGGGGCGGGAACGCAGGAGGGCAGGGTGAGGGCGTCGCGCGCCAGAAAATCCGACGCCTCGGCGGACCGTGGGCGGTCCCAAAGCGCGCGGCTTAGCCCGGAAAGGCGGGCGTTTCGGCTCGCGCGCCGCAATGTCCGATAAGCGCACATTATTGGACATCAATCCCGCAAGACAAGCCCGGCGGATTGGGCCGGAAACTCCGTGACAAAGCGCCGCCATCCGGTAGGATTCTTTCCATGCAAACGCTTGATTCGACCTCCGCGACCGCGCCCGTTTGTCCCGCAAAGCGGAGGCCGCGCGCGCCTCGCGCCGTGGCGGAGCAAGTGATGCACGCCTTTGAAATACAACCACTTCCGCGCTGGACGCGACCTCAGAGCGGAGATACTAGGGCGGCGGCCGTTTGCGCCGGCGCCGGCCTGGCGCTGTTCGACGCGTTGCTGCGCGGCGCTGACGGGGGCGAGCCGGTTTATGCCGGTTGCCTGCGCCAGCGGCTGGCGCTGCGCGCCGCCGAGTCCTGCGCGGCGCTTTGCCGGCTGCGCGAGGACGCGGCCGCCCTGCGCGACGCCGAACATCTTGCCGGCGGCGTCGAGACCAGCACTGCTGGGCGACTGCACCGACTCTTCCGGCTTTACACGTCCCTGCCGGCACGACTTGATGCGGCGATCTTGCGCACGGCGGGGCTGCTTGGATTAAATGAGGCGATCGACATCCGCGCCCTCGCGGAAGTGGCGACCACGGCGCCCGATCCGCTCACTGCGGCGGCACGGGGCAGCGCCGCGGCGATAAAGCTCTGCTCGCCCTCCACAGACGCGCAAATTTTCGCCTTCGTCGTCGCCGATTTTGCGTTAGCGCGCCGTCTCGACTGGGCGCGGCCAGTCCCTCTGCTCGCCGTCGCTATGGCCCATCCCTCCCTTAGGCGCGGGGTAGGGGGAAGGCTGCCTAGACCCTCGGACGCGGACTGGCCGGCGGCGGTCGCCTTCGCCTATGCGCTCGCGGTCGCCGAGGCGCATGCGCTCGCCCTCGATCTGGCGCGACGCGCGCAAAAGCTTCTTTCCGTCGCGCCGGTCTTGCGGGCTAAGGGCGCGCGCCGCGTCGTCGATCTGCTGCTTTGCGACGACGGCGTCACACCCGCAGCCGCCGCGGCCCGCGCGGGGATGTCGGATCGCGCCGCGCGGCGGCTGTTCGAACGCCTGGTGACGCTTGGCGCCGCCCGCGAACTCACCGGGCGTGAGACCTTCAGGATCTATGGTCTATGAGCCGCGCTAACGCCGCCCGTCTGGATCGCAATCTCTCCGACCTGCCGGAGGGGATGCGCTGGCGCGAGTGGATGCTGCGCGCCGAGGCGGCGATCTTCGCCTCGGCAAAGCCCGTTTCCCGCGAGACGCTCGCTGGGCTCGTCGGCGACGCCTGCCGGCTCGACGCGCTCCTCGCCGACATCAATGAAGAGCTGAAAGCGCGGCCTTACGAAATCGCCTTCGTGGCCGGGGGCTATCAGTTTCGCACGCGCCCCCGCCACGCCGAAACCTTGCGCGCCCTGGCCGGGACGAAGGATGCGGGGCCGCCGTCTTTCACCAAACTGGAAATGCTGGCGCTCTCGGCCATCGCCTATCAGCAGCCGGTCACCCGCGCCGAACTCTCTCGTCTCGCCGGCCACGACATCAGCCGCGACATCCTCGGCCGGCTGAAGAGCGTCGGCGTCATCGCGCCCGGTCCGCGCGCCCCTCAGCCCGGCGCGCCGATTGCCTGGGTGACAACCGCCCGCTTCCTCGAAGTCTTCGCGCTCGGC
>RXIY01000082.1:0-19308 GCA_003963405.1 Hyphomicrobiales bacterium
ACGGTGCGCGCTTTGACCTCGCAGCCGGCCCCGAAGCCCTTGTTGTAGGGGAAGCGCAGCGCAAGCCTTCGCCATGGGTTGTTCCTACCGGCGCCGCCGGATTGATCGCAATCGTGGTTACCATGGTTGGCCTGTGGCCTTCGATCATCCAACCGCCGCGAAACGTCCCAGGAAACGCGCGGCAGGCTCCGGCCACGAAGTTCGTGACCTTCCAAGGGAAGGTCATGGCGGCGCAGGAGCGGCTTGTCGTCGCGGCGAGAGGCGGAACCATAGGCGTCATGGAATGCGAGGCGGGTAAACAGTCGAGGCCGGGCGGCTCTGCGCGACGATTCACGGGGAAGCCTATCAGAACGCGCTCGAAAGGCTTGAAGCGGCAAAACGCAAGCTCGCCCAGGATGAGCGCCTTCTGTCCTTACGGACGCCGCTCTCCGCCACTGCGATCGAGATCCGTTCTTTGTGAATATCCAAGCCAACAAATCGGGTATGTTCCATTTGGCCCGTCTCCTATGCATGAGGCTCTGTGCCGGCCAGCCGGCTCAAACCCTCGTACCGTTGCATATCGGATGACGGGCCACCCTCAGGCCCAGCAATCATAGGGTCTAGGACCGAGCCGATTCTTTCCCAAGACCAAAGACAGCCTTTTCTTCCGCTCCTGTGACATCCGCCGCCTTCGGCAGCCAGACGCCCTTCACCAGGGCGTAGATCGCGGGGATGACCACGAGAGTCAGCAGCGTGGACGACACCATGCCGCCGATCATCGGCACGGCGATGCGCTGCATGACCTCCGATCCCGCCCCCGTGCTCCACAGGATCGGCACGAGCCCGGCCATGATGGCGACGACGGTCATCATCTTGGGCCGCACGCGCTCGACGGCGCCGAGCATGATGGCCTCGCGTAAATCCACCTTTGTGAACGCCCGCCCCTCGGAAGCACGCTCCGCCGCGACCTCGCGCATTGCGGCGTCGAGATAGATGAGCATGATCACGCCCGTCTCTGCGGCGACGCCAGCGAGCGCAATGAACCCGACCCCGACCGCGACCGACATGTTGAAGTTCATCAGCCACATCAGCCAGACGCCACCCACGAGCGCGAAGGGCAGGGAGAGCATCACGATGAGCGTTTCCGTGATCCTGCGGAAGTTGAGATAGAGAAGCAGGAAGATGATGAAGAGCGTGACGGGAACCACGATCCTCATGCGGGCTTCCGCACGTTCCAGATATTCGTATTGCCCGCTCCAGACCGCGTAGGCCCCAGGGGGGAACACGATTGCTTCCGCCACGGCCTTTTGTGCTTCCTCGACGAAGCCGCCGATGTCGCGATCCCTGATGTCGACGAAAAGATAGACGGCGAGTTGCCCGTTTTCCGTCCGGATCGAGGTCGGGCCGCGAACAAGCTCCACCTTCACGACTTCGCCCAGCGGGATCGTGCCACCACCGGGAAGCGAGATCAGCACGTCGCTCGCAATCGCTCTCGGGCTCGATCGAAAGTCGCGCGGATAGCGGATGTTCACGCCGTAGCGTTCGCGCCCTTCCACGGTGGTCGTCACCGTCTCTCCGCCGAGCGCGGTCGCGATGGTCGCCTGCACGTCGTCCATCATCAGACCGTATCGCGCGAGCGCCGAGCGGTCAGGGGTTATGTCGAGATAATAGCCGCCCATGACGCGCTCGGCGTAAGCGGAGGACGCTCCGCGCACGCTTTTTATGACCTTCTCGACTTGACGCGCGATCCCCTCCAACTGGGCGAGATCGCGGCCCATGATCTTGACGCCGACGGGCGTCCTGATGCCCGTTGCGAGCATGTCGATGCGGTTGCGGATCGGCATGGTCCAGGCGTTTGAGACGCCGGGAAATTGCAACGCCGCGTCCATCTCGGCGACGAGGCTGTCGACTGTTACGCCCGGGCGCCACTCTTCCTTCGGCTTGAGGTTGACGACCGTCTCGAACATTTCGAGCGGGGCCGGATCGGTCGCCGTCGACGCGCGGCCCGCCTTGCCATAGGCGGACTTCACCTCCGGGAAGGATTTGATGATCCGGTCCTGCGTCTGGAGCAGTTGCGCCGCCTTGGTCACTGAGAGGCCCGGCAGCGTCGTCGGCATGTAGAGCAGCGCCCCCTCGTTGAGCGCAGGCATGAATTCCGAGCCGATCTGGCGCGCCGGCAGGATGGTGACGGCGAGCGCCGCGATCGCGAGAAGGATGGTCGGGATTTTGGCGCGCATCACGAGGCGGATTACGGGACGATAGGCCCAGATCAGAGCGCGATTGATGGGATTATGCGCCTCGCAGACGATCCTGCCGCGCACGAAGATGATCATCAGCGCCGGAACCAGCGTGACCGACAAGAGAGCCGCCGCCGCCATGGAGAAGGTCTTGGTGTAGGCGAGCGGGCTGAACAGCCGGCCCTCCTGCGACTCCAGCGTGAAGATCGGCAGAAAGGACACAGTGATAACCAGCAGGCTGAAGAAGAGCGCCGGCCCTACTTCCGTCGCCGCGTCGATGAGAATCTCGACCCGCGACTGGTCGGGCGACGCGCGTTCGAGTCGCTTATGCGCGTTCTCGATCATCACGATCGCGGCGTCGACCATGGCGCCGATGGCGATGGCGATGCCGCCAAGGCTCATGATGTTCGAGCCGAGGCCCAGAGCCTTCATCGCCGCGAAGGCCATCAGCACGCCGACCGGCAACATGAGGATCGCGACGAGCGCGCTGCGGAAGTGGAGAAGGAAGAGGACGCACACGAACGCGACGATGACGCTTTCCTCCACGAGCGTTCCCCGCAGAGTCTCGATCGCGGCGTGGATCAGCTCGGAGCGGTCATAGACCGGGACGATCTCGACGCCCTTCGGCAGGCTCGGCGCGATCTGCGCGAGGGCGGCCTTGACGTTGTCGATAACCGTGAGCGCATTGGCCCCGTAGCGTTGGAGCGCGATGCCGGACGCGACCTCCCCCTCGCCGTTGAGTTCGGTGATCCCCCGGCGCTCGTCCGGGCCGAGTTCGACGCGCGCCACGTCCTTCAGGAGGAGCGGCGTGCCTCCGCCCGCTTTGAGCACGATGTTCTCGAGATCGGGGATGCCCTTGAGATATCCACGCCCGCGCACGATGAACTCGAACTCCGAGAGTTCGACCGTGCGGCCCCCGACATCGGCGTTGTTGGCCCGGACCGCCTCGCGTATGCGCGATAACGGGATGTTGAGCGCGCGCAGCCGGTTAGGGTCGACGACGATGTTGTATTGCCGCACGAACCCGCCAACGCTTGCGACTTCCGCGACTCCTTCCGCCTTGGCGAGGCCGTAGCGCAGCGTCCAGTCCTGCAAGGAGCGCAGTTCGGCAAGCGTCATCTCCTTGGCGACGAGGGCATATTGGTAGACCCAGCCGACGCCCGTGGCGTCGGGGCCGAGCACCGGCGTCGCGCCCGCCGGTAGGCGTTTGGCCGCCGAACTGAGATATTCGAGCACGCGCGAGCGCGCCCAATAGACGTCGACCCCATCTTCGAAGATCACATAGACGAAGGAGACGCCGAAGAAGGAGAAGCCGCGCACCACTTTCGAGCGCGGCACGGTCAGCATGGCGCTCGTCAGCGGATAGGTGACCTGATCCTCCACGACTTGCGGCGCCTGTCCGGGGTATTCGGTGTAGACGATCGCCTGTACGTCGGAGAGATCGGGAATGGCGTCGAGCGGCAGGGTCCGCAGCGCATAGACGCCCGCTGCGACCGCGAACGCCGTCCCGAAGAAGACGAGAACGAGATTGCGCGCCGACCACGCGATGAGGCGCCCGATCACTTGGGGGCTCCCTGATCCAGGGCCTGCAAGGCCGCCTTGAGATTGCTTTCCGCGTCGATCAGGAAGTTCGCCGAGGTCACGACCCTGTCGCCCTCGGAGAGACCGCTCGTGATCTCGGCGTAGCCGTCGCCGCGCCTGCCCAACTTTACCTCGCGCGGTTCGAACCGTCCTTCGCCCTTGTCGAGGATCACGACCTGCCGCTTGCCTGCGTCGATGATCGCGCTCTCGGGCGCGGCAACGACCTTCTCCCTGCCGCCAGCCTCGATCTCGACGTCGGCGAACATGTCCCCCAGGAGGCGGCCTTCGGGGTTCGGCAATTCGATGCGCACGCGCGCGGTGCGCGTCTCCATGTTGAGATGCGGATAAATGAGCGCGACGCGACCCTTGAACGGATGGTCGGGGTAGGATCGCGCGCGGATGACCGCGGTCTGCCCCGGCGCCACGGCCTCGACGTCACGCTCCGGGATGTCCGCGAGGATCCACACGACGCTGTGGTTGACGATCCGGAAGAGCGTCTCGCCGGGCGCGGCGCGCATCCCGGCCAGCGCCGTCCGCTCGATGACGTGGCCTTCCTGGGGCGCGGGCCAATCGATCACGCGTGGGACGCGGCGGCTGCGCGCAATGGAGGCGATCGTCGCGTTGTCGAGGCCGAGATTGACGAGGCGCCGGCGCGCGCCTTGGATACGCCCTGTCGCATGGGCAATGAGGACGGCCACATATTCCGCCGCCGCGCTGGAGAGGTCGGGCCCATAGACGCGCATGAGCGACTGGCCCTTGCGGACATAATCGCCCTCCGCGACCTTCTCGACGGATTCGATGAACCCCTCGAAGCGAAGGGCCACGACGGAGGTGCGACGCGGATCGAAGTCGACGCGGCCCGCCGCACGGACCGGGGCGGTGACGATGCGAAGCGCCACGGGCTCGGAGCGAACGCCCGTCTTCTGCAACTTGCCCGGACTGATCGTGAGGGTAGAGGCGTCCTGCGTCTCGTCCTCATAGACGGGCACATAGTCCATTCCCATCGCGTCCTTCTTCGGAACCGGGGAGGTGTCGGGTAGACCCATCGGGTTTCGGTAATAGCGAATGCGTCGGCTGGACGGTTGCGGTTGAGCGACCTCAGGCGGCCTGTCCTCGAAAGAGACATCTTCGCTGGCGTGGACCGCGACGTAGTCCTTGCCGGAGGCGTTCTTCTTTGGCTCAGCCGAATAGAAGGGGCCGTCCGGATCGCGGTAATAGATGATCGACCCGGTCCTGTGTGCATGGATCCCGGGCATGGGCTCCGGCGCCCTGGCGCGCCAGAGCAGGAAGCTGCCGCCGAGGGCCGCCACGACGAGGACGGCGACGCCGATAAGTTTCGCACGGCTCATAGCGCGCCTCCGGCAAGGCGTTCGAGGTCGGCATATTTGCTCTGCTCCTCGACCCTCAGGGCGAGAAGCTCCAATTCGACGGCGCGCTGGCGGCGCTCGGATTCGAGAAGTGTCGCGAGCGGCGTCGTTCCGGCGTCGAAGCCGCTACGCGCCGTTTCGACAGAGAGCTTCGCGGGCGGAAGCTGCCGTTGCTCGAATATCTTGATCGCCTTGCGGATGGCTTCCAGCCGATACCAGGCCTCCGCGACCTCTCCATCGAGGCGGATGCGGAGCGCGTCGCTACGCGCTTGAGCGGCCCCGAGACTGGCGCGGGCGGCGCGCTGCTCGGCGTCCTTGGCTTCATATTGCAGCGGCACCTTCACGCCCAACAGGAACATGCCGCTGGTCTCGCCATTGCGTGGCTGGACCAGATTCGCGCCGACGGTGACGTCGGGATAGTAGTTGAGATCGGTCAATGCCTTGGTCCCGGTAGCTGAACGCACCTGCGCCTGCGTCGCGGCGAGCAGCGGGTTCGACGACCGGGCGCGTTCCTGAACGCCCGCAAGCGTCATTTTCGCCCTGAGCGGACGGAATCCCTTGGCGGGCGCCAGCGGGGTGCGCGCGTCGCGTCCGATGAGCGCATTCAGCCGCGCCCCGGCGGATTTGGCTTCGCCCTCGCGGCGCGCGACATCGGCGGCGGCGTTCGCCGCCTCGAGTTCC
Organism: Hyphomicrobiales bacterium; assembly: GCA_003963405.1. Taxonomy (GTDB): domain Bacteria; phylum Pseudomonadota; class Alphaproteobacteria; order Rhizobiales; family Beijerinckiaceae; genus Methylocystis. Next base: position 5,846 of record RXIY01000082.1, read on the forward strand.
GCCTTGATCACCTCCTGCTGGTCGACCGAACTCGCTCCGTAGCGGAGCCGTAGCAGTTCTACGAGTTGATCGACGCGCTGCTGGAGCGATTTCGACAATTCCAGGGCCCGCTGGGCCGCGCTGTATTGGGCGTAGGCGGCTTTCACGCGGGCGACGAGGTCCACCTCCGTCGCCTCACTCTGACGCCGCGCCGCGTCCGCGTCGGCGTGGGCGATCCCTTTTTCGAGGTCGGTCTTGCCCCAAAGCCGAAGTGTCTGTTCCGCGCCGATCCAGGTCTGGCCGACGCCCTTGCTGTTCACGTCCCACGCCTGCAAGGTGAAGGTAGGATCGGGCTGAACGCCGGCGGCTCCTACGCGCTGCGACGCGGCGTCGGCCTCGAGGATGGAGGCGCGCAGTTCCGGGCTCAGCCGCCTCGCCAGAGCCACGACGCTCTCGACGGTCGCGCCCGGCTGGACGCGCTCCGCCGCCGAGGCCGCAGGGCCAGAGTGGCCCGCAACCGCTAGCAACAAGGCGAGCAGGAACGACCGTCTCATGGCGTGGCCTGCACGATCAGCCGGCCTTGGAGCGTTCCGGTCTCCCCCTGAATCTTCGCCGCGATGGAAATGCGCCAGCGCCCCTCGTCGGTCAGGTCGACCTTGAACCGGTAGAGCCCGGGCCCGGGGCTTTGCGCCGGTTCGATCGCGCCGGTCATCGATTCCATGTCGTCCGGAGCCATGTCGAGCCGCGTCGCGAAGATGACGGCGCCCTCCACCGGCTTGCCATCCTGCCTGTGGACGAGACGCACGCCGATGACGCCTGATCCTGTCTTGATCTGGGCGTTGACCAGTTCGAACGCATAGTCGTTGATAGCGGCGCGGGCATTTCCAGCGCCGAGCGCAAAGACGCCCAGCGCGGCGGCGAGCCGCAGCAGACTCTTCGTCATTTGAGTTCTCTGTCACGCCGTGCGCAAGCGTCGCCGTGCGCAGGGCTGCCCTTAGGAAACTTGGGATTGTGAGAATAACGAACCGCGCGGCAGGAGGAGCGTCCTGGATGGACGCGCCCGGGCGCTCGGTCTCAAAGAGGGCGCATGCCTTGGTGTGCGCGCCCGTCGAACCTCAGAAAATGGGAGGACGAAGGTCAGGCGACGTCGACTGCCCGAGATGCGCCTCGTCCTCGAATACGAATCGGGCGGCCCCAACCTCTGAGAGGGTCAGCGGCGTAAAGGTCGTGGGAGGCGTGATCTGCAACGCGCCGCAGACGAGGGAGTCGCAGTGGCGAGGAAGGCTTGCATGATCGTCCGCATGGTCCGGGCATTGATCCATCGCGGACATGGACGCGCAATCATGAGCCGCCGGCGCAGCGAACCCCGTTACCGCCCCGGACAAGGAGGCGAGAACGATCACCGCAGAGACGATAAGGCGCAGCCAGCTCAGCTTCATCGCATGCAAGGTAGCATATCGGCTTTGGGCAAGCAAAAGTTTGTGCCTGCGCTTGGGGAGCGGAATCCCAATCGTCGATGAGGTTTTCCGGTCGAGAATGGGGTCGTCAGACTAACCGGCGACCCTCCAATAAACAACAACACTCCAGATCAAGCTGCATATTTACTGTCATTGCGCGGGGAACCGCAGCGTCGCTGTCGCGCCCGACGCCTCTTTTCGGAACTCGAAGCGCCCGCCTTCGAGCGAAGCCGTGCGGCGAACGATCGCGAGGCCCAAACCGGGACCCTTGGCCTCCCTCGCCGGCGTCTCGATGTTCTCTTGCTTCGATCCTAAAACGTCTCGAACGCCGATCGACGACCCCGGTGTCGGGAGCCATTTTGGCGTGAGAATACGCTTTTAGGAAAATCAATCACTTAATCAGCGCCATCATGCTTGGGAATATCCATTAAATTTGATAATCTGGCTTGTGTAAGCCGTTTAATTTGAGAATTTGCTGCTTCAACCTTTTTGCGCTTCAGCGGGCGCTTGTCGGGGGCGAAGAGCGTTCGAACGCCCATGCGAGACAGCCCGGTTTGAAGCTCAAGCAACGAGACAAAGCCATCAAAACTGAGAATATTGCCGGCCCATATTTTCACATTTGATGGCATTTTCAGCGCGAACTCGGAAATTCTCAAGCCAAGATGGCTCCCGACAACGTGCGTTATCTCGGTGAAGTAGATTCGTCCGTCGACAGTATGCGTCGCTTGGTCAAGCGCATTACCGCCAAGCACTCGCAGGCGCATTTTTGTTATGAAGCAGGACCGACCGGCTACGGTCTGCACCGACTCATCGTTTCAATTACGCGAAGCGTTTGTTTCCTGACGGGCACTTAGTTTTACTGTGTCATAAGTTGGCGAATGGGATATTTTGAAGATTCACGCTCGATTCGGAGGGGGCTGTGGATCGAAACGCAGTGGATTCAGGGAGTGAAGGTCGGTTTGCTGCGTTTGTTGAGTCGATGTCGTCGATCTTGGGGCATGTGGATCGTATCGCGCCGTTCCGCTCCTATTGCACTGGCTTGATCCTACCCGGAGAACGCAAGAGCGTCGAACCGATCGCCGCGCGTGTCGAGCCCGGTCGCGTCCAGGCGGCGCATCAATCGCTCCACCATTTCGTTGCGAAGGCCGAGTGGTCTGACGAGGCGATGTTGAGACAGGTGCGCGCTCATGTCCTTCCGATGATCGAGAAGCATGGAGCCATAAAAGCCTGGATCATTGATGACACCGGGTTTCCCAAACAGGGCGTTCATTCGGTCGGCGTGACGCGACAATATTGCGGGCAACTCGGGAAACAAGACAATTGTCAGGTCGCCGTATCTTTGTCCGTCGCCAACGATCACGCAAGTTTGCCGATCGCCTTCCGACTTTATCTGCCGGAGGATTGGGCCAAAGATTCAGCGCGCCGCCGCAAGGCTGGCGTTCCTGAGGACATCGTCTTCAAGACCAAACCGCAGATCGCGCTCGAACAGATCCGCAATGCGCAAGCTGATGGCGTGCCGGCTGGCGTCGTTCTGGCCGACGCCGGTTATGGGATCAACACGGCGTTCCGAACGGCGTTGACGACGATGAGCCTGACTTATGTTGTTGGCATTCAGTCCTCCGCGCGCCTTTGGTCTTCGGGAACCGGTCCGTTGCCGCCAAAGACATGGACGGGCCAAGGACGACCTCCGACGCTCCTGCGACGCTCCTGCGACGCGATGCGCAAAACAAACCCATGTCGGCCAAACAACTGGCGATGTCGCTCCCTGAAAATGCTTGGCATGAGATCGCATGGCGCGAAGGCACGAACGAAAATCTCACGTCTCGTTTCGCGGCTGTTCGAGTTCGACCTGCCCATCGCGACTATTGGCGTTCGGCGCCCCATGCCGAAGAGTGGTTTCTCGTCGAATGGCCCGAGCGTGAAAGCCAGCCGACCAAATATTGGCTTTCGACCTTGCCGTCGGACACGACCATCTCAGCGCTCGTCGAACACGCTAAACTGCGCTGGCGAATCGAGCGTGATTATCAGGAACTCAAACAAGAGCTCGGGCTCGATCATTATGAGGGACGAGGTTAGCGAGGCTTTCACCACCACATGGCTCTCTGCGTCGCAGCCTATGGATTCCTGGTCTCCGAGCGGAGTCTGATTCCCCCCTCAGGCCTCAAAACCACGATCCTCGAAGCGCCTCGCCTATCCGAAAGTTATCGACCCCGCGGATCCGCCGATCAGACCCGAACGCCACGTCGCGTCATCAATCGCCAGCATCCGCATTAGGTTGGCGCACGCCCTGGTGCGACGACTCTTCCGATGTCCATGTTGCCAACGAAAAATCCAAAGATTAAACTTATGACACAGTAAAATTAGCGCGCTTTCCGTTCGCATGGAATCATGCGAACGATAAGAAAGCACGCTAAATCCAAGAACTGGAGCGAACTCTTGTCAAAAAAGTCTGTCAACTTTTTCGGAATTCGCTCTAACCCAGAGTGTACACGCATGCCAGGAAAGAGAGTAAGGTTGGCGGCGTTGTTCGCCTGCGTTGTGGTTTTATAGAGTAGGTCGATTCTGGATGAGATCGTCAACGATGTTCGGGTCCGAGAGCGTAGATGTGTCACCGAGCGCGCCAAATTCGCCTTCGGCGATTTTGCGTAGGATTCTGCGCATGATCTTGCCCGAGCGCGTCTTGGGCAGGCCAGGAGTAAATTGGATCACGTCGGGTGTGGCGATCGGGCCGATCTCTCGTCTCACCCAGCTCACAAGTTCCTTGCGCAAATGCTCGGTTGGCTCGACCTCGTCGATGAGGGTCACATAGGCGTAAATGCCCTGCCCCTTGAGGTCGTGCGGATAACCAACGACCGCCGCTTCCGATACCTTCTCATGGGCCGCCAGCGCGCTCTCGACCTCCGCCGTGCCCATGCGATGCCCGGAAACGTTAATCACGTCATCCACGCGGCCGGTGATCCAATAATATCCGTCGGCGTCGCGGCGCGCCCCGTCGCCAGTGAAATATTTGCCGGGATAGGTTGAGAAGTAGGTCTGCGCGAAGCGTTCGTGATCGCCGAAAACGGTGCGCGCCTGTCCCGGCCAGCTATCGGCGATGACGAGATTGCCCTCGCAGGCGCCATCGAGCACATTGCCGCTTGCGTCGACGATCTCGGGCGACACCCCGAAGAAGGGCTTCGTCGCCGAGCCGGGCTTGAGCGCCATCGCGTCCGGAAGCGGCGCGATGAGAATGCCACCCGTTTCTGTCTGCCACCATGTGTCGACGATGGGGCAGCGCCCTTCACCGACGACGCGGTGATACCATTCCCAGGCTTCGGGATTGATCGGCTCGCCGACGGAGCCGAGCAGGCGTAGCGACTTGCGGCTAGCTTTCCTCACCGGCGCTTCACCAGCGGCCATCAGCGCGCGGATCGCGGTCGGCGCCGTGTAGAAGATGTTGACGCCATGCTTGTCGACGACCTCCCAGAAACGGGAAACGTCAGGATAGTTCGGCACGCCCTCGAACATCAGCGTCGTCGCGCCGTTCGCCAGCGGCCCATAAACGATATAGCTGTGGCCCGTCACCCAGCCCACGTCCGCCGTGCACCAATAGACGTCGCGGTCGCGATAGTCGAAGACGAGTTCGTGGGTGAGGGCGGCGTAGACGAGATAGCCGCCCGTTGTATGCAGCACGCCCTTGGGCTTGCCGGTCGAGCCCGAGGTGTAGAGGATGAAGAGCGAGTCTTCCGCGTTCATCTCCGCATAGGGGCAGTCGGGGTGCACGCTCGCCGCCTCCTCCTCGTACCGGAAGTCGCGGCCCGGAACCCAGTCGACGTCGGCGCCCGTGCGCGTGACGACGATGACGGATTTCGCCGAAACTTTCTCCAGCGCCGCATCGACATTGGCCTTGAGCGGAATCTTGCGCCCCCCACGCAGGCCTTCGTCGGCTGTGATGACCACGTCCGACGCTGCGTCTTCGATGCGTCCGGCGAGCGCCTCCGGCGAGAAGCCGCCGAATACAACCGAGTGAACGGCGCCGATGCGCGCGCAAGCGAGCATGGCGTAAGCGGCCTCCGGGATCATCGGCAGATAGATGGTGACGCGGTCGCCCTTCTTGACGCCGCGCTTCTTGAGCACATTGGCAAAGCGGCAGACGTGTTCGTGCAATTCCGCGTAGGTGATGTGGCGTGAGATGGAAGGGTCGTCGCCTTCCCAGATGATGGCGGTTTGATTCGCGCGTTCGGACAGGTGCCGGTCGATGCAATTCATCGCGACATTCGTCGTGCCATCCTCGAACCATTTGATTGAGACGTTATGCATGTCGAAGCTCGTGTGCTTCACTTTTGTGAAGGGCGTGATCCAGTCGATGCGCTGGGCCTGCTCGGCCCAGAAACCGTCGGGGTCCTTGAGCGAATGGTCATAGAGCGTGCAATAGGCGTCGTCATCGATGCGCGCCGTCTTCTTCCGGTCGGCGAGAACGGCGTAAAACTTTTCGGACATTCGAAGTTCCCATTTTGGGTCAGCCCAAAGCAGAACAGCGACCCATTTATTCAGGGTCGCTGCTCTTGGATCATCGGACAGGCTCGTGCCTTAGAAGTGCGTGTTCGCATCCGTGAAGTGCGGCACGATCGCGCCGTACACCGGCGAAATGTGCCGGTTGCCCTGGTCGTCATACAGGAACAGCAGTCCGCCGAACCGGTTGTCGGGGTCGGTGATCAGTGACGAAAGCCGCTCCAGCTCCCAAATCGCGTCGGTCGCGTCGAGAGTGACGCGCGTTGTTTCGCCCGGAGCCAACGGTTTGTCGCCTTCCACGGTCAAGCCGGTTTTGGGGACGATGTCGGTCGGATAATCCGGCGACACAGCCGCCATCGCCGCTGGATTCGTCTTGTTCACGAAACGAAGATTGGCGGTCGTGAATTCGCCGACCGTGAGAACCTTGTCGCTGTTGTTCTTGATATCCAGCGTCATTCTCATCGACCGGCCGGGCACGTCATACACCGCGCGCACCACTTTGACATTCACGGCTCTCGCTGCTTCCGGCAGAGGATCAATGATCGCCTTCCCGCCCTGAAGCGGCAGGGTCATGGGATATTTCTTTTCCGCCCAATGAGCCCCGCCGTAGACCAGAACGATGGTTCCAACGGCGATCACACCGCCGAGGATCATGTCCGACCTTGTGATCAGAAGGTCTTCACGTCCCCTCAACAAGGCAAGATGTCGAGGCATAAGCAATGGGCGCCGCAACCACCACAACATCCAGAACGCGGCGATCACGCCCCACAGCCCTTGCCAGGCGAGAACGGTTCCCATGCCGTAGGTTGCGAGATTGGGGATGACCTCGCCCGTCAACGTCTTGAGCGGATAAACGAAGTCGTCCACGCTTCCCGAAACTTCCACCCAGCTTCCCGGCCCCGCAAGAGGGCCCGCCCCGTTAACGAGTAGAGTCGGGTGAATGTGATAGCGTCCGGGATAGCGCGCCTGGAGCACGAGCTTGAACTCGTATTCTCGACCGTTCTGCATTCCGAAAGATTGCAGCGCTGGCATCTCGTTGACGTAGGATTCCTTTCTCGCCATGACCGAGCCGGGACCGGCGGTCGAGAGAAACACCGACATCGGATGCGGGAGGTTGTTGGGCCAATCTTCGAAGGCGCGCACGCGGCCGGTGACGACGAGTTCGTCGTTGACCTTCAGTTTGCTCGCGGACCATTTCAGATCGTACCAGTGGAGCGTGCGCATTCGCAGGAACGGTTCCTGGTTGCGCTCGCCATGGGCCTGCGCCGACGAGGTTAAGCCAACGGCTCCCGCCGCAAGGCTCAAGGCGATGGTCGCGGCTTTCATTCCGGCGATCAGGATCGACCAGGGCTTGCTGTTCATCCGATCGCTTGGCGTCGAGTTCTTCAACATTGCGGACTCCTTCCGATCAGGATTGTTGAGGGCTCTTGAGACCCATGTAGCCAGCCAGCGGGTTGGCGACCCATATCATCTTGGAGAACGCCCAGCCGATGAACCACCAGCCGATGTAGATCACCATGCACAGGAAGGCCGAGAAGAACGCCGACACGGCGCTCGAGTGGCCGCCAAAGGTTCGCAATGTCCCGCGTTCGATAAAGCGCAAATATTCCGGGGTCGCAGAACGGGGGAAGGCATAGCCGACCATATCAGCGACAGAGGTAGTCTCGCCCATATGTTCGACCGGCAGGTGATACGCAGCAAGCATGACCCAGTTGCTCGGATAGAACAGCAGCCCGAAGCCCCAGGCGCCGAAAATCGCCGTCATTAACCAATTGCGCGTCAAAAGAAGCACCGCGTCGAGGAATAGCGCGCTCGGTATCAATAAGGACGGCCAGATCAGCGAATAGGGGAAGCGCGCCCAAAGATGAAAACCCAGGACCCGGTTGATCCATTCGCCGAGCATCAACGCGACGATACACAGAGTCGCGCCGAACGGGACGCGGAAGAACGTCCAGAGGAAATATTGCACGGCGGCCGGGAAGCAAATCGCCGCCGCGGGCGCCACCGTCGGCCAGAACTGCCGATCCTTCCAATCGACCCAGAAATCCCAGTCGCCCGCGAGCAGCATGTAGTGCAAGTGGAACGCGCCGGTGATCAGAAAGAGCGCGATCAGAACGATGACCCAGTCGAAGTTTCTCGACACTTTCGCGCCCGCACGGGTCAGTCCCGCAGCTGCGATGACCGGGTCTTCGGCGGCGCCGCCGCCCGCGGTCGCTGATGACATAGACATGTGTTTCCCTTTCCATCCCTACGAGTTTTTTGTTGTGTCGAAGCGGCCTTTCGAGGCGCGCGACCTCCCTCGCGGTCCCGAGGGACCGCTTTGGCTATTTGTTGCGTTTGTTGGGTCGCGCGGCTATCCGCAGCCCGCGTCAGACCGCTTCCTTGCCTTCCCAGACGCCCATCCTGCGCATGACGTCGAGAATGCCGTAGCAGAGCTGGCAGGCGAGGCCGAACACGCCGAGAGCGGTCCAACCAAGGACGACGAACCCCCAATGCAGAGGCGCCGTAAACCATTCTTCCATGATCCAGAACGCATGGCCGAACTCGTTGAAGCCGACGTTCGGCAGGATCATGAACGGCCCAGCGACGGCGATCACGAACGGGATCGAGACGTTCCTGGCGAAGCGCGGAAGGCGGGTAATCGAATAGATCAACGCCGCGACGCCGCAGGAGATATAGACCGGGAAGCTCAGGTAAAAGATCCCGATATGGCTCGGCGTGAAGCTCGTGTCGCGCGTGACGGTCTGATGCCAGGAGCCGTCTTGCTCCGCGAAATAGCTGGCGCCCCAATAGACCGCGAAAGTGTAAACGCAGATCATGCCGAGCAACACGAAATAGCGCCGCAATTCTTCCGCTGGCGCGACCGCCTCGAGGTTGGTGTCGCGGGTGAACCACAAATAGCTCCACCACGCGATCGCGAGCGTTGGGACAATGATCAGCTGCGCGTACAGGAGATTCATCCAATAGGTCTGAAACTCCGGCGCAGTGGAGTCGAGGCCGTATTCCCATCCGGCCCATCCCTGATAGATGCGATACAGCATGTAGAACACAGTCAACCCGACGATGCCAAGAGTCGTCGGACGAACCCAGGCGCTTGCGCTGCTTTCCGCCGCGCCGCCCTCCTGCGTCGAGGTTTTCGATGGTGCGAAGTCCGTCGTTGTGCTCATTTCACTCCCCTAGCGTTTCCCACCGGCCTGTAATTTCAGCCCGACTGTCGTTTTTCTTTATCAACTGCACGATTGACGCAGGTCGCGATCGATCTCGTTCACGCTGCGCGACAACGTGTGTTGCGAATCTCGCCCCGAAGCGAGACGGCTTGCCCTTCGGCCGCATTGGCCTACGCACAAGACCGTCTGCTCCGTCGGGGGGAGGAGACCAGACAACGAGAGCAAACAACGCAAGGCCCGTGCCACGAAGCGATGGGAGGGGATGCGCCTGTCCTTTACTTTGAATTAATTGACGTATTTTCCAGTTGTTTGACGCTGGCGATGCGTTCGCGCGAAAGATGATGCGGGTGACGCTTCTCTTATCCGTCGCATCGCGACGGTCCGACGACGACAGCCGCGACGGTTGCGACAACGCGAACTGAGTCGATACCGCCGAGTATGCGGGTTCGCAGAATTTTCTCGGCGCCCGGCATGGAGAGCCGCACTGACGGCGGCTTGAGGCCGCCTCGAACTCGAACGGCATTTTCAGATCGACGTCGCCTCAAGCGAGCCGCGACGAAAGCCGAACCCGCGCCTCGCTCGCAGTTCTGGCGCTCTATAATTTCGTCAAATTATCGAAAGACGATGACCGCGACTTTATGCGACTGGGTTCGTGGGAGCATGAGCGACCTTCCCACAAAGTTCGCGCCAACCGACGGACGGGTGTTGCAAGTGTCGCGAGCTTTACAGCAAGGCTGTCGCAGCGCGACGGTAGACTAATGCCCTTCTGGCACGAACCTCGCGTCAACCCCAGGATATGCAATCCAATCAAATGTTATAATTCAATGGCATATCAGCCCGCTAACTGCGCGCTGGTCGTTGGCACGCTCCTTGCGCTCTTTTGCTCCTGTTGTCTGGGCTCCTGTTGTCTGGCCGCCACCCGGCGTTCGGACGCTTTCGTGCGGCAATCGTTCTAGCCCAAGCGCAACGCGTCGACGGAAGAGAACTCACACGGAGACAGGATCCAATGATAAGGGATTTCGCTTATGGCGCGCTTGCCGCTCTCGTGATCGGAACCGCGATCGACTGCGCTCAAGGCGCGGATCTCCCGCCTTACAAGAACGCGCCGCCACCCGCTTTCGTTGACGCCTATCAGCCATTCCAGGTCCGCCTGAAGGTTGGCAGCGTGCTGCCATTGGACGGCGCCGCGACGGTTTTTGACGCCGGCTCGGTTTACCCGATCGCGGGGATCCCGGGCGCGCCGTTCGTTGGCCCAATGACGGGCTTGAGCGGCGGTCCGGGCACGGTCATCCCGGGCGCGAGCACTAGCATCTCCTGGTCGGTCATTCCGTTGCTGGACGTCGCCTATTACCTCAATAAGAACTGGGCGATCGAAACGATCTGCTGCGTCACGCCGCATCACATTCAGGGAGCCGGCCTGCTCACTGGCGCCGACGTCGGCCGCACCTGGGTGTTCCCCCCGTCTGTAATGTTGCAGTATCATTTTACCAACTTCGGCGCCTTTCAGCCGTATCTCGGCGTCGGCGTGAACTTTACGGCCTATTTTGGCACGCGCGCGGGCAATAACAATTGGTGGTTGGGGTTCGCTCCCGGCTCCGCCCTTGCCGGTCTCGGCGGTGTCAACGCGAGCTTCTACAACCTTAACATCACCCCGTCCTGGGGCGTCGTTGGCCAAGGCGCTTTGACTATATGCTCAATGAGCATTGGGGCGTAAACTTCGACCTCAAATACGTAATGATGGAGCCGAACGCTCATGCGAATGTCGTCGCATTTGCTCCAGCGGCGCCGGCTCTCGGCGCGATCTACGTCCCAGTCAATGCGGCCGTGAAAATCAATCCGCTGATTGTCTCGGCCGGTCTGACCTACCGGTTCGGCGGGGATTGGGGTGTCCCGAGGCTCTTGCCGTTTTGATTCAGTTCGCAAGAACATAAACTAACTGGGAGCGCCATCATCGAAAACATTTGGCGCTCCCAGAGATTAACCCAGCTGTCGTCGTCTCCGGTTCCGCGTCCGCGAAGACGCCAGGATCACACTACCGATTTTCGGCTGTTGTGGGGTCTATGATGGTTTTCACTTCCGAGATTCGGTGGCGGGGAAGCCGCCGCGCCGCGCGTGCTCGCGGATCGTCTCCGCGTCGGGCGCAATGTAAACGCAATACACCTTATCGTCGGTGACGTAGCTCTCGACCCACTGAATTCGCGGCCCCAACTCGTTCAGGACGCCGCAAGATTTCTGCGAAATCGCCGTCAAGTCTTGCCGCCCCAGCTTACCTGCGCCAGCGATCTCTCGCTCGATGATGAATTCGGCATTGCCATCCCCTGTGGCGTTGTGTTCAAACCTACAATCTGCCCTGGGCCGAAAGCCGCGCGATTTCGTCGTCGGTGAACAACCGCGAGCGCGTCAGGAAACGCAGGCCCTCCGGACCTTCGAGCGAGAACATGCCGCCGCGGCCCGGTACGACGTCGATAATGAGCTGCGTGTGCTTCCAATATTCGAATTGCGATTCGCTGATGTAGAACGGCGCGCCGCCGATAAAGCCGAGGCGCCGGTCGTGTTCGCCGACGATCATGTCGCCTTGAGCAAAGCACATGGGGGCGCTGCCGTCGCAACATCCCCCCGACTGATGAAACATGAGCGGTCCATGCTTGTTCGCGAGCTTGGCGATCAGCGCGAGCGCGTCGGCCGTTGCAGTCACTTGTGCAATGTCGCCGAGCGAGGCTTGCCCCGCTTGCAACTCCGCAGCTTGCGCGCCCGTCCCCATTTCCATGTCACGCTTCCCTAATTCGCCGCCTTGGCTAGCGGACGATCCTCCGTCAGGAGGACTTTGGCAAACGGCGATAAAGAGTGCTGCGGTGCACGCCGAGCAATCGCGCCGCCTCTGTGACGCAGCCGTTAGCCGCCTTGAACGCCTCGGCGATCGTAGTCTCGGTCAAAGCGATGCTCTTCGTGAGCACGCCATCGCTCCCGGCGCCGATTTCTTCGCGAATTTGGGGGGGCAAATCGGCGGGTTCGAGGCGCATCCCGGGTTGCGCCAATGCGATCATTCCGCGCAGCGCGCTCACGAGTTCGCGAATATTGCCAGGCCAGGAATATCGCATGAGTGCGTTGAGCAACTCCTCGTCAAGCTCGAGGCCGGCCGAACGGCCGCCATAGGCGAGGAAGAGCCGCTTGATGAGATCGCCGCGATCCATCCGTTCGCGCAAGGCCGGAAGCCGCACGCTGTAATCCTGTAACCGGTAAAACAAATCCGCGCGGAAGGCGCCTTCCGCCACGAGCGCCCGCAGGTCGTGGTGGGTCGCGCAGATCAGAGCGAAGTCGACCGGACTCGGCCGCCCTCCCAGGGGAGTAACTTGGCGTTCTTGCAGGACGCGCAACAACCGCGCCTGAAGATCGAGCGGCATATCGCCGATCTCGTCGAGGAACAGGATTCCGCCATTAGCTTCGCGCACGCGGCCTGGCATTCCTCGGCGCCGGGCGCCGGTGAAGGCGCCCTCTTCGTAGCCAAACAATTCCGAATCGATCAGCGATTCCGGCAAGGCGCCGCAATTGACGGGAACGAATGGCCCGGTTCGACGATTGCTCAACGCATGAAGACGACGGGCAAGGTGCTCCTTGCCGACGCCTGTTTCCCCGAGAATCAGCACCGACATCCCTGCATTGAGCACTCGCTTGGCGCGATCGAGGATTGGCTCGAGCGATGGATCCTCGGGACCCGCCGCCGCGCTTTGCGGCGGAACGCGCGCCTGGGACGCCGGAACTTTGGACGCGGTCTTGCCACCCTCGCAACGTCCGTAAAATGTGAGGCCCTTCGCGGTTTTTAGCGCTTCTCCTCCGCTGCGAGAAATCTTTTGCGTAAACAAATCGTCGGGACTCGTCCCGAGGAGTTCGCGCCAACTACTCCCCAATAACTCCATGGCCTTGGGGGTCGCCCCGACGATGCGGCCGTCCTCGACGATCACCAATCCTTCCCGGTGGCTTCCGACCAGACTGGGGTTGGTATGGAAACGGATCAATTCCTGCCCGGGTCGAAAATCGAGGGCGATACGGCGCTCCACCATTTGGACAGCCCACCGCACAAGCCCCATCGAGTGAAGATGCCGTTCCCTGGCGTCGCCCGAAATGTCGAGAACGCCGAGAAGTTCGCCCTGCGGCGAAAGCAATGGCGCAGCTGCGCAATGGAGAATGTGGTTGCGCGGCAGATAATGCTCTGCGCCGCGCACCTCGACGGGCTTACACTCCGTGATAGCGGTCCCGATGGCGTTGGTGCCGAGCCCGTCCTCCGACCACTGGACGCCGGGCAACAGCGCCACGCGTTCGGCCTTTCGACTGAAGCCGGCGCTGCCGACGCTATCGAGAAGGACGCCGTTGG